>NZ_JBQFSB010000002.1:0-573551 GCF_056537725.1 Ruegeria sp. C11 | reverse complement strand
AAACCGCCGGCCCCGGAAACCATCGTTCAAATGGACCAAAGGCCAGTCATACACTAACAATCAAATTGGACCACACAAGTGGGGCTGATCACCAGGGTGGAAACTCTCCGAAAGCGCATCTTCGGCTAAGATGATCTCGTGTTCTTCAAACAATATGTGAAAATATTCTACTTCGGTCGCAGGGTACTGATAGATCGTATCGCAATTCACAAGGTGCTTTGCTGCTGCAAGGACACATTGCTGACCGAAAAAGAGTTCTGCCCGCCATTCACAAATTAACATGCGATGCTGTGGGGACACCACCAGATCTCTTGACGGTACGTTCTTGCCCAATGCGCCTGCTCGAATGCAAATCGGCCGTAGTTTCGGGTTCAACCTTAGATCAACGGCATTGAGTTTTCGCGAACCTATCCATCGAATTGGTTGAAAACCGTGATCCATTGTCTGAACCAAATCACCGGGTTTTAGAAACTCAATTGGTCGTTTGTTCGTGTCGGTTTGAATAAGCGTTCCTGATACGAAGCACGGTATGATGTAATCGCCGCGGTCAAGGTCACCTTCCTTGATTGAATCCGGCGGAACGTCCACTACGCCTTCAGGAGTGAAAACCTTCCATTGACCCGTATTGGGCCCAGTACTTGGAACGGTTTCTACCACTATCCAAGTGCTAGTGCCGTTTGTGAATGTGCCATTGAATGTGCCAATAGTAACTCCGTTTTCAAGGATTGGCTCCCCGAACTCGAATACATTGTTTGCGTTGCTGTCGGTTAGAACTCCGTCTGTTGAGTCAAAAGAACCCTGCTTGTAGTTCGAGCTGTTTCCGGCCTCTTCGTAAAAAAATGAAGATGTGAAGTCTAAGGATGCCATTTAAACGCTCTTACCCAAGAGGATATATTGATATTTGAATATTCTATGATTTAGCTCTCTAATCAAGTTTCCAAAGGCCAGCGACAATTCTGCTCGGTGAATTGTTTCATGCCCAACCGCTATTCATATTTCCTTGGGAAGTTCGCGCATCAAACCGGAAGCATACTGCAGTATTAGATCTTCAGTCTCGGACCGGCCGCTTTGGGCTCACAGCGGTCGTTCTTTGCGGCCTGCCTCAGCTGGCCGAACGGGCCCAAAGCGGTCGTCAGCAACCTGGCAGCCGTTCGCCGGTGCAACATGCAACGAATGGAGCTAAGCAGGCGCCCCCTGTTCGGGCTACTCGCAGTCTCCACAATCTCCGATCACAAACACTGAATCTTCATACGAGGTGCCAAAGTCGCTTCAGAGCGCTTCCCGGGGCGGTCTGGGTGTAACGTCTCGCAGATTAGAGTTGTATCCTTTGATGTAAATTCACGTTTCCATATTGTTCTCGAGCATGGCAATTACCTCTATCTCGATCACCATGTCTTCGTAGACCAGATTGGGCACCGGGATGCCTGTCGTCGCTGGGCCGGGTGCAGTGTAGGAATTGGAGCGGATCAGCAGGTTTTCGTGTAGCGCTTCGGCTGAGGCACTGCCTTGATAGAAGGTGGTGACCTTGACCACATCATCTAGAGTGGCCCCGAACTCATCCAAAACGCGAGCCACATTCTCCATCGCGATACGGGTTTGGGCGACCATGTCGCCGGGCTCCAACACCTCAGCTTGCGTATCCAGTGCCACCTGGCCGCCCACATGGATGAGTTGGCCGGAACCGACTCCGTGTTTGTAGGGCAGTGCGGCGGTCCAATTCCAGTGCCCGTCAGGCCAGATATGGCGGATTCGGCGCGCTCCGGGAGCACAGGCGGTCGCGGCGATGCGTGTGGTCAACCCATCATGGGGAAAGGAAGGTACGGGAATGCCGGTGGGCGTCGGACCGGGATCAGGGAAATAATCGGCACGGATGCGGGCCGAAACTTCCCAATCTTCCGCCGTGCCGTCGCCAAGGTAGAACGTGTTGACCTTGACCACATCCTGCATCCCCGCACCTGCCACCTGAAGTGCGCAGGAGAGACGCTCCATCATCAATCGGGTCTGCACCACGATATCGCCGGGATAGGTGACCGATCCGTCGGCAGAGCGGGCGGTCATGTCACCGGTAAAGATCATGTCGCTGCATTTCACCACATGCGAGAAGGCCCTAGGTAGGGGCGACTGGGCGTCGAGATGGAAATTCTCGCGGGGCAGAGCGCTGCCATCAGGAGCTTGCATGGCGACACCTTCGATTTCGCACAGCATGTCAGGGTAGCAGAGTTCAGGCAGGTTGATCAGATTGACCACCGGTTTAACCTCATCTCCGATGATGTCGGCCAGAAGGTTCAGCAACCGGGCCTCATCACCCGCGTCACCGACGTAATATACAACCAGCCGCACCAGATCGGTGAAACCCACGCCAAGGTCGGTCAGAAGATCCTGCATATAGGTCATCGAATTACGCACTTGGGCATCCAGATCGCCGATATTGCGAACGGCTCCCTGGGAATCCAAATCCACCTGCCCGCCAGTAAAGACCATGTCGCCCGCACGCACTGCATGGTGGTGCGTCAGCGTTACCGGCCAATTCCAATGCCCCTCGGGAAAGCTGTATCGCCTGGTCATGGAGCGCCTCCTGGCTGTTCGATGCCAAGTAATCATGGAGCTGAAGATCTGGCCAGTGGTTTCTGGAACACGCATGTGCCGACAGCACAATGGTGGGGTTTGAGCCCAACGCTACCATTCCTGTGTGAGACGGATTTTGCGGGTGCGTTCGTCGGGTTGCGGCGCAAATTGGACATTGGAAGCGCCAGCGAGTTAAGACAGGTGAGCGGGACAAAACAGACGTTTGATCAGTGTCCGTTTTATAGCTCATTTCGTTCGCCATCGAACGGTTATTACTGGCTGCATTCGTTTTCTGTCCTTAATCTGTCTTGCATGGCAATCGAACCGAGACTGGACATAATCGGGGCCGCGCTCGCCGATCCCAGCCGATCCCGCATCTTGTGCGAACTGATGGACGGGCGCGCATTCACCAACAAAGAGCTGGCTTGTGCGGCCGAGGTTAGCCCGCAGACGGCGAGTGCCCATCTGAAGCAACTCGAAATTGCCGGTCTGACCTCTTCTTTGCGAAGCGGTCGGCATATTTATCACCAGGTGGCAAGTGCTGACGTTGCTCAGGTTCTGGAAGGATTGGCAACTCTGTCACCGACTGACCACTTGTCTCGGCCCGGCCGGATCGCGACAGACACACAACGCGCACGCAGTTGCTACAATCATATAGCTGGCAAGCTCGGTGTCCTGATGACGAAGCGCCTAGTTGCCCTTGACGTGCTGAATCTCAGAGATGACGCTTTGACATCCGGCCCTCGTTATCAAGATTTCCTCGATGATATCGGGATCGAGCCTCCACCTGTTTCATCGGGGAAACCTCCGGCAAAACTCTGCCTTGATTGGACAGAGCGTCGGCACCACATTTCCGGCCCGCTGGCCACAGCGATCATGCAGAAGTCACTGACGGCGAACTGGTTGAAGCGCAGGACCGGTAGCCGCGCCCTTACCATTTCCGACGACGGTTTCGATGCGCTCGAACGCTGGTTCGGCCTGAGCAGACAGACTCTGGACGGCTCGGGTGACACCTGACGGTTCGGCCGATAACGAACCGTCATTTTTCAGAACATCGCCAAAACGAGCTATTTCGGCAGAAACTGCTGGAGATAAACATGACATTGCCCAAACTCAAAAATGACAGGTTCGTTCCTGAAAACGGTCTGCGGATCGTCGTCCAGGTGCCCGATACACACGTGCAAAAGATCATTGACGCGGTTCTGGTCGACGACGCTCTGGAGTATGGCGACTACGATTGCGTCACCTATCGGACCGCGCCGGGAATTCAACAATTCAGATCACTGGGGAGTGGGCGCAACACGGCAACCAAAAAGGTTGTCGAAGTGCCCTGTGTGGAGCTGTCTTTCTTTCTGAGCAGTGACGAAGCCAAAACCGTGCAGGTTCTAAGAAACATCTATTCATCACACCCCTACGAAGAGCCGGTGATCCTCGTAGAGCCGTGCATACGGACGCTCCATATTCGGGGAATGGACGAGGACAATCCTAACAGGTTCTGGAACAACCAGGCCGAAGACTGGGTGCCAAAAGAGCACCGGTAGGTGAGGGTGAACCCAGCAATCACCGAACACCAACGAATTAATAGGAAGAGCTCGCAGTGGCCATTCATTGCAGCGAGTATCAAATTGGTGGTTTCAAGCCAACAGCCGCAATTTCAGTGAAACTTGCATGCTGCAGGTGCATTGGGCCACTTCAGCCCAAACCCGACATTCAAAGTCAGGCTTTGCACTTTCCGATAGGTAACGCTGACTTGACGCTTGAGTGTGAGTTCGGGCGGCTGACTGATAGCTTGATCTGAATTGGCCGCCGAATATGCAAAAGCCAAGTTTAGCTTTGCGACTTTTCTCGAAAGGTTTGTTCGATATTCTAATTTTATTCCACTTGCTGGAACAAATCGATTGCCAGGTGTTCAGCGTAACTGCGCCAAAACATCTTCCGCGACCCTTAATCCCTCTAGGTGGGCTCCACTGACCGAGCATTGTTGGTTGGGATGCGTCGCTTCGCCGGCGAAGTGCACCCACTCAGCATGAGACTGGCGTAAGACAGCGCGTTTGTTGTGACCTCCTGGCTTGGCTCCAGCGTAAGAACCACGCACATAAGGTTCATCCCGCCAGGCGGTCGCGTGCCCCTTGATGAAGTCCTTTCTGATGGCCGTACCAAAGAAACCAACCAGAGTATCGAGCGCGTGCTCTATGGCACTTTCAGGCCCAGAGTCCTGTAAGTCTCTGGAAAAGCTTCCAGAGCTTTCAAAGCTGGTTAGACCGGTGTTTGAGATGTTGCAAAGAAAACCGCCACCACGGGCCACGCCCGACGCGTCGGGTTCTAAGTGATATGTCAGCCAAGTATCGGGTTGCACTGGCAACGCGTTGGGTCGGAAAAGGAGGCCTGCGTGATTGTAGTCGCCCATTGTGATAAGCTCGAGCGCTGCCCGCCGGTCGGATCCGAGCGGGGGATCAAAGCGAATGATGTCTTCGGCTAGGACCCCGACGGAAGCTGTTACGACTACGGTGCGAGCTTTGATGTTGCCCGTAGACGTAGTTATTTGCACGCCATCCGCGAGAGATTTTATTTCTGTGACTGGGGTGCCCAGTTTGATTGGCAGACCCCGCGCAGTGCATGCAATGAGATGTCCAAAGCCTTCACGGCAAAACCAGTCGTCACCGCCTTCCCAGGCACTGATGTCACGCAGCGATGTGTCCGGCAAGTCTCTGGCAATCGACAACGCAAATGTCATCGCTGCCGTAAAGGACCAAGTTCCCTTGTTTTCCCAAATATCGGCCAGGGACCGATCTGTTGGAATTCCGGTGCTTGACTCAATTTCTGCATCGATGCGCGCCGCCTCATTTATCGCGTTATGAATTTCATCGACTTCGTCCCAAAGAACGGCATCATCATCCAAGCCATATGTCGTCGCGTTGTCCGGGGCCGCATAGAGATCGAGACCAAGTGCGAGACCCGGTGCTTTAAGAGCGTTTACATGTTCGGTGTGCATCCAATGCGCACCCATGTCGAACGGGACACCAAAGATTTCCGTATCCGTGTGTGTACGCCCTCCGACGCGGTTGGATGCCTCGACGCAGACAACCGAGAGACCTGCCGATTTGAGAGCGCGAGTAGCTGCGATTCCCGCTGCTCCGGCACCAACGACAACGACGTCAAAGTCATGAGCTTTCAATGATATCGCTCCAACAAATAAAGTGGCCTGAGAGACAATTTCCGGAGTGAGCTTCCGCTTTTTCGGCTTCGTGAGACCCTACAAGGATCTGAATTTTCAAAGAATTTTGTCATTTGCGCGAAAGCAGTCATGCGTCGGTGCTTGAATTCAAAACGCAAACCAATTCTGGAATCGAAACACCCTCGTATCTGGCCAGATCGAGCGGGTCTTCTGCGTCAAGCTTGCTGCATCTTCGGTATATTTCCAGCATTTCAGAAGAAAGTTTGCCGTTCTTAAAAAAATACATGGCTGCAGCATATCTTGTGGCGCCAGAGCCGGGCGTTCCGATAGTCGTTGTCAGGAACTGCCTTTGAGTTTCTGCTTCCGACGTTTTGAAGATTCCTTTAGTCACGATTACTGCTCAGCAGACATCGCATCATTCAACGAGGCAACTTCATCCTCTCCGGGCGTTACTTCAGAGTTATATATGGGCAGTATTTTCCTCAAATGGTCGTGATGAGATCGCACGCCATACTCCAGATCAGAGAGATAGAAGCCTTCGAAAGCCTCTGAGGCCATGGCTTCGTTGGACCATATCGTCAACTGAATATCTTCTTCCACTGTTTCTCGATCAATCCTGGCGGCAAGGTACCGTGCCGCTCTTTGTTGGCGGTCTTCGTTCGGGTTTCGGTATGTTGCGCTTCGAAGAATGGACTTTTCTGTCGTGACGGGAAATTCTTGATAAAACAGGGTTGTCTCAGGTGTGACGGCTATTACTGCATTTGGGAAAATACCGTAGTAGAGCCAAGTTTTGTGCAAGTGCTCAGGCAAATGAGGCTGTGGCTTGGTGAATTTCTTGTAGTTGCGAACTGCCCACCTACGGCCCTTCGTCGGAGTGAATTTTCCATCAGAACGTGAGACGCCATCGACATAAGGTTCGTCTGAATAGGTCGAGCCATATAAATCCTGAAGGGCCGGGTGCGCGAGCGGGACGTGATACCCTTCGTTGTCGACATCTCGGATCGATTTCCAGTTTACCGGGGTCTCCTCAGTCCAGAGTCCGTCCGTCGGAACATGTTCAGCCATTTTGTAGGCAGAGATTTCCTGTTCAATCGGGGCCAGTAGTTCCGCTACCGATGGCTGGGGACCGGGTTTGAAACGGACAAAGACGAATCCTTGCCAGATTTCCATTTCGATTTCTTTCAGGCCAAACTCGTGCTTGTCTAGATCGGGGAAGGACTCCGGGCGAGCGGCGCCACGCAACGTTCCATCAAGATTGTAAACCCAGCCGTGAAATGGGCAGACCAGAGCGTTTGTGCATTTTCCTTGCTCTTTGGAGACGAGCCGAGAGCCGCGATGACGACAAACGTTTAAAAACGCTCGGATGTCTGAATTGTTAGCTTTCAAGATCAGAGCGCGTTCGCCGCACATGTCAAAACACAGGAAACTACCGGGTTCCGGAATATCCGAAATGTGACAGGCTATTTGCCAGTGAGTTTTGAAAAGTTCGCTTTTCTCGAGTTCAAGGAGAGCAGCGCTGTGATAGCTCCACCCGGGCAGCCCGCGCCGGTCCCAATTTGCGGGAACTTCGGTGTTTCTGGCTTCGTCACGCATCAGAACAATCCGCATAGTTTTGACTTGGTCAGTCAGTGTTTCAGATGGGTAGGCGAATCCAAGGATACAATCTTGGTTGTTCCACTGGATCAGCCGTCCTTCGAGTGATTGTAGGTGTCGCCCAATTTTTATTGCACGTCAACAGTTTCTGACTGAATGGTCATTCAGAAAAGGATGTGTGACAGTTCCTGTGGTTCTTTTTGGACCAGCAATTTTCACTACTTATGTATAAGTTTTGCGCAAATTAAATGGTTTATGAGAATTTGATCAAAATTAGATCGGCTGAGCTTGACAGTAGAGATTTCATCAGACTACCGTTCTGAATGGCCAGTCAGATAAAGCAAGATGATTGGGGAGGGATGGGGTGCAAAATGATCGCGCCCGCAACACGGGGCGCGATCATTCGAAATAAAGACTAATCAGACAAAGCAAGCGAAACTGCTGCTGCCACCACTCAGGGAGAGGAAGCGAAATTATGAACTCAATCAGGAAAGTTGCTGGGATTACAGTTTTAGCAGTAACGGCCACTACAATTTCGGGATCGGTATACGCGCAAGAGCGTGTGTTGAAGGTTACGAATTGGGGAGAGTACATCGCTGAAGACACTATCGAGAACTTCGAAAAAGAATACGGTATCAAGGTAATTTATGATCCGTATGACTCTGCCGAAGCAATTGATGCCAAGCTGCTGGCAGGGAACAGCGGATATGACGTGGTTAGTCATGCCGGCAGTGATACGGCTCGGCTGATTAAGGCAGGTATTGTTGCCCCGCTCGATATGTCGAAGCTGGATAACATAAAGCACATTGATCCGGCCATTATGGAACAGCTGGCTAGCGAGTGGGATCCAGGCAACCAGCACTTCATTCCGTATATGTGGGGAACTCACGGGGTCACATATAACGAAGAACTGGTGAAAGAGACTTATCCCGACGCTCCCATCGGGTCGATGGATATGGTGTTTGATCCTATGCACATGAAAGAATTGTCCAAGTGTGGTGTTTCATTCTTGGATTCTCCGGGCGACATTATACCGATGGCTTTGGCGCATATGGGGTTGGATCCGAATTCCACGAATGCGGAAGACTACGAGAAGGTCGGAGCAATGCTGGCTGAAATTCGGCCGTACATCAAAACCTTCGATAACTACGCATATCAAAGGATGCCTCAGAAAGAGTTCTGTGTCTCAACCACTTGGGGGCCGGATGGTCTTCTTGCGATGTCCGGCGCAGCTGAGGCCGATACTGGTGTCGTGTTAGACTTCTTCTTGCCCGAAGGTGATCGCACAGCGCAACTGTGGATAGATGGTTGGCTGATCCCTGAAGACGCCGCCAACAAAGAAGACGCTCATCTTTTCTTGAACTACATGATGCGACCCGAGGTTGGGGCCAATGATAGTAACTTTACCTGGTACGCGACCGCCAACCTGACGGCCAAGCCAATGATTGATGAGGCTGTCACCTCCAGCCCGGCTGCCTTTCCAACATCAGATCAGGTTGCCAAGATGTACACAACTGCGGTTCTTCCTCCCAAGGTCGAGCGTTTGCAGACGCGTACCTGGACTGACTTCAAGGCCGGAAATTAATCCACTCACTGTGGCAGGTGCAGCAGCAAACCCCGTCGGATCGCTGCTGCATCTTCCAAACCATACTGGCAGACTGCGAGGCCCAAATTGACTGTTTCCACAACTGTCAGTCCAGCACCTTGGCTCGAGCAAAAAGAGCAGCAACCCTTGGTTCAAATCAGAGGTGTAACCAAGAAATACGGTGAAGTGACTGCCGTCGATAACGTCGATCTGGATATTTATAAGGGAGAGTTATTCTGCCTTCTGGGAGGATCAGGATGCGGAAAGTCGACACTGCTTAGAATGCTTGCAGGGTTTGAGGATTTGAATGCAGGCACAATTACGATCGACGGCGTTGATATGGCCGATGTGCCCGCCTACGAACGTCCAACCAACATGATGTTCCAAAGCTATGCGTTGTTCCCGCATATGACCGTTGAAAAAAACGTGGCTTTCGGGTTGGAACAAGACCATGTTCCCAAGTTCGACATAGCGGACAGGGTTCACGACATCCTTAAGCTCGTAGAGTTGGAAGATTTCAAAAAGAGAAAACCCAAGCAGTTGTCTGGCGGACAACGCCAGCGCGTTGCGTTGGCACGGGCCTTGGTCAAACGTCCCAAGCTTCTACTCTTGGATGAACCTTTGGCTGCACTAGACAAAAAACTGCGCAAGCAAACACAGTTTGAGCTTGCTAACATTCAGGACAAAGTCGGTGTCACTTTTATTGTTGTGACCCACGATCAAGAGGAAGCGATGACCTTGTCTTCGCGAATGGCAGTCATGGACGCGGGTCGTTTCAAACAGATTGGAACGCCGACAGAGATCTACGAGTTCCCTGAGTCCCGCTTTGTCGCTGACTTTATCGGATCCGCAAATATTTTTGAGGGCAGGGTAACAGAGGATGGGGCGGACCATGTTCGAGTCGAGACCGAGTTCTGTGAAGTTTTCATTGATCACGGTCATTCGGTCAAAGTTGGCAGCAAGATTTGGGTTGCGTTGAGGCCTGAGAAAATTCGCCTTGAGAAATCGGATGAACCTGTTGCGGGCCGCAATCAAACCTCTGCTGTAGTCGACGACGTTGGTTACTTGGGTGAGACCTCGATCTATAAGGTAAGGCTTCCCAATGGGGAGATCTTCGATGTCACCATGCCCAACCAATCGAGACCGACACACGAAACGCAGCGAATTACCTGGGAAGACAAGGTGAATATCAGCTGGGATCCGTCCAGCGCCATGTTGCTCCATTCATGACTGATTTCACGGAGGATATACCTGAATCGCTTCCGGTTGAACGGCAGCCCATGCTCCGTCTGGTAATGCGGCGCATACAAAACAGATGGCGCCAGATCGTTACCGTAATACCCTTCTTTTGGCTGCTTGTTTTCTTTCTGGCGCCGTTCTTTATTGTCGCCAAAATAAGCTTGGCTGAACTTGCCATCGCAAGCCCCCCGTTCACCAGTTTGATTGAGTGGACGGACAGCGGGATCGTAACGATCCGTCTGGTGTTCGACAATTTTATCTACATCTGGGAAGACAGCTTATACTTTGACACTTACGTCAATTCACTTAAGATTTCAGTGACTTCCACGTTCTTCTGTCTCTTGTTTGGTTACCCAATCGCCTATGCAATCGTGCGATCGGGGCCTGTCGCAAAGCCACTATTGTTGTTTGCGATAATTCTACCGTTTTGGACGTCCTTCTTGTTGCGGGTCTATTCGTGGATGGGGTTGCTTGCGGATCAGGGCACGATCAACAATCTTCTGATAGCGATGGGAATAATCGACGAGCCGATCCGTATGCTATACACGGAATTCGCCGTCTATATCGGGATCGTCTATACCTATATGCCGTTCATGATCTTGCCGCTCTACGCGAATATGGAGAAGTTGGACAACAGCCTGAACGAAGCTGCTGCAGACCTTGGATCCCGGCCAACGAACACATTCTTCAAAATCACGTTGCCGCTGACGATGCCGGGTATCGTTGCCGGTTCACTGTTGGTCTTCATCCCTGCAACCGGGGAATACGTTATCCCTGATCTGTTAGGGGGCGGAAACGTGCAGATGATTGGCAGGGTTCTCTACAACGAATTCTCTAGAAACAGTGACTGGCCTGTTGCCGCGGCGGTGGCGATTGTTCTGCTGTTTATTCTGGTGCTGCCTATCATGGTGTTCCAGCACTACCAAGGCAAAGCATCTGAGGAGCAATAAATGTACGCCAAACGCTCCCGCTTTTTGACCATCATGCTGACCGTGGGATTGGCATTCTTTTACATCCCGATGATCCTGTTGGTCATTTACTCATTCAACTACTCCAAGCTCGTTCCCGTTTGGGGCGGATGGTCTTTGCGCTGGTACAAGGAGCTTTTTCAATCTGCCGAAGTCTGGAGTGCTGTCTCGCTCAGTCTTCAGATTGCTGTTGTGAACGCGACCTTTGCGACAGCGCTCGGTACCTTGGCAGGGCTGGCCATGGTGCGATTTGGCCGGTTCAAGGGGCGTACTTTGTTTGGTGGCATGTTGGTCGCGCCTTTGGTCATGCCCGAGGTGATAACCGGATTGTCCTTGTTGGTTTTCTTTATTTCCCTGAACCAGCTGATCGGTTGGCCGGCTGAGCGCGGTTTTGCGACGATTACGATCGCGCATATTACCTTTTCCATGGCCTATGTTGCGGTAACAATTCAGGCGCGATTGACCGGGGTGGGACAAACTTTGGAAGAAGCGGCTGCCGATCTTGGTGCAAAACCATTCAAAGTCCTGACCGCCATCACAATCCCGCAGCTGACACCAGCCCTTATTTCAGGATGGCTATTGGCGTTTACCCTGTCTCTCGATGATCTGGTCATAGCAAGTTTTGTTACTGGACCAGGTGCAAATACCTTGCCAATTTTGATCTTTTCGCGCATTCGACTAGGCCTCAGGCCGGATATCAATGCGCTGGCGACCATCATGATCCTTGTGATCGCCATTTGTGTCGCTATCGCCGCTATAGTTATGTTCCGGCAACAAAGGGCGGATTTGCTGGACAGGCAAATGGCTGAACGAGAGGAGAGTTAATTTGGAGACGCATGAGCTTCAAAAAAAACGACGCACCGAACCTCCTGAAGTTCGTCGCTTGCAGTTGATTATGGCAGCCATAGACTCGATCGCAAAGCGTGGGTTTTCTGACACGACACTAAAACACGTGACTGAAACGGCCAATCTGTCCCATGGCGTTGTGAATTATCACTTCGACAGCAAGGAAGCATTGTATGACGCTGCGCTGGGCTTCCTTGCACAAGAACACTATGAGAATTGGCTGAAATCTTACGACGCTGCGGAACCCACAGCCGCGCACAGGCTGGCTGCCATCATTGGAGCGGATTTTGACAAAAGCATCTGCACCCACAAGCGCTTGGCTGTCTGGTTTGCCTTCTGGGGGCAAGCGAAATATCGTCCTAATTATTTGAAAATACATAATAAATATGACAACGAGAGATACGACCGAATTCTGCAATTGTGTGGTGAATTGATCGCCGATGGTGGTTACGACGACCTTGACCCGGATAAAACAGCCCGGGCTGTAGAGGCGATGTCTGATGGGGCCTGGCTCAGCTTGGTGTTGTATCCCAAGGTGGCTGATCGGCGGGAGTTCAGGGATGTTTGCATGCTTTCGCTATCGCGGTTTTTCCCAAAACACTTTCCAGTCTGAACTAAAAGTATCGAACAGTAGTGCTTCAGCACTTAATCTTTTGCATGCCGGGGTCATAAAGCGACTTTAACGAGGCGGTCGCATCGTATTTCTTGTCTGCGATTTCAATCTGCCATCGCCCCGTTGCGATTACGTCTGCAGTTAGCGGCTCTTCGATTTCTGCAAAACCAATACCGACAGCAGCACCGAGAGTGTGCCCATATCCTCCAACTTGAATATATCCGACTTCCTTGCCGTTTAGATAAATCATCTCGTTGCCGTACATGAGAGGCTCTGGGTCTTTGAGCAGGAACTGCAACATTCGGTTCTTGGGCGTGCCTTTTGCTTTGATCGCGGCTAGTGCATCCCTGCCGATGAATCCATCGGGTTTGCCCAATTTGATGGCAAAGCCAAGTCCGGCCTCAATCGGGTTGTCTGTGTTGTCCACATCAATTCCGAAATCACGGTAAGCCTTCTCGAGCCGCAGGGAATTAAGGGTTTGCATTCCGGCATTGCGAACGCCCAAATCACGACCTGCATCCATAATCAGATCGTATGTCTGTACTGCCTGAGTGGTAGGTACGTGAAGTTCCCAGCCGAGTTCGCCGATAAAGGTTACGCGATAGGCCATAACCACGGCGTAACCAATGTCGATTTCTCGAGCAGTCATGAAGGGAAAACCTTCGTCCGACAAATCAGCACCGGATATTCTACTCAATAGTTCGCGTGACTTTGGACCGTGAACGTTGATCTGGCAGCGTCCTGCGGTGATGTCTGTGATAACTACGCACTCATCGTCCAGAATGTGCCGTCGCATGCGCATTTCAGTATGGCCCGCCGAGTTTTCACCCACGATGACCCAGTATTTCTGATCGGATAGTCGGGTAACTGTAAGGTCTGCCTCAAACCCACCTCGTTCATTTACCCAGGCTGTGTAGACGACACGACCGGGGTCAACATCAACTTCATTGCAAGAAAGGCGAGAGAGAAGGGCGCATGCATCTGGGCCTTCGACGCTGAAGCAAGCCATTGATGTCATGTCCATTACGATGACATCCTCGCGTGCTGTCCTGTGTTCTTCAGCGTGCCATTCAAACCAATTCTGGCGATGCCAACTGTATTTTTCGACCTTGGCTTGTTCGGGCGTCGGAGCAAACCAATCAGGTTGCTCCCAACCATTTCCTTCGCCGAAAAAGGCTCCGGCCTGTTTGAGACGGTCATAGAGCACTGAACGCTTAATGTTCCTGGCCGTCTTGTAGTTCTCATTGTGGTAGTGCTGGCCAAAGAGCTTTCCCAGCAATTCAGGTGTTCTGTCGCGTCGAAAGGCCGGTGTCGCCATTTCACGCGAGAAGCGATTGACGTTTATGCCGGTGACATCGATTGGCGGCAAGCCGTCCACCATCCAATGGGCCAATACCATCCCTGTGCCCGCGCCATTCAGGATGCCAAGTGAGTTCATCCCACATGCAACCCAAAGATTGCGCAGTTCAGGCGTTGGGCCAACAAGTGGTGCAAGATCAGGTGTAAAGCTTTCTGGTCCGCAGAAGAGTTTTTTGACGCCGTAGTTCATGGTGTCTGGCACGCGTGAATAGGCCTTCTCCAGATCGGGCCCAACACGTTCCCAGTCTGGCTCAATCTCTCCAAATTGCCATTCATCCGGGATACCATCGAGCTTCCAAGCCGCAGCGCCGGGTTCAAAAAGCCCCAACATCATCCCCCCGACTTCTTCACGGTAATATGTGTAAGTTGAAGGGTCTTCCAGAACCGGCAGATCGCGAGGTAGGCCCGGGATACTTTCCGTTATCAGGTAGTAATGTTCAGCTGCCTGGAGGGGTAGATTTACACCGTGTTTGGCGCCCAGTTGGCGAGACCACATGCCACCGCATATCACAACGTTTTCGGCTGTTATGGTGTGACCAATAGCGGTACGGACTCCTGTCGCGGTGCCGTTTTTGGTCAAAATCTCCTCGACCCGCACGCCTTCGAAGAAACGCGCGCCTCTGTTTTTGGCTCCCTTGGTCAGAGACATTGTCACGTCCACCGGGTTGGCCCGCCCGTCCTCCGGAATAAGGAATGCTCCAACGACGTCTGAGAGGTCCCCAATAGGGAACATATCCTGCGCTTCTTTTACTGAGACTTCGTGGTTGTTTATTCCAAAACGCCGCATGAAGGCTGCAATCCTGCGCATTTCGTGCAGGCGTTCTTCGTTGGTTGCAATTTGCAGATACCCGACATCACGGAAACCTGTGGATATACCGGTTTCCTTCTCAAGGTTCGCATAAAGGTCTCGACCGTGCGTGTAGATGGCGCACTCAGCTTCCGACTTGAGAAGGCCGGCTACAATCAGGCCTGCGGCATGCCAAGTCGTTCCTGATGTTAACTGCCCCTGTTCCAGAACTGCAACATCGGTATGGCCGAGCTTAGTCAGGTGGTAGGCCGTGTTCGCGCCAATGGATCCCCCTCCAATAATCACGGTTTGGACGTGCGTCGGTAGGGTGTTGTCCATAGCGGGAAAATCCTTTCTTGGCGTTCGTTTCCCCGAATATCACTCAACACGCTTAATGTCTATTGACTGAATGATCATTCAATTAAGATCATGTCACTGACCTTCGATTTCGCAATAAAGCTTGTCTGAACAGGGAGAAAAGGCTTCACTACAGTGATTGACTGACAATCAGATGCGGGGAATCCTATGTCAGACGAAATCCTTTATGACCGACAGGCGATCAACTTTCTGGAGGAACTTTGGGGAGAGGGGTTTCTTTCACCGGGAGGTCCTGAAGAAGTTGCCAGAGTCGTTGAAGGAGTTGATCTGAAGGATAAGCATATCCTTGATATCGGTTGTGGTTCTGGGGCCATCGCGGTGTTGATGGCAAAGGAATTCGGCGCTGCTAGTGTGACGGGTATCGATGTAGAGGCCCCAGTCTGTGCCGCAGCGAGAGTGCGAGTTAGGCAGGCGGGTCTGGAAGGAAAGGTCGAGATCCTAGAGGTCACCCCGGGGCCAATGCCATTCGAAGATGGTACTTTTGACGTCGTGTTTTCAAAGGATTCGATCATCCACATCCCCGACAAAGTCGCGATGGCTGCGGAAGCCTATCGTGTACTCAAACCAGGCGGTCATTTCGCTGCTTCTGACTGGCTGACCAATCATGATGGAGAAATGTCACCTGAAATGGTGCACTACGTAAAGATGGAAGCCTTGGAGTTTCAGATGGCGTCGCCCACTAAGTACCGAGCTGCTATGGAATTGGCTGGCTTTGAAGACGTGGAGTTAGTCAACCGTAACCCATGGTATGCTCAAGTATCTGCTGCGGAACTTGAGGAATTGACGGGGCCAAACCGGGCTGACTGGGAAGCCCGGCATGGCGCGGAGTTTATCGAACACCAAATCGAGATCTGGGACGCCATGCAGCCGGTGCTGAAAACCGGAGAGCACTGCCCACATCACATCCGTGGTCGGAAACCAGCCTGAACTGACTGGTAACTTGTCTTAGCGCGGCGATTGTTATGCGCCGTAATCCTTGCTGACCCGCTCCATCCCGGCTTCCATAATGTCGAACATTTCGTCTATCTGAGAGGGAGTGATAATAAGGGGCGGTGAAAACACGGCCATGTTTCCAAATGGGCGCAATAGCAATCCCATCTCCTCGCACGCATCGTCCAGTTTCTGCCCGAACTTAACATGCGCTTCGTAGCTCTCGGCGTTCAGTCCGGGGCGGCATTCTATACATCCAAGAAGCCCGTCACCGCGCACATCACCAACTATTGGGAATTTTTCCTTGATTTGATGTAGGCGTTCCTGGAAATGGGGTGTGGCGCGTTGAACGTGTCCCAGAATATCCTCGCGATCCATGATTTCGATGTTTTTGATTGCGGCCGCGCAACTCACCGGGTGCCCTGAATAGGTATAGCCATTATAGAAAACATCATCGCCCGGTGCTTCGGCAATTCGTTTCATTACTGCGTCCGAGATTACGCAGGCGCCTAGCGGCAGATAGCCCGAGGTTAAACCTTTTGCGCATGTAATAATGTCAGGGATGATGCCAAAAACGTCTTCTGAGGCGAACCAGTGGCCCAGCCTGCCAAAGCCGGTTACGACTTCATCCGAAATGTACAGAATGTCGTTTGCCCGGCAAATTTCGAGCGTGCGCTTGTGGTAACCCGGAGGCGGAACGATAACACCGCCGGAACACAGGATCGGTTCAGCTATAAAAGCGGCAATACGGTCCGCGCCTATGTCGGCAATCAGGTTCTCAAGGTCAGCAACTTTGGCGTCGCACCAGGCATCAACACTCATCCCTTCTGGCCGGTGGTAAGGATTCACGTCGGGAAGGAAGCGCACCAGATCCTGAGCTTTTTCAAAGCTTGTTTCGAAACGCTCTTTCCCAGTGACAGTAGCGGCTAGAAAAGTGGATCCGTGGTAGCCTTTTTCCCGGCCGATCACGATTCTCTTTTCCGGTCGGCCAAGCCGTTTGTTCATGAAAAGCGCTGTTCGCAGTGCGGTATCAACAGCCGTTGACCCACCTGTTGTGAAGTGCACCGTGTTCAGATCGCCTGGTGTGCGTTCTGCGATCATTCGTGCCAAAACGGCTGCGGGCTCAGTCGTAAACGACCAGGGCGATGCGTAAGGCATCTTCATAACCTGTTGGGAAATGGTATCGGCCATTTCCTGACGCCCGTATCCGATCTGTGTGCACCACATACCGCCGGGGCCATCGATATAGCGCTTCCCGGCAGCATCCCAAAGGTAGATACCATCCGCTGTATTTACCCGCATGTACTCGTCGGACCCAAAGCCATCGGTTCCAGCCCAAGGATGTAGGTGATGGTCGCGATCCCAAGCGACAAGGTCGCCGTCGGTTGGTGTATTGCCTAGGGTATTCACGTCTGCTTCTCCTTTAGGTGCGGGCCGGTGGCGTAGCACGTGCGCGGGGCGGTGCGAAAAAGGCTGTGGTGACAGGTGTAAGGCGCGCCATTCTGGTGTCCCATTTGCCTTCTTGCAGAGTGTAAATTTCCGCCTTTAAGCCGGATGACCGGCCTGCATCCGGCATACGGACATGCGCCAGCGCGATGTTGCGTTTGGCGGTCGGCGACCATATTCCGGACGTTATGTGTCCAATTTCTTTTTTGCGTCGATTGTAGATCAATGACCCTTCCGAGGGTTTGAATCCTTCGACATCGAAACGCATGAGGAGGCTTCTTGGAGTTTCTCGCTTGGACAGCAACTCTCGCCGGCCATTGAAATGACCTTTGTTGAAGTCGACTAGCCGACCCAAGCCGAGTTCGAAAGGTGTTTGACCTCGGTGCAACCGCTCGGTCGCATGAACTGGTTGGAAATCCACGCCTGCAGTCAGAAATCCAGCTTCGATGCGGGCCAAATTTACAGCTTCGTACCCAATGGCGCGTAATCCCCGATGTGCGCCACCTTTCCAAATCCTGTCCCAAAGCACTTCTGCCTTGTCCCAGTCGCACCAGAGTTCGTATCCTAAATCACCGGTAAAACCCGTCCGCGAAATCATGAGGCCAGGGTCCGTCTGGATTAGATCGAATGGCTTCAGTGTGCTGACATCTATCCCGGCGGCTTCCAAAACTGCATAGGACGTCGGACCCTGCAACGAAAGTCCAGCAACACTGTGAGTTTCGTCGACTACTGAAACGTCAAAACCCCATGCTGCGTCTAGTAACCATGTCAGCATTTGTTCCTGACAGCAAAGGCGCCAATCGTTGTCGCCAAGGTGGAAAAGAGTCCCGTCATCGATGACCATCCCCTCTTCATCACACCAGATTGCGTACCCCACGCGACCCACGCCGATTTTTTGGACGTCTCGTGTCACTAGGCGATTGAGCATCGCGGTCGTGTCCGGCCCGGTCAATCGGTACTTGTGCATTGGTGAGATGTCGAACAAGGACGCCTGATTGCGCAGCGCGAAGTACTCGAATTCGACACTGTCCAGCACACCCGGTGCGGCATAACCCGCCCAATCGTACCAATTTTGCGCGCGATTTTGCTCTTCAAGTTTTTTGTGGAACGGCCCAGGGATCAAGCCTAGTTTCGGATCGGTAAAGATGCTCATGGCTGAGCCTCCAGCGCTGCCAGCGCCGCGTTGCGACCAGCGAGGCCCATGACATCACCACCGGGGTGCGTTGCTGCACCGCATTGGAACAGCCCTTTCGGCCCCATGGAGTATCTGGCCATCCCGTTCGCGGGCCGAAGTGTCAGCAGCTGGTCCAACGACATTTCCGCATGGTGCCAGTGGCCCCCTGGCGCTCCGGTCGCGCTTTCGATTTGATCCGGTGTTATGACCTGTTTGCCTGCGATTTGATCACCCAAGCCGGGCAGGGCACGGCTAAGAGTTTCAACTGTGATTTGCGCAAGCTGTTCCTTGGCAGTCTCGGTCCAACCGCCTTCAAGGTCAGATGGCGCATATTGCACTATGGTTGACAGCCAGCTTGCCCCATCGGCTGTCTGCATTTTGAAGGCTTCAATCACTGGTGCTTTAGACATTTGACGATACTTAGCTGGATTAAACGCAGCTTCGACGTACTCCACAGAGGGGGCATAGATCAGACGTTCGTGGGTTAGTTCGTTAGGCAGGCCGGGCAGGGAGGAGCCGTCCTTTAGCTCTAGGTTGACTTTAGCCGCTGTTCCACGAGCCCGAATATTTCGAACTCGCCGCATCGTTTCGATGTCAAAAGCAGAGGGTCCGGTCAATTGGCCTGTTAGTCTTGGGGCGAGGTTGCTGAGCACAATGGGCGCGGTCAAAGTTCGTCCATCAGTCGTTACAACGCCAGAGACTGCGTCTTCGTCCAGCAGAATGCGGGAAACCTCAGTTTCCGGCATCAGCACGCAGCCGGTCTTTTGCGCAGCTTCAACCATCAAATCGGTCAGCGCGGACATCCCACCTGCCGGTTGGGTGATGTTACCTCCGTGACCCAGCCGATAAATCAGATTGAAAACAGTGCCCGGAGATCGCGGACCGGTTGCTGACCCCCAGATTGCATCAGCGGCAGGCATTCCAGCCACCGGCCCTTCAGGCAAGTCATCTAGGATAATGTCGTGGACATTAGATAAGACGACCTGCAGGAAACGCCTCATTTCAGATTTACCCAGCCTTTTCAGGCCGATGCCCAGTTTTGCAAGGCGCAAAAATTCGTTGAGCCCACCCCGCGAAAGGATAGCTTTTTGACCGCCGGGTGGTGGTGCCTCGGCGAGTTGACGCAAAAGGCCTCCATACGTAATCAACTGCTGTGTCAGATCGGACCAGGCGTTGGATTCCGGGTGTTTTGTCCCGTCGCTCCAGTAAACGCCTTCGTTCCTGAAGACGATGTGCCGTCCATCCTCAGACAGAGAGACCGTGGAGACGGGTTCGCTGGACAAGACAGGGTGTTGAGGATCTAAGCCGATGTCGCTCAAAACCCGCGGGCTCAGGTTGTATAGCGAGTGGGCGAGAGTTGGGCCACCGTCCACAGAATATGACGCCATGCCGCCAAACCTGTTGGATTTCTCAATGATACAGACATTCTTGCCGCGTTGACCGAGTAGTGTTCCGGCAATCAGGCCGTTTACACCGCCGCCAATGACAATGGCATCAAATTGACTCATGCGGCATACCCCGTCATTCGGCCATGCCGTGTTTCTTTCCTAAGAATTGCGCGGGCAGCGTTTGCACCGGGTGCCCCCATAACCCCTCCGCCTGGATGGGCGGATGAACCGCACAGATAAAGTCCCTTGATAGGTAGGCTGTACTGAGACCAACCCGGGACTGGCCGATTAAAGAAAAGCTGATCAAAAGTCAGTTCGCCTTGGAATATGTTACCTTCCGTCAGACCGACCTCGCGTTCGATTTCCAAAGGTGAACGAACTTCCATATGAACAACGCGCTCACGAATGTCAGGACAAGCCACAGACATCTGGTCGAGTACAGTTTCTGCCATCGCACTGCGCTGCTTTTCGTCCCAATTTTCTGCTGATCTAACGCCGTCGACTTCCAGATCATAAGGAGCATATTGGACGAAAACGGTCATCATGTGGGCACCTGTTGGCGCCATAGTCGGATCAATCTGGCTAGGGATTAGCATGTCGATATAGGGCTTCTCAGACCAGCGCCCGACTTTCCAATCATCATAAGCCTTTTCAAGTTCGAAGAGGCTTTGTGACACATGCAAATCGCCCCTTAGGAAGCTGGTGTGCTCAGGTGCGGCGGGGAAATTTGGAAAGCGGTCAAGGGCTATGTTGAGTTTCGCCGAAGAGCCACGAATTTTGAAGTTTCGAACCGCCTTGGTGAAGTCATCCGGCAACTCAGCCATGTCAACGTGATGCAGAATAGTGCGTTTGATATCCATATTGGATGCGACGACGGGGGCATAAAAAACCTTGCCGTCCTCAAGAGCGACGCCTTCAACGCGCCCATCTTTGCTGAGGATTTTCTCGATCCCCGAACCTGTGTGGATCGTACCCCCGTGATCTTTGAAAGAGGCTGCAATGGCATTCGAAATCGCGCCCATTCCACCGCGAGCGAAACCCCAGGCACCAATGCCTCCGTCAATGTCACCCATGTAGTGGTGCAGCAGCACATAGGCCGTGCCGGGTGAGTACACCCCAAGGCCGGTGCCGATAATCCCGGAGCCAGCCAAATGGGCCTTGATCAGGTCGTTCTCGAAGTGTTCATCCAGAAAGTCACCAATGGACATTGTCCAGAATTTCAGTGTTTCACCGAGTTCCCTACTTCCCAGCCCATGTGCCTTTTTGACTAGATAAGCCAGTTCGCTGAGATCGCGTGGACGGAGCGAAGTGGGGTCCGGTGCGTCACGAAGCAGAAATGGACGGATAAAACGGCACTGCCGCATGATGGCTTGGGAATATCCGCGATAGGCGTCGGCATCTCGCGCAGAATGGCGCGCCATCTCGCGCTTTAAGGCGTTGTGATCGGAATAATAGGCGAAGTAATCTCCGTCGCGTGTGAAGCTCGCACCGCCCTCGTAGGGAATAACCTGAAGCCCGTATTTCGGTAGCTCGAGGTCCCGGGCGATCTCGCGCCTGAGAAGGGAACAGACGTACGAGCAATTCGAGTATGTCCATCCCTCGTGCAGCGACCGGCTGACTGCAGCGCCTCCAATCCAGTCGTTCTTTTCGACCACCAAAACACGCATGCCAGCCCGTGCCAAATAGGCTGCGGCAGTCAATCCGTTGTGACCAGCACCAGCCACAATCACGTCGTATTTGTTCTCAACCGTCAAATTTTTCCATCCCTTTCTCTCTCGTTTACAGATCAGGTGCAGGTTCGTAAAGTTTATTTGAGCGCTCAAATAAATTTCAAGCTATTGACGCATGTTTTTTGCGCGCTGTAGATGGCTGTATTCGTAGGAGGAGCGGCAATTGGTCGAAGCAGAGCGTAAACGCCCCCGCAAAGAGCGGAAGGAAAACGCAGATCGTCGTCGCCGACAGCTGCTGGACGCGGCTTGCCGCTCTATATTGGCTCATGGGTTGGCAAAAACGACGCTCGCAACGGTCGCGTCTGAAGCTGAGCTTTCTCAGGGTGTTGCGGCGTTTTATTTTAAGTCAAAGCTCGGTCTACTGACCGAAGCTTTGCGTGACCTTTACCAGCGCTACGAAGACCACTGGACAGCTTCTTTAGAGCGAGCAGGGGATAAACCAGCCGAAAAAATAAGGGCTCTGATAAAAGCTGATTTCCACCCTGATGCATGTGGTCCGGATGTCTTACCCCTTTGGTATGCGTTTTGGGGCGAGCTTCGATTTCAACTGCAGTACGATGAAGTTGCCGAACATTTCGAAACACGTCGAAGAGAGACCTTGCGTGTAATCTGGAATGAGCTGCTGTCCGATGACGACGTTACTTCACCAGATCAAATGGCCGAATGGATGGAGACATTAACGGATGGCTATTGGCAGCGACTGCATCTTGCTCCGGATGGTCTGAGCCGAAAGCAGGCGGAACAGGCTGCCTGGGGATGCCTCGTTCGCCTGGTTCCGGAATTACTTGGGGATACGGCTTAGTCAATTACGACTGAAAGGCCCAACAGTATGACGCGAGTGCGGATATCACAGCAGCCTCGGCCATCTTGGGGCGTCATCTTAAATGAGGCGCGCTACCTTGCGCGTCTTGCTTTGCCGATAGTTATCTCTCTTGCTGCAGCTGCTTTGATTGGCGTCGTTGACACCGTGATGGTGGCCCCATTGGGAACACTTCCTCTGGCGGCGGTCTCGATCACGGCCTCGGTACTGATCATCTTTTATTCAGCGCTCTACGGCTTTGTTTCCGCAATTGGTGTGCGAATGGCTGAAGCCTTTGGGAAAACAAGTGAACGAGGGCTGGTTTCGGCAACAAGCGCTGGGCTTATCGTTTCACTGGTCGTTGGTGTCATTGGCGCTGCCGTAATGATCTTCCTTAAACCTGCCCTCTTCTGGATTGGACAGCCGCCCGAAGTGGTCAGTCTGATTGGCGGCTACTGGATTGCGATGAGCCTCCTTTTGGTGCCCTTCACGGTTTTCTATGCTTTGAAAGCCCTATTCGACGCAATGAATCGCCCGTGGATTGGGGTTGGCCTCGCGTTCCTTGCGGTCGGATTCAACATCCCTTCGAACTATGTTCTGATCCACGGAGTTGCTGGTTGGCCGGGTCTGGGTCTTGTCGGCGCCGGGATCGCAAGTCTGTTGTCTCAGATGGTGCCGCTAATCGTGGCAATCGTGATTTTGCGCGCATGGAGAAGGAAGGCGGGCCTCTTGAAGGCCGCAGGTTTTGATTGGTCCGAGGTTAAGGCGCAGATCAAAGAAGGGTTCATTATTTCCGTTGGTTACCTGGGGGAGGGGGCCGCTTACGCAGTAGCAGGCCTTATGCTCGGTTGGTTCAGCGCAGCCGCGCTCGCCGCGCATCAAATCGTTTCTGCGGTCAGCGACGTCATTTACATGGTGCCTTTGGGAGTTTCGATTGCGATTTCGATACGTGTAGCTCAGGCAATTGGTGCCGATGAAAAAGAAAGACTCAAGCCGATTGTGTTGGCGTCGCTGTTTGTCGTTATTAGTTGGATGGCCGTTGTCGTTACTGGTATTTTGATTGGCCGTGATCCTTTGGCCAATAGCCTTTCAGATGACCCAAAGGTCGTTTCTCTCGCGATATCGATGTTCCTTGTGATTGCAGCAATGCAGATTGCCGATGGTGTGCAAGGGACAATGCTGGGCGCTTTCCGAGGCATGATGGACAATCATGTCCCGGTCGCTATCACCTTGATTGCTTATTGGGTCTTTGCATTGCCGCTAGGATATGCGCTGGGCTTTTGGCTTGGGTTCGGCCCCAATGGAGTTTGGATTGGGTACGGCTCAGGTCTCTCTTTGGCGGCTATCGCGTTGACATATCGCTTTTTCTCCCAAAACCGTTAGGTGACGCTGTTTTCTAGCTCACTAAAGGCCCAACTTATCTAAGAGTTTGAGGCGTAGGATTTCTGCTTCGACAAGAGTTTCTTTGGCGAACGAAAAAGGTAGTGGTTTGAGGGGGGTGGCCGGAAATTCCAGCTCGTCCGCTTTGGTTCCTGTAGCCCATTTGGCGAGGACGCGCCCCATTGCCGTTGCGATGGCAACGCCGCGCCCATTGTATCCCAAACCTGTCATAATCCCCGGAGCGAGCTCGTGTAGGTGTGGATAGTGATCTTTTGTCAAAGCAACAAAGCCACCCCATTCGTATTCCCACTGAACTCCGGACAATTGGGGGAAAAGCTCAACAGAGATGCGTTTCAAACGCTCAATTTGTTTGAGAGTCGAATTGTCGTTGTAAGTGCCGCGTCCTCCCATCAGAAAGCGCCCTTCCGCGTCTTGCCTGAAGTACAGAAGTAGGCGCCGTGCGTCTGACAAAGCGTTGCCTTCTGGCAGAATTGTTTGGCGAATATTGTCGGACAAAGGCGAGGTAGCTACCTGAACTGACCGAACGGGCAAAACTGACTGAGCCAAGCGCGGATGTAGATCTCCAGAATAGGCGTTCGTGCAAATCAGCACTTTATCTGAGATGACAGTTCCTTTGGGAGTTTCAACATGAAAGCGACCGGCCACTGACTTAATCTGATTAGCGGGCGTTTCGCCGAAGATTTTCACGCCGTTACGGCAACCTGCTTCGGCCAGTCCAAGTGCATAATTCAGCGGGTGTAAAACACCGCCGCGGCGATCCAGAACGCCACCAAGGTAAGCCTTGGTTCCGGTCAGGCGCTGCATTTCGCCCTGATCAAGCTGGATCATACCCCCGCCGTGGTTGTCCCAGTCCTCGGCTAGTTTGTGTAATTCACTCAGTTTTTTGTGAGTATGCGCAGCGCGCAGCCAGCCTGGACGTTTTGCGTCACACTCAATGTCGTGTCGGGCGATTAAATCGAACACAAGATCCGCAGCGTTACCGGCCATTCGGATCATTCTGTTTCCCCAGTGATCACCAAATTTGGTTTTGATGCCCGTCGGTCCGTCCTTTAGGCCCACATTGATCTGACCGCCATTGCGTCCAGAAGCTCCCCAGCCCGGATGCTGGGCATCGATAACAACAACTTTGACGCCTTGCTCGGCCAGATGAAGTGCTGCCGAAAGTCCGGTGAACCCGGCGCCAATCACGGTCACGTCGGATTGCTGTTCGCCAACGAGTTGCGGGTAGTCAGATGAATGCGCTGCAGTTGCTGACCACAGGCTGTTTGCAATGACTGGGTTTTCGTTAGGGATCATCTATTGGTCTCGCGCTTGCCTTGCGGGGGGAATTGCATAGGTTTGGCTCGTGATACTTTGCCGGACAGTGTGTGAAGAATGCCAAGACTTTTGAACCAATTCGAATTGAAACCAACCGTCGAGCTCGACACGTTCGAACAGGCTTGGGAGGCGTTTGTCGAACATTTGGTCAAGACTGGTCTGGCCACGAAAGGGACGCCTTTGTGTAAACGCATCACCGAAAGTGGTTACGATACCGACGAGCAGCGTAACCATACGCTTATGGCAGTTATTGAATTCAGGGATCAATTGCAGGCCGACACGGCTTGGGCCGCCATTGAAGATCGCATTGAGCCTCTGGGAGCATTGCATCGCAGTGTTATTTCTTTGGTGCATGACCCAGTTTTCACTTTTTGGTCGGAACTCTAGATCGATGATTGTGAACGTCCGGGTTGCCTTCAAACCATTTTTCCTTCACAATTGAATGATTGTTCAATCAATGACATATATCCTATAGATGTCAAATGCGCACTGGCTGGAGAAGTTTGGCGGTGGGGGCAGGCAAGACCGATGAAGTGCTTTAGTAGATGGGATGCATTCGGGTGAGACAATCGCCAATCGAAAAAACAAACCCTGAGGGGCGGCGGCGCACCGAGTCCAAAGAGGTGAGGCGTCAACAACTCATCGACGCAACTATCGACTCGATCGCCCAAAACGGAATTGGTGGAACGACCATGTCCACCGTGACCGAGATTGCAGGTTTGTCGCTGGGCATCGTCAACTTCCACTTCAAAAGCAAACAGAACTTGCTGGAGGAAACGCTGCTGTTTCTAGCAAAGGAACATCATGAGCAGTGGTTGGAAGCCTTTAACAATGCAGGTTTGTCAGCGCCTGAAAAGCTATTGGCTATCGTCGATGCGCACTTTCACCCGCAGATTTGCACTCCAAAGAAGCTCGCCGTTTGGTTTGCGTTTTTTGGAGAGGCAGGGCGGCGCAAAGTTTACCGCAGCCTGATCAATGACATCGATCAGGAGCGATACAACATTGCGCTGCGCCTGTGTTCCGAAATTGCTGAGGACGGTGAATGCAAGGATATGCCACCAGGGCAAGTCGCCAATGTCCTGGAAGCACTTTACGACGGAATCTGGTTAGAGCTTTTGACCTATCCGGAGAATTTTCGACGTTCCGAAGCCCGGGATCACATCGTCGCCTTCCTGTCCAAGGTTTATCCGGATCACTTTCGAATGCCTGAGTTCAAACACGGTGGTTGAAACAGAGCGGGTATAATTTCCGGTTATCCAGACAGGACGAGCCTGTGCACAGCGCAGCTAACTAAGGGCAGAAAAATGAGCAGGGACCCTCGCTACGACATCCTTTTCGAGCCAGTGCAAATCGGACCAGTCACCGCACCAAACCGGTTCTATCAGGTTCCGCACTGTACCGGTATGGGTTGGCAATACCCCCGTACACTTGCCGCGATGCGCAAAGTGAAGGCGCAAGGTGGATGGGGTGTAATATGCACGGAGTATAACTCAATCCATCCCTCTTCCGACGACCTGCCGCATCCCTACGCGTCGCTTTGGGATGACAGCGACGTTCGGGCACACGCGCTGATGACGGACGCGGTGCACGAACACGGCAGCCTTGCAGGTGCTGAACTATGGTACGGAGGTGCTAACTCGAACAACTTGTTTTCCCGGTTGCCGAGCATGGATGTCGACAGCCGGCCAAACACGAAAGGACATCCATATCAGACGCGAGCGATGGACAAGCAGGACATTCGAGATTTGCGTCGCTGGCATCGGAAGGCGGCTTTGCGGGCGCGAGACGCGGGATTTGACGTTGTCTATGTTTATGCAACGCACGGATACCTGATATCGAACTTTCTGCATCCGCGCGTGAACACACGCACTGACGAATATGGCGGCACGTTGGAAAACAGGGTGCGTCTGACCCGAGAACTGATTCAGGAAACCAAAGACGCCGTTGGGGATCGGTGCGCCGTGGCTGTCCGCTTCTCGGCAGACGAAGAGATCGGCGAGGATGGCCAGCCCATCTATGGTGAACGACGAGAGATGTTTGAGATGCTCTCTGATTTGCCAGATTTGTGGGATATCAACATTGCAGATTACTCGGTCGAGATGGGTGTGTCCCGTTTTACCAAGGAAGCAGCTCTTGAACCCTATATGCATTGGGTCAAGTCCGTGACGGATAAGCCTGTCGTGACTGTTGGTCGCTTCACGTCACCCGATACAATGGCCTCGCAAGTCAGGCGGGGGGTTACGGATTTTATCGGTGCCGCGCGCCCATCGATTGCTGATCCATACCTTCCGAAAAAGATCGAAGAAGGACGCTTGTCCACGATCCGCGAATGTATTGGATGCAATATCTGTTACGCCAGCGACTCGATTGGTGTACCTATTCGATGCACTCAGAACCCAACAATGGGAGAGGAGTGGCGCAAAGGCTGGCATCCTGAAATCATCCGAACGAAATCTTCAGACGCGCGTGTTCTGATCGTCGGGGCCGGGGCTGCTGGACTGGAAGCAGCACGGGCACTTGGTGTGCGTGGATATGATGTCCTTTTGGCAGAAGCTTCTCGTGAGTTGGGCGGTCGGGTAGCGCGCGAAGCGGCTTTGCCTGGTATGAGCGAGTACATTCGTGTCAAAGACTATCGCGAGCAGCAATTGATTGAGATGCCCAACGTTGAAATCTACCGTGAAAGTCCTCTTACAGTAGACGATGTCTTGGCCGTTGAGGCTGACCACGTTGCAATTGCGACCGGCGCGACTTGGCGCAGGGAGTATTTTGACGAAGAACGTTTCGTCCCGGTCGCAGAAGGTGCCGCTCTAACTCGCGTTTTTACCCCCGATGACATCATGGATGGAAAGCTTCCCGATGGACCAACGCTCGTTTTTGATGGCGATGGCTACTACATGGCCAGCGTTATTGCTGAAAAAATCAGAGCACAGGGACATGCCGTCACGCTGGTCACACCGTCAGATAGTGTTTCTGATTGGGCGGGAAAAACGTCCGAACGTTGGCGCATCCGAACGCATTTGCTTCGATTAGGGGTCGAGGTCCTGCCGTCAAAGTCGATTAACCAATTTGATGGCGAAATCGCGGAGTTAGTGTGCGCCTATGGCGGGCCAAGTGTGGCCGTGTCCGTTGCCAACATTGTTATGGTTACTGCCCGGAAGCCAAATGATAGCCTTTACAGGGGATTATTGGACCGGATCAGCTCTGAGGATTTGCAGTTCAGCCTTCGCCGTATTGGAGATTGTGATGCACCTGCGATTATTGCAGCAGCGGTTTATTCAGGCCATCGATACGCTCAGGAATTGGACGAAACAGTGGATGAGGACATTCCACTTAAACATGATCGTGTAGACGTCGGCCAGCGATCCGTTTGACTGCGCTCTGGGATATCTGCGGTATGCTCTCAAAAAAGCAGGAGAAATCATCCATGCCGGAAGGTCTAGTTATCCGCCCGCTCGAGTTGAAAGATAACGAAGAGTGGCGCCGCCTATGGACGGCATATTTGGATTTCTACGAGACTTCTGTCTCAGAGGAAGTTTATGAGGTTTCATTCAACAGGTTGTTGTCGAAGGATGCCGGTGAATACAATTGCCTCATCGCTGAGTTAGAAGGAAAACCGGTTGGATTAGCGCACTACCTTTATCATAGGTTCATGTGGTCGGTGGAGGATACATGCTATCTTATGGATCTTTTCGCTGATCCGCAGGTTAGGGGAAAAGGTGTTGGTCGAGCTCTAATCGAGTCTGTTTTTCAGATTGCCAAGCAGCACGGTGTTCCAACCACCTACTGGACAACTCAAGAATTTAACTACCCAGGTCGAGTTCTGTACGACAAAGTGGCTAAAAGAACGCCACTTATTGTTTATGAAAAAGATGAATGACCGTGAGCAGCCTCATCTGACTGGTCCAAATTGATTATTAGTGCATCATCGATCTGCAATCCATCGGGATGATGGCTTCAGGTGCTGGCGGGCGGCATTATCTTTGGCGGGCTATCGATCACAAAGGCGAGGTGCTGAAAGCCGTTGTCACCAAACGCCAACATAAAGCTACAGCACTGAATTTCCTCAAGAAGTTAATGAAGCGCCATAGTTGTACCGATGAAATCGTGACCAACCGTTTTGCATCCACTAACGCTACGCTCAGACTATAGGGTGCACTCGAAAAACAATGGACGGGCAGGTCGCTCAACAACAGCGTTGAGAATTCGCACTTGCTGATCCGACAAAGAGAACGCGCCATGCTGCATTTCAGGCGTATGCGAAGTTTGCAGAAATTCGCCTCTGTCCACTCCTTTGTTTACAACCACTTCAACCAGGAAAGATCGATCGCCAGCCGAGACATCTTCAAGCTGACTCGCACCGCCGCTCTTACCAAGTGGCGTCAACTTTGCTCCGGTTAGATTCATGGTCTCCGCGGCAAACTGAGACTGTTTCGAATTCGTCTTGCAGAACCTTTCTGACATTCGGATCAAACTTTCCTCGTGTTTGATTGACCCTTTGCTGTCCTCTGGCCGGGACTACGTTGCGGTCATCGATAGGTTTGGGCAACAGCCCATCCGGATGCCTAGATAGTCCTTAGCTAGCTGGATTTAAGACCCTCATCGCGATAGCATTCCCTACAGAGAAGCTTTGCAGGACGCGGCACGTTAGGGACGGAAGGGCGACCAGGCGAATGCAAACTGAAACAAAATTTACGCAAAGTGGCGAAGTGAGCATTGCTTATCAAGTTGTAGGGTCCGGGCCGCTTGATCTGCTGATCGTGCCGGGTTTCATCTCTCATCTTGAGCAGACTTGGGAAGATCCGGCCTTTAGTCGGTTTCTCCAACGTCTGGCGTCTTTTTCTCGGCTAATTTTGTTCGATAAGCGGGGCACAGGGCTTTCCGACCGAATTTCAGGAATTCCTACTTTAGAACAACGGATGGATGACGTACGGGCAGTGATGGATGCGGCCGGCTCCAAAAGAGCGGCACTTTGGGGTATCTCTGAGGGCGGCCCAATGAGTATCCTGTTCTCCGCAACGTACCCCGAACGCACGTCTGCTTTGATCCTGTATGGTAGCATCGCAAAAGGTTCCTGGGCTCCTGATTATCCTTGGGCCGAGAAATTGGGCAAAGAAACGGATGACTGGTTAGAAGGTTTGCGACATGAATGGGGCGGCCCGATTGGTATCGAATTTTGGGCACCTACGGTAGCCGATGATCCGATCTTTCAGCAGTGGTGGGCCAAATACTTGCGATTGGGCGCGAGCCCAAGCGCAGCCATCAATGTGTTCCGCATGAATTTACAGATCGATGTTCGGGATATTTTGCCAACGGTGCATTTGCCAACACTGGTTCTGCACCGCTCGGGAGATCAGGCAGTTCACCCAGAGGAGGGGCGGTACCTTGCGCAACACATTCCCTCGGCAAGGTTCGTCGAACTGGATGGGGACGACCATTTGTGGTGGGTTGGCGACTCAGATGCGATTGTGGATGAAGTTCAGGAATTTCTAACCGGAGAGCGACCTGTTACGGAACCTGACCGCGTGCTGGCAACGGTCCTATTTACCGATATTGTGGACTCAACCAGACATGCAACAGAAATGGGAGATCGCCGCTGGACAGATCTCCTGGATCGTCACAACACAGTGATGCGGACCGAGATCAACCGGTTTCAAGGACAGATCGCAAAAAACACGGGTGATGGATTTCTGGCATCATTTGACGGCCCCGCTCGTGCCATCGATTGCGCATTTGCGGTGAATTCATACATGGAACGGTTGGGAATTGAACTCCGGTCAGGTATTCATACCGGAGAAGTTGAACTGAAAGACGGTGACGTTCGAGGTGTTGCTGTCCACATTGCAGCAAGGGTGTTGGAGCAGGCGGAATCAAATGAAATTTGGGCCTCACGTACCGTCAGGGACTTAGTGGTCGGATCAAAATTTCAGTTCAGTGAAAAAGGTAGCTATAGCCTCAAGGGCGTTGAAGGCGAATGGCCACTATTTACCATTGGCATTTGAACACCTCTCGAGGGCGTCCCATTTTTGATGCCTGGTTGCGGCACTAGACTAGCACTACTTGAATAGCAGTAAATGGAAGCACATAGGACATTCGGATCTTCTTTTGAACGGCAGATGTGTCCGTATAAGGTACGTTCCTCCCTATTGTTGAACTTTCGAATGTCCGCTTAGAGCCTATTCCGTTGAAAAACTCCGCATTGCCGCCGCCCTGAGGCCTTCTGCAGCAAGGCGCGTTCTCCGCTCTTCATGCCGGACGGGGCGTTTGCGGTAGGGGCAGCAGCTTTGCGAGCTTTCTGAGGTTCTGGGCGGTGGCTGCGAGGTGGAATTCGTCGCGCGCGCCACATGGGCCGCGCAATCGGAGCCGTCCCAAACCGAGGATGCGTTTTAGGTGGGCGAACAGCATCTCGACCTTCTTTCTGAGCTTGCAGGAGATCGCGTATTGCGTGGTCTGGGCGATGGCGCGGGCCACGTCGCGAGAGGGCTCTAAGATCGAGCGCGTCACTTTGCGCTGCGGCTCCTTGGGGCAGCACCGCGGCTTCAGGGCACAGGCCTTACAGTCTGGCTTGCGGGCCCGGTAGCGCAGGGTGCCGTCCTTATTGGCGCCCGATCTGGGTGTCGTGAACGCGCGACGGTATTGCTTGAGCTCCTTGCCGCCAGGGCAGATGTAGGCGTCGTTCTCGGCATCGTAGGTGAAGTCGGCCCGTTCAAAGGTGCCGTCCTTGCGCCCGGACTTGTCGATCACCGGGATATGCGGAGCGATCCCGCGCTGCCGGTTCAACCAATCGAGCATTTCGCCCGTGCCGTAAGCGGTATCGGCGATCAGGCGTTCAGGTTTCAGGTCGAAGGTATCGCTCACCCGATCCACCATTGTCCGCACGGCTCCGACCTCGGCTTGCCGGATCGAGCGGGTCGCCTCGACATCGAGGATCACGCCATTGTCGGTGTCGATCAGGTAGTTCGTGGAATAGGCAAAATAGGCGGGTCCACCCCGTGCGCCGGTCCATTGCGAGGCCGGATCGGAATGCGAGGTGAACTTCGGCTTTACCGGGCTGGCCGCACCGAAGGCCGCATCGTCGAGCGTCACCAGATACTCCCTGATGGCGCGCGGCGCGTCCTCGGGGTTGATCTTCTCGGGGGCCCAGTCCGCTTGCGGCGACGAGTTCTGCCGGTTGGCATCGGCCTGGATCAGGCTGGCATCCGCCGCAAAGCGCTGACCACTCGCCAACCCTTCCTCGATGCAGCGCGCGACCACCGTCTCGAACAGATGCCGCAAGAGATCGCTATCGCGGAACCGACCGTGCCGGTTTTTTGAGAAGGTCGAATGGTCCGGCACTGGGTCGGTCAGATCGAGGCGGCAGAACCAGCGATAGGCGAGGTTGAGATGCACCTCCTCGCAGAGCCGTCGCTCCGAGCGGATGCCCATCGTGTAACCGACCAGGAGCATCCGGATCATCAGTTCCGGATCAACCGACGGCCTGCCGGTCGAACTGTAGAAAGGGGCCAGGTGCCGCCGGATGCCAGACAGGTCGACGAACCGATCTATCGCCCGAAGCACGTGATCCTGCGGGACATGATCCTCGATTGAGAACTCGTAGAACAGCGCGCCCTGCGCTTACTGCCGTGGTCCCATCACTGCCACGCACCTCCGCTTGCCTCGCGGAAAGTGAATCAGCACTCAACACCTAAAACAACCCGAGTTTTTCAACAGAATAAGCCCAAAGCGGACGATGCAGAATGGATTAGCGCACGTCTGTTTTTTGCAACAGCAAAGAGGAAATAGCTGCAAGGATTTACCAGCGCAATGTGTTCGCCGATTTGAACGTGGGCATAGCTCAGGCGCAGAGTGCCGAACCGAAGCCTTTCCTCGCGCATTTTGCCAAGACAAACAGTTTCTACTACGTGCGAAAGGAAGCTTGCTGAGTGTTCAATCAAGAACGCTTGGCCGTAAAGGGGGGGCTACTGTCTTCAGCCCCCCAATGTGTCGGTGTCGACCCGTAAATTACACGATTTGAAAGTCGTCGACGTCAAGATGCCACACATTAGAAATGAGCACTGATCCCTTGTCTTCGATCTCGATCAAGGAGCCTCCTCTTACCAACTCAACAGCGTTGGCAACGTCCAGCGCCGATCCAAAATCATCCGACGAAAAGATCAGCTCGTCGTGGAAGTCGAAACGGCCTACTCTGTTGTCTCCTTCGATGTTCGTGAAATCGAAGCTGTCTGCCCCAAATCCTCCGCTGTAGAAGTCATTCCCTTTGCCATCAATAAAGGTGTCATTTCCGCGGCCGCCAAACGATCTGTCATTGCCGGCGCCATCAATGAAAGTGTCATCGCCACGACCGCCATACGATTTATCGTTGCCGCCGCCATCGATCAGAGTGTCGTTACCAGCGCCACCTACAAGTCTGTCGTGTCCGTCACCGGCGCTCAGGACATCATCGCCCCAGCGACCCCAAAGCTTATCATTGGCACCGCCGCCTTCAAGAACGTCGTCACTCCGCGATCCTTTGAGCTTCAACGGCTCTGGGTCGAGATCGAATGGAAGAAGTACGGCATCTATCGCCTGTATTTGACCATTGGCGGCTTCGATATCCGTCAGCCCGTTTATCAATTCTGGATTTGATATCTGCGGGTCTGCATCGACCACTTTGTTGCCATCAATGACAAGCGTCGCACCGTCCAGAAGTGTTCCGAGGACCTTTTCTTCTTGCAGGCCGTCAACACGCTGGCCACCACCCAACACATGGTACTTCAGAACGTCTGACACAGTTTCAGCGCCGAGAACGGTCGCCAGAGCAGTTGCGTAATCGGCATCCACCACGTCTTCTGGTGCCTTTTTAACCACTTCGGCAACATTGATTCCGAGGCTATCGGACAAAGCAATGAATGCGTCGTCTGTCGGCGCAAAGACCGTAACATCGGCATTCCGGGACGCTGCAGCGTCCAACAAGCCGTTAATGTCGTTTGTAGCGATCAATGCGGCCGTCAGGATTTCAAAGCTGTCATTTCCGGTTGCAATGTCGGCAATGGTCGGTTGTGCAATCACCTCGGCGACATCCAACGGCAATAGAACCCGATCAATGGCCTGAATTGTGCCGTTGCTGGCCGCAATATCGGTCAGACCTTCAATCACTTCGGGGTTTTCGATCTCAGGGTCCGCGTCGATCAACTCACCATCTTTGACGTCAAAGCTGGTCGCCAGCCCGTCAAGATCGACCAGTGTGTTGACAGAACCAGCCTCTTCGAGCTCTGCCAGAGAAGCACCACCGACTTTGACATGATATTTGAGTACCTGGCTTACCACGTCGGCGCCCAATACAGTAGCAAGTGCAGTAGCGACGTCCGCATCAACGACGTCAGCCGGGTCTTTTTCAAGAACGGCCGCGACATCGATGCCAAGGCTCTTGGCAAGCTCAGCAAAGGCAGCGTCAGTCGGGGCAAAGACTGTGATATCGGCATTCGGATCCAATGCCACGTCCAGCAGGCCGTCTATCCCGTTTGTTGCTTTAAGCGCGGCAACGAGGGTTTCGAAATTGTCGTTGCCGGAAGCGATAGACGCGATGGTGTCCATGGGCGTTTCTTCCACCGGTGGTTCGGGCATCGGCGGCTCGGATGGCTTTCCGAACAGCCTGTCGAAAACGTTTGATAGAAGGTTTTTAAAGAACATGATGATACTCCCCAGCAGTTTTGTTTTTGCACCAAAGGTGAACGTTGCTTCCTTTGGCAGCGGCAATCTGCTTCCGGTGGCCCGGAACTAATGATGGTTACGGAAGCTTTAGTGAACTGGATCATTCAATCAGGCGGCACTTCAGTTAACGGATGAGACTCCGGACACTTCCATGCGAGAGAGATCGCGTCGAATAAGCCTCTTACCGCTCTGCATTGACGAGGTTTTTTGCGTAGAAGATCATCGAAGCTTCCGTGCTGGACAATTTTTGGATGGCGTTACTCAAACAACTTCAACAATTCGCAAAACTCATTTGTTCGATCAGTAGTTTTATTGAGTAAGGCTTTTGGGCAGTTAGCAAACGGGCATTTGACGGATGGGATTGGACGGCAGCTTCGTCCGCACAGCGGTCGTTGAGGCTATGATCAGTATTCGGCTGCCTATCGCTACATTGCTGAGAGATGTAGGCTGACAGGTCAACGACAGGCGCTAGGAGCGTCTAGGTGCACTTGCCGGGCTCAGATTCAAGTGTCCAAAGCTGACATGCATTTCCAGACAAAAATGAGACCCTGAGTTAAATGGGCTTAAATCGGAAAATGGCCAAATACCCATGAACTGTCATCCTAACCCGGCATTTCTGAGCGCTCATAGCGGCTTGGATTCTGTGGAGACGCATATGGGAGGAGACAATGAAGTTAAGAGTAAGCATGCTCGCAGCAACGACCGCATTTGCAGTGCAGATGGTCGCGGGGTCGGCGTTGGCGGAAACCTTAAAAATTGGTTTTCTGGCGACCCTTGAAGGTACTTACACAATATTGGGTGAGGACAGTAAACGCGGCTTTGAGCTGGCCTTGGAACAAGCGGGGCACAAGATTGCTGGACGCGACCTTGAGATATTCATCGGAGCGACGGATGCCAGCCCAGAGAGCGCACTTCGCGCCGCGCGCAAGGTTGTTGAGCAAGATGGCGTGGACATTGTCGTCGGGCCGCTTTCAGGTTCGGAGGGGATCGCCCTTAGGGACTATTCCAAAACCCAGCCTCAGGTGACGTTCATCAACGGGATTTCCGGGGCTCAGGAAACCACAATGGTTGAGCCTTCGGAGAACTTCTTCCGGTTCAACATGGATGGTGCTCAGTGGGGCATGGGTCTGGGAAGCTACGTTTTTAATGAAAAGGGATGGGAAGTGGTCGCGACCGTGGCCGAAGACTATTCCTTTGGCTATACGAACCTTCTTGGTTTCGCGATGGACTTCTGTTCCGCCGGTGGTGAGATCACGGAACGCCTATGGGTGCCGCTTGGAACCAAAGACTTTGCATCGATCATTGCGGCGCTGCCAGACGATGTGGATGCGATCTACCTGGGTCTTGGCGGAGGAGACGCAGTCAACTTCCTGAATCAGTACCTTCAGGCAGGTGGCGATGCCAATCTGATTGGCGGCACCATCATGGTTGATGGCACGGTTCTGAGCTCGAAGGGGCGCGCCAAGGAAGTTCTGATTGGCACCCCATCTTCTGGTCCGCAGGCCGACACATGGGATGATCCCAAATGGCAGGCATTTGTGAAGGATTATCAGGACGCATGGCCGCCGGAAAAACGCTTCCCGTCGCCGTCGTTGCTGGCAACAGGTTACTACAACTCTACCAATGCCATGATCCAGGCACTTGAGGCCGTGAATGGTGATCTGTCGGATGGCCACGCAGCGTTCCGTCAGGCTCTGATGGATCTGGAGTTAGACGCGCCGAACGGCAAAATCACCCTTGATCAGAATCGTCAGGCCATAGGTTCTAACTTTGTCACCGAGGTTGTCGAGGTCGGTAATGGCGAGCTGGCAACCCAGCTGGTGGCCAAGATCGACGGTGTATCCCAGACCTTGGGACTGGATCCGGAAGTCTTCTCGGCCGAAATCGGCACACCCAGCAGGGAAACACCAGTCTGCAAGAAGTGGTTCTGATCCGAGCCAATACAATCGCAAGGGATCTACCTAGGTTCCGTATCCGTCACCCCCGCAAAACCCGGGGGTGACGGCTTGCATTTTGGTAAGTTTGGAAATCGTGAGAAAACGGCAAACTTGCAAAATGTGGATTTTTAGGCCCGAATTGGTCCCAAAATCTGATAAAGCAGCCAGGGGAGGGCTGATTTATGGGAGACGCAGTTGCTGTATATCACGGCCCGTTTGGTCGTGTGGCAATTTACAATCTCAGAGACCCGATGGTGACTCACGCCCACCGTGAGGGGCACCTAACTTTCTACGTGGACGGCCCCTTTTCGCAGATGCCGGTCATGGAAACACCATACGAGTTGAACCCTGAAACCGTTGTCGCGTGTTCACCATGGCAGCCACACTCTTTTTCGCCGAGTGAATTGGGAACACCGTCGATGTTTCTTGTGCTCTACATCAAGCCCATCTGGTATTCTGAGATTGCCCGGAATCCGCGTCCGGGCCTACAGTTCGGCAGCAATTTCTTTTATCGGACCGCAAAGATTGCTGGCTATGTAAACAAGCTGATCAATCTTCTGTTTCTGAACGAAGAGACTGATTTGATTGACGGTTATCTCTATGAGCTTACTCAAGAGTGTTACGATGAATCCTGGAAGCAAGCTGAAGCACTGGATCGAGGGATCGAACTGATAGCAGTTTCGGATTTTCGGGTCCGGCGGGCCATTCAGCTCATGCGGGAAGGCATTGGAGAAACCATGATCCTGGATGGCATTGCGCATGAATCCGGATTGTCGAGGCCGCATTTCTACAAGCTGTTCAAGCAACAGACGGGTCTGACGCCAAACCTGTATCTCAACACGCTGCGAGTCGAGACTGCGTTGAGTGATCTGTCCGATCAGAGCAAGACGATAAATTCGATCGCCGAGCACCTGGGGTTTTCCTCGCAGGCCAGTTTTTCCAGGTTCTTTTCGTCGAACGTGGGGCTGGCTCCTTCGCACTATCGGCGGGTGGCGTCCTTCATCTGATTCGGCGCGCCACCTGGAATTCCGGACCGGAATTTCGGAGTGGCGGTTATCTCATGAGACTGTGCGGTAAATCCAAATCGACCTGAATCTGCGATCCTAAGTCAAAGCTTAGACTTGGGAGGAACGCCGGATGAAAGGTGAGGGGTGGATTGTGCAGGGCCGGAGCGCGGAATGAGCGCGTTCTGGAATAGGCACCCGATCTGGTCGGCGATTTTAGCGGTCGCGGCCTTCGTTCTTTTGTGGCTGATCTTTGCCATCTGGCCGCCGGAACTCATAGCGGTAATCGGCAAAAAGAAAGTCTTTGTGAATGCTCTACTGAACGGCATTACCCTGGGCGCACTTTACTTCCTCGTCGCATCAGGATTCACGTTGATTTTTGGTTTGATGCGCAATGTGAACCTTGCGCATGGGTCTTTGTATCTTCTGGGGGGGTACATTGGTTACGAAGTGGCCACCCTGACCGGTTCGTGGTTGCTGGCTTTCCCGGCTGCCTTTTTGGCTATCGCATGTCTTGGCCTGATCCTTCAGGTCCTGGTGTTCCGCCACCTTGATGGGCAGGACTTGCAACAGACCCTGATCACCATCGGCATTTCGATCGTTCTGGCGGACTTGATGCTGTGGGTTTGGGGCGGCGATTTTTACCAAATCCTTGCGCCAGATATGCTGTCTGGTCCGATTGAGACTTTCATCCAAACTGGAGTGAAGCGCTCTACGGGTGCTCCGATCTTCCTCAAGTATCCGGCCGTGCGTCTGGCCATACTTCTTGCTGCGGTCGTGATTGGTCTTGGGATGTGGCTCATCCTGAACCGCACCCGCATCGGAATGTATGTGCGCGCAGGCGTTGACGATCGCGAGATGCTGTCGGCGTCGGGTGTCCGTGTTCAGTTGGTTTTCATCTGTGTCTTTGCATTTGGCGCAGGCCTCGCGGGGATGGCTGGTGTCGTGGGCGGGACATTTCAGTCGATGGCCCCGGGAGAAGACACCCGTTTCCTGCTTTCTTCGTTGGTGGTGGTGATCGTTGGGGGCATGGGCTCAATTCCTGGCGCTGCGCTTGGCGCTTTGCTTGTGGGATTGGCCGAACAATTCGGCTCGGTTTATATGCCGACCTATGCGGTCGTTCTGACTTTCTTGATCATGGTTCTGGTGCTGGCTTTCAGGCCCCAAGGCCTCATGGGGAAGGGCTGAGCCATGGCCCAATCTGAAACGATCGCTGCAAATGAGACCACGAACGCCCGCAAAAGTGAGCTGGGTCGCAAGCTTAGTGCCGTGCCTGCGCGGGTCTGGGCTGTCGCCATACTTTTGTTGCTGGTCCCTACATTCACCGGAGACTTTATCCAGTATCAGGTGTTCGGCTGGTCATTTGTGCTGGGTCTGATCTCACTGAGCCTGATGTTCCTTGCCGGATACGGCGGCATGGTCAGCTTGGTGCAGATGACTGTTGCGGCGGTGGCGGGTTATTGTGTGGCGATCTTTGGAACCAGCGGTGTGGCCGAAATCAGCATGGGCTGGCCCTGGTACCTGTCGGTCATCGCTGCAATCCTGATTGCCACCTTGTTTTGCGTTCTGACAGGGGCGCTGGCGGTGCGAACCGAGGGTATCTATACCATCATGATCACACTGGCGATCGCGTCAGCTTTCTTCTACTTCACACGCCAGAACTACACCATTTTCAATGGGTTCACCGGCTTCAACGGCGTACTTCCACCGCATCTCTTTGGGATCGACTGGCGTTCACCAACTGCGTTCTACTACCTCTCGCTTTTCTGGGCTGCTGCCGGATATTTTGTCGTTGTCTATGTGTCGCGCACGCCTTTTGGACTGGCTCTGCAAGGGGTTCGGGATAACCCTCGCCGGATGGCTGCCCTTGGATATTCGGTCAATGCACACAGGATTGCGGCTTATGCTTTCTCCGGTGTTCTGGCTGCCGTTGGAGGCATCCTTCTGACTTGGTCGAACGGGCAGATTTCCCCCGGCACCGCTGCGATCGGCCCTGTTATCGACATTCTGGTCATTGCCGTGATCGGGGGCATCAACACGCCCATCGGCCCATTTATCGGCGCTTTGATCTACGTTGTGTTGCGCACCTATGCTTTGGACTTTCTGGTCGCCGTAAACCTGAGCGGCGAACGCTTCAAACTGCTGGTTGGGCTGGGTTTCCTCATCATCGTCTATTGGTCCCCCGATGGTGTTTGCGGGCTGTGGAACAAGTTTGCTCCAAAGCTCCGTCTTCAACGGAAAGAATTGGGCGCGACGGAAGGCAAGGTCGATGTCTGAGCAAAGCCTTAAACAAGACATCGGAACCGATTACGCGTTGGAGTTGCGCGGTGTGACGAAGAAGTTCGGAGCCCTTAGTGCTTTGACGGACATCACCATGTCCATTCGGCCAGGAGAACGCCGCGCGGTGCTGGGTTCGAATGGAGCCGGGAAAACCACACTCTTCAACTGTATCACGGGCGATTTCCCCCCAACGAGTGGTAGCGTGATGTTCTTTGGTGAAGACGTGACGGCTTTTCCAGCCCATGAGCGCATTCGCCGGGGGTTGCGCCGGACTTACCAGATTTCCCTTTTGTTCGATGGTTTGTCCGTGCGTGATAACGTTTATCTCGCCTGTCGTGGGGTCTCGCGCGGCCGGTTCTCGATGCGTCGGGCCAATGGCGATGACGCACTTATGCACGCCGCAGAGAACTTGATCGACATTGTCCATCTGGATGACGTTCGCGAGGCGACCGTTTCTGACTTGTCTTATGGCCAGCAACGCCAGCTTGAGATTGCGCTTGCCCTGGCAGGAGCGCCGCGACTGGTGCTTTTGGACGAACCAGCGGCCGGTCTGTCCCCGTCGGAACGCAAAGATCTGGTGTCCATTCTTGGGCGGCTCCCGGCACATATGGGCTACGTGATTATCGAGCATGACATGGATGTTGCTCTGCGCGTCGCTGACCGTGTGACGATGATGCACAACGGGAAGATCTTTAAAGACGGCGCGCCAGACGAAATCGAAAACGATCCCGAGGTGCAAGCGCTTTACTTGGGAGGGGGCCATGACTGATCGGAACTCTGCCCCTGCGCTGGACGTTCGCGGTCTCAACGTCTTTTATGGTGCGTCCCATGCGTTGCAGGGCGTTGATCTGACGTTGCCCGGTGGGGTTTTGTCCGTGGTCGGGCGCAACGGGATGGGTAAAACCACGTTGTGCAAGACAATTATGGGGCTCATTCCCGCCCGGTCAGGCTCCATCAATTTTGGAGGCACGCCGTTGCTGGGCCGCGATCCCGGCTCCATCGCGCGCATGGGGATCGCCTATGTCCCCCAGGGGCGTCGGCTGTGGCCTTCGCTGACAGTGGATGAACACCTCAAGATGCTGGGAAGTGGCAAGGGTTCGTGGACACCTGAACGCATTTATGACGTGTTTCCTCGTCTGGCCGAACGCAAACAAAATGGCGGCGGACAGCTATCGGGCGGAGAGCAGCAGATGCTGGCGATTGCCCGCGCTTTGCTTTCTAACCCCAGCCTGTTGATCATGGATGAGCCGACCGAAGGACTGGCTCCGGTTATCGTCGATCAGGTGACCGAAATGCTGATCTCTCTCGCCGCGCAGGGCGAGATGGATATCCTGGTCATCGAGCAGAACATCGGGGTTGCGACCTCGGTATCGGATACGGTGGCGATCATGCTCAACGGCCGGATCAACCGGTTGATCGATGCCACCCGGCTTTCAACGGATATTGACCTTCAGCAGAGCTTGCTGGGGGTAGGGCGTCACGCCCACGACAACGACGAAGAAGAGCTTTCTTCTGATGTGGAAGAGGGGGCCGCGGCACCTCGTTCGAGCCGGTTCGTCTATATGTCGAACCCAAGTGTGCCAACGCGTTGGTCGCGCCCGGCAAGCGTGTCGGAGATCATGCGCAAATCACGGCCTGTGACTGCAGAGCCGATGCCGCAGACACCGGACGCTTCCCTGATCCGACCGCATGCTCTTCCGTCGCGAGGCGGACTTGTTCTGGTGGCCGGCACAATGGACACCAAGGCCCGCGAACTCACTTTTATCCGCGACATCCTACGTAAGCAGGGTTTGAACGTGCGCACGGTGGATTTGTCCACGCGTGAGGGCTTTTCTGCGGCTGACTTTCCTGCCCATGAAATTGCGGCCTCAGGACGACGCGGCAGAGGCATGGGGACGGATCGCGGTCAAAGTGTTGCGGCGATGTCCGAAGCCTTCCGCAACTGGGTCTCAAGGCGCAATGACATCGCAGGCATAATCTCGGCGGGAGGCAGTGGAGGTACCGCGCTGGCAACCCCTGCCATGAGAGAGCTGCCGGTGGGCGTGCCAAAAGTCATGATCTCGACCGTCGCAGCTGGGGATGTTGCCCCTTATGTGGCCGGCTCAGATATCACCATGATCAACGCGGTAGCGGATATCCAGGGTTTGAACAGGATTACGCGGCAGGTGCTCGCTAACGGTGCCAATGCGCTGGGCGGAATGGTTCGCGACCGCGAGCGAGAGGCTGAGAACGCCGGGTTCAGTGACAAACCGGTGCTTGGGTTGACAATGTTCGGGATAACGACGCCCTGCGTCACCCACCTGACCGAAACGCTTGAGGCGCAGTACGAGTGCCTCGTATTCCACGCCACCGGCTCGGGTGGACGCAGCATGGAAGCGCTGGCCGAGCAGGGCATTATCGGAACGGTTCTGGATATCACGACGACCGAGATTGCGGACATGATTGCCGGAGGCGTGTTGGCGGCTGACGAAAGTCGGCTGGATGTACTGACACATCGGCGCATTCCCTACCTAGGGGCCTGTGGCGCGCTTGATACTGTGAATTTCGGTGCGCCGGAAAGCATTCCGGAACGCTTCAGCGGCCGGGTGTTCTACCAGCACAATCCGCAGGTCACTTTGATGCGCAGCACGGCAGAAGAATGTCGGGAAATGGGGCTATGGATCGGCAACAAGCTGAACCAAATGCAGGGCCCGGTTCGCTTCTTTCTGCCAGAAGGAGGCCTGTCCGCTCTCGATGCCCCTGGGCAGCCCTTCCACGACCCCGCAGCAAACGATGCCTTGTTCCAGGCACTGGAAGAGGTGGTTCACGAAACTTCGGAACGGCAATTGGTGCGGGTGCCACATCACATCAATTCGCCGGCCTTCGCCAAAGAGGTAACCCGGCAACTCGCGACGATTGCACAGCCGGACCGCCAAGAAAGGAGACTTGCCCATGCCACGGTTTGAGAGTTCGAAACTCATGGAAAAGTTCCGTTTCATGCGGGACAGCAAAACACCAATCATCGGTGGCGGTGCAGGGACCGGTTTGTCGGCGAAATGCGAAGAGCGCGGTGGGATCGACCTGATCGTGATCTACAACTCTGGCCGATTTCGCATGGCGGGGCAGGGGTCTCTTGCTGGGATGATGCCTTATGGGGATGCCAATGCAATCATGCTGGAGATGGCAAAAGAGGTGCTGCGCGCGGTGACGCATACGCCCGTCTTGGCAGGAGTTTGCGGCACCGATCCGTTCCGCGACATGGCGCTTTTGCTTGATGAAATTGAGAGGCTTGGCCTGTCAGGCGTTCAGAACTTTCCGACAGTTGGCCTTATTGACGGACAGTTTCGCGTCAATCTCGAAGAAACCGGCATGTCATATTCCAAGGAAGTCGACGTGATCCGAATGGCCGCTGAGCGTGGATTGCTGACCACGCCATACGTGTTCTCCGCCGACGATGCTCGGGCAATGGCCGAGGCCGGTGCGGACATCATCGTTTGCCATCTCGGGCTGACAACCGGCGGGGCAATCGGGGCAGGAACAGCGTCCAGAATAGAGGACGCTCCGAGGCTGATTGACGATTGGGCTGCCGCCGCCCTTGAGGTGAACCCAGACGCCATCGTGCTCTGCCATGGCGGACCGATCTCGATGCCGACTGATGCGGAATACGTGCTTCAACACACGGAACATTGCCACGGGTTTTACGGAGCGAGTTCGATGGAAAGGCTTCCATCCGAAGTCGCTCTGACCAAGACCACACAGGAATTCAAGAATATCGCCATGGCGGTAGCGCAAGACTGAGGGAGTAAAGGACATGACAGGGCAATTGATTGGACAGCTTGTATCCTGGCTCATCGTGGCCGTAATCGCTGTCGCCATAATCTATTGGGTTTTGAATTGGCTGTATCGAAGGACCACGAAAGAGACCGCTTTCGTACGGACGGGCTTTTTGGGTGAGAAAGTCGTTATCGACGCCGGCGCCTTCGTCTGGCCGATCATTCACAACGTTACGCCAGTGAACATGAACACGTTGCAATTGGAAGTGCAGCGCGGTGGTGAGAACGCTTTGATTACAAAGGACCGCATGCGGGTCGATGTGATGGCGGACTTTTACGTAAGAGTGCAAAAGACCGACGCTGCTGTCTCGATTGCCGCAACGACTTTGGGTCAGCGGACGATGAACCAGGAACAGTTGCACGGCCTGCTGTTGGGCAAGTTCGTATCGGCGCTGCGCGAAGTTGCAGCATCCATGGATCTGGAAGAGATCCATGAACAACGCTCTACCTATGTGTCCCGCGTCAAGGAAAGTGCGCATCTCGCGCTGGCGGAGAATGGTCTCGAGTTGGAATCCGTTGCAATCACCGACATTGACCAGACAGGGCTTGAATACTTCAACCCGTCCAACCGGTTCGATGCCGAGGGTTTGACCAAGCTGATTGATGAGATCGAGACACGTCGCAAGACACGAAACGATATCGAGCAAGAAACGGCAATCCTGATCCGCAATCGCAACCTTGAAAGCGAAAAGCGTGCGCTGGAGATTGAGCTTGAGGCGGAATTGGCGCGCCTGAAACAGGAACGCGATATCGAAACCCATCGCGCAGACCAACAGGCCCAAATTGCGCGCGAAAAGGCCGAAAAGATTGCTGAAAGTCAGGCCGCTGAAATTGCGTCGAATGAGGCCATCGAGCGCAACCGCATTGCGCAGGAAAAGTCGATTTCCGAGACCCGCATTCTCTCGGAGCTGGAAGTTCGTAAACTGGAACTGAAACAGCGCAAGGAAGTGGAGGAAGCGGAAATCGCGACCCGCGAGGCCGTGGATCTGGAGCGGATACAACAGGAAAGCAAAGTTGCGGGAGCGGAGATCGCAAGAGACGCTCAGATCGCCGACGAAAGGATCAGCTCAGAACGCAAAACTCGTGCCGCCGAGATTGCCAAGAACCGCGCCGACGAAGAAGCTGAGATTGCAGCAGCAGAAGCTGTTGAAGCAGCTCGGATTGCTCAGCAGAAGGCCTTGGAGGAGCAGCGGATCGAGGCCGAGCGCGTGACGCGTGAGGCCCGGATTGAAAGCGACGAAAAGGTGCAGGTCGCGGAACTGAATACGCGTCGAGAGCTTGAGAAGCTGCAAGTCGATACAGACTTGGCGCAGGAGAAGGAGCGAATTGAGGCCGATCGCTCGCGCGAAGTTCTTGATGTCAATCGTGACCAGGCAGTTGAAGCGGCCAAGCTCGAACGTCGCAAGACATTGGAACAGCTTGAAGTCGACCGTCAGCGCTTGTTGCGAGAGGCAGAGATTTCCGCCCGTGAAGAAGTCGAGCGTGCCCGCATCGCCAGCGAGCGAGTGCTTGACGAGGCGCGTATCCTGCAAGAGCGTGACCGGCTTTCGCAAGAAATCGAACGTGACCAGAGTGTGGAAACGGCCGAACTGGACAAGGCTATCGCGGTTTATCAAAAATCGCTGGAAGAGGCTGCCGCCCAGATTGCATCGGAAGAGGCCCGTGCCAAAGTGGCAGAAGCCGAAGAGGCCGTCCGAACCACCCGTGCAACTGAAGAGGCAGATCGCCGGAGTAAGGTCGAGCTGACCTTGGCTGAGAAGGACGCCAAGGCCCGCAAGATCATAGCGGAAAGCGATAAGATCACGGCTGCCGTGAATGCCGAGGCTCAACGCCTGATCAATGAAGCCGAGAACATCCTGACGGACGAGGCACGCCAGTCGATCTTCCGCCGCAAGATGCTGGAGCATGTCGAGGGTATCGTCTCTGCTTCGGTCAAACCGATGGAGAAGATCAATGACATCAAGATCATGCACCTTGGCGGCATGGGAGAAGGCGGCACAGGCGGTGGAGCCAAAAACACCACCGACGAAGTGATCGACTCTGCGCTTCGCTATCGGGTTCAGGCTCCGATGATCGACAGCTTGTTGTCCGAGATCGGCATCGAAGGCGGCAGCTTGGCCAAGATGGGCGGGCTGATCCGCGAGGCGCGCGACCTCAACACGCTGTCGAAATCTTCGGCTCCCGAGGCACCTAAGTCTTCGGACTCGTCGGACAAGAAATCGTAAGGAACCGCAACCATGGCCAGTGTTTTTGTCAGCAGCATTATCCCCGCTTCTGCGGGTGATGTGTGGGAAAAGATACGCGATTTCAACGGACTGCCTCGGTGGCATCCCGTCGTCCGGGATAGCCGTATCCAGGACGGTCTTCATCCGGACCAGGTCGGGTGTATACGTGACTTTCGCCTGCAAAACGGAGACAGGATCACGGAGCAACTGGTGGGTTTGTCCGACTACGACATGACGACGACCTATACGATACTTGAATCTCCCATGCCATTGACCGGCTATGTTGCAACTTTGCGTCTTACGCCCATTACCGACGGCAATCGCACCTTCGCCGAGTGGTCGGCCGAGTTCGACTGTGCGGAAGAAGACGAAAAGGATCTTGTCGAAGGGATTGGCAATGACGTTTTTCAGGTCGGCTTTGATGCTCTCAAACGGCATTTCGGACAGGGGTCATGATCCGGGTTGCCAACAGTACTGTGCTGCGCGCGCCCATCGATCGGGTGTGGGACCTCTTGCGCGACTTCAACGGCCATGACCGTTGGCATCCCGCTGTCGCTGACAGCGAGATCGAGCGGGGAGCACCGCCAGACAAGGTTGGATGTGTGCGTGCCTTTCATCTGGGGGACGGGTCTTTCTTGCGGGAAAGGCTTCTCAGCCTGAGCGATGTCGAAACAGCCTTTTCCTATTGCCTTCAAGACACCCCCATCCCGCTGCTGAACTATGTCGCCCATGTTCGACTGGTGCCGGTGACGGATGGTGACAGGTGCTTCTGGGAGTGGAAGGCGCGGTTCACGGCTCCAAAGGGGCAGGGTGCCCAGTTGGCAGAACTTGTTGGAAACGACATTCAACTGGCCGGCTTTCAGGCCATTCGGGACGAGGTGGAGTAACATGACAGTTCAAGTGAGTAGCCTTTCAACGACCGAAAGCGCCGCACGCCTCCTGTCGTCGGACAAGACCGCGTGGATGCTCGGTGGCGGTACGATCCTCATGCAGAGGGTCAATGCAGGGGATCCCAAGGTTCGCAAGCTCGTGCGGGTGGGTGATCCGACTCTGACGGAAATCTCGTCAAGTGGTGCCCGCATCTCCATCGGGGCTGGCGTCACCATGGCCGAAATTCTCGCGAGACCTGAATTGGAGTTCTTACACGCGGCAGCCCGGTGTGTGGGCGGTCCAGCCATTCGAAACATGGCAACTGTGGGCGGCAATCTGTTTGCACGCGCCCCATACGGCGATCTGGGCGTTCTTCTTTTGTCACTCGGCGCGGAAGTAACTTTGGGTGGTCAATCCGGATCCCGCCCCATGGCAATTGAGGCATTGTTTGACAGACCTGGCACGACGCCGCTTGTCCGCTCAATACACATTCGTCGTCCACAAGGGCAGGTGATGTTTCACAAGATGTCCCGCATGAACCCGCGCGGGCCAGCCATCGTGACGCTGGCAGTTCATCTGGACCACTCGGCCGGACGTGTCCGCGACGCACGCGTCGCGCTTGGTGGCGTGGCGGACCGGCCTTGTCTTTCGACGGGCGCGGCGCGCGCACTAAGCAACTCGCGGCTCGACGATTCCACAATCGAACGCGTTGTCTCGGACTCACTTCGAGGGATCGAGGCACGTACCGATGCGATCGCAAGTGGCTGGTATCGGGAACAGATGGTGCAAGTTCATTTGCGCCGCGCACTCACTCAGATGGCAGGGGGATAAGGCATGGCTCAACTTCCACTTCAATTCCGGTTGAATGGCTCGGATGTAGCTGTGTTTGCCGATGAGGCTGATAACCTGCTCGGCGTCTTGCGAGGCAAGATAGGCGACCTGACACCGAAATTCGGCTGTGGTCAGGGCGGTTGTGGGGCCTGCATGGTCAGCGTGGACGGCGAGACCGTCCTGTCCTGTGTGACCTTGGCTCAGAATGTTCAGGGGCGCGAAGTCGAAACCCTGGCCGGGCTATCCGGAGAACAGCTGGACCCCTTGCAAACTGCCTTCATGGACGGCTTTGCCGCGCAGTGCGGTTACTGCACGCCGGGCATGATCGTAGCGGCGAGGGCGCTCTTGCGCTGCAACCCGAACCCGGATCGGGACGACATCATCGAAGCGATCTCGGACAACCTGTGCCGTTGCACCGGATACGAACCGATTATCGATGCAATCCAGTTAGTTGCTGCGCAAGAGCGGGGGGCACGCGCATGAGTGTAGAGTTTCGAAAGGACCTTTTTGCGGATGAGCGCGACGATGATCTCAACGAAGTCGGCAAGCCAACACGCCGGCAGGATATCCTGGGTCATGTCACCGGACGGTCGCCGTTCTTTGATGATCATCGTTTTGACGGAATGCTGCACATCAGATGTGTTCGCAGCCCCCACCACCATGCCCGCATTCGCAACATCGATATCAGTCGCGCAGAAACCATGCCCGGTGTCGTCCGGATCATGCGGGGTTCAGATGTTCCTGTGAACCTCAACACCCTGCTTAGCCTGTTGGATTTCGGCAAGGATGACGAGCCGGTTCTGGCCGTGGACAAGGTCGCATACATGGGAGAACCCGTTATCGCCATCATTGCCGAGACCGAGGCGCAGGCTCATGACGCTGTAAACGCGGTGCGAGTGGACTACGAAGAGCTGCCGCATGTGCTGGATGTCGAAGAGGCGGTCAAGCCAGGCGCACCATCAGTCAACGTCACCTATCCGGACAACAAGTTCGAGTTCTACGGCGGGGCAGACAAGCAAAAGCTGCGCTTCGGCGATGTGGAAACCGCGTTTGCGCGTGCGGATCACATCGTTGAAGGCCGATATCAGATGGCGCCTATCGAGCAGGCACCTATCGAACCAAACGGCGCCATCGCCCTGCCAGAAACCAACGATCGGTGGGCCTGCTACACCTCGACGCAAGGCTTGTTTTTCACGCTCGGAACAGCGGCCAAGCTGCTGGATGTTTCGTCCAGCAGGCTGCACTTTATCGGTGGAACCGTGGGGGGCGGTTTCGGTGGCAAAGTCGATGGTTTGTGCGAACCCTTGGCCATTCTCGGGGCCATGTTGACAGGGCGACCTGTGCGATACGTTCTGGACCGTGCCGAGGAAATGCAGGTCAGCGCACCACGCAGCGCCGAGGTTTGGTACATCAAGGACGGGCTTGCAGCTGACGGCCGGATCATCGGACGACAGTTCACCGGATACTTTGATTCCGGGGCCTACACTCGCTTGACCTCTTATGGCGTCGTGAAATGTACCGGGCATTTGCCAGGGCCTTACACGATCCCGAATGTGCATTCCGATCTCTACTGTGTTTACACCAACCGCACTCCGGCGACCGCGATGCGGGGGTTCGGTGTGACCGGCGCGGATTTCGCGATTGAACGGCATATGGACAAATGTGCCAGGGCTGTCGGCATGGACCCGCTCGAGTTCCGCCTGATCAACGCCTATCGCGACGGGGACATGAAGGCGCATCGCCGGTTGGCCGGGAATTGCGCGTTGATCGAGAGCATTCACGCCGCCGCCGAGCGGGCCAACTACACCTTGTCGCCAGAACACAGGCAAATGAGTTCGATGCAGGGCGGTGGAGGCGAGCGCGCGCTGATCCCCGAAACACGATTGCAGGATGGCTCAAAGCTGCCGGCTGGAACCCGGCGGATTGCGGCGGCAGACCATGCACCGGGCCTGATCCCTCAGGTCGGCGTTGATGTACCGGTCTCCGGCAAGCCAAGTGCAACGGTAGCACCGCCCGTGCCCACGACTGCGCCAGCCCGGAAACAAGTTGCAGCGAGCCCCGCAATGCGCGGTTATGGGGCCAGCACCCTTGGCCACTCGGCGCCGCAACCTGCGCCTCCGCCACCAGCTGCACCTGCGGTTGAAACATCGCCAACCCCGACGGAAAAACCGGACAGAGCGCCAAGTCCTCGGTACTCCCGCTATTCCAAAATCGGCAACCGGAGACGTTGAGATGGCTATTCACAAGGGGCGCGGCACCTGCGCCATGAACTATCCTATCGGCATGAACCTTGGCGGCGATCCAAGCCAGGCGCTGGTCCATTCAAATCCAGAAGGCAAGTTCACCGTTGCTTTGTCCTCCATCGATCTGGGGCAGGGGATGAAATCGGTGTCTCGCCAAGTGGCGGCCGAGACTTTGGGTGTGCCGGTTGAAGATGTGTACGTCGATACCGCCGATAGTGACACCGGCCCCCATTGCATGGGGAGTTTCGCGTCACGCGGTACACATCGGGTGGGCAACGCGGTCATCGCTGCGGCCAAAGAGGCTCGCGCCATCATGCTGGAGGCCGCTGCAGAAGAATTGGAGGTCAATGCCGCCGACCTCGTGACGGATGGACAGGGCAACATCCACGTGAAAGGCACGCCGGGGAATTCGATCTCGACACAGGATGCCTGTAATGCCGCACAGTTCAAGTATGGCCAATCAGTTTCGGGACGCGGGATTTTCCTGATCCCCATGTCCGATGTTGACCCGGATACCGGCGAGATGAGCACGGTTTCTTGCTTTGCCCACACTGCCATGATCGTCGATCTGGAGGTCGATGACGAAACAGGGGAAGTGTCCAACGTCCGGATCAATTCGGCCTATGAAGTCGGCAGGGCGTTGAACCCAAAGTTGGTGGAGCAGCAGTTGATTGGCGGGGCATGGATGGGGTTGAGCCATGCCCTCTATGAAACCACCGAACCCTATTATCCATCGCGCGAACATCGGCCCTATAGCTTTTCCAGCTATCCGATGCCTGGTCCCGGAGATCTGGCGCAACACGACATTTCCATTCTCGAACGCCCAGCACCTGATGGCCCATACGGTGGGAAAGGCACCGGCGAGATGTGCGCGAACCCGGTTCTGCCTGCGGTCGCCAATGCGATCTTCGACGCGGTGGGGGTCGAGATGGACGAGTTGCCCATTACGCCTGAGAAAATCCTGCGGGCCATTCATGAAAAGCGGCGGCAGGGGGCGTAATTCGTGACTGTTCAGCGCACGATAGACGGGATTGATAGCCCGGAAGCTTTAAAGGCGGCGCTGTCTGCAGCGCAATATCTGGCGGGTGATGGTCTGGCGACTTCGGCCTACCTCGCGCTGGCGCTCGGCAAGCCCTTATTGCTAGAGGGTGCTCCTGGCGTGGGCAAAACCGAAGCTGCCAAGGCACTCGCTTCGGCGCTGATGCGCGAGATGATCCGCCTTCAGTGTTTTGAAGGGATCGATGCCGCCAGTGCCATGTACGAATGGAACTATGCGCGTCAGATGTTGGCGATCCGTCAAGCCGGAGAAGGCGAAGAACCTGACATCTACGCGGATCGTTTCCTAATTGAACGGCCCATGCTCAAGGCACTTAGAAATGGGCGGCACAGCTTGCTTCTGGTGGACGAGATCGACCGTTCAGACCATGAGTTCGAAGCCTTTTTGTTAGAGTATCTTTCGGACTTTCAGATTTCGATCCCCGAAACTGGAACGGTTTCAGCACTGCACCGTCCAATCATTGTTCTGACATCAAACCGAACCCGAGACCTTCACGAGGCGTTGCGTCGTCGGTGTGTCTATCATTGGATTGATTTCCCGGAACCCGAACTAGAGGCCGATATCGTGATGGCGCGCGCCGGCAGCGTGGCACGAGACACCGCTCGGGCCATCGTGGCTGCCGTGAACCGCCTGCGGCAAGAGCCGCTGGCCAAGCCCCCCGGAATTGCCGAGACGATCGAATGGGCCGAGGCTGCGACTGTTCTGAACACCTTGGGGCACGGTTGGCCCGAGGCGTTTCGCCACTCGATCGGCGTTGCGCTCAAGGACCAGGATGATCTCAGTTTTCTTGAACCTCGCATGGCGGAGATGATCGGATGACACTCCCTGCTGCCTCCGCACATCTACTTGGGTTTGCTCAGCTGCTTCGGGCCAACGGGTTTCCGGCTACGCCGGACCAAGGGATCGCTCTATTACAGTCTGTAGAGGTTCTTGGGCCGAGGTCGATGAGAGATATTCAAAACGCCGCCTATGCGGTGTTTGGCCCACCACCAGAACGCAAATATTTGTTTCAGGATTTGTTCGACGCGCATTTCCTTGGGCGGGTATTGCCCGAGCTCGCTCAGGCAGATGATGCGGATGAAACGGACATTAACGAAGATCGCGGGGGGGAAGAAGATCCTCTATCACCGGAAGAGGTCAACGAGGCTGGCCAGCAGGCGACCCGTTTGGAAATGGCCAGTCGGCGGCAATTGTTGGGTGGCGAAGAACAGGTTCTGAACTGGTTTCGGGCCCGCGCGCCCAGGATGCTTCCTCAACGGATGAGCCGACGCCGGCGAAAGTCGCGCAAGATAGAGGTTCTGGACATGCGTCGCGCCATGCGCAGGGCGGTGCGCCACGATGGAGAGCTTCTGACGTTGCCGGGGCGATCGCGTATCCGGACCATTCGCCCCGTGCTCTTGTTGATCGACGTTTCCGGTTCAATGAAGAACCAGACCGATGCCTACTTTCGCTTAGCACACTCGCTGAAGTCGCTGAATGCCAGAGTCGAGGTCTTTACGCTGGGCACGCAAATGACTCGTGCCACTCGGGCATTGGCGCTGCGCAATCGAGAACAGGCGCTTGCACGGGCCAGTGCCCTCACTCCAGATTGGGATGGCGGTACTCGACTTGGCGATACAATGAACGCGTTTCTTGCAGTGCCGCGATATGCTGGCATGGCACGTGGGGCCTTTGTCGTAACGCTGTCTGACGGGTTGGAACGCGACGATTCCACGGCACTGGAATTGGCGGTTCGCAGATTGTCCCGCCTTTGCTGGCAGCATCTTTGGCTGACTCCCTTGGGAGAAAATTCAGATTTCGTTCCTCAAACCGAAGCCCTGATACGCATTCGCGATGACCTCGATGGACTTAGTGGTGGCGCATCGACCGAAGCCATCTGCGAGCAGCTGCTGGGCTGGGCTGCTCAGGACAAATCCAATTCATTTCACCGGAGGCATACCTGATGACACATGAAGCGCTGGACAGCTCGTTTACCGAGTTGATCGACGTTAACGCACCCGCGAAAGCCATCGGGACCGGGTACGAGTTCACGGAGGGGCCGATTTGGCACCCGAATGAGCAGTTCCTTTTCTTTTCCGACATGCCCGGGGATGTGCGCCGTGGCTATGACCCTGCGACCGGTGTGAGCGAAATCATGCGGCCCTCGAACAAGGGCAACGGCATGACATATGATGCCGACCTGAACCTGTTGGTCTGTGAACACGCAACATCATCTGTTGCGCGATTTTCGCCAAACGGCCAGCGCGAAGTGCTGGCTTCGCATTTCGAGGGCAAAGAGTTGAACAGCCCTAACGACATCGTCGTGCAGTCAGATGGCGCGATCTGGTTCACCGATCCTACCTACGGTCGCATGCCGGGTTTCGGAGACGAGCGCGAGGTGGAGTTGGGATTTCAGGGTGTGTACCGCATTCCCCCTGGTGGCGGAGCCCTGCAACTGATGGTCAATCGCTATTCGTACGATCAGCCTAACGGGCTGTGCTTCAGCCCTGATGAAAGCAAGCTCTACGTCAACGATACGGTGCAGACGAACATCCGTGTCTACGATGTGGCTGCAGATGGTTCCCTGACCAACGAACGTGTACTGGCTTCGGGGATATCCGATGCGGAACTTGAAGGTGTGCCTGACGGCATGAAGTGTGATGCCAAGGGCAACATTTGGGTCACGGCGCCGGGTGGCATCTGGATCTATGCGCCTTCTGGCTTTCTGTTGGGCAAAGTAAAGGTGCCGGAGAACACGGCCAACTTCCATTGGGGCGGTAGCGATTGGCGGACCCTTTACGTCTGTGCCACGTCTTCAGTTTATGAAATTCCGGTGAAGGTCGGCCCTCATGTCGAACCATTCATGCGCAATGCGAGTTCGCAGGTGACGCCCGCAATTACCAAAACTGCAACTCTGGAATTCGATCCGAGCAAAGCAGCATTGATCATTCAGGACATGCAGAACGATGTCGTGGTTGAAGGTGGGGCCTTTGCCGAAAGCGGGGCGCCTGCACATTGCGCGGAACAGAATACAATCGCCAACATCGCTTCGCTTGCAAGTGCGTGCCGCTCAAGGGGTATTCCGGTCATTCATGTCTGGTTTGTCGTCGATCCCGGTTGTCCCGGGCTGACAATGAACGCGCCGTTGTTTCAGGGGGTGCTTGACGAGAACGCACTGTTGCGAGGTTCGTGGGGCGCAGCACCGGTTCAGGGTCTTGAGCCAGAAGCCGGAGATTTCATTGTCGAGAAATCACGCATGTCGCCTTGGGATACTAGTCGGTTGGAAACGATATTGCGGGCGCGTGGTGTCACGACCCTCATCAATACCGGCGCATGGACCAATATGTCGGTAGAGCACACCGCCCGAACGGGGGCCGACAAGGGGTACATCGTCATCAGCCCGGAAGATGCCTGTTCAACGATGAATGCAGAGTGGCACCGCGCGTCTATGGAATACGCAACGCAGAACGTTGCCCAGGTGACAGATACGCAATCGGTACTGCGCAAGCTTGGTGTCACAGGAATTTAGGAGAATTGAAATGACAGGGCAGAAATCAGGACAGATCGCCATCGTCACTGGGGGTGCGCAAGGTATCGGTTTTGCATGTGCAAGAAAGCTCGCCTCTCAAGGCGCTGCAGTTGCACTTTGGGACACGGATCTGGACCTTGCCATCACCTCGGCCAAGGCTCTTGAGGAGGAACATGGGATCAAGTCTCTGGCGGTTCGCGTGGACATCTCGCAATGGGAGAAGGTCTCCGAAGCACTGGCGACCACCGAAGAACAGCTGGGCCCCGTGGACATGGCGGTAAACAGCGCTGGAATTGCCGGGCCAAATGTCGAGATCGACTCTTATCCTCTGGCAGACTGGAAGCAGATTCAGGCCATCAATGTTGACGGGAGCTTTCACGTGCTTCGAGCACTTCTGCCAGGCATGAAGGCGCGGAACTATGGGCGTATCGTTCTCATAGCGTCGGTCGCCGGTAAAGAAGGCAATCCCAACGCCTCAGCCTATTCGGCGTCAAAGGCGGCGGTCATGGCAATTACTAAGAGCGTGGGCAAGGAAAACGCGTTGCAAGACATCTCGATTAATTGCGTCACACCTGCTGCGGCACGCACGCGGATTTTCGATCAGATGAGCGAGGAGCACATCAACTACATGCTGTCAAAGATCCCTCGCAATCGCTTCCTAAAGGTAGAAGAAGCCGGAGACATGATCGCTTGGCTCTGTGATCGAGAAAACAGTTTTACCACCGGGGCTGTGTTCGATCTGTCGGGTGGTCGCGCCACCTATTGAGTGAATTTCTAGGAAACCAAGGGAGATTAGATTTTGGGCCGATTGGCAGGAAAAAAATGCCTTGTAACCGCCGCTGGGCAAGGGATTGGTCGCGCCTCGGCGCTGGCCATGCAAGCAGAGGGCGGCGAGGTTATCGCCACTGATATAAATGCTGAAACACTGGTTGAGTTGGCAGATGCGGGTATCACGACGCGGCTTCTCGACGTATGCGACCCGCAAGCCATCACGACGGCTAAAGACGAAATCGGTCCTGTGAACGTGCTGTTCAACTGTGCCGGTTTCGTGGGTCATGACACCGTCTTGGATTGCGACGATGATGCTTGGGCATTTTCCGTCGATCTGAACGTGACAGCCATGTTCCGAATGATGCGCGCCTTTTTGCCGGGAATGATCGATGGCGGCGGAGGCTCGATCATTAACATGTCGTCTGCGGTTTCCTCGATCATCGCGGCTCCCAACCGGTTTTCCTATGGGGCGACCAAGGCCGCTGTGATCGGCATGACAAAGTCAGTTGCTGCCGATTTCATTTCGCAAGGTATCCGCTGCAATGCGATCTGTCCGGGCACTGTGCAATCCCCTTCGCTAGAAGGTCGTATGCGGGCCATGGGAGATTACGATACTGCGCGTATGGCCTTTGTTGCGCGACAGCCGATGGGGCGTCTGGCCACTGCCGAAGAAATTGCTGAACTGGTTGTTTACCTGGCCTCGGACGGCTCAGGCTTTACCACTGGCACGACACATCTCATTGACGGTGGCTGGACGGCCACTTGATGCGAACAAAGGAACAGGCATGAAACTCTTGCGTTATGGCCCGGAAGGGCAGGAGAAACCCGGTGCTTTGGACGGTGACGGCAACATCCGTGATCTCTCAAGTATTATCGATGATGTCGCTGGTGAAGCACTTGACCCATCGTCTTTGGCTGACCTTGGAAAACTGGATTTGACAACTTTGCCCGTTGTCGATGGTGACCCGCGTCTTGGCCCTTGCGTTGCTGGAACCGGCAAATTCATGTGCATTGGATTGAACTATTCTGACCATGCCGCGGAGTCGGGTATGGAAGTTCCTCCCGAGCCGGTTTTGTTCATGAAGGCTACCTCGGCCATTTGCGGGCCAAACGACCCTGTGATTATTCCGAGAGGATCAACAAAGACGGATTGGGAGGTTGAGCTCGGCGTCGTGATCGGCAAGCGGGCGCAATACGTATCTGAAGCCGACGCGCTTGATTACGTAGCGGGGTACTGCGTCATCAACGATGTTTCGGAACGTGCGTTTCAACTGGAACGGGCTGGTCAATGGAGCAAGGGCAAGTCGGCAGACCACTTTGGCCCAATTGGTCCGTGGCTTGTGACAAAGGATGAGGCGGGTGATCCCCAGAACCTCGGGATGTGGCTCAAGGTCAATAGTGTTATGCGCCAGAACGGTTCAACAAGAACCATGGTCTATGGGGTCGCCCATTGCTTATCACATTTGAGCCAGTTCATGACCTTGCATCCGGGCGACATAATCTCGTCGGGCACTCCCCCCGGTGTAGGTATGGGTTTGAACCCCCAAATTTACCTCAGGCACGGGGACCAAATTGAACTTGGGATTGATGGATTGGGCGTTCAGCGACAGGACGTCATCGACAGCGACTAAGATGCCATATGAAACCGGCGTGAGACAGACAGGGCAGGGGGTCTTGTCAGAAGAATTTGGGTTGAGGCGGGCAGGTGGCTCAACAACCGTGTTGAGAATTCGCACCTCCCGTTTCGACGACGAGAACGCACGATGCAGCGTTTCAGGCGCGTGCGATGTTTGCAGAAGTTTGCCGCTCTCGCCAAGTGGCGCGCTTTTTACGTGGTATAAAGATCAGCCCTATTTGCTAAACTAAGACTGTTTAGAATTTGTCTGACAGCACATTTGAAAGGTCTGCAAAATAACATTTCTTTAGATTTTCGCCGGAATGTGGTAAAATTTCTCACTATTTCCTAGGTTTGACGTAATGTTGCTGATTTTACGAGTTACGGTTTTGACAGCATTATTGTGCGTAACGTGCTTTGCGCGGGGCGCGCAGGCCCAGACGTCCGAGCCTGCGGACAACCCATCAATAGACGAAAATGCGGTTGAACTGCTGTCACGCAAGGCGGCTTCTTTCCGGAGGGTCATTGCCACGCTAGAGGCTGATGTTCAGGAGACCGAAAAGCGCCTGCAGGACGCCTATACGCAACTTCAGAAGGTTCAGGGTGAGCACGGCCAGCTTTTGAAAGAGCTCGAGAACCTTCGTCGTGATGAAGCGGATGTTATTTCCAAGACCGAAGAATCTCGTACGGAACTTAATGATCTGTTGGCAGAAATAGACAAGTCCCGGTCAGAGCTGACCGCATCAACCGAGGCTGCCGAGGCGAAGCAGGCCGATCTGAACAGTGCCCGTGATGCGGTTGTGGATCAGACCAAGGCCGCCACTGCAGAACTTGCCGATTTGACCGCTGCCCGTGAGTTGGTCCTGGAGCAGACAAAGGCCGCCAAGACGGAACGGGATACACTGCAGGCCGGGCTTACGCAGTTGCAGAAAACACATGACGACTTGAACAACCAGATTGCCGAAAGCGATGAGGCGCGGCAGACAGCCGAGAAACTCATGCAAGGGGCACAAAAGGCACGAGATGAGGCGGTTGCCGAACATGATGCGATAAAATCGGAAATTCGCGCCGCACAGGCGGAACGGGATGCAATTGCCGCCAGTGCAGAAGTGCTGAGAACCCAATTGGAAGCGTTCCGAACCGAAAAGGACGAGACTATGGCCGCTCTCGACCTGTTGAAGGCCGAGTTGGAGGAAGCGACAGCCCCAGTTGTTGCGGAGCCTGCGCCAGAGGATGCGGATCCGGGGGCCGCAGATCGTCGTAAGATCGCGTTGCAACCCGCACGCATCACACGCGCTATCGCCGCTGCTCCGGGATTGGAACAGGCCACGCCGCAGGAGCGAAACGAATTACAGAGATTATTAGCGAACGGAGTTTGCACGCATGATGCACTGGAAGCCGTATTTATAACGATCAACCGACAAACGCTTGTATCTCTTATTCGCGATCTTGGCCGTTGCTGAGATGAACCGCATTATCGGGACGGGGAAAAAGATGACCAGTATTAACAAGTACTTTTTTAAGGCGCTGATGGTGGTAGGGGCTTTGTGCCTGGGCGCAAATCGAGCGACAGCACAAGAATTCGAAAAGAACATTCTGACCGGAGGTCCGACAGGCACCTATATCCAGTTCGGTCGCGACATTTCGAATTTGATGGCAGGTTGCGGCCAGACCCTGATCGTCAACGAGAGCGCGGGTTCGCTTGAGAATTTTCTGGGCGTACGCAAACGCAGGGCTACGCAATTCGGAATTGTACAAAGCGATGTTCTTGAATACCTCAAGACCTATTCCGCCAATGATCCCAACATCGCACGGGCCGTTGCCGGTGTTCGCATTGCGTTTCCGCTGTACAACGAAGAGGTTCACATCCTCGCCTCCAAGGACATCAAATCAACGGACGATTTGAATGGCAAGCGGGTGGCAGTGGGTGTGGCTGACAGTGGCACTTTTCTGACGGCCTCACTGTTGTTGGATCTGATCGGTGTCAGGCCTGCAGAAACTCTGACGATCGGGCCTGACGATTCCATGGCGCGGCTGAAAAGCGGAGACATCGACGCCTTCTTCTACGTTGCCGGAGCGCCGACACGGTTGTTTGCCGAAGCTGATGTGGATCCGACAGCATTTCATCTGCTGCCGATCGTGGATCCGGTTCTGCAGGCAGTTTACACTCCGGCCCAAATTCCGGAGGGCACGTATTCATTCGTTTCGGAACCGATCGACGTTGTTGCTGTGAAAGCGGTCTTGATGACCTATGAATACGAACCCCGCCGAAATGCGTATCACAGGCTCAGTTGCGACGCGGTTGCGGATGTCTCAAATCTGATTCTGACACAATTTTCGGCGTTGCAGCAGAACGGCCATCCCAAGTGGAAACAAGTTGATCTGAACGATATTCCACCCGGGTGGGAAATAGGTGGCTGTGTCAATCAGGGGTTGGCTGCGGACTATGTCCTGAACTGTGTTCCGGTGTCGGTGCAGGTAGACACCGATAGCCCGGCAAACGCTGTTTATCGTGACAGAATCTGTGCGACTATCGGCTGCTGACAGTTGCTACGCTGCCGCTTTAGCGCTGGCTGCTACCTTCGATGATCTGCCAGTCGCTTGGTGCGGTACCTCTACTTGTGACTCTCCAGACCGCTGCGGCATCTGGGGGGGGCAGCCGGGCTGCAGTCAGTGAGGTATCAAACCGCCCCAGAATCTGACCCGTATCGCTTGCAATTTCGATTGTGAAAGCGGGCGCTTCGCCTTCCCAGATCAGTTCAAGTTCATCTGAATTCACTTCTGAGAACAACGGATTAGGCGTTGTTTCCGGCTGGGGTGTGCTCGTGTCATCCATTAATTCTTCACCGCTGGCCAAACTGTGCCAACGCGCTGCTACAGACGGTGCATAGACGACCCCATCACCGGTTTCGAACATCTGTGCAAGATACCTCGCTGCGCGTTCATGTCCGCGCAACGCAGCCCGAGTGTACAAAACTGCCATGTCTCGGGTATCCACGCTGTTCAGCGCATCCTGAAAAAAAACTTCGGCCTCGGGCGCAGGTTCAGCGGCAACCGGTTTGATCAGATCGGACAAATCCTCTGCTTCGCTATTGGCGGCTGTCTGAGGCCTAGCAGTGGAGCTAACCGTCTCTGAACTCGTGCCTGCGGTCAGTTTGGCCGTATCCGGCAGTGTCTTGGGTAAGGGGCCGGTCGGGGAAGTGGATGGAGTCGCAGGCGCTGTACTTTTGGCGGGTAGGGGTGCGGTACCTGACAGACCTTGCACCGGCTGTGGGGCAGGCTCCGGGTTGGGTTCAAAGGCTTCCGTTACCAGTTCCCCGACCGGCTGCGCTTCAGTCACAGCAACTTCGTCCTGAACCAGCGCATCTTCCGGGACTGTCACGACATTCTCTGGCGTGGGTCTGATTGGAAGGTCATTGGTCAGCAAAGTCTGCACCCACGGGTTCAGGAAAACGATCACGGCAGTCAGACAACCAAAAAATCCCGCCACGACCAGCCTTCTTCGCGGCACACGCGCCGAAACGACCGGGTCATTCAGGACCGGTGGTGACGCCTCAATGGGATGGGCGCGAGCAGGCCTCAGAACCCTTGGCACTTCCACCTTTTCCTTGAAGGGCGACACCGGCGCGCTGACTACCTCGCCGGGTTCCGGCAAAATCACCCGTTCAACGGTTCCCAGCCGAAGCGCCAGGGTTATCGGGTCAATACATTGGTGGAAAAGCCGTTGCGCGGCAGGATGGTCGATAACCCTCAGGTCTTCCTGCGCAGCAAGAAACAGCAGCGCTTCGCATAGCTTGTTGATCAGGCGTGGAATTCCGCCCGCCTTCTTGTGGATATATTGCGCCGCATCCGCTGTGAACAGATTGGTTTTTGCGCCTGCCCGGGTCAGGCGAGTGCGGATATACGCCTCGATTTCACCAACGGGCAAATCCCGCAACTGGACCGTTTCGCCGATCTGTTTCCGTAGCGTCTGGTAGCCCAGTTGCCTCAGAAGGCCGCCAAGTTCAGCCTGACCGGCAAGCAGAATGGGCACCGGACCGGAGTTGCTACCGTCTGAAATTGCGCCAAGCACCGCGGACCCTTCGGGTGACAGGTTTTGCGCCTCGTCCGCGATGATGAGCGGAGTCCTCCCCGCCTTTTTGATTTCGTCCAGACCCCAGGCAATTTCGATCTCAGCGGGTACACTGGTCGCAGTTTTACCCATGGCAACCATCAACCGCTGCCGGATGTCGGCGGCATTGCCAAGCATATTGGTCATCAGCAGAATCTGGTGGTTTCGAAGGATATCCGGATCGTTGCTCAGCGCGTTTGTCAAAAGCGTCTTGCCTGCGCCGGTTTTCCCGATCAGCACCGTAACGGGCGCATTCCGGAGTAGCTCGGCCTTTATCGTGTCAAAGGCACGCCTGTAATTTTCCGACCAGTACGTAAAGTCCAAGTCTGGTGTGATCGCAAACGGCCTGTGCGCAAGATCGAAACAATCGAGATACATAACAACCCTGGATAACTATTTACATAACGCAAAACCTATATTTGGTCGAGCCCACACGCCCGGTTCGTTGGGTGTTTGAGTCGCCGAGAGGATTGTTGTTGTTCCCCGGAAACATGAATTTGCCAGACGGCACGAATCCATAGGGTTCGTTGGCATCGATCCTAGATCATTTTGGCAGCATCCCTGCGTGTAACCTAGCCAAATCGAAGCGAAATGTCTTTTTTTCATAGCCAGGATGGAATTCTCATGACCATATTGCACCACGCCGTTCCTTCGGTGAAATTACCCGATCATTCCGAGTGGAACTGTTAATGGGTCGACGGCTTCGGTCCGGTCTCCTGACCGCCATCAAAAACCAATTTTTCACGGCCCGGCCATGGAAAACTGGTTCAATTCCTTAGCAGAACAGACGTTACGGGACGTTGTTAACGTTGATGCATTCATCTGGAGACAGCATCCAGTTGCGGAGAGGCCTGGATCATCTCGTCCAGAATAGAACCAGCCTCATACCCCAAAAGATCGACTTCCATCCGTCCCGGGTCTCCGAATGCCCATGTGCCGACGTTCCGTTGCATCCTCACATAGCCGACATGCTTTGCCAAAGCGTCTTTTCCATGTGCGTTTTCCGCAAACATTACCTGACCGGCCGCTACCTTTTTCGGCATCACACGCTGCAGGTACAAAAGTACAACGTTGACGTTTTCAACACTGGAGCCCCCGTGGTGTACCACATACATCGCTGCCCAATCATCATCACTCATCGCGGCACGCGCATCAGATACGGCGGCGTGGAGAGCGATTAATTCAGCGCGCGCAGCTTCACGCATGTTTTGTGCCCATATCGGGCGGATGTCGTTGATAACCTTGAAGACGGCTTCGCGGGTAAGTTCATTCTGGCTAACTGCATTTTTTGTGAAAGAGCGTGCCTTCTCAAGCATCTCCTGCTGGCTGACCAATGAATCTTCCGGCAGGCCGAGATCACCAATTGCAGCAAGAAGCGTATCGATTTCCGTCGAAATATTTGAAAATTCGCGTTTCCAGCGTTCTTCGTCGGCAATACCTTCCGGCCATGGCGTAACAGCGCCGATGATACCCAAAAGCACATGCGTTACGGATTTGAGGTGCTGATAGCGCGGAGCATTCCTTGGATAGCTTGCCTCGCCATCTTTCGAGAGTACGGTAACGTCGCGCGCAATCACCATGATGGGCCGCGTATCAGCAGTCAGTTCATCCTGACCGCGATGAAATATCGAAAGCATTGCGGTATTAAATGTTTCCAAGGCCTTCTCGGCATCACTTTGGTCCGCAGATGCGTTAGTCGAAGACAAAACTATGGCCACGCTCAAACCGGTGGCGGTGTTTACAAGTCGTCGTATCAATGAATTCTGCATGTCGCACATCCCCCGATTCAGGTTTGCCAAGTCATCATACATCGTTGGTGTGAATGGTGCGAACGCAGCGCCGTTCCGAAACAAAGGCAAGGCCTGTGACAAACGGCCTATACGCAGCCGATAAACTTCGTCCCATTGGCATAGGTCGTTTCCGTGACCTTGGGGACTCACGCTGAATCCACCCTGCGGCGATCCTGAAAGTACTGCGCTTCGGGGGAAACGATGCCACACATCCGTGTCCTGATAGGTCAATTCGAACGTCGGGTTTTCGCCGAGGGACTTTCAAGCTTGTTGCGCGATGATCCGGACTTTGATGTCAGCCTGATGACCGACGACTCTCAGGCTGAAAACCTGATGGAAAGTGACGAAAACGTCGTTGTTATACTTGAGGCGCGCGACGGTGTTGAGCGTCCCGATCTGCAGCCCAAATCCGACAGTGTTGCAGTGATTTTCATGTCTTCTGAAGAGCCGGACATCCAGATCGCACTGCGCCAGGTCGACCGGTCGCGTCTGCGGGCGGCAATTCGTCTCTGCACCGACATTCCCCCGCCACGCGTTCTTTCGCTTGGGCTGGATACACCCAACCATGCTCCGTGTTCGTTGCCGCATTTCCGAAGTTCCGAAACCTCGGTGCTGGCACCGGTTGTTGCATGGCTCGACGCCGTTTTTGCAAATGCACTGGCCGAACTGGCCGAGGCGCGCGGTTCGGAGATGTCAACAGCCTGGATCGGCGACGTTACCCATCTTGCCCAAACCTTTTCCGCCGGTGCGCCCATGACCCGGGACGAGGTGGCCAGGCGCTTCGGCGCGTTGCAATCCGCCAGGACCTGGCAATCCAGCCCGTTGCGCGTCGTGGCGCAGGATCCGCAGGAAATTCGTCTGTTGTGCCTGGTTGCCGCGCCTGATCTTGATTACCGATACGCGCAGGCGGTGGGTGTTCTTCAAAACGACTATGGCTCGCCCCGTCCCAACGCCACAACATTGGCGCGACTGCTTGGGCCCGATTATATCGGTGCCGATGTGGCTGCTCTGATGGCAGGTTGCCGCCTTTTCGCGCGCCTGCGCGCGATCCGCCATGATGATGGGGACGCGCCCCAGCCAGGTTACCGGGCTTCGAATGTTCTGTTGACACAACTAATCGGCGCGCGGCGGCGGCAGGGAATGGGCTGGCGTCTACAGGACGAGGGGCTGCCACCGCAGCAGGAACTGGCCGAAGCCATCGCCAGTATGCTCGGCGTGGCGAACCAGCCTACGATCCTGGCTGTTGGTGATGGCCCGGCTACGGCAGACGAAATCTCGGTAGCTGTGCGTGCAGCGGGTTTTGCTGTGTTGCGCATTGATTGCCAGGCACTGGCGGGTGACGGCTTCGGTAATCGGATCGCCGATTGCAGCCTAACTGCATGCCTGAACAACGCCGTGGTTGTGTTCGAAAACTCTGAGGCTCTCGCGGAAAATCAGCGCGCAGCCTTTTTCGGGTCCGATATCTCCGATCTACTGCCGGGTGTGATCGTTGTTGGATCGCACGCAGCCCCGGTTGACGGAGACGCGGTCGCCTTGCGGGTGCACCGTGCCGGAATTGGCGTCACAGTGCGCCGTTGGCAATCGGCCGCAACAGATCACGGTCTGTCATTGACCTCGGATCAGGCGCGCAGGCTGGGTGGAACGCTACGCTTGCCGATAGCTGACATTGATGCCGTCACACGCATGGCTGCCGGTCGTCGCCGACTTGGATCCGACGCCACTGATGAAGAGCTCATCCTGAATGCCGCACGTGCAGTTGCAGCGCGTCACGCACCTGAGACCGTTCGCCGTCCGCCTGCAATTTTTGGCTGGAACGATATTGTTTTGTCCGAGACGGTCCGGCAGCAGGTGGCCAGCATCCCCGATCACGTGCGCCATTCGGCTCAGGTGTTGGATGATTGGGGATTTGCCTCGCGATTGCCATATGGGCGAGGTGTCGGTGCGTTGTTCTCGGGCCCGTCCGGGACAGGCAAGACCATGTGCGCACAGGTAATAGCCCGGGCGCTGGGTGTCGAACTCATGCAGGTCGAACTGTCCCGTTGCGTATCAAAGTACATTGGTGAGACTGAAAAGAACATCGACGCCTGCTTTGCGGCTGCCGAGGCCGCCTCGGCCGTGCTTCTGTTCGATGAGGCCGACGCGCTGTTTGGTAAACGAACCGAGATCAAGGATGCGCACGATCGCCATGCGAATGTCGAGGTCGCTTACCTGCTGCAGCGGATCGAAGCCTACGAAGGTTTGGTGATCCTGACCACGAACCTCAAGAACAACATCGACACGGCATTCCTGCGCAGATTGCGGTTCTGCATCGATTTCACCATGCCTGCCGAAGCCGAGCGTGAGCGCATCTGGCAAGTCGCAATTCCCGACACCGCGAAATGCGCAGAAGATGTGGATACGGCTTTTCTTGCCCGTCGTCTGCCTTTGTCTGGTGGTTCGATTCAGTCCATCGCAGTCAATGCCGCATTCCATGCAGCAGCAGCCGGTTGTGAAGAAATTCACATGCGCCACGTGATGACGGCCACGCGCGCCGAACTGATCAAGAACGGCATGTTCAGCACCGAGAAATCGATTGCCTGGAACGATTGTGCCACCGAACGGGAGGTGCATGCATGAGCACCAACGCGATCAGCCAGACCACGCGCGCGTTTCAGAAGCTGGTGCATCAGTCGCTGACAGTTCCGGGCGCGCCAGATGACCTGATCTTTATCGGGCCGCCTGCAAAGGGGCAGATCGGTGATCGCATCGTATCGCTGTTCCCGTTTCATCTTGTTCCCAATCCCGAGATGCGCAATTCCGAGCGCTACAGCAGGAATGACGACCCGGACCCGCGACCGCGCAATGCGCTGCCGATGGACATCCGTTATCTCATCAGCGTTTTTCGTCCCGAAGGCGCGACCGAACCAAGTGAGTTGGAGCGTCTGGGTGAAATTATCGCCGGAATCCACGCGAACCCGACACTTGGTGGGGCGCTTCTTCCGGATCAGGACGTGAGGCTGACGGCCGAGCCTTATCCAATGGAGGAACTTAGCCGCATTTGGGGCCTTTTTGTCAGTTCCAGCTATGTGACCTCTGTCGTCTACCTCGCCTCGCCGGTGTTCATCGAAGCCGGTGATGTGATGCGCGGTGTGCCGATTGAAGAACGCAGGCTTGGGTTCGGTCAATCCGCAGCGCCACGCAACTATCGCGCAAGCGCAGGGCTGGAGGGGGCGCCATGACCCACAACTTTGCCATCCATCCTTTTGATCAGGGCGTCTATCCGCTGGACGTGGTGGTGACGCCGGTTGATGATTTCACCGGCTTGCCAATCCTGCGCGGCGTGACTGCAACGATCCCGGCGCAAGCGGCAAAGGCGAAACCCAGTCTTTCCGGAAACCTGATCTTTGAGCGTTTGGTCGCAAAGCCGCAATACATTGTCAAACTTGATCCTTCGCGCGCGGGTTACTTCGCGCCGCCGGATATCCCAGTGGATATGCCGCAGGATCGAGATGCCCGCATTGTCCGCCTGATCCGCAGACCTGACGCGATCCGAGATGGAGAAGCCATGTTGGTGAGGGGATCGGTGTCTCATGCAGACGAACCGGTTCAGGGCCAGTTGGTCGAAGGCCGTATCGCCGATATTGCCGATCCCTTCCGCACGCAAACCGATGAACGTGGGAATTTTGCACTGCGCCTGCGCCCACCTTCGCCGGACCTGAACGCCGACCCGCGCCCGGTGCCACTGGTAGCCGACGTGGTTCTGCGTTTGCCCGGCGTGGCTGGGGTCCCGGCCATACTGCTTGATGAAGTGAAAGACCTGCAGACATGGGCACCGCCCGTGAACGTGGTGATCCCGTGAATCCAGATCCCCAGGAGGATGCCATGAGTGACAATGACAAGACCAAGACTGACGCGGCAATCGAAACCGAAGCTGCAACTCCGGTCGAGGAAACGGGTGGTGAAACCACCGAGGGTAACACTGGGTCAGAAACAGGCACCGATGCGCCCCTGGGGTTGTCCGATATCCTCAAGGCGCTTCTGGAAAAGCGCCCCGAGGCGGCCGCAGCTCAGGTGGAGGACGACATTGCCGACCTGAACAAGCTGATTGCCGAAGTTGATGCAGCCAAGGCTGGGTACACGGAAGAAGTTTATGAAAAGCTGAAGGCGGACGAAGACTATCTGAACTCCGAAACCGAGAAGCTGCGCAATTCCCTGAAGGCGGCACTGGGTCAGGATGCGCTGGATGAAATCAAAAAAATCGAAGAGGACGCTGTAAAAGCAGTCCGCAGCGCCAAGAACGTATTGGACGCAGCCAAGGTGATTGTCGACATCACGGAAGAGGCTGTCGAAGATGCCGAGAAAGAACTTGCCGCCGCCAAGACCAGACTGGACGTCTGGCGCAAACCTGCCCAAAGCGTGGGCGCGCGGCTGAATCAGGCGCAGGGTTTGATGGCTACCATCAAGGAACTGCGCAACGGTCCAAATCGCGGCGAAGCCTATTGGCGACTGGCGCTTGGCGAGTTCCCGGAATTGGCGGATCAGGAATTTCTGCACAAGGTTTTGAAATTCCCGCCGACCATCGTTTCGCCAGACGAACTGGAGCCCGTAATCGTCGCGGCCTGGAAGAACTTCAAGACAAAGCGTACTGCCGCCGTCCGCGCGGGGGTGGAGCTTGAGAATGCAAAGGCGGCGCTGAAGTCGGCCGAGGCCGAACACGCCGCACTGTCCAAGAATCTCGTTAAGGCGATCGCCGACGCTCTGGCCGAGCGCGAGGCCGCCCCCAACGCGGCATAAAGGAGATCTGAAATGCCCGAATATCTTGCCCCCGGGGTTTTTGTAGAGGAAATCGAACGTGGTCCCAAGCCCATCGAAGGTGTCGCGACCTCGACCGCCGCCTTTATCGGTGAAACCGAACGTGGGCCAACCCGCCCGCGGCTTGTTACCGGTTATGGTGAATACCTGAGACTTTTCGGAGACGTTTTCGCCGCCGACAAATATTTGCCCTTTGGCATCAAGGCGTTCTTCGACAACGGCGGTCGCCGGGTCTACATCGCCCGTATTTGCGGCCCGAACGCCGTGCGCGCAGAATTCGACAGTGACGGCTACACGGTACAAGCAAGCGGCCCGGGCGGATTTGGTAACCGCATTTTTGTGCGTATCACCCGCTCGACCACACAGAAACTGAATGATGCGGGCGACGCGCTGGAGCCGGTAGGCTTCCGATTGCAGGTTGCCTATTGGACCCGTGGTGATCCGGCAGATCTGTTTGATCCGTTTGAGCCGGGTGGTGACGAACGCCTGCCGCCGCCTGCTGCAGTCGAAGAATATGACGATCTGTCGCTTGATCCGGATAGTCCGGCTTATTGGAAAAAGATGATTTCGGATACCACCTCGGCACTCATCACGCTGGAAGTGGACGATGACAACGCCACGCAGCCGGGTGATGGGGACGTCATATCAGGCTTCATGGTAAACGGCGATGATGGCGATCCAGTGACATCGGTTCAGTTCGACGGGGACAAGGACGATGCAGGCAATGTCTTTGACGATCCGCTGGAATTTCGCGGCCTCGCCGCGCTGAATCTGGACGCCTACCGCGACGTGGCCATCATCCATGCCCCCGGCATCGGCAATACCGACGATGCAAGTGCGGCGATTCAGCAAGCCATCGTAACTCATTGCGAACGAAATCGTTTCCGCTTTGCGGTGTTGGATTCCGCAGCGAATCTGAACGCTGTTTCAGATGACCGGCTAAACCCACGCAACCGGATCGATACGCAATACGGTGCCTTTTATTACCCATGGTACTTCACGCCACATCCGAAAACCGGTGTGAAAACCAAAATCCCGCCCGGTGCGGCAGCTTGCGGCATGTACGCGCTTACTGACAACACGCGCGGAGTTTGGAAAGCCCCCGCCAACGTGCCTGTCGCAGGTGCGATCGACCTGGAGTATGACATCAATACCGGTCGGCAGGAGGTGCTGAACCCCCGGGGTGTGAACTGTATCCGCCGTTTCCCCGGTCGGGGCATCCGGATGTGGGGTGCGCGTACGCTATCGTCCGACCCGCTCTGGCGTTACGTCTCGGTCCGGCGGCTTTTCATCTTTCTTGAAGCGTCGATCTACAACTCGACCCAATGGGTGGTGTTCGAGCCGAACGACCAGCAACTCTGGGCTCGCGTCAAGCAGACCATCACGCTGTTCCTCCGGGCTCAGTGGCGCGAGGGCGCGCTGTTCGGCGCCAAGGAAGAAGAGGCGTTTTCGGTCGCGGTCGGGTTCGACACGATGAGCCAGTCGCAAATCGACAACGGGCAACTCATCGTCGAGATCGGCATCGCGCCGGTACGGCCCGCGGAGTTTGTTATCTTCCGCGTTTTCCAGAAAACCATCGAAGCCAAAAGCTGACGCTTTGTCAGGAGGTTAAGACATGGCACGTAAGGACCCGCTCAGAAATTTCCGCTATCGGTTGGAGATCGAGGGCATCGACCAGGCCGGGTTTTCCGAGGTCGCTGTCGGCGACGCTTCGAACGAACCCATCGAATACCGCGAAGGCACGGACATTACGACGGTTCGCAAGCTCAACGGTTTGAACAAATACGCCAACATCACACTCAAGTGGGGCATCACCGACAGCACGGAACTTACAGACTGGCATCAGTTGGTCGTCGATGACGCGACGCCTCTGGACGATGCGCGGCGCAATGTCGTGATCCGCGTCCAGAACGAGGCGGGCGAAGATGTCGTAGCTGTCGAGGTCGTGAACTGCTGGCCGACCAAGCTGGACTTTTTCGACCTCAACGCGACTGGAAACGAGGTTGCTATCGACACGCTGGAGCTGACCAACGAAGGCATCCGCCGCATTCAATAGGAGGGCAACTAAATGGCGTTTCAGACCGAAATCGAGTTTTCGCTGCCCAAAGGTTATCTTGATGGCGACGGAAATCTGCACCGCGACGGCACCATGCGGCTGGCCACAGCAGCGGACGAGATCCTTCCACTGAAAGATCCGCGGGTGAAACAGAACCCTGCCTATCTGGCAATCATAGTTCTTTCGCGTGTTGTGACCCGGCTTGGGTCTGTACCCGACATCAACACCAAGGTCGTCGAAGGGTTCTTTGCGTCTGATCTGAATTATCTTCAGGCGCTTTACGAAACTTTCAATGACGACGGCGAAGCCGATCTGCCAGACCATGGCCAGCAAGCGGTCGGGCGGCCGGAAGGGTTCGGTCTGGTGGGGGAGGTCTGAGGCTTTATCCCCTTGGTGAGCTCTACGAGGAGATGGCCTTTATCGCGTTCCACTTTCACTGGTCGAGTACAGAGCTTCTAGACCTCGACCACGCCGAAAGGCGGCGCTGGTGTTCCGAGATTTCAAACATCAACCGCCGTCTCGATGGTCCGCAGAACCAAAATCTGCTGGCTGCACTTTAGACAGGAGTTACCGCAATGGCTGACCCGCATCGCAGTTTCCGCTTCCGGATTGAGGCTCAGGGCCTTGATCGCGGCGGTGTGCAGACCGTGGGCGGGTTGGAACGGACGACCGAGTTGGAACCCTATCGGGAAGGCGGCGTGAACGATCACGAAATTCAACTGGCTATCAAGACGACGCAGACAGCTCTGACCCTGAAAAGAGGGCTTCTGGATACCTGGTTCTGGGACTGGCACGAGGACGTCGTGCGCGGAGAGATCGAACGCCGCACGGTGTCGGTGATCCTGCTGGATGAGGCGGGTGAAGAAGCGTGGCGTTGGGTATGTGCGGATGCCTTCCCAACAAAATGGACCGGCCCGGAACTTGACGCTGTTGGCAGTGCCGTCGCGGTGGAGACCGTAGAACTGGCCCATCACGGACTAACCCGTCAATGAAACGTGCACCCCGGATATCACCTCGGCGACCTCTGGTCGTTCCACCTGATTTCGGGGTGCTGGTCACGGGTTGGCCGATGCTTCGGCAAGGTCGTGCCAGGCAGCATTCCGGCGAACACATCCATGAGGTTGATCGCCATTTCCGCGTCGAAAAATCGACGCAACCTGTGCAACATTCGGAAGCGCCGATAAATCTGTCTGTCGCGAATTTCAAACTGTCGCCGCGGTTCTCGGTTATCTGGAACGAATGGAACGCTGCGGCAGAGCGACTGCGGCAGCCCTTGAAGTCGGGCATTACAACAAGCCGCACGGAAACTTGGGGCACGCACAACATCCGGGACCGCGTCAAGGCGTCCTATTTCCATACGGAATCGTTGCTGGAGCGCGTACACCGCGCCTTGGCTGGGCCACCGTCCTTTTTACGATCTGCTGAGGCTTCGAAACCCTGCCATGGTCGATTTACGGCAGCGCTGTCAAAGCTCCACTTCCGCGCGGTGATGCAAGATGAAGACGCAGGACCGTCCCGAACCAGTAAAACTGCACGTGTCCATGGCGACGCAGTCGAACAACGGACAGGCCGCTACGGTACCACTGAACACCATGCGTTGCGCCACATTATCAGCACAGTCACGCGCCGCAATCTTGGCGTCGAGCCGGTCGAGATCGGTGAGGCGCAGATTGCTGAGAGCAATCAAAAAGACTGGCGCCGCCGGCCTTCGACCGGGGACACGGTCACGCCAAGAACCCGGTCGCTTCAGCAAACAGACGCGCTAACCAGTGTTTCTGCACCTGCCCAACGGCTCTTTGCCCAGCAACCCTCTGCCGCGCTGGCCAACGAACCGACAACAACGCGCATGTCGCGCAGTGCTGCCGAACGGACGTTCCGGTCACCGGATTGGCAATCGCAACCTGAACGTCAGCCCGAAGTTCCAAAGCGCGTCCACAAACCTCAGGAACCGAAAATCGACATTGCCCGGTTGGACGCCCAGCTTTGGCAACGTTTCCAGAAACGCCTTCGCATCGAACGCGAACGGCGGGGAAGGGGGTGAGTCATGGCAACTCAACTCGTCAAGGCCACGATCAAAATCCTCGAGGGCCGCAACAAGGATCAGGAACTTTCCGTTCACTTCAACCCCACCGAATACGCGGTGGAATATGGTGCAAGCTATCAGGAGACTCCGGTTCCCGGCCTGTCGAACCCGATCCTGCAATTCGTCAACGGCAACTCGGAACTGCTGTCGATGGACCTTCTGTTCGACACCTACACGGATGGTGGTGGTCGTGATGTATCAGAAGACACCCGACGTTTTACCGATCTTCTGTCTATCGATGCCGACACACATGCGCCGCCCAGGGTGGAATTCAAATGGGGCGTATTCGCGTTCCGGGCCATCGTGGAAAAGATCAGCCAACGGTTCACAATGTTTCAGGGCGACGGAACACCGGTTCGCGCGACACTGTCTGTCAGCTTCAAGCAATACCGGACCATCTCGGAACAGCTTGAAAGCCCACGCCGCAACTCTGCCGACAAGACAAAACGCCGGGTGCTGGGCAAAGTGGAAGGTTTCCGACCGACTGCTGCCACGCTGTGGCAACTCGCAGCCGAGGAATATGGTGAGGCCCGGTTTTGGCGGCAAATCGCGGCAGAGAACGGCGTTGAGGATCTGCGGGCATTGCGACCCGGAGACGTGATGCGCGTTCCGCCGCTGGAAGGTTTCGCAACGAGGGAGAGTCTCAGTGGACGTCGAAACGCTTGAACAAAAGCATTCTGACTACTTCGCACCGGCCTTTGTGATCACCGTTGGCGGGGATGATCTGGTGCGGGATCTGTTCCTGACGGTTGCTTCGATAAACGTTGATCTGAAGGAAAAGACCGCTGGTCGGTTTTCGATCACGGTCACCAATGCGTTCAATTGGGAACATCGCGAATTCGTTGCCGGTGAAACCGAAGAGCGTGTTGATCTCCTTGAACTTTTCGCCTTTGGGGCCGAGGTCGAAGTAAAGCTTGGTTATGGCGAACCAGCGCGGCTGGAAACGGTGATCGTCGGAACCGTTACCGAATTGAAGACCACCTTTGGGGCCGGGGGCACACCCTCGCTGGAAATCGCGGGTTACGACAAGCTGTACCCTCTTACCATCGGTAAACAGACCCGGAATTGGGAAGACGTTCCCGATAGTGATGCCGTTGCCGACATTGCGTCTTTGCAAGGGCTGGATACGGAAATCGTCGCCACGACGCCTTCCAAGCCCCGGATTGACCAAAACGAGGAAACCGACATGGCCTTCCTCGAAAAACTGGCCGAGCGCAATTCGGCCACCTTCTACATTACGGATCGCAAGCTTTACTTCGGCCCGCGTCGGCGCGATCACGCGGCCGAGATCAGCCTGCCGTGGGGCGGCGGCCTTACGACTTTTTCACCCGAAGCCAATCTGGCCAAGCAGATTGCAGCCGTCGAAGTTGTCGGCACATCCGCCACCACCGGGGAACAGATTGTTGGCCGCGCCGAGCGCGGACAGGAAGAAGGCCGTGATCCGGGTGATGAAAGCGGCCCCGAACGCTTAGCCGGGGCATTGGCCGCTCAGCCGGTCCTGCGCGTCCGGTCGGGTGTGCACACACAGGAAGAGGCTGACGCCCGCGCGCTTGCGATATTGCAGGAGCGTGCGCAGGACTTTGTGACCGGCAGCGCCGAGTGCATCGGCCTGCCGGAGCTGCGTCCTGACATGAACGTCGCCTTCGACGGATTGGGACGGGGATTTTCAAAAACCTACTGGATCAGTGGGGTTGTTCACGACATTTCGGGCGGCGGCTTCACCACAACCCTCAGCGTACAGGAGCCATCCCTATGAACGATATGTACAACATCATGGCCGGTGGCGGCAGCGAGGAAGATCGTGGCAGCGGCTATCCCAAGGGCCTCGCCTTTGGGACAGTTCAGGGCGATCATGACCCCAGTGGGCTTGGTCGTATCCGTGTCAGGCTTGAATTGCACCAGGATGACGAGACAAGCTTTTGGGCACGGCTCGCGGTGCCGATGGTCGGCAATGAAACGGGAACATGGTTCCGCCCGCATGAAGGTGATGAGGTGCTTGTCGGGTTCATCGGAGAAGATGCCTCGCACCCCGTCATTCTTGGCGGAGTTTGGAACAGCAACGCCCCCCCGCCGGAATTCCAGTCGGATGAGAGCAACGAGGTTCGGGTCATTCGCACGCCGGACAGGCACGAGTTGCGTTTCAATGATGGTTCCGACGCCGAAATCGAACTTCAGATGAGCGATGGCAGTCGCCTGTTCCTGAAGGACGGTGAAGCGACGCTTGAAGACCGCCAGGGGACCAAAGTGTCGATGAAGGACGGCACGCTGACTTTGGAAGCACAGACCAAAATCGAACTGTCGGCCCCGACGATTGAAATCAAGGCACAGACACAGCTGAAGCTGAGTGGTGGTGGAAGCTGCAAGATCGAAGCCGGACTGGTGGAGATAAACTGATGGGACAACCTGCCGCCCGCCTCGGAGATCAGACCAGCCACGGCACACCACTTGCGCCGGGAATAGGTGCGACGACAGTCCTGATCGGCAAACAGCCCGCTTGGCGCGTGGGTGTCGATACCCACGTCTGTCCGCTGGTGACCGGTGTTGTTCCGCATGTTGGTGGAACGGTCGCCATCGGCTCTCTGACCGTGAAAATTCAAGGTTCCTTTGCTGCCCGTCTTGGGGATCAGGTTGTCGAGGCTGGCCCGCCGAACACGATAGTCAAAGGCGCCTCTAACGTATTGATTGGATAGAAATATGTCGCGACAGATGACAGAAACTGACTATCCGCCTTTCCTAGGGCGCGGCTGGCGCTTTGGAACACTGCCTGAGGGTCGTTTGGGCGTCACGCTCGACCGTCGTTGGGGTCGCGTGGAGATGGTTGAGGGCGAAGAGGATGTTGAGCAATCCATCGCAATCATCCTTGGCACGGCTCGTGGCGAGCGTGTGATGCGACCGGATTTCGGATGCGGAATCCATGAGCTTCCGTTCGAGACAATCTCATCTCCGCTCGTTGCCGAAGTTCGCCGCGTCGTACGCGAGGCGCTGGTCCGGTTTGAGGCGCGTATCGAAGTGCTGCGCGTCGAGGTTCACACAGGTCAGGCCATCAAAGGCAAGCTTGAGATCGAACTCGACTACCGCGTCCGCACGACGAACCAGACCGGGAACTATGTCTATCCCTTCTACTTCAAAGAGGTTTCGTGACCCGTTCGCCCGCATATCCCAAGGTTGATGGCCGCCGCGTCAGTGATTTGCGCTCTGATCTGTTGCGCGACATTGCTGCCCTTGCGCCTGATTGGCGGGCGGTCTCGGCAGAGACAGGCGCCGACCGCGCGATCGTAGAAATCGCTGCGAGACTGGCCGAAGAGGCGACCCTCAGGCTCGACCAGACGCCCCAACGAGATGCCCTTGCGTTCCTCGAACTTTTTGATGTTGCACCGCCGCGCCCCTCTGCGGCACGTGGAGTTTCCGTTTTTGCATTGAAAGAAGACAATCCCGGGCCGGTCACCGCTGCCGCCCGAACCGGGCTGGAGATCGCGACGATCTCAGGAGAGGCCGCAAAATTCGAAACAGCCGAAGACATTCTGATACAGCCTACGCGGATCGGCCTGATTGCGACCTCGGATCCTTCAACGGACCGGTTAGAGGTGGCGCCTGCCCAGGTTTCGTCCTTCGATCCCGATCTCACGCCGCGGCCTGCATACGGTCTTGCGACCTCCGCCGGGCCCGGTGCCACGGTTATCTCCATCGAGCCGCCCATAGGCATCCTGCCCGGCGATTTGCTGCGCATCGAAAGGATCGGCGCTGAACCGGTCTTTCTCGAAGTTGAGACATTTTCCGAGGATGGTCTTGCCACGCTTGTGACGCCGGTTGGGGAAACCGGTCTGTCGGTGGCTATGGTTGCCGGTATCGAACGCATGAACCGTCTTGACGCGTTCAGCATGCCTGACCAGCAGGAACATGGCCTTTATATCGGCGACGTCGATCTTTTGAACGTCAATGAACCGGCAACGATCACGCTCCGTTTCGATCCGGCGCCGATTGCTGCGCTTCTCGGCCCGAATTCGGTGGAATTCGAGCTTTGGGGAACGCGCGAAGCCCCCGGTGAGGCCGAGGACGCGCCGCGTTGGCACCGTCTGGTTCCGCTAGCAGGTGGCGCCGGACAGGACATTCGCTTGTATAAATCCTGGGTTGGCCCCGCCGATGAACTGGATCTTGGCGAAAAGAAAGCCCGTTTCATCCGTGTCCGTCCCAAGGACCCGATAGTTCCAACCGATGGTGAGCACCCGTTGACTGGCCGGGATGCGATGTTGGAAACCGTGCAGCTGGGCATCAAGACCGAGCAGCCAGCGGATGCGTCAGGGGACACCGTTTCACAAATTGCCTACAACGGAACACCCTTGCCGCTGACAACGGCCTTTCTTCCGTTTGGCGCGGAACCGCGCCGCTTTGATACGTTTGCTCTGGCGGCGCCCGAGGCATTCACCAAACCGGGTGCAACGGCGACGCTGTCGTTCCACCTGACGGATGCGACTCTTGCGTCGGTTTCGGCGGCCTTCCGGTTTGATAGTGAGCGTCACGCCTATGGTGTCGGGTTCAATGGTCGCCTTCAGGCGCTGATCCTGACCGGTGAACGGACGGTCTGGCGCGATCTCGGCGGTCCACCGACCGAAGATGGTTCCAGCGATATGTTGCCGTTGGAGTCGAATGCAGGCGCGGTTGCATATGGCCGATCCATCGCCGGTGCGGGCGATGACGAGGCCAGCGATATTGTCGTCACTGCAAGCACGTCAGGCCGTGTGTTCACCGGCCGTATTCGTATCCAGCGCGACGCGCAGGCAAGCGCCGAGGATTCTGCCGCACTGGAACAATGGTACGAGATGCCCGGATTGCCGGACGGTTTCCGAGCCGAAGAGGGCACACTGGCACTGGCGGTGGCACCGCAGAAACTGGAAAATTCCGCAGGTTATCGCGGCTTCATCCTCGCGGCAGGGCAGGGCGGTGTTGCCTTCGTCCGCAACCGCTATGCAGGGTATGCGTTTATCAATTCCAACTGGCAGGCGGTGCCGCTACCTGTGGATCTGACTGTGCCGGATCGGCCGGTCCTGCAGTTGATTGATGGTTCTGTGACCGATGACGAGGCACTGTTTCTGACGGTTGACGCTGCAAGAAATGTTTGGGTTCTGACGATCAATCTTGATGGAACCAATCCCGTCTGGAACCCGCTTGAGGATGCGATTGGCGATCGGGTCATCATGCCGGTTAATGCCCGGCCCACGGGGTTGTTTACAGGCGGCGCGGCCGGGCATTTGCTGTTAGGTTATCCGGCGGATGGCACGCTTGATATCTGGGAATTCGATCGCGCCACAGGGTTTGGATATGTCGACGATTTCCAGTCTGCAAATGCTCAGGGCACGACCGCTACGACCCGCCTCCGTATCGTGCCTGACCTTGAGGCGGGTCTGGTCGCTCCTCATGTGATCGGGTATCGCAACGGCCCCGGACCCGGTGAAGTCTTTGAATGGGCACCAACAAGGGACGTGTTTGCCCGTCACGTACCAACCCCGGACATGGCACTTGATGATCCGCCATTGCATTCAGTATGCGCGATTTTCCCGCCAACCTCCGATGATCCGCGTGCGCGTGTCGTCTTCCCGGCGCAGGATCAGCGGTTCGCAAGCCTTCATGTAAACCCGTCCGTTCGGGTAACAGATCTGGAGCATTGGGTGGCGGTTCCTGCCGCCTCGGGCGCTGGTCTGACCGACGTTTTAGTTGGTTTTTCGGATGCCAATAGCGGTGACGCGCTTGTCGCACCCGGACTTGAACGCGGAAAGAACGAAGCCGGGGAAGAGGTTTATGCCTTTGGCGGAAACGCTGATTGGGACCCGCCACTGGACCTGTATCGCGCTGGGCCAACAATCGACGTGGAATACGAGGGCGCTTCGCCCAATTCTGGTGAGTTAACCGGCGATACAGGAACCGCGCCGGCCGCTCTGACCGGGCGGACGATACTTGTGCGTACCAGTCAGGCTGATCAGAACTTCGAGTTGTTTACCGTGGCTGCCACCAACGATGATGACGTGCTGACCGTCAATGACGCCGACAGACTGGATGACCTGCTTGGGAACCCCGCCGACGGTGACACGGAAACCGCCATCTGGGCCGTGGTGGAACAGGTTGGCACTGTCGCCGGGGCCCAAAGCGGTGAAAACGACAATACGTTGGCAGAACTTGGCAATGCGACTTTCCCCGATGCCATAGCGGCAGGGCATTTCTCCGAACCGGGACTTGCTGACAGCCCGCTGTTGACTGACACCACCGGTTCCGAGCATGCCATCCTGTCGGACTGGGGCGGTAACGTACCACTGCCAAACGAGGTATTCCTGAAGCTCGTTCCGCAAAATGGCGGCCCTGAGGTTCTGACCATCCACTCCTTCTCTTCCGAATTCGCGGAACCGGGACTGTCGTGGGAATATTACAACGGTGATGGCTGGAAGTTGCTGGATCAGGGCTTTCTGGACACCACTTCGGATTTCCAGCGCAGCGGCAAGGTACAGTTCACCGTACCGCGTGATCTATCGCTAACCGAGATCGGTGGGCAAGAAGACTATTGGGTCCGCGCTCGTCTTGTCGCCGGAGATTATGGTCAGCCGGAATACAAGGTTCAGATCAGCAACGGTGGCAATACCCAGACGGTTGAGATCGACACGTCCAAGCTGCATCCGCCCCAGGTCGCCAGCGTCACGGCTGCATTCGATCTGCCGGTTGGCGCGTTACCCCAGTTTGTCGTTGCCCGGAACAATCTGCGCGATCTGGACCAGAGTTCTGCAAACAGCCTGAAGGGGGCTGAATATGCGATGTTCGAGGGTGCCTTTGCCGAGCCGCTGAACGCAGACGGAAGTCGCGCTATTTTTCTCGGCCTCACCCGTCCTCTCGAACCCGGTTCGGCGAGTCTTTTCGTGACCGCATTGGACAATCCGGACAAGGGAGAACTGCTTCTGGAAACTCTTGGGCCTGACAACACATGGGCACCGGCGCCGCTGGCCGAAGAGGACCCGACCTTTGGGTTGCATCGCACCGGATTGATCCGATTCACAGTGACTGAGCGCCCGGCGCAGGTGTTTCTGTTCGGCAAGGTTCTGCATTGGTTACGGTTGAGGGTTCGAAAGCTTACCGATTGGCAGCCGCAAATCACCGGTATTTGGCTGAACGGTGTACGGGTTGTTCAGGCAGAAACTGTCCGGCAGGAACTGCTTGCCTCTTCAGCAGGTGAGCCGGGCCTGCAACTGACGCTGTTGAAGCCGCCGGTGTTGGCCAACTCGCTTGAACTGCGCATTCGTGAGCGTATCGGTGCCGAAGAGATAGAAATCCTGAACGCCGAAGGCGATCAGAGTGGCCCGGTCCAAGTCCTCATCGATCCCCCGAACCTGCCGGGGAAATGGGTGTTGTGGCGGCAGGTCGACAGTCTACAGAACCAGTCCGCAGATGTGCGTGTTTATTTGCTGAACCCGGATGGTCGCCTGCGTTTCGGTAATGGCCGCAATGGTCGCATCGCACCAGCGGGTCGCGATAATATTCGCGCCTTCGTCTATCAAAGTGGCGGGCAGCGGGTAGAAACCCAAGCATTTGCGGATACCCGGTTGACCGGTTCCGTTGAAGGGCTGGAAGAGACGCTTACGCCTTCACCCATCGCCGGAGGTACCCATCCGCCGACCGAGCCGGAACTGGTCGCCCGCATGCCCGAAGCTCTGCGTCACGCCGGGTCCGCCCTGTCGCTTGCTGACCTTGAGGCGCAGGCCCGAGATGCAGACAGTGAAATCGTTCAGGTTCGCGCTTTTGCTCCCGATACGGATGGTGGCAACGTGCGTCTTGCGGTCCTTGCCCGGTCGGAAAGCAGGATGCCGGTTTATTCGCTTGCCCAGCGGGAAAATCTGAAACGCGTGCTTGCTGCAAAAATGAGCGATGCTTGGGGTGCGGTCTGTCTGGATGTGCAGTCGGCTGTTTTCGTGCCGGTCAAGGTCAAGGTTCGTCTCCATGCTCGACCGGGTGGGCTTGCAGCGCTGGAAACGGTGACGTCTGCGCAGTTGCGAACTTTCCTTCACGCCGTCTGGGGTGGGCCGGGCCTGAGCGGCTGGCCCCCGGGGCGCGCGCTTTGGCCCACCGACATTCGCCGGGCCTTGTCCGCCATCGATTCACTTGACCGGATCGAATCCGTTGAAATTGAAATGCCCGGAAACCGCGCGCTGGGCGAGATTGCCGCAAATGAGGTCATTACAACCGCAAGCTCTGCGGATATCCGCGTGCTGGTACTGGGGGAGGCAGAAACATGACTTCCTTTGTCCCTGTTCTGGACGACATTGAATTCGATCAATTGGTCGTGGATGGCCGCAGCCAGATTCCGCGCTATGCGCCCGATTGGACCGACCACAACCTGTCTGATCCCGGCATCACACTTATTGATTTGCTGGCATGGCTGACCGACCAGCAAATCTATCGCATCGGATTTGTCGGAGACAGCCTGCGCGCCGCCTTTACTCGCGTCATGGGCATTGTCCCTCAAGGGCCGGTGGCAGCGGAAATGCTGGTCTGGCCGGAAGAAGGGGCACCGGTGACCAGCCTGCGTGCCGGAACCCAGCTGCGTTCCCCGGATGCAAACGATGCCCGCTTTACCCTGACACACGACATCCGGACCGTCGCGCCAAGAATCATCGAGATCTACCTCTGGCAGGACGGTGCCCGACGCAAACTTGGGACGGGGCTGACCGAAGGCCGCGACCCGCTGGACCTGTATCCCTTTTCAGGTGGCGGTCCTGCGATGCTGGAAATCGAATTGGAGCGCGAAATCACACCGCTTTCCGATGCTGGTCCGATCTCACTGGGTTTGCAGATGGAAACCGAAGACGGAAACACTGAGTGGGGTGCCGTAACCGTCGAACAACAGGATGATACGGGCGATTTCTGGCACGTTCTGGAGACAGAAGACCTGACCGACGGTTTGCGCAAAAGTGGTGCCATACTGTTTTATCCGAACACCGCAATTCGGGCACAAAGGTTGCGCATTCGTCTGGATAAGGGGTTTCGCCCCGGGCTGGCGCGTCTTTCCCGGCTGGCGCTTAACGTTCTGCCCGCCCGGGAAGGTGTGGATGATCCCGGTGGCGTAATCGGAGAGGGTACCGGGCTTCCCGATCAGTTGGTGAAATTGGAAACGGATGACATCGTCGATCGCGAAACGCAGCTGACAATCGTAACAAGTTCAAACGGGACAGAAACCAACTGGACCGCCACCGAAGATTTGTCCTTGTCCGGTCCGGCGGATGCACATTTTCGTCTTACACCTGATGGTCTGCTTTTTGGGAACGGGCTGAATGGTCGAACAATACCGCCCGGTTCCCCGATACAATTCAGGCCCGGCCGCCGAACATGCGGCGCTGAAGGGGCCGTTGCTGCTGGCCTGCGCTGGTCGATTGCGGGAACTTTATTTGGCACAAATATCACGGCCTCCACCCCTGGTCGCAACCGTGATGATCTGCGCATGCTTATCGCCCGGGCGCGTTCTGTCAGCCGCGCCCGTAACGGATTATTGTCTGCGGACGAAATTCGCAAAACACTGCTCGCCGCCGGGCTTGGGCTAGCCGACGTTCAGGTGATGGCGCGACGCCGCCCGGGGCTTGATGATAGGGAAACACCCGGGGCGCGGACCGTACTGCTCATACCGTTGCGCACACCCGACACCGGTCCGAGGCACCCGTCGCCACGGCTGCGGCGTCGGGCGGAACGGGCCCTCGCGCCTTTGCGGTTGCTGGGCGAAAGGCTTTATGTTTCGTTTCCGATCTATACCACAGTCGATATTTCCGTGACCGTGATCGTCGATCCCGCCACGGACGTTCAGGCATTCCGTGCCGAGGCCGAGATGACGCTTCGCGCCCGCTTGTGGGATTGTCGTCGTCACGCCGAATTTGCACCGTGGCAACCCGGTCGTATCGTGACAGTGGGTGAGATTGAAAGTCTGCTGTCCAGACTGCCCCAAGCCTCGCGCATTGCTGATTGCCGTATCGGTCCTGCAGGTCGGACGCCCGGCCGCGATGACATTCAGATAGGTGACCGCGGAATTGCTCTGGCCGGTACTGTCGACATCCACGTTGTCCGTGACGGAACCGATGGCGCTGAAACCATTCCTGTTTGGATTGACATTTCTGCCGAACTCACCGTTCAACCCGGAGCCGACCGCAAAACGGTCAAAACAGCTACCGAAGATGCGGTACGGGGCTGGAGCCAGACTGGCGGCGCATTGTCGACCGAGCCGCTGGCAAACATTCTGTCCGGTATTTCCGGCGTTTCGAATGTTCGCGCAATTCAGTTTTCACGCGAGGGCAATCACCCGACCCAACTCCGCCCGAACGAAATTGCCTGTGCCGGTTCCGTATCGGTTCATGCACGCTATCCGAGTGATTGGGGGGCGACATGACCCATCCACTCGACAAAGTGTATCGCTTCTCTACCCATCAGCACTGGGGTCTGGGGCATGCCGAGAACTTTTTGTTCGGCGCTGGCTCCGACGGCGGGTTGGTGGCTCCTGGCAAGCTGGAAGCGTCAATAATCGCGAAGGGTGAAAAAGGCTCGAAAAACGATCCGACAACCATCCGGGCTTTGGCGGCCGATCCATGTGGCAGCTTGCTGTGGTTGCAGTCAGACGGGGCCGTGTTCACACTGTATAACGAACAGGCCTTCCAGATAGCTACATTGCCAGCCTCGGACGCGGCTAAATCCAGCCGGCTGATCTGGGGTCAGCAGGTCGGTTGGATCGTGTCAAACGGTGCGATTTTACGTATCGACACCCGGACCGGAGATCGCACCGGGAATTTCACAGCGCAAGACTGGCATGTGGCCGATGCGGTTCAAGACATCTGCGACGGCGCAATCGTCGTTGAGACGCGCGGCGAAACCTTACGTCTTCGCCAGATTCGACCGGAAGGGCGCAGCCGGGTCCTGACTCAAATCGAGGGGGATTTCGAACTGCTTGCTGCCTTGCGATGGCAAACCAGCAACTACGTCAATCTGGTAGTCACCTCTGAGAACGGCGTGCGGATTGTCACCCTGACGCTTGATGGGCACATTCTATCGGACCTGCAATATCCGGGTTATTTCCCGACCGGGCCTGCGACGCTGGAAGGGCCGGACAGGGTTGTTCTCGCCCATCGCGGTGGCAGTGTATTCACCATTGCAAGCGGCCTGACAGAACCATTGCGCCGGATCACTTCTGCCGACCCAATGTCCGCATTTGCGGCGCTTTTGTTTGCAAATGGAACATTGTACGCGTCTGCGGGGCGCCGCATTCTGGCGTTGCATGAAGTCCACGGTGCGGCCGAGGCTGAATCTTCCACATATTATTCACCGGTTTTGCGCTCACCTCTCGGGGACCGCTCGGGCTGGTTGCGTGCAGATGTCGAGGCAAAGCTTCCACAGGGCGCGCGCGTTCGTATTTCCAGCAAAGTGCTGGCCGATCAAACGGCCGTTGCGGTCTATACCGCCGCGCTCGAATCCGACCCCTCAAGCGATCACGTGACCACTGGCTGGTCGGAAGAAACCGCCAGCACGCATTTCGGCGACGGTAAGGCCAGCGTTCTTCGCCATTACCTTGGCCACGAAACCGCCGAACACATCGCGCTGCGCATTGAGCTGTCTACACCGGCCTGCGCGTCCGCCGCCGGGATTACCGGTATGCAGGTTTATTACCCAAACCGATCTCTGATCGACAATTTGCCCGCGATCTATCGCAACGGCACGAGTTCCGAGGCGCAATTCCGGCGAATGCTTGCGCCATTCCAGGCGCTGGCAGACGAGATTGATGATCGTATTGATGACGCCATCCGTCGTGTCGATCCGGCCCATTCGGACGACTTGTGGACCGGTTTCCTGCTTGGGTGGCTGGGTCATGCAGACTTTTCACGACTTCCCAGCGGTCTCCGGCAGACATTCCTGCGGGCGCTACCGGAAATTCTGCGTTTGCGCGGCACGCTCGCCGGACTTGCGCGTGTGATGCAATGCCTTGTTCCGGAAGGGTTCATTATTGAGGATGGCGGCCTTTCGCCGGACGTTTGGGTGCTCCCTGACGCACGTGATCCAGCAGGTGCGCGTCTGGGAAGGGAAACCGCCGCCGCGTATCACCGGCCATTGGCCTTGGCGCTGGGCAATTGTGGCACGCCGCTTGGCGATGCGGTCCTGAAAGAGGCCTGCCTCAGTCTGACAGCACAGATGTCCTGCAGTGCAATAGTCACAGTTCGGGTGTCAGGTGGTGACGCCGTACACGAGCGTCTTGATCCGTTCACTACACACATTGCCCGTCATTTTGCACCGGCCAACACCCGTCTGAACTTTGTCTTTGGTGATCACCAACCACCTCGGTTGCTGGAACGCGCTCATCCCGTGACGGCAGGAACAGATCCCGAGGCACTGTTTACTCTCGACGACGAAGGTAGTCGCGCGTTGAGCGCGTGGCGGCTGCCATCGGTCGGAACCGCAGCCCGCAGCGGCCCGCCAGTTCTGGACGAAGCGCACCTCGATGGAACCCTGGTCCTGGCTTAACGCCCCGGTAAGGAGGAACGATATGAAAGACGAACATGCCCCAAAGGACTGCTGGTCCAGTACCCCGTATTATCGTCCAGGCACGCGCCTGACCGCTGAACAACTGAATTCTGCGCAAGAGGATGCGGTGCGTCGCGACCGGCTGGTAAATGTGGCAATGCATGGTGTCGGCGTGGCATACGGGTTCGAAATCAGGACCAATGATGACGGTAGAATGATCGTCGAAGACGGGTGTATCTACGTCAGCTGCGGCCTTGCTTTTGATCGTTATGGCCGGATGCTTTTCTGGCGCGGCGGATATCTGCACGTTCGCGATATTGTCGGCCCATCTCCGCAGTGCGAAGGCAAATACACGCTGGTCGTTCACTATGCCGAGCAGGCGGATCGTGACGACTGTTTCGATCCCTGTAGCGAGAGTTCAGGGTGGGTCCGCCGATGCGTTGCCTTCACTTTGAAACGCGACTGCGAACAGGCGGAGTTCTGCGCCCCGGAAATCCCCGAAGACGAATGTATGACCCGACGTGACTGGATCTGCATCCGGAATGGGTTCCAGCAAGGTGCGGTGCCGATGGATGAGGTGTTGAAATACGCCTGCGCTGACCCCGAGCCCCTGAAGGAGACGGATTGCGGCCGGGTGGCCTATGACCCGTATTCAGGCATACCGCTGAGTTGCCTGGAGATTTGCGACGTTGATCGCGAAAAGGAGGATTGCCATCCGCGATATGAATTCTGCCATTGCGGATGTGTCGAAAGCTGCTGCATCAGGCCGGTCGCATACCGCAATCAGCTGCTTTATGAACTTATCAATCTGGACGATGTTCCGCTTGCCAAGGTTGAAAGCTACAGCTGGTCCAGATGGGAGCTCAAGCGATGGTCAGACAGTGATCGGATGCCGTTTTCAGTCTTTCGCAGGCTTGTGAAGAACAGCCAGCAACTCAATGTTTCCGGAGGACTTTCCCTGATGTTCGACCGTCCTGTGCAGCGGGATACCCTGCACCCGATGAGTGTCATTCTGGACATCTATATTCTGGAAACCCGTGCTGACTATTGGGAGCCATGGCGCATTCCGCTGGAGATTCTGCATCTGGACAAACACGGCCGTATCGTCGGTGACGATTGGGAAGATGAATGTGTCTGGGGCGTGCTCATCAAGCCCGAGGATGCGTGGATTGAATACGAGATCGACGACAAGAAATCTACAATCCTCGATTGCGCCAACCGAGACCGTCTGGCGCGGGTTGAAATCAAGCTGCGCTGCCAGATTATCCGTGACTGCTGTGGGTTGATGCTGGATGCGCGCCCCGTGGACATCGACCTCGAAGATCCGGATGGCCGCTGCAAAATCCATTGTGGCCACAGGGCCGGTCAGGATCGCACCGGCGGGGATTTCCTCAGCCTGTTCAGAATTGGCCGAGACAAGGTCGAAGACTGTGACGACGACGAATATCCGGATTCCGAAGAATACGTTCACGGCGACAAGATTCCGGACGGCAGGTCCGAAAAGGAAGGCAACTACGAGCAAAGAGGCGCCTCGGAGCAGGCCAGCTAGGCCCCAGAGTGAAAGGAGTGTAAGATGAACAAGCCATTTTCCGATACGGGCCGGACCTTTCCGATGCCGGCGACCTCGGTCAATTTCACCAACGGTATGATTGTCACAGCGGAAGATTTAAGTACTGCAATGACTTACCCGGTGATGCTCATGCAAAGCGTGAATCGCGCTGTCTATGGTTGTGGTGTCGCTTGCGGCTTTCCGCTTGAACCGGACCCTGACCTTTGCGGGCGCGAGGAACCATGCGATCCATGCGATGAAAATTCACCGATGGCGTATCCCAGTTTCACCGTTCAGGTGGGGCGCGGCACTGCAATCGACTGTTCGGGAATGCCTGTGGAACTGTGCAAGCCCGCCAAGATCGATCTTGGTGACCGATCCTGCGGTTGCGAAGTAAAAGAAGGCAAAGTCTGCATCTACATCCGGCGTGTCAGCGCGCCACAGGCTGCACGTGGTGACTGTTGTGGTGGTCAAACGGGGGTTGCGCAATGCTCTCGCATGCAGGACCACGTCGAAATCAGGGCTTTCCCATGGGACGAACCGCCTGATCATGCCTGTATGCATCCGATGGCCGATGATAACGGTGACTGCGGATGTAACGGCGACCGCAATGACAACGGTGGCAGCGGTCGATCCGAACAGAATTCTGGTTCACTGCGGGAGGCCGCGAGGGACCCAGAGTACCGTTATCCCGAACGCGACGAAATCTGCAAATGCCTGCTGCAATGCGGTGACTGCGATTGCTGCGGTGAAGGGTGGATTCTGCTTGGCTGCTTAACCCTCTGCAAAGGAGGCATCGTCTCGGACAGCTTTGAAAACCCATACAGCCACCGGAAGTGGATCAAAACGATCGAGTGCTTCTGCCGCAAGCGCAAAGTCGAAGAACAAGTGGAGCCCGAGTATTACATCCAGCAAGCGCAATCCGATGCCGAGGTTGAATTCTCCAGCGGCAGATCGCCGGATTATGCGGTTTTGTGGGCCGAAGAACCTGAGCCGGGTTTCGAAGAGAAGCTTCACGACCTGATAGGTGATTACAAACGCGAAGCGACCTTTGTAGCGGCCGGGGCGACGAATATCGAACGGCTTCGCCATTTGCTTGAGGTGCGGCAGGCATACCTTCAGGGCGCTTTTGGCCTCAAGAGCCCGGACGTGTTACGCAATTATCTGCGGCGTATCGATGAAGACCTGTCAAAGGAACGTAAGAAATAGTGCAACGCCCATGGCGCTGCCTGTTCCGCTGTGCGCCTGAAAGGCATAGCTGATGGCCCGTGCGACGACTTCAAGGCGGTCCTCCGGCCGCATCCGACCCCGCCCGCCCGCGGCGACCAGGCCACCAATGCAAAGGTTGCCCGGGTCGGGGCCCGGCGGGCTAAGCGCCGGTCAGGTGGGTCGTGATAGTATTGGTCTGGCGGAACGGGCGCTGACTGCGGTGCCTTCGCTGAACGGTGCACCTGTCTCGACAAGACCGGAACCCGCCGCAGCAAAGCCGAAACCTACGGCACCAACCACGCCCGCTGTCGTACCCGAAGCCATTACGCCCGAGGTGCCCCCCCCTGAACCTGTTACACCCGAACCCGTCGAGCCTGCCGCAGTCTTGCCGGTTGTCGCGCCCGAACCCGTTGCGCCGGATACTGCCGATCCATCCGGCACATCTACCGCCGCTGCGCCAGCTGGAGTTCCGGCCCAAGCCGATGAACCAGAAGCGGAATCTGAAACCGTTGCGGAAACCACGGCTAGAGATGCGGGGGGCGACGCAGGCGGCGCCTCTGGTGCGATGGGCGCTGCCATTCCGTCGAGCGGGGAGGTGGTTGAAGCGCCCGTTCCGGACACACCCGCACCCACAGATGCCGCGCCTGGTGATCAGGCCGCATCGGATGCGGAAGCTGAAGTACCCGAGCCGGAGCCTGAACCAAGCCCGGCTGAGGCCACGGCCCCTGTCACAGCGGCAGTCTCGCGCCGGGCAAGGGCGTCTTCGGCACACCAACCTGCGCCAGCTGCGGCCTCCAATGCGGTTGCGTCCGGTAACCAGCCGGATGTCACACAGCGCCGGGCAGCCCAACAGCAGGGCGTTGCAGGCGCAGACGGTGCGACCACAAGCGAGGTCGATCAGGACAGCTTTGAAAAGGCTCTGCGTACCGCGATTGAAAACGCGATGCCCAAGCCCAGAAATGAAAGCGAGGCCAAAGATGTAATGAACCATGGTGCTGAGCGCGCAAATCGTGCGCTGGGCGAAACCATGGGCCAACAACAAACGCAGGCAGTTGGCAACCTGCCGGAAGCGGTGGATGAAACCCAACAGCCCAATCCCGGAGATATGCCCGGTGGCGACGTGGTTGAAATTTCTTCTGACGAACCCGGCCAGCCGCCGGCTGCCGTTTCCGCCGCGCCCGTGGTTGCCCCGCCATCCACAGAAGCAGCCATCGACACGTCGGAAAACCGCGAGCGTGTCGATGCATTGGAAGCTGAAAATAACGTAACCCGCGATCAGCTTACAAAGGGTCAGGACCCGCAATTCGAAACCGCGCTTGGTACGCGTGAAGAAGCCGAAACAAATGACCGCGAAGCGCCGCAGCGGCTGCGTGAAGCCGAGGCCGTGGATCGCGCGGGCACCCGCGACCGTGCCGCTGGCGCCCTTGCTGGTGGTCTGAACGACTTCCACGGCGAGCGCGTTGGCCGTCTTGCCAATGTCGCTGGTCAGCAAAGCGCGACCAAAGGGCTGACCGAAGAGCGCAAGCGTCAGATCACCGCCGATATCGAAGCCATCGGAAAAGCCACCCGTGACGGCGTGACGCAAATCCTCAACGACATGGATGCCAAGGTAAACAAGGCCTTTGGCGATGCGCTCGATCAGGCGATGAAGCTCTACGATGCCGAGTTCGAGGACGTAAAGGGCGGCTTTGGCACTTGGGTCAGCGATGTCTTCTCAGGAACCTCCAGTGAAGAACGACTGGAAATGGCATTCCAAGCGGGCCGTTTGGTTTATGACGAGCACATCAGCGGGGCCATCACCGAGGTTGCAGCTATCGTCGAGGATCACCTTCAGCGTGCTCGCGATCGTGTCGCCGAGGGCAGGGCGGAAATCGACCGCTACATGTCCGAAGAAGTGTCCGAAGCCGAAGCGGATTATGCCGAACAGGCTACCGCAACCATCACCGCCGATTTCGACTCGCTGGAAGGAGAGATCGACGGACGCCGTGATGCGTTGGTTAACCGCATGGTCGGAATGTATCGCGAAGGGATCGAGCGGCGAAATGCGCGCGAAGAGCAGCTTCGCGAGGAAAATAAATCCTTCTGGCAACGCGTCTACGATGCGACCGTTGGCGTTATTAAGAAGGTGTTGGAATTCAAGAATATGCTTCTTGGAATCCTTGCCCGTGCCGCGGGCGTGGTCGAAGCAATTATTCAGGATCCGATCGGTTTCCTTAAAAACCTCATCGCAGGTATTGGCGCGGGGCTGGAACGTTTTGTTTCAAACATCGGCGAGAACCTGAAAAAGGCGCTGATGGGATGGCTGTTCGGCGCGCTGGAGGGGGCGGGGATACAGCTTCCGGACACATTCGATTTCAAGGGGGTTCTCAGCATTATCCTTCAGGTTCTGGGGCTTACCAAAGAAAACATCCGGGCAAGGGCCGTAAGAATTCTTGGGGAAGAAACTGTTCTCAAGATCGAGGCAGCGGTCGATTTCCTTCGCATTCTTTTTACCGAGGGGCCTGCAGGTATCTGGCAGATGCTATTGGAAAAGCTTGGCATGCTGAAGGATGCGATACTCGACGAAATCAAAAGCTGGGTCATTACACAGGTCATCACGGCGGGCATCAAATGGATCGTGAGCCTTCTGAACCCGGCGTCGGCCTTCGTGAAGGCCTGTCTCATGATCTACGACATTGTCGTTTTCTTTATCGAGCGTGGACGGCAGATCATTTCAGTCGTCAACGCGATAATCGATTCACTTGCCATCATAGTCGCAGGCAACATCGGCGCGATGGCCAAAGCGGTCGAAGAAGCGCTGAACCGTATCCTGCCTGTCGTCATTTCCTTCCTTGCCGCGCTTCTTGGTCTTGGCGGTATCTCGGACACCATCAGGGGCATTATCGAAAAGATACAGGAACCGGTGAACAAGGTGATCGACTGGGTCATCAACATGGGTTTGGGGATCGCGCAGAAGATAGCCGGATTCTTTGGCGGAAAGAACGAAAACGACCGTGTGACGGAAGAAGAGCGCGACACGTCGACGGACGCCCAAGTCAGCGTGACTGACTCGATAACCATGGATGGTCATGGTCATACGCTGATTGCAGAAGTCCGTGGCGGCCAGATGTTCATTGGCATGGCGAGCGCGCGTTTCGACTCGCTGGAAACTCTGATCTATGGCGCGCGTCGACAGGAACAGAAGGGACAGAACAGGGGAGAGGTCGTCGCCAAGCTGGATGAAGTGCTCGACAAGATTAAAGATCTTCGAGAGGATTGGGCCGCCGCTGCGTATAGCGAGGAAGGTGAAGCGAAGGCCAAGGAGAAGGTGCTGAGCTGGCTCAACGGTATCGGTGCATTCCTGCAGGGGTTTGGAGACGACTACGACATTCCCGACCTGAAGAACCTTGGTCATCCTTCCAGGTTTGTCGAAGGCGACCGGCTGAAGGACGAATACCACGGTCAGGAACGCAAATTGTTCTATCCAAGTCGATATTGGGCGGATGTTGAGCAGTGGAAACGGGACGAACTGGCCAAATACCCCGGCAACAAATTCAAGGATGCATTGACCGGGAAGATGGAGCCCAAATCAAAAGCGACCGTGGACCACAAGCCGATGGTTTGGGAGCATTGGTCCAATAAGGAAGGGAATGACATGAAACAGTCAGACCGCGCGAAATACTACAATAACTTAAAGAACCTCAGCCTAAGCACCCATGCCAACAACAGCAGCGACGGTGCACTGGCCAGGGCGATGGGGGCTAGCTATGTCAAATCCGTTGGGCCCCACTTCCGCGGCCCGGGTGAGGAGGACCTTTGATGGAGGACTATGCGGTTTGGGGCATTCGAAACGCAGGCGAAGCCGGGGCTGCCATCGACTTGGCTTGTGGTCAGGCAACCGGGTTGAGACACGTGGACGGTCAATTTGTGTCAGCCGCGCTTTCCTTGTTCGACAAGGATCTGACGCCGGAAAGCTGGACCGTTTCGACAACCCGATCCCTGTTTTATACGGACTATCCTGACTCCTCTGACTGGCGTGATGTCTGGACGATCGGCTGGACAATAGACGTCAGGCTTGCCTTTGGTGAGGTTTCGGAAAACCGCTTTCTCATGCCCTATGAGTGGCTGGAGCCATCTGGCGGAAAGTGGGGTGGCGAGACTCAGATTGACGAAACGCAGGTGACTGCACTTTTTGTCGCTGGACGCCGCGATCCTTCGGTTCAACCTTCAGCCGACGCGCTTGTTGATGCATTGGAGGCTAATGGCCTGACGCGAATCGAAAGTCAGTCACTTACAATGAAAAAGCTGGACCAAAGCCGGGTTCCTTTGGTTCGAGCGGCTGTGAATAACGTCGATTTCAGCAAAGATCTGCAACCTTTGAATGACGCGGTTTCCGAGCTGCAGGACTCCGGCTGGTTCCTGAACTGGCGTGATTTCATTTAGAGAATTCGGTCAGCGGTCTGGTCAAGGTGGAGCAGGAGGAAAGTCGGCGTGCTTTACCTTAGGTCAATTTTTCCGCCATCGCTTGTGATTGTTCCGATTTGACGCAACCTGTGGTATAACTGAACTCATTAATGGATTTGTTGATTGAGTGAGAGCCACATGAGAATTCTCGTATTCTCAGGCAATCGCCTGTTTGGTCAATGTCTTTGCCGCGGACTTTCTGAACAGCCCGACGTCGAACATGCCCACGCATGTGATTCCGCTTCTGAAATTCCCGCCATGGCCCTGAGCAACGATGCAAGTGCCGTTCTGATAGATCTTGGTGACCCCGAGGGCGAACAGGCCGCCCGCACAATTGCTGCCGCCATTCCCGATACGCCGATACTCGCGCTTTCAGTCGATGACAGCGTCGCGGCAGAGATCATGGATTGTGCCCGCCTGGGCTGTCGCAGCTTTGTGCCCCGCAAGGCATCCATTTCCGATGTGGTCCGTATTATACACGCCGCCGAACGCGGAGAAGTGACGATGCGCCCTTCGGTTGCGGCCTGTTTGATGCAGGCTATCGCAGAAAAGGACATCGCTGATCCAAACGGTTTGCCGGAATGCCTGACGCGCCGGGAAAAAGAGATTTGTTCGCTTATTTGCGAAGGGCTTACCAACAAGGAAATTGCACGCGAAATCGGCCGTTCGGTTGGAACAATCAAGAACCACGTCAGCTCGATCCTGTCCAAGCTGGATGTGCCCCGCCGAAGCGCGATACATAATTGTCTTGGACACGATGGTGTTCGCTGACGGGCGCTTGGGGCGTACCGGTCAAAGCTCTCTGAAATGCCGATTGGATCGTTGAAAAAGGTTCCGGACATCAGGGCGATCAACATCTACCAATTTTCTGCGTTTTATGCGATTTGTGTGCGAATTCCGGGCTTTGATTTGGGTAATCACTCAGATTAGGCGGAAAAATCCACCAATATCGCTAAATTCGCTTGAATGGTGACCGAATTTTGTGCCCTTATGTGGGGGAATTTGGGATTTCGGAGGTAATCTTGAAAAAACGGGCGCCCCATACGCATCGAGAGCTTGAGTTGCTGGATGTTCTCAGGCGGCTTGGTGGTACTGCACGAAATACCGATCTGGCCAAGGCGCTCGACGTTTCTGAGGAGACCGTGCGCCGCACGATCAAGTCTCTGTCGAAATCTGGGGCGATTGAGCGGGTCCATGGCGGTGCGTATCTGGCTGGAACTCAGGGCGACCCCAGCTTTTTCAAGCGTATTTCACAACATTCCGATGAAAAGCGCCTGATCGCGATTCGAGTTGCGCAGGAGGTCAGGGATGGAATGACCGTGTTTCTTGATGTCGGCTCGACAACTGCATTTGTGGCTGAAGAATTGCGGGCAAAAAGCAACCTGACGGTTGTTAGCAATTCTATCGGAGTTGTGCAGACCCTTGTTGGGGTAAACGGAAACCGTGTTCATCTTTTGGGCGGTGAAATGCAAAGCGACGAGCGCGGCTCGTTCGGATTTGTCACGCAACGGCAGATGCAGCGATATGCCTTCGATCTGGCAATTCTGAGCGCCGATGCAATTTCACCCAAAAAAGGTTTTCTGTACCTGAGTTCGGCCGAGGCGGATCTGAGTGCAGTTGTCGTCGACAACGCTGATCAGGTCATGATGGCATCTGCTCATTTTAAGTTTGGCGAAACTGCACCTTATCGGGGGCCGGATCCGCGGAAAGTGCATGTTCTGGTGACGGATGAATCTCCCAAAGGAAGCATGGCAACCGCATTCAAGGAATGGGGGGTAAAGGTTATTGTCGCGAGCGGAGCTGAGCGGAATGCTGAATAAGAACGATTACGCAACGCATGCGGTCAAGATCGCCGAAATCGCATCTCAAGCGGCCCGGGGGTATTTTCGCGGTCGGCTCGGGGTCGAGTTCAAATCGGATGAAAGCCCGGTCACGCAGGCCGACAAGGGCGTCGAAGCCGAAGTGCGCGCCTATCTGCAGCACCATTTTCCGGATCATGGTATTTTCGGGGAAGAACAGGGGTTTGACGGGCGAGATTGCCGCAAGGTCTGGATCATAGATCCGATCGACGGCACCCGTTCTTTCCTGTCGGGACATCCGCTGTTCGGATTTCTGCTTGGGCATCTTGTCGACGGGTCCCCACAGCTGGGTGTCATAGGGATGCCAGCGCTGAACGAAGTGTTTGTGGGTGTTCCGGGCCAGTATGCCACTCTAAATGGTGAGGCCATTTCGACCTCGCGCAACACGCGTTTGGAGCAGTCTATTCTTTTCGTTAACGAAGGGGACAAGATTCACCGGGATTATCCGGATCTGTTCGAAAAGCTGATGCAGACTGGCCAAACGCGCCGGTTTGCCTATGACTGCTACCCGCATGCTTTGCTGGCTGCTGGTTACGTGGATGCTGTGATCGATTATGACCTGCAGCCCTACGACTATCTGCCGGTTGCGGCGGTGGTTGAAGCGGCAGGCGGGATCATGACGGACTGGGATGGAAACTCACTGGGGCTGAAATCTGACGGCCGGGTGATCTCGGCTGCAACACCTCAGCTTCATGCCGAAATGCTTGAACTTGTGAACGGTTAGACGAATGGCGGTTGTTAGCTTTCTCATACAGCTTGCGGGCGCAACGATGTTGCTTCTGTTTGCCGTGCGTATGGTGCGCACTGGGATTGAGCGCAGTTATGGGGCCTCCTTCCAGCGATTGATGACGAGACAGCGCAATTATGTGCAGGCATCGCTGGCAGGCTTGATCATGGCAGTTGTCCTGCAAAGCTCGGCCGCTGTTGCGTTGCTGACGTCTGGATTTGCCGCAAGCGGTCTGTTGGCGTTTCCCGCCGGTCTGGCCATTGTTCTTGGCGGTGATCTTGGTTCTGCTTTGATCATTCAGGTGCTGTCGTTCAGGCTGGATTGGTTGGTTCCATTGCTGCTGGCAGTTGGCGGGTATCTGTTTGTAAAGACTGACGCAAAGCGGGCGCGGCAAACCGGGCGCATCCTGATGGGCATCGCCTTTATCCTGATCTCGTTACGCTTTTTGCGCGAGGCAATGGATCCAATCCGCGACAGCGCCTTTTTACCGGCCATGGCAGACTATCTTGCGCGCGATTACGTGACAGCCTTCATCGTCGGTGCTGTGCTTGCTTTTGTCATGCATTCCTCTGTCGCGGCCATTCTGATGTGCGTAACGCTGGTCCAGATCGGGGCCATCCCGTTTACTGCTGGACTTTCCCTTGTACTGGGCGCGAACTTTGGTTCGGCCTTCATCCCGGTGTGGCTGAGCCGGGGCATGGACGTGCGCGCGCGACGTATCCCGATAACCAATCTGGTAATGCGTGGCAGTTGGGCGGTATTCTGTTTGTTTGCGGTCAATCTGGCTTTACGAAGCGGTCAGTTGGGTACGCCAGAGGGCGGCCAGATGCTTGTGAATGCACATCTGGCGTTCAATGCCTCTCTGTTGCTTCTGGCATTACCGTTTTGTGGCCGGGTACAACCTTTAATCGAGCGGCTTATGCCCGAACCAAAATCCGAGTCCGCACCTGCTGAGCGCGGGCGCCCGGCGAGTGCATTGGACCTGAGCAACATCGGCAGCCCCAGTCAGGCCTTATCCAGCCTTAAACGTGAATTGCTGCGCATGTGCGATCTTGTCGAAACGATGTTTCGGCCATCTCTTGAGCTTTATCGCGGGGCAAGCAAGGACCAGATTCGCGCAGTGCAGGCTGTTGACGAAGATGTAAACGCTTGCCTTTCGGGTATCCGGGCCTTTGTTGCCGCTATTCCGACCGACGAATTCGGCAAACAGAACGCCAAATCCGCCCGCGACCTGATGGAGTATGCAATCCGTCTGGAAACCGCAGGCGATGTCGTGGCCAAACGCCTCGCGACGCTGGCGGACGACATGCGAAAGAAGGGGGCCGCATTTTCGAAAGAGGGTTGGGCCGAGCTTGAGCGGATGCACGAAGATATCCTGGCCAACCTGAAGCTGGCGACCAATGTCCTTATCTCTGACGACCTGGAAAGCGCCCGTTTGCTGAGTCTGGAAAAGAGCGAGATCAAGCGCGCCGAGCGCGACAGTCGCAAGCGTCACCTCAGACGACTGCAGCATGGCAGCACCGAAAGCTTTGAGACCAGTGATATACATCTGGAAACTTTGCGCGCGTTTCGTGAGTTCAACAGCCATATATCCGCGGTGGCATATCCGATCCTCTATCGTCACGGGCAGTTGCTGGAAACACGACTGATCGAAGAGATGCCCAATATGGCCGACCGGGCCTCGGATGAGGTGGAGCAATGAGCAATCCGGTCGAGGTTCTGAACGAATGCGGCAAGGGCAGGGTCGTTTTGCTGTGCGAGCATGCAAGCTGTCACATTCCGCCTGAATACGATGGTCTGGGACTGGCTGAAGCAGATCGGCAAAGCCACGCTGCATGGGACCCGGGGGCGCGACCTTTGACGCTGTTGCTGTCAAAGGCGTTAGATGCCCCGGTTGTCGCATCGACTGTTTCGCGGCTGGTTTACGACTGCAACCGCCCGCCCGAAGCGGCAAGTGCCATGCCTGAAAAGTCGGAACTGATCGAGGTTCCGGGAAACAAAGGTTTGTCGCCGCAGGATCGGTCAGAGCGCACAAAATCGGTTTATGAGCCGTTTTGCCGTGCGGTATCCGACGTTCTTGATGCCTGCGGTCCGGAAACGATTGTCGTAACGGTTCATTCCTTTACGCCGGTTTATTACGGGCGGCAGCGCGCGGTGGAACTGGGCCTGCTTCACGATGAAGATACCCGCCTTGTGGATGCAATGCTGGACCATGTGGACCGCATTCCGCATCGCAGGACAGAGCGCAATGAACCTTACGGGCCTGCCGATGGTGTTACGCATTCCCTTCGTTTGCATGCGCAAAGCCGGGGTTTGCCGAATGTAATGATTGAGGTGCGCAACGATCTGTTGCGCTCCGAGGAACAGATTTCCGCCATGGCGGACGAGATACTGGCGCTGCTGCAACCGGCGCTGAACGACATCGCGATCAGGGAGGATGACTCGTGAGCGGAACTCTCAACTTTGATGATCTCAAGGCGCAGGTCGCTGCCGGAGAGGTGGATACCGTACTGGTCTGTATGGTGGACATGCAGGGACGGCTGATGGGCAAGCGCTTTCACGCGGGTCACTTTGTGGCCAGTGCGTGGGAAGAGACGCATTGCTGCAACTATCTGCTGGCGACGGATCTTGAGATGGGGACGCCGGATGGCTATGCCTCAACCAGTTGGGAGCGGGGTTATGGCGATTATGTCATGAAGCCGGATCTGAGCACCTTGCGCCCGGTGCCGTGGCTGGAGGGCACGGCGATGGTGATGTGCGATGTGCTGGATCACCACACGCATGAGGAAGTACCGCATGCGCCGCGCTCAATCCTAAAAAAGCAAGTTAACCGCCTGCAAGCCATGGGCTATGAGGCGATGTGCGCGACCGAGCTGGAGTTTTTCCTTTTTGAAAAGAGCTTTGATGCGCTCCGTAAAGAAGGGTTCCGAGATCTGGAGCCGATCTCGGGCTATAACGAGGATTACCATATCCTGCAGACCACCAAGGAAGAGCATGTGATGCGGCCGATCCGCAATCACCTGTGGAATGCGGGTATTCCGGTCGAGAACACCAAGGGCGAGGCCGAGACCGGGCAGGAAGAGCTTAACATCAAATATGCGCCGGCGATGGACACGGCTGAGTTTCACTCGATCGCCAAGAACGCAGTGAAGGAAATTGCTTGGCAGCACGGCCACGCGGCGACCTTCCTGCCGAAATGGCATCATGACAAGGTGGGCAGTTCGTCCCATGTGCACCAGTCACTGTGGTCCGATGGCAAGCCTGCGTTTTATGACGCGGAAGATGAGCTGGGCATGTCGGCGCTTATGAAAAGCTACATGGCCGGGCTGTTGAAATACGCCGCCGATTACACCTATTTCATGGCGCCCTACATCAACAGCTACAAGCGCTTCATGAAGGGCACCTTTGCGCCGACGCGGATCATCTGGTCGGTGGATAACCGCACCGCCGGGTTCCGCCTGTGCGGCGACGGCACCAAAGCGGTGCGGGTCGAATGCCGAATTCCGGGCTCGGACATGAATCCCTATCTGGCGATGGCCGGGATGCTGGCGGCTGGGATCGCGGGTATCGAAGAGGGGCTGGAGTTGCAGCCGCCCACCAAAGGAGACGTCTATCAGGGCGACACCGGCATGATCCCGGGCAATCTACGCGCGGCGCGGGATGCTTTGCACGGGTCAGAGATGCTGAGGGCGGCCATGGGGGATGAGGTGGTCGAACACTATGCCCGTGCGGCTGAGGTCGAGATCGAAGAGTTCGATCGTGTAGTGACTGACTGGGAAATTGCCCGCGGGTTCGAGCGGGCGTGATCCGGAGAAGCGAGGGGCCAGCCCTTCGCGCTTCCCGGAGTATTTGTGGCCAGATGAACAGGGAATCCTGTTTCGGATGACGATGGAGAGATTATGGGCCAGACATTGAAATGCATCTCACCGATTGACGGGTCGGTTTTTGCAACGCGCGAAACTCTGTCGAAAGAGGAAGCGTTCGAGGCTGCAGGGCGGGCAGAAACGGCTCAGGTAGCTTGGGCGGCGCGGCCGCTGCAGGAGCGTATTGATCTGGTGATGGCGGGTGTCGCCGCTGTTGGCGCGATGAATGACGAGATCGTGCCCGAATTGGCGCATATGATGGGGCGTCCGGTGCGTTATGGTGGCGAGTTCGGCGGTTTTAATGAACGTGCCAGCCATATGGCCGAGATTGCGGAAACCTCTCTGTCCGATATCGCGGTGGGTGAGGACGAGACATTCAAGCGCTACATCAAACGTATTCCGCATGGGGTGGTCTTTGTGGTGGCGCCGTGGAACTACCCCTATATGACGGCGATCAACACCGTCGCACCGGCACTGATCGCGGGCAATGCGGTGATCCTGAAACACGCCACGCAAACACTGCTGGTGGGTGAGCGCATGGCGCAGGCTTTCCACACGGCAGGTGTGCCCGAGGATGTGTTCCAGAACGTGTTCCTAAGTCATGACGTGACCAATGATCTGATCGCAGGCAAAGCGTTCGACTTCGTGAACTTCACCGGATCGGTCGGTGGCGGTCAGGCGATGGAGCGCGCGGCGGCGGGCACATTCACCGGCGTTGGCACCGAGTTGGGCGGCAAGGACCCGGGCTATGTCATGGAGGATGCCGATCTGGACGCCGCCGTCGATACGCTGATCGACGGGGCGATGTTCAACTCGGGCCAGTGCTGCTGCGGGATCGAACGGATCTATGTTCATGAAAGCCTTTATGATGACTTTGTCGCCAAAGCGGTAGAGATCGTGAAAGGCTATAAGCTGGGCAATCCGTTGGAGGCTGAGACGACGATTGGCCCGATGGCTAATGTGCGCTTTGCCGATGAGGTGCGGTCGCAGATCGCCGAGGCGGTCGCGGCGGGTGCTGTGGCCCATATCGACACCTTCCCCGAGGATGACGGCGGCGCCTATCTGACGCCGCAGATCCTGACCAACGTGACCCACGATATGCGGGTGATGCGGGATGAGAGCTTTGGGCCTGTGGTGGGCATCATGAAAGTGTCCTCTGATGACGAGGCCATTGCTTTGATGAATGACAGTGAATTTGGCCTCACTGCCAGCCTCTGGACCGGCAATGTGGATCGGGCCGCGCGGGTGGGAGACGCCATTGAAACCGGCACCGTGTTCATGAACCGGGCCGACTATCTGGATCCCGGTCTGTGCTGGACCGGCTGCAAGAACACCGGGCGCGGCGGGGGGCTGTCCGTGATCGGCTATCACAACCTGACCCGCCCCAAATCCTACCATCTGAAGAAGGTGACATCATGAGCCTTGTTGGAAATTGGTCCTATCCGACCGCAATCAAGTTCGGCGCAGGCCGCATCAAGGAACTGCCCGAGGCCTGCGCGGCGGCCGGGATGAAACGTCCTCTGCTGGTTACCGACAGGGGGCTGGCCGATCTGCCTATCACCACGGCGACGCTGGACATCATGGACGCCGCCGGTCTGGGCCGGGGCCTGTTTGCGGATGTTGACCCGAACCCCAATGAAAAGAACCTCGATGCCGGTGTCGCTGCATACAATGCGGGCGGCCATGATGGGGTGATTGCATTCGGCGGCGGCTCGGGTCTGGATCTGGGCAAGATGGTCGCCTTCATGGCGGGGCAGACGCGCCCCGTCTGGGATTTTGAAGACATTGGCGACTGGTGGACCCGTGCCGATGCCGATGCCATCGCGCCGATCATCGCGGTGCCGACTACTGCGGGGACGGGCTCGGAAGTAGGCCGGGCCAGCGTCATCACCAATTCAGAGACCCATGTGAAAAAGATCATCTTTCACCCCAAAGTCCTGCCGACGGTGGTGATCTGCGACCCGGAATTGACGGTGGGCATGCCTCAATTCATTACTGCGGGGACGGGGCTGGATGCGTTCGCGCATTGTGTCGAAGCGTTCTCAAGCCCGCATTATCACCCGATGAGCCAGGGTATCGCCTTGGAAGGCATGCGACTGGTCAAGGCATACCTGCCGCGCGCCTATGCCGATGGTACTGATATCGAAGCCCGCGCCCAGATGATGAGCGCTGCAGCCATGGGCGCCACCGCGTTCCAAAAGGGGCTGGGCGCGATTCACGCCATGAGCCACCCGATCGGGGCCGTCTTTAACACGCATCACGGAACCACTAACGCGGTATGCATGCCCGCAGTACTTGAGTTCAATTCGCCGGTTATCGCGGACCGGTTTGACACGGCCGCTGCATATCTGGGGATAGCCGGCGGCTTCGACGGGTTTCGAACCTTTGTGCAAGAGCTTAACGACTCGCTCGGAATTCCGCGCCGCCTGTCCGAGTTGGGCGTGACAGAGGCGTCAATTCCCGAACTGATCGAAGGTGCGATCATTGATCCGTCATGTGGCGGCAACCCGATCGAACTGACCAAAGACAACCTGACTGGCCTGTTCAAAGCAGCGCTGTAATGGTTTGACCAAAAACCGAAATCTGTAAGACCGGCCCTACAGACGGGCCGGATCTTGCTACCGGATAAGGTGGTTCCGTGACTCTGTTTGTCGTCGTCATAATCCTGTCTGCGGCGCTGCTGCATGCCGTCTGGAATGCGATCGTGAAAACCGCGGGCGACCGCACAACGACATTGGGTCTGGTGGCTTTCGGCCACGTCATTCCCGCAGGCGTCATGGTGGCGCTGTTGCCTTTGCCAAGCGCCGAGAGCTTTCCATACATCCTCATCTCGACGGTGGTGCATTTCGGCTATTATTTCATGCTGGGCAAGGCGTACCAGCACGGTGATCTGAGCGTTGTCTATCCTATTGCCCGCGGCATCGTGCCTGCGCTGGTGTCTTTGTGGGCGATGCTTCTCGTCGGAGAGGTTCTTCCCCTACAGGCATGGGCTGGTATCGCGCTGATCGCAGTGGGCATTCAGTTAAGCAGCTGGCGCGCCCTGCGGCATGGGATCGGGCGGGCGGCGCTGGGGTTCGCGCTGGGTACCGGGATTTGCATATCGATTTATTCGGTTGTCGACGGTATCGGCGTGCGTTTGTCCGGCAACACCCTAAGTTATTGGGCCTGGGGCGCTTTTTTACACATTTTTATTGCGGGGTTCGTAGCTATCCGCAAACGCACAACGCTAAAGGAACTACCGGTCAGGACCTGGCTTGTCGGCATTCTGGGTGGGCTTGTTTCAATGACTGCGTATGGCCTTGTTCTGTATGCCAAGAATTTTGCGCCGCTTGGTGCAGTATCCGCGCTGCGCGAAACGTCGGTAATATTTGCTGCGCTGATCGGGTTTGTCTTTTTGCACGAAGGCAACTGGCTACGCAGGCTTGGTGCGGCGCTTCTGATGGCCGGTGGTGTGGCCCTGATCGGATTGGCAGTATAGGCCGCAAATACTCAGGGAGTACCTGGCAGCACGGGCCACGTTGGTTTGTAACGTCCGGGCACATTCCGATCCGGTCTACAGTGTTGAATGAGTCAAAAAAGTTTCATGCGCTCGGCGTATTCATCGCTTGGTTGTTGCGCGAACTGACATCTCGTCAACGACAAAAAGAAGCAAATGAATCCAGCGTTTTGACGCGTTTTATTAATTTTCTTGCGAGAGGCGCTCGAAAAGTTTCAAATCGAGGAGGCAATATGCAAAGCTAAGTATATGAGCACGCGCGACGTTTGCCCGATGCCAGTTTAAAGCTGCTTCCAGAGTTAGCTGTCGAAACTGGACCTACTGAATGTCGAAACTGTCACTTTGGTGGAGGAGGGGAAGTCGCAAAAGTCGTGTTTGTGTAGTTATACAATACAAAAAATCAAACAACCAACTTGGGAGATCAAATCAATGACTAAGAGATCAACAGTATCGCGCCGTTCGGTGCTGAAAGGGGCCGGTGCTGCGGCACTGGCGGCACCGCTCTACTCGAAAAGCGCGCTAGCATCATCGGGTGAAGTAAACATCCTGATGTGGTCCGACTATCTGCCGCCCACATTCATTCAGGAGTTCGAGACCCTGACCGGTATCAAGGTCAACTACACTGGCATTGGTTCGAACGAAGAAATCATCAACAAGATGAAGGCCACCAAGGGTCAGGGCTTTGACATCGTTTCACCGACCAACAACCGCTCGCTTCAGTGGGAGCCGCTGGAATTGCTGCAGCCGTTCGACTTGAGCAAGGTGAACATTGACGCCGTGAACCCGGCGATGGCCAAGATCGGCACGGACGCCTGGAACTTCGGCGACAGCGGCGCACATTGGTTGCCCCATATCTGGGGAACTGAAGGTATCGCATATCGCACCGATCTGTGGCTACCCGAAGGCGATGCGCCGTCCTACGGCGACGTCTGGTCAGAGGAAAACGCAGGAAAAACAATGGGTCGCGCGCATTCGATGATGCTTGGTGCCGGTCTGTTCATGGAGCGTTCGGGCGAAATGGAGCCGGGCTCTGTCTGGGCAGCGTACAATGACGAAGACACCATGCGCAAAGTCTGGGGTCAGATCGCTGATTGGTGCATCGCGCGCAAGGATCGCATCAAGCTGATCTGGAACGACGCCGATACCCAAAAGAACGGCCTGCTGAACGAAGGCGTTATTGTTGGCCAGACTTGGGATGGCCCGCCTCTGGCCCTGAAAACGGCAGGTGAGCCGGTCCACTATCAGGCACCGATCGAAGGTGCGATGGCATGGGTCGATGGTATGTCGATGCCTGTCGGCGCGACCAATGTCGAGCAGGTCTATGCCTTTATCGAGTTCGCCTATCAGGCGAAACCGGCTGGCGTAGCCATCGACAGCCATGGCTACAACTCACCAGTTCTGGGTGCGGATGGCTATTCCGGCGATGTTTACAAAAAGAACTTTGCCGAAGCCTATCCGGGCGACTCGCTTGCCAACCTGAACCCGTGGCCGGCCGAAGCGCCGTGGTACGCCGAAACCCGGACCGAGTTCGTCAACAAGTTCAAGAGCGCCTGATCGCTTTGAACATGGGTTCCCTGCGCACGCGCAGGGGGCCCTCTTTGTATGCGGGAAACGCATACTCAACTAACAACAAGGCGCGGCAATGACCTGCGTCACAGGGAGAAGCCAAAGATGAGTGCTGGGGTCGGCGTTGATCTGGAAAACCTTTGGATCCGGTTCGGAGATTTCGTCGCGGTGCGCGACGCGAATGTGAATATCAATGGGGGCGATTTCTTTTCGTTTCTCGGGCCCTCGGGCTGCGGCAAGACCACTATTCTGCGCGCAGTTTCCGGGTTCCTTGAGCCGAGCGAAGGCAACGTTCTGATTGGCGGCAACAATATGAAGGGGATCGGGCCCAACAAACGCCCGACCGCGCTGATCTTTCAAAACCTGGCGTTGTTCCCTCTGATGAAGGTCTGGGAAAACATCACTTTCTCAATGGAGATCAAAGGGGCCAGCAGTGCCGAGCGCCGAAAGCGTGGCGATGAGTTGCTGGAGATGATTGCGTTGCCGGGGCAGGGTGACAAGCTGCCCAGCGAATTGTCGGGCGGTCAGCGTCAGCGTGTCGCCATCGCCCGCGCCTTGTGCGCCGAGCCGGATGTGTTGTTGTTGGATGAACCTTTGTCTGCGCTCGACCTCAAGCTGCGCCAGCATATGCGGACCGAACTGCGCGAAATCCAGCAACGGGTAGGGATCACGTTCATCTACATCACCCACGATCAGGGTGAGGCGCTGACGATGTCCGATAACATCGCGGTCATGAAGGCCGGGGTTATCGACCAGATTGCGGATGGCAAGACGATATATAATGACCCTACAACCGCCTTTGCAGCTTCATTTGTTGGCGAAAACAACGTGTTCCGCGGAAAAATTAAACGAGTTATGGGCGAGGAGGCGTTGATTTCAACCAATCGTTCCGGCGATCTGGTTGCGCGTATTTCAACCGCCAATCAGGGCAAGATGAAAGAAGGCGATGACGCCATGATGTTCATCCGCCCCGAGGCGTTTGCCCTTGCACCAGACGGAGCAAGCGGAGATCACTTTGTGACCGCTCGCGTGAACCACGAAGAGTTCGAAGGCAACGTCTTTAACATCTTCACGGAGGGCGAAGGGGGAAAAGAGATCAAGGTTTCGATCCCGAACCTCGGTCAGTCCTTCGAAGATCACACAGGCCGGAACATCACCCTGGAATACGAGACCCGCAATGCGGTTTTGGTTCCGGCTGGTGAGCTGGCCGCTGAATAAGGGGGCCAGACAATGCCGGGCTTCCTCAAGGAATTCTTTAACCGCAACGGCACAGGCATGGGAATTGCGATCCTGGGTCTGGTCCTGTTCTGGACCATTGGCCTGATCATCCTCCCACAGTTGTCGATGCTCGACTTCTCATTCCGTCCGAACCTGCCGCCGCCGGAAATTGGCGGGCCAAAGGACGTCTATACACTGGAGAACTACAAGTACCTGGTCTTTGGCCCCGAAGGCGGCAGTCAGGACTACAACACCGTTGATCTCAGGATCTTTTTCCGCACGCTTGTCGCTGCGGTTTGCGTCACGATCTTCAACCTGATCATCTGCTATCCGATTGCCTATTACCTTGGGCAAAGCAAAGGCAATCACATCCGCATTTTTGCGATCATGCTGATCATCCCCTACTGGATCAACGAGATTCTGCGGGCCTTTGCGTTGCGGATCATCTTTGGCGAAACGGGCGTGCTGAACACCTTATTGGTGGGTTCGGGCATCTTCGATACGCCGTTCGACTTTATCCGCAACGATATCGCGCTCTATGCCGGTCTGGGCTACGCGTATATCCTGCTGATGATCTTTCCGATGTATAATGTGATCGAAAGCCTTGATGGCAATCAGATCGAGGCAGCGCGCGATCTGGGCGCGCCTTGGTGGCGGATTCACTGGCGCGTGGTCATTCCATATGCCAAGCCGGGTATCAGCTCCGGGTGCACGATGGTCTTTATGCTCAGCGCCGGTGCACTGGCTGCGCCACAGATTTTGGGCGGACCGTCATCGTTGTGGTTCACTCAGTTGATCTATCAGCAATTCAACGACAATAACGACTGGCCGCAGGGCGCCGCCTACGCGATCGTGCTGCTTGTGACCTGTATCCTGTTCGTTCTGGCCGCGATGCGTCTGTTCAAGGTCAACATGGGGGATATCGGAAAATGAACAATTCCTTCCTCCGTGTAAGTATCTGGGTCTATCTGACGATTTTCTTCCTGTACCTGCTGGGTCCGCTGGTGATCATGTCGGTCACCGCATTCAACTCGTCCGAGTTCCCACGGATGACGCCATGGGAATGTCTGACGTTCCAATGGTTCGGTGAGTTGTTTCAGGATCAGCGTATCCTGAACGGCATCAAGAACTCGCTGATCATTGGGATCGGTACAGTGGTCTTGTCGGTCGCGATGGGACTGGCCGGGGCACTGATGTTGACGCAGATCTGGCCCAAGCTACGGGCGACCTATTATACGATCATCATCGCCCCGATCCTGATCCCTGGCGTGGTTCTGGGTATCTCGACACTGGTGTTCTGGGACCGGATCAACCGGATGCTGGGGCTGGGGGCGGACAGCTTTCTGTCGAACGGGATATTCCTGACGGTGATTGGTCAGTCCACCTTTATCGCCAGCTATTGCATGCTGGTGCTGGTGGCACGTCTGCAGCGTTATGACGTCGCTCTGACCGAAGCTGCGCTAGACCTTGGCGCGACCCATGCGCAGGCATTCCGCAAGATCCTGCTGCCGTTCATGCGTCCTGCGATTGCTTCGGCAGCGGTGCTGGCGTTCCTTGCGTCCTTTGAAAACTACAACACCACCACTTTTACCTTTGGTGAATACCCGACGTTGACGATCGAACTGGCGCAGAAAGTGCGCTATGGGATCACCCCTGCGATTTCTGCGCTGGCCTTCATCATTGTCGTGTTGACGGTGTTCTTTGCACTTTTGAACGAGGCAAAGATCAAGCGTCAGGAACTGGTGGCGGCAGCAAGGCGTAAAGCCACGGTCGAAGAACTGGCGGGCAAGATCAAACTGCCCAGTTTCTTTGCCGGGAATGTTGCTGCTGTTCTGTTGGTGGTCTTTGCAATTGCCACGGTGACGGTCGTTGGTACGGCGACCGCCTATAACCCGGGGCAGTGTATTGCCAATGTGAAAGAGGAGAAGCGTCTGGAAGCCGCCGAACGCATTCAGGAACTACGCCGTGAGCGCGAGGAGCGCAGGCAGCGTCGTTTTGAAGGTGTGTTTGAACCTGACGACCTGACGCCCGGAACCGAAGAAAAGGATACCCCATCCGATGCGGGTACCAACAATTCGGGCTTTGGTAATGTCTTTGCTCCGAACACGCTGAGCGGAGACGAGGAAGAAGACGAATCCGGCGCCAACGAGCAACCGTCAAACAACAGCGGTTTTGGCAACGTGTTCGCGCCGAATAGCCTGCAAAAAGACGACGAATAGGCCGTCTTTTTAAAAACAGAAAAAGCCCCGCGCCGATTGGTTCGGGGCTTTTTTGTTCGTGCTTCAGCAACCTTATTCCGGCAGGCCGACTTTGCGCAAACCTTCCAAATAGTGCTCGAGGTCTTCATTGACCCGCCAGGGTAGAGCTTTGCTGATGAATGTGACCGACAACTGCGGGTTTCTTTTCATTGCTGACGCCATGGCGGTTTTGGCTGGTTCAACTCTTTCCTGTTGAGCTTGCGCGGCCGCCAAACATGTCCAGCACCAGAATCCCGCCCCCGGTTGGTGCGTCGATTTCTTAGCAACCTCAATCGCATCCTCATAGCGGCGCAAATGGTACAGGGCGTGCGCCTTTACCTGCAGAAACGTCCAAATCATCGGATCGCGCGGGGAAAAGCGAAGGGCCTGATCGGCATGCTGGATGGCCTCTTCGTGACGCCCGAGCAGGGTAAGCGGAGTAACGATGCCATGATGCGCCTGAGCTGAACTGGGGTTAATCTCCAGAGCTGCTTCGAAGTGCAAAATCGCTCCCTCAAGGTCCCCACTTAGGGTGTAGGCACGCCCGAGCCCGAAATGTGTGCTGGTATCCTTGTTGTCCAGCGCAACACCGTGCCGACCGGCGGCAACGGCCTTGGCGATGATGTTCTCTGGGTCATCGACATGTCCAAGCAAAACCAGTGCATGCAGCGCCGAGGCGATGGTGCCATAGGCGCGTGCAAACTCAGGATCGATCTCGATAGCTTTTTGCAAGAGACCCATCCCTGTCGCGAAATCCTCTTTGGTGATCTTGAACAAGTGCCAGAGTGCGCGGTTGTAGCATTCCCAGGCATCCAGACTGTCAGGTGGTTTTGAGCGGGCGCGTGCACTTTCTGCCTCGGCCAGTTCGGGTTCGATTGCCCCAACGACATTCAGGACAATCTCATCTTGTACCAGAAACACGTCATCCAAGTCGCGGTCGTAGGATTCAGCCCAAAGATGTTGATCGGTTTCCGCATCGATCAGTTGGACGGAAATTCGAACACGATTGCCGGCACGCCGAACGCTGCCTTCAATGAGATACCGAATACCAAGCTGCTTGCCGATATCCCTGACGGAAATTGATTGCCCCTTGTAGGTAAAAGAAGAATTGCGCGCGATCGTATAAAACCCCCGCACATGCGACAGAGCGGTGATCAAGTCTTCGGTGATCCCATCTGAAAAATACTCTTGCTCCGGATCGCCTGACATGTTGTCGAAAGGCAAGACAGCGATAGATGGCTTGGGGTCTAGGTTTTCAGAAGTTTGAGCTTCCTGAGTTGCAGGTGCTTTAGAATTCGCCCATTGCCAAACCCTTACAGGCCGATCGATGTTCTTAAGTTGCTGAAAACCCAGATCATAGAATCCGACGTTCACGCGATTCCGAACCTGTTCATGCACGCCGTCGGAAATACAAATCCCTCCATTTGGTGAAAGCTGTTCAAGCCGCGCCGCTACATTGACGCCATCCCCGTGTATGTCGTCATTATCGATCAGGACGTCCCCGATGTTCACTCCAATTCGAAACTCAATACGCTGGGAAACCGCTTGGTCATCGGCGCCTTGCGCGAAAGCCGATTGAATTTCGATTGCGCAGCGCACGGCCTCGACCACGCTTGCGAATTCGGCCAGAATTCCGTCACCCATGAATTTAACCACCCGTCCACCATGCCGGGTGATCCGTGGGGTTACTTCACGGTCGTAACACTCAGCCAGGCGCTGAATGGTACCTTCCTCGTCGCGCTCGACGAGACGGGCAAATCCAGCGACATCCGCAGCCAGTATTGCGGCAAGCCGTCTTTGAACAGGTTTCTCCGGCATGGGCCACCTCAGAGAGGATGGCACTATAATACACCAATTCGAGAGAATTACGCAGGTTCCAGTCAGCAGGGTACTGAAAGTATAATGATCGGTGATTGGGATGGCGTTCTGCAAAATGGCAGCCCGTAGGGGAATCGAACCCCTCTTTCCAGGTTGAAAACCTGGCGTCCTAACCGATAGACGAACGGGCCATGCATCTGAACGACGCAAATACAAGGTGGCAGCCCGTAGGGGAATCGAACCCCTCTTTCCAGGTTGAAAACCTGGCGTCCTAACCGATAGACGAACGGGCCACGCTTGCTTGTGGAGGGCCTTTTACGGATTACACCGTTCCCCCGCAAGCCGAAAAGTGCGGTGGCGCGTAACTTTTTTGGCGCCACGCAAAGAGGTGCGGAATGACCCTCAAACAGCCTCGGCTGCGTCTTCGATGCGCAGCTGTGCGGTTTGGCGGCCACCCCAAGTATTGACCTCAAGACGGCCTGCAAAATGGAACCGTGCACCGCCATGATTTACAAGTCGATCGCCCATAGGACTGTCGAAAGCACCAAATGCGATGGCGTCGATGCCACCGTTCATGCCGTCCGACAGCGACAGTTTCAGATGGGATTCGCCGACACGTTTGGCAAAACGGATTTGCAGATCGGGCAGGGCATATCGCGGGGCAGGGGCACCGGCACCAAACGGGCCCGCCTGTTCAATCTGTTCGATCAGATCCACTGTCGCAGCCCCCGGCATCAATGCGCCGTCCAGTTTCATATCGGCTGGCCCGCCTTTTCCCGCCCCCTGTTTGGCAAGCAGTTCTGACAGGCGGGCCATCGCGGGTTCCAACTGATCGCGCATCACCGTAAGGCCCGCCGCCATTTTGTGCCCGCCGCCCTTGACCAGCAATCCTTCGGCCGCCAGCCGCTGAATTGAAGCACCCAGATCGACGCCCGAAACCGAGCGACCGGATCCTTTGCCCTCGTCCCCATCGAAACCGATGACAATTGCAGGCCTGTTTGCCGTCTCTTTAAGGCGAGAGGCTACGATTCCGACCACACCGGGGTGCCAGCCGTCTGCAGCGGCCCAGACCAGCGGTGCATCCAGCCCCCGCTCCTCGGCTTGCTCAAGCGCGGCCGCTCGCACGGCGTTTTCAATTTCGCGTCGTTCGGTATTCAACTCGTCAAGACGTTGCGACAGGGCCTCTGCTTCGGTTGGCGACGCAGTGCTGAGAAGCCGGGCCCCCAAATCTGCCTGACCGATCCTGCCACCGGCGTTGACCCGTGGCCCAAGCAGAAAACCCAGATGGTAGGAATTGGGTGCCGCATCCATGCGCGATACGTCGGCCAGCGCAACAAGCCCCGGCCTTTGCCTTTGTGCTATGACCTTAAGACCTTGCCGAACCAGGGCCCGGTTGGCATCGATCAGAGGCGCGACATCAGCGACGGTCGCAAGGGCCACCAGATCAAGCATCGACATAAGGTCCGGACCTCTGTTTCCGGCCTCTCGCAATTGCCTTCCGGCTTCGACCAGCATCAGGAACACAACGCCAGCCGCGCATAGATAGCCCAGATCGCCGCTTTCGTCCTGCCGGTTCGGGTTCACGACCGCAACACAGTCCGGCAAAGTTTCTGCGCCAAGGTGGTGATCCAGAACAATGACATCCGCGCTATCGGCCGCTGCAATGGGATCGTGGCTGAGTGTTCCGCAGTCTACGCAGATTATCAGGTCGTGAACGGCTGCCAGCTCCCGCATGGCAGGTACGTTGGGACCGTACCCTTCGTCGATGCGGTCAGGCACATAAAGCGTTGCCTGAAGACCCATCTGCCGAAGCCATACCAAAAGCAAAGCCGCAGAACTTCCGCCATCCACATCATAATCGGCAAAAACTGCAATCCGCTGCTTCTTTGCCACCGCCTCAAGGAAACGTCCCGCAGCCTTTTTCATATCTTTCAGGGTAAGCGGGTCTGGCAACAGTTCTTTCAGCCGGGGTTCCAGAAAACCCATGGCCTCTTCCGGGGGGACGCCTCGCCTTGCCAGAACCTGACATACGGCACGAGGCAGATCAGCCTGCTGAACAAGCATTTCCACGGCGCGCTCAACCTCTGGCGAAGGTCCAACCCAACGCCGATTGGTTAATGATTGTTCAACCCCAAGAAAGCTCATGGCACATTCCTAACAGACCAAGGCCGGACCCTATCGGGGCCCGGCCTATCAGTTTTGTTGATCAAGGTCGCGATGCAACCCATCAATCCTTGTCGTGAGGCCACATCGGTGTGCGATAGTTCATCCGACGAACCGATCCCGTTTTCGAGCGCATCAGCAGCGTCGTCGTCTCAACCCAGCCCGGCTCGCGCTTGATGCGCGGCAGCAACGAACCTCCGGTCACGCCGGTTGCGGCAAAGATCACATCCGCCGTCACCATCTCGTCCCGCGAATAGATGCGGTCCAGATCGGTGATACCTGCCTTGGCTGCGCGCCCACGTTCATCGTCGTTGCGGAACAGCAAGCGGCCAAAAATCTGACCGCCCATACATTTTAGTGCGGCGGCGGCCAATACACCCTCAGGCGCGCCGCCTTGCCCCATGTACATGTCGATGCCGGTCACTTCGCTTTCAGCACAGTGCATGACACCGGCAACATCGCCGTCGGTGATCAGACGGATCGACGCACCGGTTTCCCGCACCTCGGCGACCATTGCTTCGTGACGGGGGCGCTCCAGAATGCAGACAGTGATGTCGGCCGGATCGCAATTCTTGGCCTTGGCCAGCGCCTCAACACGTTCCCGCGGGGTCATATCCAGCGAAACGACACCTTCTGCATAACCGGGACCCACAGCAAGCTTGTCCATGTAGACATCTGGTGCGTGCAGCATGGAACCGCGCGGTCCCATGGCAATCACGGTCAGCGCGTTGGGCATATCCTTGGCCGTCAGGGTAGTGCCTTCCAGAGGGTCCAGCGCGATGTCCACACCCGGTCCGTCACCGGTGCCGACCTCTTCGCCGATATAAAGCATCGGCGCTTCGTCCCGCTCACCTTCCCCAATGACTACAACACCGGCGATGTCGAGCAGGTTCAACTGCTCGCGCATGGCATTCACGGCTGCCTGGTCGGCTGCTTTCTCATCACCGCGACCCACAAGCGAGGCAGAGGCAAGCGCGGCCTGTTCCGCAACCCGCGCAAGGCCCAGAGACAGCATGCGGTCATTGAAATCGATCTTGGCAGCATTCATGTTTCGTAATCCTTTGATCAGAGGGGGCCTTTTGTCCGGCATAACCTGCCGATTGCGCAGGCCGCAAGGGGTCAGACCTGTTCGATACGCAAAGCAACCGGCTCACCGGCCACAACGTTGGTAGTTCTGAGCCCTTCGAGAGCTACATCCAAAGAGGTTCGCGTCGTTTTATGCGTCACGATCAGAACCGGCGCGGTGTTTTCGGTGTGCGCATATTGGCGCATCCGGTCGATGGACACACCGGCGTCGCCCAGAATGGCCGCAACCTTGGCCAGTGCGCCGGGCTTGTCCAGTAGTCCAAGGCGCAGATAATAGGGCGCGGGCAGTCCGGTGCGGGCAGGGGTGGACTCTTCCAACGTGTTTGCCCGGCGTCCAAAGGTCGAAATTTGCAGGCCACGTGCAAGGTCGCAGATGTCCCCGAGAACCGCACTTGCGGTAGGACCTTCGCCGGCACCCGGGCCGCGCATCACGATCTGTTCCACGGCGTCGCCTTCGATCACAACCATATTGGTTCCGCCTTCAAGCTGCCCGATAGGAGAGTCGCTGGGCACGAGGCACGGTTGCATACGCTGCTCCAGCCCCCGCGCACTGCGCTGTGCGACACCCAGCAGCTTGATGCGATAGCCCATGTCGGCGGCCTGATGGATATCATCCAGGCTGATGTGCTGAATGCCCTCAATTTCGATGCCGTCAAAGTTCGGTTTGGTGCCAAACGCGATCGATGCCAGCAACGCCAGCTTGTGCGCTGCATCAATACCACCGACGTCAAGGTTTGGATCGGCTTCAAGATAGCCCAGCTTGGCGCACTCCTCGAACAGAGCATTATAACCCAGTCCCTGAGATTCCATCCGTGTCAGGATGTAATTGCACGTGCCGTTCATCACACCCATAACGCGGGTAACATCGTTACCCGCAAGCCCTTCGGTCAGGGCCTTGATAACGGGAATGCCACCCGCCACAGCGGCCTCGAACCGGATGATGCGGCCTTTGTTTTCGGCCAGTTCCGCCAATTCCTGACCATGGATTGCCAGCAGGGCCTTGTTTGCGGTGACCACATCCTTGCCGGTTTTTAATGCCGCTTCGACCGATGCCTTTGCCGGGCCGTTCTCACCGCCCATCAGTTCGACGAACACGTCGATATCATCGCGGTTAGCCAATGCGACCGGATCGGTTTCCCAGGCATATCCGGAAAGGTTGACGCCGCGATCCTTGTCTGCGTCGCGCGCCGATACTGCCACAATCTCGACAGGGCGGCCCGTGCGGGCCTGCAGCAAATCAGAATGGCGGCGGATGATTTTGACCACGCCAACGCCGACGGTGCCCAAACCAGCAATTCCCAACCTCAGCGCCTGTGTCATATAGTAGAACCCTCTATGCTCGGACCTTTGGTCCCGGACAATTCGCCCTTTGCCGGGTGCCTTAGCCGGTTCGCGTTTGGGGCGCAATCCGTCACAGCCCGGTTGTCCTGTTCATTGTTCGAAAACTCAGTCGATCGACACTTCCTGAAGCGCCTTGGCGCGCTCATCCAACGCTTCTTTGCGTTGGGTGAGTTCTTCTTCAACTTCGGCGGCCTCATCCTCGGGCTTGACTGGGGGGCCAAGTGTTTCCTGCAACGGGATCAGGCGCGGATAGGGGGCCTTGCGCACTCCGGAAGCCTCACTGTCTTCGAGTTCCGGGATGTTGACGCAGCCGGTGCAGACTAACAACAGGATCAGCAGTGGTGCTGGCTTCATAGTGGGCCTTTCAGAAGCATCTTAATGTGTGATGCACTTTTTGGGTTATGCGCGCAAGCGGGCTTCTATCTGAACATTCGTTCATATATCGTGGCACCATGGCACGTACTCAAGGTTCTCATTCTGATATAACCGGACCCCGCATCCGAAAAGCTGCGCTGCAGCTGTTTGCCCGGCACGGGTATGCAGCGGTGTCCATGCGCCAGATCGCCGGAGAGGTCGGTGTACAGGCCGGGGCGCTGTATAACTATACGCCCGACAAGCAAAGCCTGCTGTTCCGGCTTATGCGCAACCACATGGATGAACTTCTTTCTGCTCGGGGAGCATCCGAAGTTCCTGACGACCCGGTCCAGGCACTCAGACAGTTTGTCAGATTTCATATCCGGTTCCATCTGGAGCGGTCCGACGAAGTGTTCATCGCCTATATGGAACTCAGGAACCTGACGGCCGAGAATTTCGCAGATATCGAAGCGCTGCGCCGCCAGTACGAGGACGACCTGGAAGGAATACTGCGCAATGGGCAGTCTGTCGGCGTGTTCACAGTTCCGGATACAAAGATTGCAACTTTGGCGGTGATTGCGATGCTCAATGGCGTCAACACCTGGTACCGAAGCGGTGGCAGATTGTCCTTGGATGAGGTTGAAACGATTTACTGGGACATGGTGCGCAAGGCTGTATCTTCGTAAATATCAACCTTGCTCAGCAAGATCATAGTGGTGCAGAAATCGTTCTTTCACGATCCCTTCTTCTTCGGGCAGAACATGTGGCTGTTGCCAGTCGGGGCCAGCAAATTCAGCCAATGCTTCAACCGACTCCCACACCATCACAAGACAGAATTCGTTATGCGATTCACCCCGTGGCAGCCCGGGGGTGATTGAAACCAGCCCGTCTTGCTTTCGCATTAACGGCAAGGCGGTGTTTAGGAAAAAGTCGCGGAACTGATCGACCTTGTCGTCGAAAATCCGCGCACGAAAAACACGTACGATCATGATGGCCTCCTGATCGGATAGAAGGCCATCTTAGCATGAATCAGTGAACCGGCTGGATAAAGGTTCCGTTCCGCAGTTCGCGAAACGCCTTGTGCAGCTCGTCCCGTGTATTCATGACTATCGGTCCGTGCCAGGCGACAGGTTCATTTATCGGTGCGCCGGATACCAACAGGAACCTGACGCCATTCGGTCCGGCCTGAACGGTCACTTCCTCTCCGGTCCCGAAACGGACCAGTGTTCGGTCGCCGGACAGATCGCGAATATTGACTTCCTGTCCTGCCACTTCCTTCTCAAGCAGGACGCCACTTGGCTGTGAAGCATCAGCAAACGCCGCCTCTCCTTCGAAGATATAGGCGAACGCCCGTCGATACGTGTCTATCGAGAACGTCTTTTTCACACCCGGGGGGATAGAAATGTCCAGATATTGCGGGTCGGCGGCAATACCATCTACCGGTCCTTTCTTTCCCCAAAACTCACCAACGATCACCTTCACTTTGGTGCCGTCGTCGTCGGTGATTTCCGGAATATCTGTGCCACGCACGTCCTGATATCGCGGGGCGGTCATCTTTTGGCTGGATGGCAGATTGCCCCACAACTGAAATCCGTGCATCTGACCATGAGAATTCCCCTTGGGCATTTCCTGATGGAGGATACCCGATCCCGCAGTCATCCATTGTACGTCGCCCGCGCCGAGAGCTCCGGTATTCCCAAGCGAGTCCCCGTGCTCGACCGTTCCGGAAAGCACATAGGTGATCGTCTCGATCCCTCTGTGGGGATGCCAAGGGAACCCGGCCTGAAAGTCGGCGGGGTTTTCATTCCTGAAGTCGTCGAACAACAGGAACGGGTCGAGTTCGCTTGGGTCCTGAAATCCGAATGCGCGGTGCAGTTTTACACCGGCTCCTTCTACGGTTGGCTTTGCTTTGCGTGTTTCGATTGTTGGCCTGAGAGACATCCGATCCTCCTGACTGTGCACGTCAATTTAACCAGTGCGGGAACACATTCAATTTGCAGCAGATCACCGGCATTGTGCGATTTTGCAAAGGTACCGCCAAACATACGCTTACCCTGTTGCTCGCTGTGAAATCCCGCTATTGGGTGCAGGGATCGAATATGGAGACCGGTATGCAGGACGAAGTTCTGGCTGTTGTAGAAGCATCTGAGCCAAGGCGCTGGACCGGTGTAGGGATGCTTGTCGCGCTTGGTGCGTTGGTTATCTATGTCGCGCTGTCAACTCCGCCCGCGTTCGGATGGCAAGTGTTCTTGTTGGCCGCCGGGGCCGCCGCTCTTTGGCTGGCGCGACGGCTTTGGGTGTCGACTGCGGATCGGATCGAACTGACGCGGGACGAACTGCGAACGGGCGCGGGGGATGTGATTATTCGCATCGACGATGTTCAAACAATCGACCGGGGTGTTTTTGCGTTCAAGCCTTCAAACGGTTTCCTGATCCGCGCTCGGGAAGCTTCGGGAAACAGTTGGGCACCAGGCTTGTGGTGGCGGCTGGGTCATAGAATTGGCGTTGGCGGTGTCACCGCCGCCGCGCAAACCAAATTTATGTCGGAAATGATCGCCGCCCTGCTGGCCGAGCGGGATTGAGTTCAGAAATTGTCGACGATCTGATCAAAGACGCGTGGATGCGTGAACACGAAGTTCTCCAACCGCACTTCTCTTTCAAAGCCGATTTTATAGGGCCGTTGATAAAGGTTGTTGGTTTCGACCAGTATCATTCGGCCATAGTTCGGCATAACAGGCAGCTTGTCTTTTATTTCGGCGATGTCGCTGTTTGTCATGTCATTAAAAAGCGGACCGCGACTTCTGGACCAATGCACCTCGTGCCGCTTTTCATCGTCCAGGTATTCAAAATACGTGACGCGAAGGTTCATCTCGGTACCTTCAGCGACCATGAACTCCATCACTTCCATCAGCGTATCAATATATGCGTCGTTCACGACGCCATCTTCCCGTGACACGATGTCTGCGACCGCATAGGCCGCCTTGATATTGGCAGCGCTCTGCCGATAGCCGTCGAAGAATGTATAAGATGCGATGATGGACCAGAACAGCCAGGGAACGATGATAATCGTTTCAATGGCCAGCGAACCTTCTTCGTTTTTTGCAAAACGTTTCAGGAACGACGACAAAAGATTTGGGCGTTTAGTTTGGTTCATGGACAAACACCGTGGTTGCATGCAGTTCGAATTGGCCATCTGAGTCACGCTGTGCCATCTGGCCGATGTTCGAGCCGTGGAAAATCGGGAAAATCTCAACGCAGGCACGCAGAACCATCAGCTCGTTCGCTGCACCTTGATTATATTCTTGTCCGGTGCCGCTTTCGGTGTTCCGGATATCTTCTGGTGTATCGACGCAAAACGGGGTTTCATGCAGTTCGATGCCGTTGCGCAGGTCGACACTTTTCATTTCAAGCGCCAGATTGGCGTCACAATCTTTGATGAAATCCGCGTTATCACAGATGATTCTTTTGAGCAGGTCGTGATCCCATTCGGCGCCCGGGGTGGGGTCGTATTTTTCGATATGATTCAGCCTGACATCCCGAACCGTCTCGTCCAGCGCCCTTTCTAGATTGGCGTGGTGAAAGGCGATCACACCGATCTCGACCCCTGCCATCATCAGGTACAGGAAGATTGGTACAACGATCACAAATTCAATTGATAACGAGCCGTTCTCGCGCCGGGCAAATCGGCGAAGTAGGCCAAGCAGTCTGTTGGTCATTGTGTCAGCCTCAGATTACGGATCGTGGAACCGATCGAGTCGAACACGCTGATGATCTCGGTCCCATTCGCCTCGTAGTATGTGCCGACACTGGTCTTGCAGTCCCAGAGAATACTCTTGCCAGCTGAAGGTGCCTCGAAGGCGACGGAGAAAATGATAATGTTCTCTTCTTTCGCAGCAGCACACAAAGATCTTACGCGTGGGTCTTTTTCAGCGCGGGCATAAGGTTCAGTTACACCGGCATGCCAGACGTCTGCCTGAGCGTCTCCCATCCATTCGGCGTACAGCTCCCGGACGACCTCCGAGCCCGTGCTTTCCCAGACGTCATGCCACTCTAGATGCCGCGGATCAGGGTCAGAACTGGATACTTTTTCAGAGCGAATTCGTGTCCTGTCTTCGTTCCTGCTGGTACAGATTTCAGTAGAACCACTAGTGGTCCAGCTTGTGCATCTGTAGACGGTGTATTGCCCGCTACCGAAAGGGTGGTCTTGCCACTCATCTCTCACCCAGCGGCGACCTCTGCTGTCAGGATCTTCCAGCAACTGTACGTCGTGCCAGTAATATTGCTCATAGTAGGCGCTGTCTGAATCATCGTTTTGAGTCGAATATTTATTTTCTGTTTCAAACCAATGGATATTGGAAAAACCAAAACGATAAGGATCATTCACGCGGTAGTTCGTTGTGTTGTATCCATCGGTCATCAGAATGATGACTTTCATGACGTCAGAGCCCGTGTAGTTCTTGGGCCGATCATCGAATTCGGTCGGTACGAAGTTGTCTTCGGTCAGTTCCTGTATGACAGGATTGAAACCTGGGTCCAGCAGGGTCAATCCCCACTTCATTCCGATATCCATAGAGGTATTGCCGCCTGCTTGTAGCCCCTGGATATGGGCCTTCAGAGCGGTTGCATCCTTTTGTGCAACAGTGATCACGTTTGAGTTGGTCGCAGTCTTTCTGATGCAGGCTTCATTGTCCAGAATGTCTCCTGAATTCCGAACGTCATCGTCTATGTAGTTTATGTTCCACGGGATCGGATAGTGGAGCGTTCTCGGCAATGCCACCGTCTCATCAAACGCGGCAATGCTGAAGTCACTTTCCGGGAAATCGATGCAATTTGCGTGAGGGTTTTCACCCTGGGTGTTGAGCTCATTCATCAGATAATCAGGCAATCTTACCTGATTCGAGTACGGAATGATCGAGATGGAGAGCTTGCCGTCTTCGGTTTTCTCAACCATTTCGTCCACAAAACGCTGAGCAGCAACTTTCAGGTTGGTCAAACGGCTATATCGGCCCATCGAGCCCGAAACGTCCAGCACCATGGAAATTTCAACGTCCCCGATGCTTTCTTCGGCGACGCTCGTGGCAACCGTCGGGATGTAGTCAATACCGGTAAAGCCTCTGAAGTTCAGGAAATGTGTTTCCACGTCCATGCGGGCTGTCGCCTGAACACGGCGATATCCTTCCAGTGTCGCAGCTGTCGACCCACAAGTGTCAGGCTGAACATCGATGGAACTTACATCCAGATACCGCAAAAGCCCGTCTTTTTCGAAGAAATCGACAATTACGTCTCTGGGGCACAGTTCCTGATCCAAATCGGCGGCAGCCAGTACGGCACGGTCCAGAGCATATTGCAGTCGGGCTCGTTCGCGATCGAAACGCATAACGTCAACGGCAATGCCTGCAGCGGCGAAAATGCCCATAATCAGGACCAGAGCAAGAATTGTCATGGCTCCGTTTTCAGAACGCAAAAACCGGATCGGGTGCCGCGACGGCTTGTTGGCCGAAATCTTCTCGGCTAGTTTCTGTATCCGAAATTGCTTTTGCATAACGAAATCCCTCTGCAGGTTCCAAACGGTGGCACCAGAGCTTTGCAACTTTAAGAAAATAGTCGCACAACGTGGCGAGATTTGGGCGGGATGGTCACTATGTTGCTAATATCCGGCCAAAAATAGTTGCAGTTTGGAGCTTCTGAGGGGGTCTGTTTCCCTGACGCGAACAATCGATTTGAAATCGTTAAGGCGCCAACGACTCATCATCACAAATTATGCTGCTTTGGCGAAGTGATGAAAAAAGTGGCGAATTTCCATTGAACGGTAACGATATGGGTGCGACAAATCGTCGGGACGAGAGTCGTTGCAGGGCACGGAGGAATTTATGACCCGAGTTACCGAACCCAGTTTCCGAGAGAGCGTGGATCTGATGTTCAACAGGGCGGCTGCCCTTATGGATCTGCCGCCGGGGCTGGAAGAAAAGATCCGGGTTTGCAACGCGACCTATACAGTTCGTTTCGGTGTACGCCTGCGGGGACAGATACACACTTTCACTGGATACAGGTCGGTTCATTCCGAACATATGGAGCCAGTCAAGGGCGGTATCCGCTATGCTCTGGCCGTGAACCAGGATGAGGTTGAAGCTCTGGCCGCGCTGATGACCTACAAATGTGCGCTGGTCGAAGCGCCGTTCGGAGGTTCTAAGGGGGGGCTGTGTATCGATCCCCGCCAGTACGAAGAGCACGAACTGGAGCAAATCACACGCCGTTTTGCCTATGAGTTGGCAAAACGCGACCTGATCAATCCTTCCCAGAACGTCCCGGCACCGGATATGGGAACGGGTGAGCGTGAGATGGCCTGGATGGCGGATCAATATGCGCGAATGAATACGACCGACATAAACGCGCGTGCCTGTGTCACCGGCAAACCGCTGAATGCCGGGGGGATCGCCGGACGTGTTGAGGCGACTGGGCGCGGTATCCAATACGCCCTGCGTGAGTTTTTCCGACATCCCGAGGATGTCAAAAAGGCAGGCATGTCAGGCAAACTCGATGGAAAGCGGGTGATTGTTCAGGGTCTGGGCAATGTGGGATACCACGCTGCCAAATTCCTGAGCGAGGAAGATGGATCGCGAGTTATCGGGATCATCGAACGGGACGGCGCCCTTTATGACCCTGATGGAATTGACGTCGAAGCCGTGCGGCAGTGGATCGTGAAACACGGTGGTGTCGCCGGATATCCGGATGCGACACACACTGCCGAAGGCGGTGCCGTAATGGAAGAGGAATGCGATATTCTGATCCCGGCTGCGCTGGAAGGGGTGATCAACCTGACCAACGCCGACCGGATCAAGGCGCCGCTTATCATCGAGGCGGCTAATGGTCCGGTAACCGCTGGCGCCGATGAGATTCTGCGCAAAAAGGGCGTGGTGATCATTCCGGATATGTATGCCAACGCTGGCGGTGTGACGGTTTCCTATTTCGAATGGGTGAAAAACCTGAGCCATATCCGGTTCGGCAGAATGCAGCGGCGACAGGAAGAGGCTAGGCACGAACTGATCGTCAGCGAACTGGAGCGTCTCGATCGTTATCTGGCCGATGCCTGGTCGATGACGCCGGGTTTCAAGTCCAAATACCTGAAAGGAGCCGACGAGCTGGAGCTCGTACGATCCGGTCTCGATGACACGATGCGAATTGCGTACCAGTCCATGAGTGAGGTCTGGCATGATCGCGCAGATGTCGACGATTTGCGGACCGCCGCGTACATCGTTGCCATCGACAGGGTGTCCAAGAGTTACCGGGCGAAAGGTCTGTAACCTTATCCGAGCATCACGAAAAACGCGCCTTGCGAGGCGCGTTTTTTTTGGTCCTATTAACTCGGATAAGTGTGTGTGCTGCGGTCGTGAGCGCCTTGCAAATGGTCGCCATCGGACCAGAATTTGTCGAAAAGCGATATGGCCCAGAGCGCGCCGCGTTGTTAGGTGTGTGCAGACGGTGCCAAAAAGGCTCGATCTTTAGGGAGTGGATCATGCGATTTTCCGGCCTCCGTGTGGTGATGGAAGGTTTGACCGGCAATAAAGGCTGGGCGCCACATTGGCGCGACCCCGAACCCAAATCGGAATATGACATCATCATTATTGGTGGCGGCGGGCACGGCCTGAGCACAGCCTACTATCTGGCGAAAGAGCATGGGCTGACAAATGTCGCTGTGCTGGAAAAAGGGTACATTGGCGGCGGTAACGTTGGACGGAATACGACAATTGTGCGGGCCAACTACTTTTTGCAGGGAAATTCGGAGTTCTACTCTCATTCCCTGAAGCTTTGGGAAGGGCTGGAAGAGGATCTGAACTACAACGTCATGCACTCGCAGCGTGGGATCATCAACCTTTTCCATTCGGATGGTCAGCGTGATGCCGCGGCCAGACGTGGCAACATGATGATCAGCCAGGGCGATGACGCCATCCTGTTGAACCGGGATGAGTTACGGACAATGGTGCCCTATCTGAATTTCGACGATCTGCGATTTCCGCTTTATGGCGGACTTTATCACCCACGCGGCGGCACAGCACGTCATGATGCGGTAGCCTGGGGGTATGCACGTGGCGCAGATCAGCGCGGTGTGGATCTGATCCAGAATTGTGAAGTTACCGGCATCGATATTGAAAACGGCGTTGTTAAGGGTGTGCAGACATCACGTGGCCCAATCCGCGCCAAGAAGGTGGCGATGGTCGTGGCGGGTCGTTCCGGGCAGGTGGCCGAAATGGCCGGTATGCGCCTACCAATCGAAAGTCACGTCCTGCAGGCATTTGTGACCGAGGGTCTGAAACCCTGTATCGATCACGTGGTCACCTTCGGGATGGGGCATTTCTATATAAGCCAGTCCGACAAGGGCGGATTGGTTTTTGGCGGGGATCTGGACTTTTACGCCTCATACGCTGCGCGGGGCAATCTTCCGACAGTGGAAAGCGTGATGGAGGCAGGGGTGGCCTTGATGCCGATGATCGGCAAGGCCAAGGTTTTACGCAGTTGGGGCGGGATCATGGATATGTCGCCCGATGGTTCGCCGATCATCGACAAGACGGATATCGACGGGCTGTATCTGAATTGCGGCTGGAACTACGGCGGGTTCAAGGCGGTTCCGGGTTCGGGCAACGTGTTTGCTCATCTGATCGCCACGGATCGGTACCACGACAATGCCACGGGTTTCCGGCTGGACCGGTTCCGCACCGGACGCGGCATTATCGATGAAGAGGGCAAAGGCTCTCAACACAACCTGCACTGAGGGTGGCTATGTCGGATTTCCGTATTTTTGACGAGAAAAAGCAGGGGGTGCGGTCATGAGGATTACCTGTCCGCATTGCGGCGAACGGGATCGCCGGGAGTTTTATTACCGCGGAGCGGCCGTTGATCTGGACCGCCCTGCACCTGACGCGGGTCAGGAGGCGTGGGACAACTTCGTTTATCTGCGCGATAACCCAGCGGGTGAGACTCGTGACCTTTGGTACCACGAAGGGGGATGCGGCGCCTGGATCGTTGTGACCCGAAATACCGTCACGCACGAAGTTGTCGCTACCGAACTGGCGTCGGAGGCTAGGTCATGAGAATTAATGGCAAGGGATTGCTGGACCGAACCAAACCGGTTTCATTCGTGTTCGATGGCGTAAGCTATACCGGGTTTGAAGGAGACACACTTGCTTCGGCCTTGTTGGCCAATGGCATTCGTCTGATGGGGCGTTCGTTCAAGTATCACCGTCCGCGCGGTGTGTTGACTGCGGGCAGCGAAGAACCGAACGCGCTGGTCACTGTTGGGCGCGGAGCCTCGCAAGAGCCGAATGTGCGCGCGACGATGCAGGAGATTTTTCCGGGCCTCGAAGCGCGCAGCCAGAACCGCTGGCCCAGTCTGAATTTCGATCTGCAGGCCGTGAACGACCTCGGGGCCCCGTTTTTGGGCGCAGGCTTCTACTACAAAACGTTCATGTGGCCGCGCAGTTTCTGGGAAAAAGTTTATGAGCCGATCATTCGTCGCTCCGCTGGTCTGGGGGCACTGTCTGGCGAGGATAACGCGGATAAATACGAAAGCGCCTACGCATTCTGTGATCTGCTTGTAATCGGGGCTGGTCCTGCGGGTCTGATGGCCGCGCTGACGGCAGGTAGGGCCGGGGCGGATGTCATTCTTGCGGACGAAAGCAGCCGCATGGGTGGTCGCCTGCTGTCAGAGACGATCGAGGTTGATGGTAAGCCCGGTTCCGTCTGGGTCGATGAAGTTCTGGCTGAACTGCGCTCGATGAACAATGTGCGGCTGATGACGCGCACGACCGTCGCGGGGGCATATGATCAGGGTACGTTTGCCGCGTTGGAGCGGGTGTTGCATCACCGTGAGCGCCGTCCGAACGGTGCGCCACTGGAAACATATTGGCGGATCGCGGCGAAACGGTCGGTTCTGGCTGCAGGCGCAATAGAACGCCCTGTCGCATTTCGCGACAATGATCGTCCCGGAATTATGACTGCCGGGGCAGTGCGGGCATATCTCAATCGTTGGGGCGTTGCCGCGGGTAAGAACGTGACAATTTTCGGCAACACCGATGAGATTCACCGCACCGCCCGCGATTTGCTGGAGGCAGGTGTTCACGTCGCCGCAGTGATCGACAGCCGTCACGACGCGCCTTTGTCCGATGACTATCACGTGCTGCGTGGTGCGCAGGTCTGTGGCAGTGCGGGCCGCAAGGGGTTGGAGGCCATCACCGTGCGTCGCCCCAGCGGAGAGGAAAGCATTCACACCGATTGTCTGGCGATGACTGGTGGGTGGAATCCATCGATCCATCTGACGTGCCATATGAACGGGCGCCCGACCTGGCAGCGCGACATCGCCGCTTTCGTGCCAACTCCGGGTGCTGTTCCGGGGATGGGGACCGCTGGGTCGTGTAACGGATCGTTCTCGACCGCGGCTTGTCTGCACGAAGGAGTTGCCGCCGCGCGCGAGGCGCTGGAAGGGATTGGGATGACGGCACCCGATCTGGCATCGCCTGAGGCAGAAGACACGCCTTATGAAATTTCACCGCTTTGGTCGGTTCCCGGTAAGGGGCGCGCGTGGCTGGATTTTCAGAACGATGTGACGGTCAAGGATGTCAAACAGGCTGCGACGGAAAACTTCCGCTCGGTCGAACACATGAAGCGATATACCACGCAAGGTATGGCGACCGATCAGGGCAAGAATTCGAATGTCGCGGCGCTGGCGGTTCTGGCCGATGCGACCGGGCGCGGGATTTCCGAGACCGGAACAACAACCTTCCGGCCGCCTTATTCGCCGATTGCGATTGCCGCATATGGGGCGGGGGCTGAGGGTAAAGGTTTCAAACCCCAGCGCTTTACGACATCTCACAAGGCAACCGTGGCGCGGAGCGCCCCGTTGATCGAAGCGGGTTTGTGGTATCGACCCAGCTATTTTCCGAATTCAGGTGAAACAACCTGGCGCGAGTCCTGTGACCGTGAGGTGAAACTGGTTCGCGAGGCCGTTGGCATTTGTGATGTCTCGACCCTGGGCAAGATCGACATACAGGGGCCAGATGCGGGGGCGTTTCTGGATTTTGTCTATACCAACATGTTTTCGACGCTGAAGGTCGGGCGCGTCCGCTATGGCCTGATGTTGCGCGAAGACGGCTATGTTATGGATGATGGCACGACCGCACGTCTTGATGAAAACCATTACCTGATGACCACAACCACTGCTGCGGCGGGTGATGTGATGAAGCATCTCGAGTTCGTGCATCAGGGTCTGCGCCCCGATCTGGACGTGGCTTTCACATCGGTCACCGAACAGTGGGCCCAGTTCGCTGTGGCCGGACCAAAATCACGCGAACTTCTGAATGGGCTGCTGGACCAGCCGATAGATGAAGAAAGCTGGCCATTCATGGCATGCGGTCCGGTCAATGTTCTGGGTGTTCAGGGGCGGTTGTTCCGTATCTCGTTTTCCGGTGAACATGCCTATGAAATTGCCGTACCTGCCCGCTATGGCACGAGCTTATTCGATTCTCTGACGGAACGAGCCGAAGCGCTGGGTGGCGGGCTGTACGGAATGGAAGCGCTGAACGTTCTGCGGATCGAAAAGGGCTTTATTACCCATTCCGAAATCCATGGCCGCACGACGGCCTATGATATTGGCATGGGCCGGATGGTGTCGCAGAAAAAAGACTGTATCGGCAAGACAATGTCGGAACGCCCCGGTCTGGAGGAAGCTGGCCGTGAACGTCTGGTCGGCCTGAAACCCATTGGCGAGAGCAAGCAGTTGCTGGCAGGCGCGCATCTTTACAAGGAAGAGGCGGAGCCGGTTCGGACCAGTGATCAGGGTTATGTGACCTCGGTCTGTTATTCACCGACACTGGGCAGCATGCTGGGTCTGGCGTTTCTGGCTGATGGCCCGGACCGATACGGCGAGGTGATCAAAATGGTGGACCACCTGCGCGGTGTGACCACTCTGTGCGAAGTGGTGAACCCTGTGTTCTTTGATCCCGAAGGAGGGCGCGTTCGTGGATAAACTAATTGCCACACCTCCCTGCGAAGGGTTGCTGCCGCTGACCGTTGGCAACGTTACTTTGAGTGAGGTCGATGCCGGGTTCATTACGTCCGTCGCACCGCTCAAAGGCAAGGACAAGTCCTTGTCGGAGGCCATGAAGTCAGCGCACGGGATGGCTTACCCGGCTGCGAACCGGGCAACGGGAAAGGCCGGTGCACGGGCCATCTGGTTTGGGCATTCGCAGGCAATGCTGATAGGGCCGACCCCGGATGCGTCTCTGACAGATCATGCAGCCGTTGTGGATCAGTCGGATGCGTGGGCAGTTGTCAGGTTGGAAGGGGATCGGGCCGAAGATGTGCTTGCACGTTTGGTTCCCGTCGATCTGCGCGCCACGCATTTCAAGCGTGGCCATACCGTACGCAGCGTGTTGTTTCACATGACGGCGTCGATCACGCGGGTAGGGGACAGTGCTTTTCAGATCATGGCGTTTCGTTCCATGGCCGAGACTTTGGTTCACGATATGAAAAGGGCAATGGAAGGCGTGGCCGAGCGAGGATAAGCTGCCCCAAAGAAACGATTCCGGGAGAACCCCATGTTGCGTATCGCCGTCGCCGCTGCTTTGTTGGCTACACCTCTGGCTGCAGCTGAAACCAAGGAACAAAGCTGCCGGTATCAGGCAGATGTTGTTGCCGCGGTTCAGAAGGCCAGGCTCGATAAGGTGAAAGAGCGCGATGTGCCCGGGGCCGTTGCCGCAACCAGCCCTACATGGCCCGAAAATTACAATGCAGCGATCCCACTGATTACTCCGTGGGTCTATGAGCAAAAGATGCGCGATGTGCGCAAAAAGGACCTGGGCGCGGCCTGGTTGGAGCTGTGCCTGCAGCAATAATCCACAGGACCGTCAATTCGCTGTGGACAAACGCTCGTCACTCCCTTGGCGAGCGTTTCCGTTTCTGTCAGGTTTGATGCATGTCACTGCCCCCTGGATTTCTGGATGAATTGCGCACCCGGCTGAGCTTGTCTCAGGTCGTCGGGCGCAAGGTCATGTGGGACGCCCGCAAATCCAATCAGGGTAAAGGCGACATGTGGGCGCCATGTCCGTTTCACCATGAAAAGACGGCATCCTTCCATGTGGATGACCAAAAGGGGTTTTATTACTGCTTTGGCTGCCACGCCAAAGGTGACGCGATCAATTTCGTGCAAGAGACCGAAAATGTTTCGTTCATCGAGGCGGTCGAGATTTTGGCGCGTGAGGCCGGGATGCCGATGCCCGCGCGCGACCCCAGGGCGCAGGAAAAGCAGGACCGCCGTACTCAACTGGCCGAGGTGATGGAGCAAGCAGTGCAGTTCTTTCGCCTGCAGCTCAAGACCGGGGCAGGGGGCGCGGCGCGCGATTATCTGGACCGGCGCGGTTTGGACCCGCAAGCGCTGGAGCGGTGGGAAATTGGTTTCGCCCCTGACGGCTGGCAGGCGCTGTGGGATCATTTGCGCGGTAAAAACGTCGCTGAGGATCTGATTCTAGGGGCGGGGCTGGCCAAGCCTTCGAACAAGGGCAAAAAGCCCTATGATACGTTCCGCAACCGCATCATGTACCCGATCCGCGATCCGCGTGGGCGCTGCATCGCTTTTGGCGGTCGGGCTATGGACCCGAACGATAACGCGAAATACCTGAACTCGCCCGAGACAGAGTTGTTCGACAAAGGCCGCAGCCTGTATAATCAGGGCCCTGCACGTCAGGCTGCGGGCAAGGGTCAGCCGCTGATCGTTGCCGAAGGGTATATGGATGTGATTGCGCTGGCTGAGGCTGGGTTTGGGGCGTCGGTTGCACCGCTGGGCACCGCGATTACCGAACATCAGTTGCAATTGCTTTGGCGTATCTCTGATGAGCCGATCATCGCACTGGATGGGGATACGGCCGGCCTGCGTGCTGCAATGCGTGCGGTCGATCTGGCGCTGCCTTTGTTGGAGGCAGGAAAATCCCTGCGCTTTGCCCTAATGCCCGAGGGGCAAGACCCCGACGATCTGTTGCGTGCCGAAGGGGCAGGGGCTGTGCAGGCAGTCTTGGATAATGCCATTCCGATGGTCAAGCTGCTGTGGCAACGGGAAACCGAAGGCAAGGTCTTTGACAGCCCCGAGCGTAAGGCGGCGTTGGACAAGGCTTTGCGGGAAAAGATCAAACTGATCCGTGATCAATCCATCCGATCGCATTATGGGCAAGAGATTAAGGACTTGCGTTGGCAGTTGTTCCGCCCGCAAAGGCAGACGCAGAACCGCGAGTGGCAGCCGCGCGGCAAGTGGCAGCCTCAAAAACAACCTGCATCAGCCGGAGCGCGGGCGTCTTTTCTGGCCTCTTCTGACAATGCAGACATCCGGATGCGCGAAGCTGCAATTCTTGCGATCGCCATTCTCAACCCGCAGGTTGTCGTCCAGTTCGAGCATCAGCTTGAAGAGATTGATTGCCATGATCCCGATCACGCAGCCTTGCGAGAGGCCATTTTGAGGCACGCGATAGACGATCCGGACAACCTACAAGACCACATAATTGCAGCAATGGGTCCCGATGCCCTTGAAAACCTGCTGGGCCTTCGCCATGTCGCAGTTATCCCCTGTGTGTTCAAACCGGGCGATGTTGAAAAGGCCGAGATGACGCTGGCCGAAGAACTCGCGAAAATCAAAGCGCTCCGGGGGTTGGATGCCGAGATTGCCGAAGCTGCGGAGGAACTGACCGATCTGGCGGATGAGGCGCTGACGTACCGGCTGGCCCAGGCCGCCGAGGAACGCAACCGCACGAGTCGCAGTCAGAACGAAGACAGGGCCATTTTCGACATCGCCGACAACGGCGCGCGAATCAACCGCGACGAGAAAGACGCCTTTGAGGCAATCATGTCTGGTATCAATTTCGAACGGAAACGCCGGTAAACTGGTGTTTTCGTAAGGCACTGGAAAAGAAAAACGGGTAAATGGGTGGCCGAATCACTTCTACGCGCTAATGATTCGGATCAAACGAATCACCCATCCCTGCAGGAGCACTGAATGGCCGCCAAGGACACGACCGAGGATCGCAAATCCGAAGAGCAGGAACAGGAAATCTCGCTGGACATGAGCCAGGCCCAGGTCAAAAAGATGATCGCCGAGGCCCGCGAGAGAGGCTACATCACCTATGACCAACTCAATCAGGTGCTGCCGCCTGACCAGGTCAGCTCGGAACAGATCGAAGACGTTATGTCGATGCTGTCCGAGATGGGCATCAATATCATCGAAGATGAAGAGGCCGAAGAGGAAGAGCAAAAGGGCTCGACCGAACTTGTGGCGACAGACAGCAACCGTGAGGTTACGCTGGCCGGTGCCCAGACCGAAAAACTGGACCGCACCGATGACCCAGTGCGCATGTACCTGCGCGAGATGGGATCGGTTGAACTGTTGAGCCGTGAAGGCGAGATCGCCATCGCCAAGCGGATCGAAGCAGGCCGGAACACCATGATCCTTGGTTTGTGCGAAAGTCCGCTGACCTTCCAGGCGATCACCATCTGGCATGACGAATTGCTGAGTGAGGACATTCTGTTGCGGGATGTCATCGATCTGGAAGCCACCTTTGGCAATCAGATGGATGAGGACGGCGGTGTCGAGGAACCCGTCGTGGATACCTCGGCCGTACAAGCCGCCAAGCCTGCCAAGGATACCGGTCCCGAACTGGATGCTGACGGCAACCCGATCGCCAGCGATGACGATGACGACGAAGATGATCAGGCCAACATGTCGCTTGCCGCGATGGAAGCTGCGCTCAAGGATCAGGTTCTGACCACGCTGGAGCGTATCTCGACAGACTTCGCCATGTTGTCCGAGATGCAGGATAGCCGGATTTCGGCCACGCTGAACGAAGATGGCTCGTTCAGCGAAAAGGATGAAGCCACGTATCAGAAACTGCGCGCCGAGATTGTGGAACTGGTGAACGGCCTTCACCTGCACAACAACCGGATCGAGGCCCTGATCGACCAGCTGTACGGTATCAACAAGCGGATCATGTCATTGGACAGTGCGATGGTGAAACTGGCCGATCAGGCCCGGATCAACCGGCGTGAGTTCATCGATGCCTATCGTGGTCGCGAACTTGATCCGAACTGGCTGTCTGAAATGGCAGAAAAACCGGGTCGTGGCTGGCAGATGTTCATCGAACGCTCCTCAGACAAGGTCGAGGAACTGCGCAATGACATGGCGCAGGTGGGCCAGTATGTCGGTCTTGATATCCCTGAATTCCGCCGCATCGTGCAGCAGGTTCAGAAGGGCGAGAAAGAGGCGCGTCAGGCCAAGAAGGAAATGGTCGAGGCCAACCTGCGTCTGGTGATCTCGATTGCCAAAAAGTACACGAACCGTGGTCTGCAGTTCCTTGATCTTATTCAGGAAGGTAACATCGGCCTGATGAAGGCGGTGGACAAGTTCGAATACCGCCGCGGCTATAAATTCTCGACCTACGCAACCTGGTGGATTCGTCAGGCGATCACGCGGTCGATTGCTGATCAGGCCCGTACGATCCGTATTCCGGTCCACATGATCGAAACGATCAACAAGCTGGTCCGGACCGGTCGTCAGATGCTGCATGAAATCGGTCGCGAGCCGACGCCGGAAGAATTGGCCGAAAAGCTGCAGATGCCGCTGGAAAAGGTTCGCAAGGTGATGAAGATCGCCAAGGAACCGATTTCTCTGGAAACGCCAATCGGCGACGAGGAAGACAGCCAGCTGGGCGATTTCATCGAGGACAAGAATGCCGTGCTGCCGTTGGACAGTGCCATTCAGGAAAACCTCAAGGAAACGACCACACGCGTTCTGGCATCGCTCACGCCGCGTGAGGAACGTGTTCTGCGGATGCGTTTTGGTATAGGCATGAATACCGACCACACCCTGGAAGAGGTGGGCCAGCAGTTCAGCGTGACGCGCGAAAGGATCAGGCAGATCGAAGCCAAAGCGTTGCGCAAGCTGAAACATCCCAGCCGCAGCCGTAAACTCCGGTCTTTCCTGGATCAGTAAGTAAAAAAGGCGCCTTGGATTAGGCGCCTTTTTTCGTTCCGGTTTGCGGTTGGCGCCGGATCGAATGGCAGGTTTCGGAAACGAATTGGCAGAAATTCAAAAGAAACCGGCAAGGTCAAATCATACATCCGAGTTGTCCACTCATGGGACCGGCCAGGGCGAGGTACCGTGCCGTTGACCCCTGGCCACCCTTCGTCACGAGACGATGGGATGCTCGACCCTGTTGCGGAATGCACTGGGGGCCTGACCGGTCCATCTTTTGAACGCTGTCGAGAAGGCCGCCTGATCTGCATATCCGAGGGAAAAGGAAATCTCCGACAGGTTCATGCCGTTCTTGATAAACGTCTGCGCCAGATCGCACCGCAGATCATCCAGTATCTCTCTGTAGCTCGCTCCTTCGTCCTTTAGCCTGCGGGCAAAGGTGCGGGGGCTCATTCCCAGATTGCCTGCCACTTCATCGGCTTGAACGATGTTGCCGGGCAGAGATCTGGTGATCAGCCCCTCAACCTTCGGCCGCAGTTTGTTCTGCGGGGTGGCGTATTCGTCCAGCAGCCGCGCTCCGTATTGGATCAGATGTTCGCGAAGGCGCGGATCGTAGGTGGGGATCGGCAGGTCCAGTGAGGACAAGGACAGAATGATCTCAAGTTTTTCCGCACCGAAGATAACCGGAAAGCCTGCCATCTTCTGAATGTCCTTTGCGCTTGGTCCAGCTTCGTGCTGCAGGCGAATTTCGATCGGAAAAAAGGTTGATTGCGTAATCGACCTCATTCGCGCGACGGCTGCAAAGATCAGAAATTCGGTTCGACGGTGATAGCGGGCAAAGCTTGGGTCTTTCCACTCGGCCTCGAACGCCGCGAAGTTGCCGGCAATTCTCAGGCTGAACATAATCGCAGGATCAATAATATCGTGAAACCGCGACGTATTTTCCAGCGCTTGCCGCAAATCCCGGGAGTACTTTCCGATATAGGCGGTAATGCTGGAAGAGGACGTAAACCCGATCCCGGTTTTGGCAGCAAATGTGATATCACCCAGAGCGTCGCAAGCCGCCCGCACGAAACAGGCCTCCTTATTGGCAGGATAAGTCTGAACCGAGGGGAGAAGGTCGGCTTCGCTCAGTCCACATTTCTTCAAGGCCATTTCAACGGCATTCGGATCATCGGAAAATTCCTCAAACGACCGTACCAAAAGGTGAAGCCTTGCAATATCAACATCCATTGAAATACCCGGAAATAAATCAAGTCTAAGGCTCACAGTTTAGCGCTGTACGGCTTTTTTTGAAACTCGGGACCTTTTGTTTGGGTGATCTGACGAATCTTGAGTGCCCGTTCAGTGGTTTCCGAACGGGCAATATTTGCTTCTGTTGCAACGCGTTCCAAAAGCACTGGATTGGCAGTATTGGCAAGAGATCGAAAACCCTTGACCATCAATCGCAAGCTCTTTGCGATTCATTTGTCTATCTGATCTGTGTTGCCGGGTCGCGCTCTTGTTAGGGGAGAGGGCCTGAGCCCGTAAAACCGGTACATAGAACCGACAGTGGGCTCCCCGGCACGTCCCGGATTAATGCGTATGGCTTGGAAATTTCGCAAAAACGGGCAGTGAATGGGCGTTCGGTTTTACTGTGGTCTCGCATCGCGTCCTACAAGACGGCGCAGGTGTATCTTACCTGACCGGCGTTCAATGTGCGTTGCTGACACAAAGTAACAAATATTTTTGAGATTTTTCCTGTGCGATACGGATCGATCAAACTACGCTCATAAGAACATCGCATTATGAAAGTCATAGACCTATGAGAAAAATTTGGATTCTTGCAGCGACTGCGGTCATGGCGCTGAGTACTCCGGCTCAGGCTCAGGCATTCAGTACGCAAAACGGCTATCGCGCGTATCAGGTAAATAACGCGGTTTTCGAAGTGGTGCCGCGGGGGCGCAGCCGCACCAATGACTATTGGTGTGCCGCGGCGGATTTCGCGCGGCGCGGTCTGGGTGCGGGTTGGCGTCAGCAAATCTACATCGTTCGCGGATACGGACCCAGTGAGGCGACGGGGCGTAAAACGGCTGTTCAGTTCACGCTTGATCCTCAGGCAGCGGGCGTGACACCTCTGGAAGGTGGCGGCATTCGCACAGGGTTTCAGCCCGGTGACAGCATGAGTATTCAGCAGGCCAACGGGTTTTGTGAACCCGGACCGTTCAGGTCTTAAGGGCTACGTTGCGCAAGTTGGACCATGTCGCCAGGGTAGGCAAAAATGCTGACTGAATTTCACGTGCACACAAGCGGCCCCGGACTCTATGAGTTTACGCCGCTTGTGCGCGACTGGCTTCGGCCCGAGGGCCGGGATGGATTGCTGACGCTGTTCGTTCGTCACACATCCTGTTCTCTGCTAATTCAGGAGAACGCAGACCCAGAGGTGCAAACCGACCTTCACGCCTATTTTGAAAGGTTGGTTCCGCCATCGGATGATCCTTCGATGTCCTATCTGCGCCACACATATGAAGGGCCGGACGACATGCCAGCCCATATCAAGGCGGCGATGATGCCAGTATCCCTGTCGATCCCTGTCACGGGTGGAGTACCTGTATTGGGCACATGGCAGGGGATTTATCTGTTCGAGCACCGTCGCGCCGCCCATACGCGGCGGATTGCCGGGCATTTCGGATGAAACCCTTTATTTAGCGGTGTGAAATTCTGTCTACCCAAACTCTAGCGTCTGTCCTATAGTTGTGGATAAGTGAGCCAGAGCACTCACAAAAAAGAGGCGGACAAGGGACGAGGAGACGGCGGATGCGCTGCCCGTTTTGCGGAAATATCGATACTCAGGTCAAGGATTCACGGCCAGCGGAAGACCACGTGGCGATCCGCAGGCGACGGTTTTGCCCGGCTTGTGGCGGACGTTTCACCACCTACGAAAGGGTGCAGTTGCGCGATCTGGTCGTCATCAAAACAAACGGCAAGCGAGAAGATTTTGATCGCGACAAGTTGGAGCGGTCCATTCGTATCTCGATGCAGAAGCGCCCGGTTGATCCCGAACGCATTGATCAGATGATATCCGGCATTGTGCGCCGTCTGGAAAGCATGGGCGAAACCGATATTCCTTCCAACAGGATCGGTGAGATCGTGATGGAAGCGCTGGCGCGGATCGACACGGTGGCCTATGTTCGCTTTGCAAGCGTCTACAAGAACTTTCAGGCGGCCGACGATTTCGAGGAGTTTGTTCACGAATTGCGCCCGCCGCAACCGTCGACTGAAGAGTGAACGACATCGACAAGCGATATATGGCGTTGGCGCTTTCATTGGGCCGACGCGGACAAGGATCGTGCTGGCCCAATCCGGCGGTCGGTTGCGTTGTCGTGAGCAATGGAAGGATTGTCGGGCGGGGGTGGACCCAACCCGGGGGCAGGCCCCACGCAGAAACTGAGGCGCTGGCGCGCGCAGGAGAGGCGGCGCGAGGGGCAACAGCCTATGTCTCGCTAGAGCCGTGCTCACATCACGGCCAAACACCACCTTGCGCCGAAGCCTTGATCGCAGCAGGTATCAGTCGCGTTGTCTGCGCTGTCGAAGATAGTGATCCGCGTGTTGCGGGGCAGGGCTTTGCCATGCTCCGCGAGGCAGGGATTGAAGTAACAACAGGCGTGCTGAGTGATCAGGCATCGCGGGATCACGTCGGTTTCTTTCTCAAGACCGAACAAGGGCGTCCCTTTGTGACATTGAAGCTTGCAAGCAGCTTCGATGGTCGGATTGCAACCGCAACCGGACAAAGTAAGTGGATCACGGGACCTCAGGCGCGCCGTGCCGTGCATGCGCTGCGTTCCTGCCACGACGCTGTTATGGTTGGCGCGGGCACGGCAAGGGCCGACGATCCATCCCTGACCGTGCGCGATCTTGGGATTGACCATCAGCCAGTCAGAGTCGTTGTTTCCAGGCATCTGGATTTGCCGCTGATGGGGCAGCTCGCCCGAACGGCAAATGACGTGCCGGTATGGCTGTGCCATGGTCCGTCACCGGATATCGAGCGCGTGCGGGCGTGGGAAGGTCTGGGTGCACAACTCATCCCATGTGCTCTTCAGGGCCATCACATCGATCCGGCAGATCTTTTGCAGCAACTGGGTCAGGCGGGGTTGACCCGCGTGTTCTGCGAAGGTGGATCGGCGTTGGCGGCGTCGCTGTTGGCCGAGGATCTGGTTGATGAACTTGTCGGTTTTTCCGCCGGTTTGGCAATCGGTGCCGAAGGATTACCCGCAATCGGTGCCCTTGGGTTGGAGCGGCTGGAGGCCGCGCCCAAATTCGATCTGATCGAAGTACAACCGATTGGGCCTGATGTCATGCATCGCTGGGCGCGGGCCTTGGGTTGAATGGCTCAGGGCCGGTGCCTACGCCAGAGGTGGGCGTGGGTCGCCAGTGTCCCCTGTGCTTTAGACAGAAGCCGTAACAAGATGCCGTGGCGCGCTGTGCCTTGCTGTGCCAAACGCTCGACAGCGACCTCAACAGGGCAGGGCAAGCTGGTCAAAGGGTCCAGATAACGCGGGTAGTCGATCAATGCGGCGTGAACGAGGCCCATCAAAGATGGCTTTGCCCCCCGGCGCGCAGGGACTGAGCCTAGATCGGTTGTCAAACCCCAGCCGGCATAGAACGGAGCCCCTAAAGTGGTCACTTTCACGCCCCTTAACAAAGCCTCGAAACCCATAAGGGACGTCATGGTCCAGACCTCCTGAACCTGCGGCAGCAGAACTGCGGGATCGGTGTTGGTCACGATCGCATCGGCCAACCCATCAGCCTCGATCCCCCCGTCTCGTAACCCAGCTTCGACGTCTGGATGCGGTTTGTAGATAATGATTGCAGACGGGTTCGCATCTCGGGTCGCGCGCAACAGGTCAAGATTTGTGCGCACCGTACTTGTGCCCTTGAGGATCGATGCATCATCTTCGACCTGCCCGGGCACCAGTATGCGATGCCCTTCGGGCAAAACGGGGGGCTGGCCACCTTCGTTGTATTTGCTGAGCCCGGATTTCAGAATTTGCCCAACCAGTCTTTCACTGCGCAAAAGCTGATCCCGCCGCAAAGTCTCGCGCGATGAGATTAAGGTTTCTAATTCGCTGGGGCGGGTCGGATCATAGTAAATCCCCTGATTGTCTGTCACCAGAGAAAGCGGCGGAACCAGACGCGCGCCCAGACCGCGAGAGCGCAAAAAACCGTCTTCAACCCGCACTGCGTCGTCTTCGTCTTTGGCATATCGAGCCCAGATCATATGCGATTGCGCCATGTCGGGATTTTCTGAAAAGCGGATTTTCTTGTAGCGACCGAACATATCCTGCAAATGCCTGCGTTTCCACAAGCGCATCCCGGATGCCGTCCACCCATGTCGGTCCTGTCGCCATGCCCGGATTTGGGCTTCCAGCGTGTCCAGAACGGTTTCCAATTGGCACAGCCTGTCGCGGTAGGGGTCATACCAAGTTGGGTAAAGCAGCATTGTGGCGGCAAACAGTTGTGCGCGTGTCAGATTGCGTTGCCTGCGGGGCACGGGAACTTCATCCTGGGTCAGTCCCCAGCCAGAATAAAACGGCTGCCCAAATATGCGGGGTTTGTGCCCGGCCAGAATTGCTTCGAATCCAAGTTGGGACGACAGGGTGTAAACGGCAATGGCACCTTCCAGCAGCGACCATGGGCTGACGGGGCGATCCAGAATCTCTACCCGGTCCGAGGTGTCCTGAGAGGTAAAATGCCCGGCCCTGTGACCAGCCATGGTTTCGGGATGTGTTTTGATGATCACCCGTGCGCCCGGGTTTTCCTCCTGAGCTATCGCCAGCATTTCGCGGAACCGGGCATCATCGCCTCGGCTTGCAGTCACGGCAGCATCCCCGCGGGTCTGATCGACCACAAGCACGTATCCCGGCTGAGGCGGGGAAAGATCGGGATCGAATGCGGAATACTTGCTCAACTGCAATTCACGCACCCTGTCCATCGCAAAACGTGCCCGGTCTAACAACGCCGTGTCATCCAAAGGATGCGTTGTCAGCAAGGTCTCCAGATCGGATGGAGTGGACGCATCGAAATGAAGCCCGGATTTATCCAGAAGCAACCCAAGTGGGGGATCGCCGCTGCGACCGGGATGGAGCGATCTGAGAAAGGCGTCTTCGACCCGTAGCACGCGCGTTTGCCGTTTTTCGGCGATATTCAATCCGCGGTGTGCCGTCGGGCTGTTGCCCCAGACACCAACAAAATCTTCCTGCTGAGGCAGACCAAGCCGAATATCGTATCCAGCCAGATCAAGGATGCGCCGAAGACGTTTCTGTGTCAGAAAACCACCGTTGAAAACATACAGCCGGAGGCGTTCGCCCCCGGTCTCTGGTTCCCGGTCCGGGAACATTCCTCAGCTACCAGTCAGTGTTGCGACGTTTGCAATCGGCGTCAGGCCACCAGCGATGAGTGAGATTGACTTGGACCATTGTGCATAGGGCGCTTCGGTCACGTAAATCGTGTCGTCGTCACGAATGACAAAATCTCGCGCGACGAACAGCCCGTTTGGAGCGGTCAGGTTCATCACATAAATCATCCTTTGGGACCCTTGCAGATCACTGCGGCCCATGACCGAACGTGCGATGTCCTGACGTTCCTTGCGCAACACGAAGATGCCGGTGGGATCGGACGACAGGGATTGCAGACCGCCTACCTGAGCCAGTGCTTCAAGGGCTGACAGATCCTGGCTTTCGAATGCTACGCGCGACTGCCCGCCTGTTGCGCCCAAGGCGATATAGGACCGCGTATCCTGTTCGACCAGAATCCGGTCACCACCACGAAGGGCGATATCAAGGCCGGGCTTGCGAAACAGGTCCTGATACCAGACCGTGCCTTTCTGGTCGCCCCGCAGAACCGTCACCAGAGCAATTTCGGGCGCGACGGATACGCCGCCAGCCTGCGCCAGCATCGTTGCAAGAGAGCGTGTCGGCCTTTCGATCGGATAGACACCGGGCGCACCAACCGCACCGGTCAGTGAGACGGTTGAGCCGTCCCCCGCAACGCGGCGAACCTGTACTTGCGGATCGGGGGTCTGATCCTGCAGCTTCGCAGAGATCAGATTGCGCAGCTCTTCAGGCGTATTACCCGAGGCACGCAGCCGTCCTGCATATGGCACAAAGATAAAGCCTTCGCTGTCGACCTGCACTTCGTCCAGATTGGTGGCAAGGCCTGTATCCCCTGACAAAAGCCCGTCATCGACGTTTTCCCAGATCGTCAGGCCCAGAACATCGCCCGGGCGAATGGTATCGGCTGTCAGGTTGGACAAGCTGCGAAATGAAGATGAAAAGCCAAGTTGCGGAACGGCAGAGGTTGCGCGTGCGACGCGGTCGTCAACTTCGATAACAAAGGCGTTTCCGCCTTTCTCGACCGAGCCTGCAAGTATCTGATTCTTGCTGGGGCCAGCTTTGGGCAGCTGACATGCTGCTGCAAGGCTGCATGTTGCCAAAACGGCGAACAATCTTATCCATCGCATTGAAGGGCACTGCACTGCTGGATTACCTCGGTCGTCTTTTTTTGTTTCTGTCAGATTTGCGCGCAATCTATCTGTTTCCGGTTTGAACATCCAGCAAGAGACAGGTTGTTTTACTTAACCAATCTCAACTGTGGCGTTGCGGCCTCGTAATCCGCCAGAAGCACGTGATATGGGTCGTCGCGGCGCAACATCATGTCCGTTACCCGACGCAATAGTTGCCGCCGACCCCTGCGTGAATAAAAACCACCGGGTATCTGACTGGTTTCCAACAGGAACTGCCTATATGCCCGATATGCTGTCCGGTCCGGTGGCGTGGGGGTGGAAAAAAAGGTCTCGACCGGTTGCTCAGACACGAATTCGGGCTTGGCATAAACCGATCGCCCGAAAACCTTCAGTGGAATGCCCCGCCACAGAACCTGTTGACCAGCGGTTGAGTTGATGGTCACGGCCGTTCTCGCATCGTCCAGCAGTTTGGCCAGTTTCCCACCTGGTATGTAATGGACCCGATCCTGAACACCGAAACTGTGGGCCAGTTGCCGAACTCGCCGCTGCAAAGGAACCCTATGGTTTTCCAGTGGGTGTTCCTTGACCACCAGCCGGTGGTGTTTTGGCGCGCCCTTGGCGAACCCTTCGATGACCTCTTCCAGAAACTCGGTCAAGCAGGAATAGCCAGAGTGATTCTGAACCGAGCTGTCATGTCCAAGTTGCAGAAGCACAAGGTGATAGGGAAACCCTCCCTTGCGCGCCCTCGCCGTTGCCCAGAACCTCTCAAGCCGGTGGATGGGCATACGAAGCAGCCGTTTGAAGTACAATCGAAATTCCTGAGAAACCGGCAGTTCGCGATGGGGCCGGAAATTACGATAACGTTGATTCAAGAAAAGGACGAACCAATGATAGGCCGCGCCATAAAAGACGTGCTGCCGCATATCTCCCCAATGCGAGGGTGGTGGTGGCGACTCAGCGTCAGAATATTCCAGCGCATCCTGCATTTTGGATACGCTCATATTCATGACCAACGAATTTCCGTTAGATCCCCCGCGTTCGTAAGTGACCCACCACGGGCGAAGATACCCTTCTTCAAAAACGTGGACGGTCACGCCTCGCGCCTTGGCGACCTTCACGGCCTGTGAGTGCACAGGGCGTGTATCGCCGTAAAGAACGATGTCGGTCACACCAAGCTCGTCGATCTTTTGTTCAAACGTTTTGGGCCACTTATCGGGTGTTCCGCGATAGGGAATGAAACCGTGGCGGTGAAACCAAAACGCCTGATCCCCGGCGTTGAACCCAATCCGCCAGATATCTGCGCCTGAGGCGCGCAGGACACGGGCCAGCGCGGAAAAGAAAGGGCCATGTGGCCCCTGCAAAAACAGAAAGACACGCTTTGCATGGCCTTTGGGGGGCTTGCTTGTCGTCACTGCGCGTCCTCATATCTTTTGTTCTGACAAAATTTATGCCTCTTAACGCGCCTGCAGGCAAGCCAGGGCTTGCCCGATCCGTCTTGGGGCATTACCTCGGCTTCAATGCTAGACTTCAGAGGGTTACGGAATGTTTACTGGGATCGTTACCGACATCGGCACCGTCACTGAACTGGAGCAGCGCGGTGATTTACGCGCACGTATCAAAACCAGATATGACACTGCGGGCATTGATCTGGGTGCATCCATCGCCAGTGATGGGGTGTGCCTGACCGTTATCGCGCTGGGTGACGATTGGTATGACGTGGAGATCAGCGCCGAGACGGTTTCAAAAACCAATCTGGGCAGCTGGAATGTCGGCAAACGAGTCAATCTTGAACGGGCGCTCAAGGTTGGTGATGAACTCGGCGGCCATATCGTGTCGGGGCATGTCGATGGTGTTGCCGAAGTTGTGGACGTGACCGATGAAGGCGACAGCACGCGCGTAACCCTCAGCGCACCACAGCATCTGGCCCGGTTCATAGCTCCGAAAGGGTCGGTAGCCCTGAATGGCACTTCGTTGACGGTAAACGACGTCGAAGGGTGCAAGTTCGGCATCAACTTCATCCCCCACACCAAAGAGGTGACCACCTGGGGGGACGTTGCCGTAGGCGATCGGATCAATCTGGAAATCGATACTCTGGCCCGCTACGTCGCACGCCTGGCCGAGATGTCCTGACGTTTATCGAGTTAGGCCGCTCTCATCACCACATATCGCCAACCGTATATCCGGATGGGAACGGATCGCTCGGATCAAGTGACCAATTTGCGGTTCCGTGTATCCAGCCTTGCCCGGACAGTGTCGGAACAATGGCGGGGTAGGGGCCAACAGTCGTGGTTTCGACGATGCGGCCAGTAAAGGTCGTCCCAAGGGGGCCGGCATTCACGTAATCCTGCCCAACTTGCAATAGCCCGCGTGCATGCAGAACCGCCATTTTGGCGCAAGTGCCCGTGCCGCAAGGCGAACGGTCGAGGATTCCGGATGCGTCGTGGGGTTTTTCGGGGTCGAAGTTGCCGGTGGAAATGGTGATTGCGCCTCGGCCATGCGTACCTGCGTCTATCGGAGGTCCCCACAGGTTCGTGATCGTCGGCCCTGAAATGTCTGAGTTCTCCGGGTGCTGCACGGGCAACTGTTCGGCCGTGGCGTGACGGATCGCTTCCGAGGTACGGACGATCTCTGACCCGTTCTCTGCATCCAGAGAAATTCCAAGGGGTTCGGCTTCGGCCAGAACAAAGAACATCCCGCCCCACGCAACATCGACGGTAACGGTTCCAAGGCCGGCAACTTCGATATGCGCGTCCAGATGCATCGCAAAAGCCGGCACATTGCGGAACTCGACACGGGTGACCTTGCCATCGCGGCACTCGGCGCGCACACTGATCAGCCCGGCAGGTGCTTCGAGCGTCAGTTCCGTGACAGGCTCGACCATTGGCAGGATACCGGTTTCCAGCAGCACGGTGACAACGCAGATCGTGTTCGAACCCGACATCGGCGGATATTCCGTCTGCTCCATGATGATAAACCCAGCATCCGCATCTGGATGGCTTGGCGGAACCAGCGCGTTGCAGCACAGCCCCGGATTGCCGCGCGGTTCACGCAGCATCATCAGCCGGACGTCGTCCAGATTTGACTGCATCCACTGCATCTTTTCAAAGACCGAATGTCCGGGGATATGTGGCAGGCCGCCGGTGATGACGCGCCCCGGCTCTCCTTCTGCATGCGCTTCGACGGCAGTAATCATGCGGGACAGGCGCATTGGCGTTCTCCTTGGTTTCTCCGCGCACGCTATCCGCCCTGACAACGCCGCGTCCAGCCCCGACAGTGCCGTTTGCGCTCTGGTCTTTGCGCCCCGGGTGGTCTATCCCGCCATGCAGGAGATGCTCTGCGAAAGGCTGCCCCATGAGCTTTGAAACCCCCGGACCCGTCGAGGCCCAACTGCGTGACGCGATAAGCCCGATCGAAGAGATCATCGAAGAGGCGCGCAAAGGCCGGATGTACATTCTTGTCGATCATGAGGATCGCGAGAACGAAGGCGATCTGGTCATTGCGGCCGAATTCGCGGATGCCGATGCGATCAACTTTATGGCCACCCACGGGCGCGGGCTGATCTGCCTGCCGATGACAGCCGAACGGGTAGACGCGCTGGGCCTGCCGATGATGGCCGTCAACAACTCTTCACGCCATGAAACTGCATTCACTGTGTCCATAGAGGCGCGGGAAGGTGTTTCCACCGGCATCTCGGCTGCCGACCGTGCGCTGACCGTGGCGACGGCGATCAACGAACAGAACACGATGGCGCATATCGCCACCCCCGGCCATGTCTTCCCTCTGCGCGCTAAGCGGGGCGGGGTGCTGGTGCGGGCCGGCCATACCGAGGCTGCAGTCGATATCTCACGTTTGGCGGGTTTAAACCCTTCCGGCGTGATCTGCGAAATCATGAAGCCCGATGGAACAATGGCGCGCCTTCCCGATCTGGTGGCGTTTGCGCAAGAGCACGACATGAAGATCGGCACCATCAGCGATCTGATCACGTACCGATCGCGCAACGACAATCTGGTTGTCGAGACTTCTCGCGAAACCGTCACTTCGGAATATGGTGGCGAGTGGGAGATGCGCCTGTTCACCGACCAGACCCACGGCATTGAGCATGTGGTCATGATCAAGGGTGACATTACCACTGCTGAGCCGGTTCTGACCCGCACCCATGCATTGCACGAGGCACCGGACATTCTGGGATTGGGGCCGAAATCCCCGAAGGAACTGCCGCGCGCGATGGAGAAGATTGCCGAGGAGGGGCGCGGTGTGGTCTGCCTGTTCCGCCAGCCCCACAACTCTCTCTACGCAGCCGAGGACGAAGGTCCGCGCACCATCAAACAAACCGGTCTGGGCGCGCAGATCCTGTCCAAGATGGGCATTCAGGAACTGGTGCTGCTGACCGACTCGCCGGAAACCGTATATCTTGGGCTCGACGCGTTTGGCCTGTCCATCGTCGGAACCCGTTCCATTCTCAAGGATGACTGATCGTGGCTGAACAAGACAAACACGGCGTGCTGCCGACGCCGACATTCGACGAACCGGTCAAGCTGCTGATCGTGGTAGCCCCATTCTATCGGGCCATCGCCGACAATTTGGTCGCCGGTGCCAAGGCCGAAATCGAAGGGGCAGGCGGTACCTGTGAGGTCGTCGAAGTGCCCGGCGCGCTGGAAATTCCTACCGCCATCGCTATGGCCGACCGCCAATGCAACTTCGACGGCTACGTCGCGCTGGGCTGTGTCATTCGCGGCGAGACCACGCATTATGAAACCGTCTGCAATGACTCCAGCCGTGCCATACAGTTGATGGGTCTGCAGGGGCTGTGCATCGGCAATGGCATCCTGACCGTGGAAAATGACGATCAGGCCGAAGTTCGCGCAAATCCCGAAAAGATGAATAAAGGCGGTGGGGCCGCCGCTGCGGCCTTGCATCTGATCGCGCTCAGCCGTAAGTGGGGCTCTTCCAAAAAGGGCGTTGGCTTCAAGCCGCCGTCCGAGTCCATCCTTGTGGCGGGCGACAGCAACGGATCCACGACAGCATGACCCAGACAGACGCGCCGAAGCCGGCCAACCAGAAACGCTTGATGAAGTCCGCCGCCCGGCTCTATGCCGTGCAGGCGCTGTTCCAGATGGAGCAGTCGGGCCAGACGACCGAACAGGTTGTGAATGAGTTTCTGGACCACCGTTTCGGCGCTGTCTACGAAGGTGAGGAAATGCTGGACGGCGATATCCCCGTGTTCCGCAAACTGGTCGAGGACGCCGTGAATTATCAGGCGCCGATTGACCAGATGACCGACCGCGCTTTGGTAGCGAAATGGCCGATTGCCCGCATTGACCCTACTTTGCGCGCGACCTTCCGGGCCGCTGGGGCTGAACTGACACAGGACGACACGCCACCCAAGGTGGTCATCACCGAATTCGTCGACGTGGCGCGCGCCTTTTTTCCTGAAGGCAAAGAGCCGAAATTCGTGAACGCCGTGCTGGATCACATGGCACGTGAGGCCAAGCCCGAAGCGTTCTGATCTAGTACATCAGACTAAATGAATAAGGCGCAGCCACGGAAGAGAGCTGCGCCTGAACTTTTTTAATACGTTTGTTTAAACAAGCCTTCGGCGTTCACCACTCACAGTTTTATCCAAAGACACCAAGACTCTACCGGAATGCCGCTTGGCTGCCAGCTATCGATTCCGATAGTGCTGAGGATCGATCAGCCCCAGTTGCATCGCACGGACAAGTGCGGATTCACGGGTCGGGGCGCGAAGTTTATCGCGCGCGTTTTTCAGATGCGTGCGTACCGTGACCTCGGACAGACCCAACAATTCTGCAATCCTGTCATTCCGGTGACCAAGCGCCAGCAGGTTCATGACCTGCAATTCGCGTGGCGTCATGTCCGGTATGGTCGGAGCGATGCTGATAATGTCATAGACCCGCCCATGATTGCTGGGGATATCTGAGCCCAGATTTGTGGCCAGCACAGTGGCCAGAACGCGCATTTCTCGCTGCCGCTCTGTCATCATAAGCTGGGCGTCCTGTTGATCCGAAGACAGCACCACCAGCTTGGCCTCATTGTCAGGGCAGGGCACCACCAGAGAATAGAGGTGAATATACCCGGCCTTTTCAAGGTCGTGATTCAAGGCCAGCGCCTTGTCCGAATGGCCATCTGCCGATCTCAGGCTTGCGGCCTGTACATAAAGGCTTTCCTTCCCGTTCTGAACCTGCGCCAGCATGGGGTCCGCTTCTGCATAACCTTCGCTGTCGTAACGATTGAGCCAGCCTTTGGACATTGAACTGCGCACCCAATGGATCGCTCCTGTCTCGGGCGTAAAGCAAAGCATGTTCAGGGCATTGAAACCGATCTCGGCCAGCCGGTCTAACGTGAACTCCCAACGCTCCTGGTCGTCGTGACGCAAGGAAAGCTCTTCGAGAAGATCGAGCGTGAACAGGCTGAGGGCATTCATTGAAACTCCGATAATAGTGTCGCACCCGGTGGGTAGCGATTTACTCTGCCCGACCATGCGCTATCATCCTGGTATCAGACAAGGAGCTTTGTCATGCCCAAACTGATCCGCCTTTACATCACGCAAGTTGTTTGGGGATTTGTGATCTCTGCAATCTTTGTCGGGGTGCTGCTGGCGCTGAACGTGGCCAACTTACGCAGTTTGATCACCGGATCGGACATTGGCCTGATTGCGCTGCTTATGATCTGGTTCATGAACGGCATCGTTTTCGCCGGGGTCCAATTTGCCTATGCGATCATGAGCATGGCCGAAAAGCCGGGCGGCCCGCGTCGTGGTTCGCCCGTAGTGCACAGCTTTGAACCTGCCGTGATCCGTCAGGACGCACCATCGGCGAAGTAATAAGAATTCGAGGAAAAATGTGGCGGGACCACCAGTCAACCGTGCGGTGTGATTCCCGAGGACCTGTATGTACAGGTGGGCGCCAGGTAATCAGACCAGGATCTGAACAGAGCCAGCCCCCTCGGAATTGCTTAAGGCCACCAGAATGCTACCAGTCACAAGAAGGGCAGAACCCGCCACGCGCCTAAGTAGGGCGCGAATGCGCATTGCACAAGGGGTCATGCAGCCACAGTTTCGTGCAAGGCCGTGCGCAACTTGCCAAAATGCTCGTCCCAGCCCTTGTCCAGCGACAGGATCAGACCAAAAGCGTCCGCCGATTGCGGTAGACCTTCGTGATGTAGGGCAAGTCTGGTGCCGCCGGAAACAGGTTCAAGCGTCCATTTGACGACGCTGACCACATCACCCATCGGCTTAACCGTGAACGTGTATTCCAGGTAATTCGGCGGGTTGGCGGCGCGGACTTCACCCCAGATCAACAGATCACCGCTGGTTGTCCCGAACATCTCCAGCTTGTTGCCTTCGGTCAATGGGCGCTCGGGCTTGTGGAACCACTCGGCCAGCCGGTCGGGGTCTGTCAGATAGGTCCAGACAGTTTCAGGCGTTGCGCGCAGGAAAATGGTCTTTTGCAAAACGGTGGGGGTCATTCTTCAATCCTTTCAATGGCTTCCTTTAGTCTGGCAAGGCGATCATCCCAGAACTCGTCGAAATAGTTGAACCAGTCGATCACGGGTTTCATTCCGGCGGGATTCAGGCGGTTGATACGTTCGCGCCCGCGCGGCTCAACTGTGATCAGGCCGCCGTCAGATAAAACTATCAGGTGCTTTTTGACGGCCGCCCGTGTCATGTCGAAGCGGTCGGTCAGCTGTGAAATGGTCATGTCTTCTGATGCCAGTAACTGAACGATTTCTCGCCGGGTTGGATCAGCCAATGCACGAAACGCATTCTGAGTGTTCATTGTCACCTCACATACGATACCAAACGGTATCATATTAATGGGATACCATATGGTATCATGTCAAGATTGTATTTGCTTGCATTTTGTTCATGAATTGTTCACTCTTGGGGTATGATGTTGGACTTGCAACCCGGACAAAAGCTTGCGCGTGGTGTATCGCGCCATTTGATCGGCCATGGCTTTGTTTCGATTGAGGAATTTGTTCCGATGCGCGGCTTGCGCGTGGATGTTATGGGCCTTGGACCAAAGGGTGAGCTTTGGGTTGTCGAATGCAAATCCAGCCTGGCCGATTTTCAATCCGACGCAAAATGGCAAGGGTATCTGGAGTGGTGTGACCGATTCTTCTGGGCGGTTGGCACTGACTTCCCCACAGACATCCTGCCAGCGGAAACCGGACTGATCATTGCCGATGCCTATGATGCCGAAATCATTCGGATGGCGCCTGAGGCCAAGGTAGCGCCGGCGCGCAGAAAAAAGATGATTCAGAAATTTGCAATGGATGCCGCCAGGCGATTGAACACGCTTCGCGACCCCAGGCTGTGAGCGTCAGCCCTTGACGCTTCGGGCCGCTTGAGCAGCAGCGCGAATTTCCTCTGCGATTTCCTCGGCTTCTTCGGGGGTGAAATCCATTGGAATCTCAAGGCCGTCCGCCTCGATGAACAAGCGCACCATGCCCCGATCGGTCGGACCGATCTGAAGATTCGCTTCGATGTCGCGCTCGGTATTGATGCTCATGTCGGCCTCCGGGAATGAGCATTTGTGCTAGCCTGCAACGGATTGAGAATCAAGCGGACTTTGCGGCGGCCATGGATGACATCGTAATCAGAGAATTTTGCTCGGATGACGCACCTTGGTTGGTTGAACGTCATGGTCAGCTTTACGCCCGTGACGAAGGGTTTGATGGCACCTTCGCAACATTGGTTGCCGAAATCCTGAATGATTTCAGTTCCAACCACGATCCTCAGCGGGAACGGGGGTGGATTGCCGAAAGTTCAGGTCAGAGATTGGGCAGCATTTTTTGCGTGTCCCAAGATGAGCAGACAGCCAAATTGCGGCTTTTTCTTCTTGTTCCCGAAGCTCGGGGGCAGGGGCTTGGCAAACGCCTGTTGGCAACCTGCATGAGCTTTGCGCGGAAAACGGGATATCTCGAAATGGTTCTGTGGACCCATGAAAGCCACAGGGCCGCCTGTGGTCTGTATCGGTCCACCGGATGGGAACTAATCGACAGCAAACCTGTGCATTCCTTTGGTGTCGATCTGGTCGAACAAAGCTGGAGAATTCAGCTTTAATCCTCTTGCATTCCGCGTATGTGTTCGGTAAATCGCCCCTCACGAGTGCCGCCTTAGCTCAGTTGGTTAGAGCGCTGGATTGTGGATCCAGAGGTCCCCTGTTCAAGCCAGGGAGGCGGTACCATAAAGCTTCATCCACCAGAAAATGATAGCGACAACCTTGGTTGCCGGTCGCCGCACTCGAATGGCGCCGGTTCTATGGTTCCTCTGACAGGACGTTCAGTACGCAATGAGCGCCTTCAATCGATTGAAACCGAAGGGCCGTGGGGTATTCCCCCAGAATTCTATGCAGATTGCGAAGGTTTGCGTCACCATGCGAACCCCGGCGATGGTAACTGTCCAATATCAGGTTCCCACCGGGTGATACCCGCGTCAAAACCTTTCTGAACGCCGCCTCAGTTGCCGGATCGGCCATGGCTCCTGAAAGGAAAGCGACATCCAGACTGTGCTTTGGAAACACCTTCATTACATTCCGTGGTATCCCCCGAATAAGCGACAGCTGCCCGCTTTCAATTTCGTTGGAAAAAAGCGCCACGTATTCCAGAAAAGCAACATCCTCGGCGATCAGGCTCGCATCGGGATTGCGGCGATTGACGGCAATGGAGTGATGCGTGGATTTGTAACCCCACGGCGAGACTACATACAGCTTTTCAGGTTTTTTCAGTTCAAGTATCTCTTTGGCAATCTGAGGGTTTTGCGCGTTCAGTAGTGCCCAGGTTTTATTCCGCTTTCCAATTGATTGTATTGCACGTTTGCGCATTTGCCGGCGCTTTGGGGGGTCTTGAAAGCCTGTGGTGGGAATGTATTTCAGATCGCTTTGACTGATCGGCAGCAAATTCTCCGGGGCTTCATCGGGTGACTGGCCGTGTGCCGAGAAATTCACCCCCAACGAGTCAAGATTAGCAAACCACGGCAGGCGATTGTGTTTCCGATAATGATGAACGTGTGCCTGCCGCATGGCCAAAAGCTGGTGGCTATACGACTCCAGATTAAAAACCTTGCGACTGTTTTTCTGGCGCACGTACTTCAGCGTTGGACAAATGACACTATCTTCTCCAATCAGCCAGGTTTCGGGGGTTTCATAGTCGGAATACCTGTCCAAAAAGGCCTGCGCCGCATCGGTCTGAATGACTTCGTCTATTTTTGTCTTATGATACTGGAATGCCGTGGCGTGCAGCTCTTTCAGTTCGGGATCGCTTATCAGTTCATTAAATTTGGTTCTGACACGTCCCGAAAAGCGCTGAATTGACAGGTCTTCGACGTTGTTCCAGCAGTGAAGCCGCCAATACTCGGCACCGGACGCCTCCATCTTTTTGTGAAACGTGGTTGTATTCACGTCTCCGCGTATACGTTTCATCAGGAAAGACTGTAAGGACCGCACTGCATAATGGTTGATCCTTGCAAGATCATTTCCAAATCCAACCCCGACGTTGTCACCATTCCAGCCGAGGTAGGCAAACGGTTTGGTCATGTCGTCGCCATCGCCATCAACCCATTTCAGTTTCTTGAACTGCCCTTTGTCGAGCTTCTTGGGTCGGTGCGTAGACAGCTGAGAAAACGGGACGTCTCCGCGGTACAGGGTTTTGAACGCACGGCATGTTGCTGGCCATTGTTGATAGGGGTGCGCCGAACGGGTGAATTGCTCGGTGACGAATTGATCATTGAAATCCACCACTCCGCCGTGCCCAAACAGTTGCCAGTTGAATGAGAACATATTGGCTTCGGGTACAGCTTGGAACAAAGCATCAAGAGTTCCGTCGCCAACTTTGATATTCAGAAATTCGTCAGCATCACAGACGAATATCCATTCGGCTTCAGCCAGATTTGGATGGGCCATCGCTTTGTCATAGGCCCCACTCTGAGGGCCTTTTTCCCACGGTCCCGGGTTTTTGATATGTGAAACCAGTCCCAGTTCCTGCAACCGTTCAGCGATCTGATCGGTGCCGTCGGAACAATCGTTGGTACAAATGATAAAGTGGTCAAAACCGATTGAAAGATGATAGGCCACCCATTCCAGAAGGAACGGGCCTTCGTCTTTCATGGTTGTCACGATAAGTCGCAAGGAAAATCCAATGATTATCTGCCGATTGATGTAGTCAGTGCACCCGGCCGCCTGTGCGGCGTGCCTAGGCCGTCACCTCATCCAGCGGTTCGATTTTTTCGATTGCGATCTGAGCACCTGCAACGGTTCTGATCCGCATCCGGTCCGGATATTGCCCCAAAAACTCGTTGATCGCCCGAATGACACCATCGCCCCACCAGCCGCGGCGATGATAGTCGTCGAATGCCATGATGCCGCCGGTTTTCATCTTGGGGAAAAGGGCCTTCAGATCTGCGCAAACACCTTCATAGGAATGGTCGCCGTCCACATACGCAAAATCGATGCTTTCCGCTTCGAACCCTTCAAGAGCAGTTCCCGAGAATTCCCGGATGAGTTCGACCCGACCAGCCGAAATTTCCTTGCCAAAGCGCTTTTTCACCTTGTTGAAAATCCGCTCCATTTTTGTGTCTTCGGTCCGTCCCGCGAACGCCTCGGAATGGCTGGAGTCGGTAACATTTGCCCATGGGTCTATGAGAAACAGTTTCTCGGGTTCCAGAGCTTTCAGAATCTGCACTGAAAAGTCGCCGTGCCAGACACCGATTTCAATGGCGACCCCTCCCTTTGGCAGACGCGAAAGAAAGACTTCGCGCACCTGATCTTTGGACAGGCGCCGCTTTTTGGTCGATTTCTGGGCCGACGCTGTTTTTCCGGATGCTTTTGGTTGCTTGCGGTTTTCTTTGGCCGTTTCTGCTGTCATTGCCTGTCTCTGCTCTTTCATGTCCAGCCGATCTAGCGGCATTACGCTCTGCTTGTCAAAATAGAAGCCATGTGCTTCTCCGATTGGCACCCGGGAATTTGGTGCGTTACGTTGTGTTTTCCGTTGCTTGATCGACGGCACCATTTGCTTCAGAAAGAGTGATTGAAACGCCGGTTGTGCGATACGACGCCCCGACACCGCGGGGCGGGCACAGGTACCTAAGGATTGATATTTCACATATGCCCAAGCTCTTCATAACTACGGGGTCCCGTCAGAATCCCTATTTGGGGATGATCTACAGTGCCTTCGATGGCTATGAACAACGTGTATTTCCATTGAGTAAATTCCATGGGGGCGAAAGTCCGTCGGCTGAAAAAGGTGATATTTTCTGGATTCACTGGGAGGATCGGCAGTTCGGTGACCGCAGAGATGAGCCGCAACATGCGGACAGATTGAAATCGGTGGAATCCGGTCTTTTGAAGCTGAAGGAAAAGGGCGTTCGCATCGTTTGGACCGCTCATAATTATTACCCGCACAATTCCGCACGCAACATGGATTTGATTGATCAGGTGCGTCGGATGTTGATGACGGTCTCGGATGTCGTGCATGTCCACACGCCATATGCCAAACAACTGCTGGCCGAGAACTACGATATACCTGCTGAAAAGTTTCTTGTTGTGGCTCACCCTAGTTACTTTGGCTTCTATGAAGTCGAAGAGATGACGCGCAGGCGCAGGGATATCCTGCCGGATCGCAAGAACAGGGCTTTTGTCCACATAGGCAGGGTTCAGGAAAACAGAGGAGGGCAATTGCTGTGGGCCGGGTTGGCGGCACTAGGCAAACGCAGAAACGATTGGGAACTGGAAATTGCAGGCAAGATTACCCGCAGCGAAAAGCGAGGTTCACAACGCATTCGCGAGATGGAGAACGTGACGTTTCACGATCAATTCCTGCCCAACGATGAATTCGTCCGGGTTGTCGGTTCGTGCCACGTCTGCGTCGCGCCCTTTGATCGGCTGCTGACGTCCGGTTCGGTCAAAATGGCGCTGACGATGGGATTGCCTGTTGTGGGACCGGACGTAATAGCGCTGCGCCAACATCTTCCTGAACCGCTTCATGCCTATCTTCACACGCCCAAAAACAAGCGATCACTGATGTTTCGGATGAGAGATATGCTGGATCTTAGCGATCCCGAACTGTTGAGCCTCAGACAACAGGGGCAGGACTTTGCGTGGGACATCCGCCCAGAGCTTCAAAGCGCGGCACTGCTGCAGGGTGTCGGCGGATAATGGTGGAAATCTTGGGTGCTGAGGCGGAAATTTCTTTGATGCCGTCGAACTTTTTCGACTTGAAGGTGAGGCGTCATATTTTGATGTCACGCCAGTGTGCTTCAGGCTCAATTTCGAAAAAAATATGGGAGGAAGGTGCTGAAAATGAACATTCCCAAAGGTGATTTTTGCGATGCAGCGTTTGACTCGCAAGAAGTCACGCAGCCTAGCACTCTGTTGGTAATTTTTAGTACGCCAAGAAGTGGAAGCACCTTTGCCAGCGATCTGATCCGCAGAACCGGTGTCTGCGTTCCTCACGAGTATTTTCAGCCTCACCAATACCGCCCTGCGCTGGAGGCACGATGGGGGGTCGATAAAGAAGACAATGCCGCATACGTTCAGGCACTCATCAAGCACAGGACCGGCCCTACAGGGGTGCTGGGGGTGAACGTTCATGCCAGCCACATACCAAGTTGGCGCAACGCCGAACCTTACTGGCCCGCCACAATAAGCGAGTTCCGATATGCGCGCATTGGTAGGAAAGACAGAGTTCCGCAGGCCGTGTCATACTATGTTGCAAAAAAGAACGGCGTCTGGAGCTCTGCTTTTGGGGAAGGGAAGGAAGTCCCTTATGACTTTGACAACATTCGCAAAATACACGCAAGACTTGACCAGATGGAGCAACGGCTGAACCGTTTCATACGTGCTGCATCAATTAGCTGCGAGAAGTTCTTTTACGAGGACGTTGTCAAAGATCCCTTTCCGATGCTCGACCACTTTGGAATCTCCGAAGCCCCGACCAGAGACTGGTCAATGGTGAAGAAACAATCGAGCACATGGAAAAAAGAGCTGGTCCAGCGTTACAGGGAGCAACTGGCCCAACAGGACAGTCAGGGGGGGTGACCCGAGTTACTGGGTCTTACATTGTCCTGAATACTGTTTGAACTCTCCGATCACTCTGCTGTCTGCAGCTCTTTTTCCAATGGGGCGGATTGGGGGTTGATCTCAAGGTCTCTCAGGGCCGAATGGATGAAGCCCCCTTCCTGTATGCCCAACTGGGGCAGGCGCCAGCGCAACCTCCGCCCCCACAGGTGGACCGTTCGTGTATCTTCGGTCAGGAAATCGGGTCGAGGGTTCGACGATCTGAGCAGATCATCCAGCCGTTTGAAGCTTACCGGGTAGTACACATCGACAGCTTCGGAAAACTGGATTTCCCCGGTCGAGGTCAGAAAATGCGTCAGCGCGGGTGGGCCAAAGATATCATGCCGCTGATCGCTTGCGTGTTTCCACTGACCGGCAGCCTTCAATGTTCGGGCTTCGGCCTGTTTCTCGGCGCTCTCCCACGGAGCAATCGGATAGGGGTCCAAGACATAGTTCAGGTAGCGCCGCAGCGCCTGACTGTCTGCGGGCAATCCCAACAGCGCATTGCAGACAGAGGTTTTTGAATCGAACCCGTGTACATGCCCCGAGTTTCTCTGGACCGGGTTCAGGCAGTACACATCGGCATCGGCCCAAACCATCCCGGTCTGTTCAATTAGCTTCAGCCGGAAAATATCCGATTGCACCACCGGGGTCCCGAACCGGCTCAACAGGATCTCATTGGGATCGTGAACTTCGCGGGCGTCTACTACATTGACGTCTTCGGGGACATTAGCGACATCGCCATAGGTGAACAGTGTTACGGAATGGCCTTGCCTGACAAACGAAAGCAGGCACATCTGTTCGACAAAGCTCAGCCTTTCACCAATCCACAGCGATCCGATGTCGGGAAGGGTATCGCCGTCCTGAGGGCGCAGAACCTGTTCCAATGGCATCACCGCGCGAGGGGCAATGCCGGGCCGTTCCTTTGGCGGGGCCTCTTCGGTTTTACGGGTTGCACATTTGCCTTTTAATTCAACGTATTCGGGTTGCTGGATAAGTTCGGACACCATCGATTTGTGCCAGTTGAACCCTTTCTTGTGCAACCTGGCCAGCGTCGCGTCCGCGTAGTATTCCTCCAGCTTTTCTTCAACCTCGGGCAAATACCGATGAATGGTTTCGTCTTGTTCACCGCCGCGGTTCCAGCGATCCCAGTAATCTGTGCCCAACACATGCGACATGTGATTTGCCCGGCCACGGTGGCGTTTCAGCAAATAGGCTTCGATCGACCGGACCGCATAGTGATTAAGCTGGGCGACGTCGTACCCAAAGGGGGGCTGGACGTGTCCGCCCATCGGATTGTGACTTTTGCGGGCTCCGCCGGGAACCGACCAGACAAGGTCATTCTGGAATTCAGGCCGCAGGACCGGGCCATGCAAACCGATCCGTTGAAACTTCTCGTTGGGTTTGAACAGCGTCTTGACGAACCTGCGCGTCGCGCCGCCCGAGACAGGTGGCAACTCAGCATCGGTGAACTGTTTGATGACCAAGGTGTTGCGCAGAATGCTTTTGCCGTTGTTCGAAAACAGCTTCCAGGGGACGCTGATTGCGTCAACATCGCTGCCCGTTGCCTGTATCAGGTCGTCGATTTTGTGATTCCCGACGTGGATGTTCAGAAACTCGTCAATATCGCAGACAAAAACCCAGTCGGCCTTTTTGACCGTATCTAACCTGCGTGCCTGACGCAAAGCTGACCGGTGAACACCACCGGGGCCAACTTTGTTGATCTGAAACGTGACCTGCCCCAACTCCTGAAGGCGGGTCAGGATTCGGTTGGTGCCGTCGGTGCAGTCATTTGTGAAGACAACGATGTCGTCAAATCCAAGGACCTTGTAGAACGCGACCCATTCAAGAATGTAGGGGGCTTCGTTCTTGAATGTCGTGATTACAACCTTGTGTCCGCTCATCTTGTTCCGCCTCGTGACGTTGCCGCCGGGATTGATGGTTTTCCGCCGAAGCAAAGCCCATCCGCGATTTTCGGACAACTTTCCTTGCTTCGGGCACTGGTTTCAAGTCCGCGTTTTGCAGATTCTGCCCAGCTGGGTGTTCATTGCCAGACGCGCACCGGTCTTTGTATCTTAATTTCCTCTTACAGCGGAATTTGCTTGCAAATCGTTATTCGACTGCAACTTCCTGCCTGAGTTTCCCGGTTGTCTTGTCGAAAATCAGGATACGCTGATCGTCGGTCACGACCGCGTACCAGTTGTTTCCGATGGTCACGGCCTGTGCCCTTGCGCCATCGGGCAATTCGACCTGATCCGGCAGCGTCGGTGTTCGGTCCGATAGCCGGATGACAATCAGCGCGAATGTGACTAGAACGCCGCCAATCATCACCGCGGTCAACAGCATGACCATGCGCCTGAGCAGCCTGAGCTGTGGCGTTTCCTGCGGTTCTTGCGGTTCGGAAGGGACAGTCATGAGCACTCGCCGGATAGAGTTTGTTATTGCGGCTGCGCCGCCGCCACGCCTTGATAAGGCGCTTTCGCGGGATGTGCCAGACGAGGCGAACCTGTCGCGGACACGTTTGGCCCGGCTGATCGAAAACGGCACGGTTTCGGTGAATGGCGTTCTGACCACGGACCCAAAGGCAAAGGTGCCGGAAGGGGCGTTGGTCACCATCGATGTGGAAGACGCTGAAGACAGCCACATCGGCCCCGAAGATATTCCGCTGGACGTCGTGTTCGAAGACACCGACCTGATTGTGGTCAACAAACCGGCGGGGATGGTTGTGCATCCTGCGCCGGGCTCCCCCAGTGGCACTCTGGTGAACGCTTTGTTGCACCATTGCGGGAAGGACTTGTCGGGCGTCGGAGGGGTAAAGCGCCCCGGCATCGTGCACCGGATCGACAAGGACACAAGCGGTCTTTTGGTTGTCGCCAAGTCGGATGCGGCGCATCAGGGGCTGGCAGCTCAGTTCGAAGCTCATAGCGTTGAACGTTACTACCGCGCCATCTGTTATGGCGTGCCAGATGCAAACGATCCACGCCTGCGTGGCATCAAGGGTGTCAGTTTTGAACCCGGCAATATCCTGCGCCTGACAACTCAGTTGGCGCGGCACAAGACGGACCGACAAAGGCAGGCCGTTCTGTTTCATGGCGGCCGCCATGCGGTGACTAGGGCCCGGGTTATCGAAACCTTTGGATCTCCAGGTGTTCTGGCGATGATCGAATGCTGGCTCGAGACCGGACGAACGCATCAGATCCGCGTTCATATGGCCCATGCAGGTCACGGTCTGGTTGGCGACCCTGTGTACGGAAACAAACGCAAGTTACCGGCCAAAGCGATCGATGAGGGTGCGGCGCAAGCAGTCCGTGGATTTGAACGGCAGGCCCTTCACGCAACGGTGCTGGGCTTTGAGCATCCAGTAACAGGAGAAAACCTGCGGTTCGAGGCGCCCTTGCCGGATGACATGCAAGGCCTTATCTCGCGATTGCGCGGGAAGTGAAATGAACCGCAAAAAGGCGTGATTAACGCATTCTTATCTTTCCTTAATCAAAGCTTAATCCCAAACTGTTACCGCTCCCTCTTGAAAGACAGGATTGGTGACCCATATCCTATGTTAAAGAAGTAAACATTTACTGAAGGGACATGATACATGGCAAATTATGCAAATCTCCCCGCGCCAACGCCCGAAGGTGGATTGAACCGCTACATGCAGGAGATTCGCAAATTTCCCCTGCTTGAGCCGGAAGAAGAATACATGCTGGCCAAGCGTTGGGTTGAAGAGCAAGATACTGAAGCTGCGCACAAAATGGTGACGTCGCATTTGCGCCTCGCGGCCAAGATCGCGATGGGGTACCGCGGCTATGGCCTGCCGCAGGCCGAGGTGATTTCCGAAGCCAATGTAGGTCTGATGCAGGCTGTCAAAAAGTTTGACCCGGAAAAAGGGTTTCGTCTGGCGACCTATGCGATGTGGTGGATCCGCGCCTCAATTCAGGAATACGTCCTGAGATCGTGGTCGATGGTCAAGCTGGGGACGACCTCGGCGCAGAAGAAGCTGTTCTTTAACCTGCGCAAGGCCAAAGCCCGCATTGGCGCGCTGGAAGAGGGTGACCTTCGTCCCGAAAACGTTGCCCAGATCGCCAATGATCTCGGCGTGTCCGAAGATGATGTGATCAGCATGAACCGCCGTATGTCCGGCGGCGATGCGTCGCTGAACGCGACCGTCGGGTCGGAAGGCGAAGGAACCATGCAGTGGCAGGATTGGCTGGAGGACGAGGACGCCGATCAGGCAGGCGATTATGAGGCGCGCGACGAGCTTGAAGCGCGGCGCGAGTTGCTGACTGCAGCACTGGACGTCCTGAATGACCGTGAAAAGGACATTCTGACCCAGCGCCGCCTGATGGATCAGCCCGTCACGCTCGAGGAATTGAGCACGCAATACAATGTCAGCCGCGAGCGTATTCGCCAGATCGAAGTGCGCGCCTTTGAAAAGCTGCAAAAGAAAATGCGTGAACTGGCACGTGAGAAGGGAATGCTTGCATCGGCATAACACTGCTGCAAGAGCCTAACAAAACCCCACGAGGAATGTCCTCGTGGGGTTTTCTTTTATCTCAGGGCTGCCGCAGTCTAATTCAGCCGCTCACTCAGCACCCGGACCATGTTTTCACCCATGACTTTGCGAATTTGCGCCTCTGTCAGACCTTCATCCATCAACGCGGACGTCAATGCAGCAAGTTCCGACGTGTCAAAGGCGGTTTCGACCGAGCCATCGTAATCCGACCCCAGTGAAACGTGATCTTCCCCAACCGTGGCTACGGCGGTCTTGATCATTTTCGCGATCCCTGCAGGCGTGATATCCCCACATGTGACATCGGCCCAGTACCCCATTCCGATCACCCCGCCGGTTGCGGCGATATCCTTCATCAGATCATCCGGATAGTTCCGTTTGACCGGACAGTGGCCGTGCAGACCGCCATGGCTGACAATCAGAGGCATATCCGTCATTTCCAGCACTTCGCGGGCAACCTGCGGACTGGAATGGGCCAGATCTACGACGACAGGGCGTTGTTCCAGTTCAGCAACGACCTGACGGCCAAAATCCGTCAGCCCGGAATTGGCCAAGCCATGCAGCGACCCACCCAATTCGTTGTCAAAGAAATGATGCAGGCCAAAAACCCTGTGCCCTGACTCAAATATCGGGTCCAGATTGGCCAGATTGCCCTCCAGCGGATGCGCGCCTTCGATGCCCAAAATACCGCCAACGACGTTTTCGCCACGGGCGCGCGCCTCAAGCACCGCGTCCAGATCTGCCTTGGATTTGATAATTTTCAATTGCCCGCCCGAAGCTGCCTCGAACTTGTGCAGTTTCTGCGCCTGATAGATCGCACGTTCGCGCAAACTGTCCCAGGTGCGCAATGGCCATAACTGCCCGATCGCCAACAGGGTGATATTGTCGAAGGCCTCGGCCGAGTTGTTGTCGTAGTTCTGGCCAGCAGGCGATTTTGTAACAGCCGTAAAGACCTGCAAAGCGACGTTGCCCTCAAGCAGACGCGGAATATCCACCTGACCACGATCACCGTATTGCGTCAGATCGCGGCTCCATAGCAATGGATCAGCGTGCAGATCGCCAACGATCAGGGTTTCATGCAGCGCCGCTGCCTCTTCCGAAACCGGGTAGGGGTCATGGTCGATAACGTTGTTGCGGGTGTCTTCGATGTAAGGTGGTAGAAAGACGAAAAAGACGACAGCCCCAATGATCAGGGCAAAGACCGCCAAGCCCAAAATCCACTTCAAAATCCTGCGCATATTGAACCTCTCCAAATATCGGGTTCAGACTACGCGGGCTCACGTCAGAGAAAAGCCTGACTTGGCGTCGTTTAGTTGGTACAGGTTGAATCACTTCTGAAAACGCGCGCATTTCCGGGCGAAACATGCTTGGCACAGTTCGCATTTATCACCTTTGTCTGGAGAAGATTATGCAGGAACCGGTTCGTTGGGGCATTCTGGGTGCTGCAAAGTTCGCACGGCAATTCATGGGACCGGCCATTAATGGTGCCAACGGGGCAAAATTGGCGGGTCTTGCAACATCAGATGCCTCAAAGGCACTACAGTTTCAGGAATTTTGCCCGGACCTGCAGGTCTTTGAAAGCTACGACCGGATGCTGGCCGCGCCGGATATCGATGCGGTTTATATTCCTTTGCCAAACCACCTCCACGTTGAATGGAGCCTGAAGGCTATGGACGCAGGCAAACATGTCCTGTGCGAAAAACCGATGACGCTGAAGGCCAAGGAGTTCGATCAACTTATCGCAAAACGGGATGAAACCGGGCTGCTGGCCGCCGAGGCCTATATGATCGTGCATCATCCGCAGTGGCAACTGGTCCGCAAGCTGATTGCGGATGGGGCCATAGGCAAACTGGTTCACGTCACCGGTGCGTTCAGCTTTGACAACAGCACCGACACAACGAACATACGCAACAAGGCGGAAACCGGCGGCGGCGGGCTGCGGGATATCGGTGTTTATGTCATCGGCGCGACCCGTTTCGCCACAGGGCAGGAGCCTGATACCGTCTCGGCCGCAATCCGGTGGGAAAACGGGATCGATGCATTTACCGAAATACGAGCCGCCTTTCCGGACTTTACCTATTCCAGCTACGTGTCGATGAGGATGCACCCGCATCAAGAGATGGTTTTTCACGGTGAGGGCGGCGTGATCCGGCTGACTGCGCCGTTCAATGCACGGGTATTCGGTGAAGCTAGGGTTGAGCTGCACCGCCCTGGGTTGGAGGTTCAGGTCACACGGTTCCCGGGCGATGATCACTATAAGCTTCAGGTCGAGGCATTCTGTCGATCCATACGCGAAGGTGTTGCCTATTCCTGTCCGCTGGAGTTTTCGCGCGGCACACAGGACATGATCGACCGGGTTTTCGATAGCGCAGTGGCGTTATAAGCATCCCACCCGCCAACTTGCCAACTGGAAACAGCGTCGTCTAATCTGTTCGGACATTGAATTGCAGAGGGTTTGTCATGGCAGGTGGTTGGGCACGTGACGGCGCGGTCAGCGAACAGATCGAGGCATCGATCAATGATGAGCTTGCCCGGATGCAGGCACAAAAGCGACCTGTGGGTGAAAGCCTGACGCATTGCGCGGATTGCGACGAACCAATTCCCGAAGCGCGGCGTGTCGCGATACCGGGGGTCAAGCTGTGCATCGAATGTCAGCAGGAAATGGACAGCACCTTCAAACCCCGTGCCGGATTCAATCGGCGCGGATCGAAGGACAGCCAACTGAAATAACAGCGGCGCGCGACAACCGATTTTGGTCGCAGCGACATAAGTTGCAAAATTGATTGGAGTTGTTTGTGAAGGCAAAGCCTGCCCCTTCAGTTTCGTTTCTGAACAACGGATTGGCGTTGGGGTTTCTTGCGGCTTTTTTTTGGGGAACGCACAGCGTCATCGTTCGGTATCTAACGGGTGATCTGGGCGGTCTGCAAATCGCTTCGACAAGACTTTTCATCGCTGCGGCAGCTATTTACGGGTTATTGCGCGTTCTCGACGCCAAGGTCCGGATTGATTTCAGAAACTGGAATTTTCGGCTGGCGGTCATCTCGACCGTCGTGAACTACATCCTGTTTCACATTGGCTTGGAACACACAGGTGCAGCCAGCGCGATGGTCCTTGAAAACACCGCTCCGTTTTTTGTTCTGGCCTTCCTCTATTTCTTCGCGGACGGCACCGTTGGCCGCAAAGAGGTGATTGCGACACTTTTGGCGATCATCGGGGTGTTCCTGACCGTCTATCGCGACTTTGAGGGTGGCGGTGATCCTGTGATTGGAGATTTGATGGAAATCGGGGCTGGGCTCAGTTGGGCGGTGTTTCTGGTTTCCAGCAGCCGCGCGATGCAATCGTCGACCAATACGGCCGAACGGCTCAACTTCCTGTTTGGGATTTTCCTCTGCGCAGGGGTAATTCTCGCACCGCTATCTCTGTTCGGAGCGGTTGTTCCTACGGCCAAAGATCTGTTGTTTCTGGTCCTGCTTGGCGTGTTTCCCACAGCGATTGCGTATTACCTTTGGTACGAGGCCGCGGCCAAAGTCTCGACCGTTTCGGCGTCGTTGATGTTCGCGATGTCGGTTGTGTTCACGTTTGTGAATTCCGCCATTTTTCTGGGTACACCCATTACGTTACTGGCCATTATTGGTGCAGTGCTGATCGTCGGCGCGGTAATACTGGCGACGAAATCGGATACCAAGGAAGCGGAATAGCTTGGTCAGTGACGGGTCCTACGACGTCGCCACCGCCGGTACAGATTGACATCCATCGCCGCAACCATGATCCCCAGCGGGATCATCCAAAAGCCCAGAACCGGCAGAAATCCAAAAATCCCGCCGACAATCAGCAGCATTCCGACGACGATGCGCAGCCCTCGGGGAACGTTGCGGCGAATACGGGCAAGGGCAGGGCGCAGGTGCGTCTTTAACGCGTCCCAGCGCCCTTTGAGGTTGCTCAATCCTCCATCGCCTCCAGTTCGTCGATGAAGCCGGAAATCATGCTCAGGCCCTTGTCCCAGAATTTGGGATCGCTTGCATCAAGCCCGAATGGCGCCAGAAGTTCCTTGTGGTGTTTGGAACCGCCCGCTTTCAGCATGTCGAAGTACTTGTCCTCGAAATCTTCGGCGCCGCTGGCATAGACCGAATACAGCGCATTCACCAAGCCATCGCCAAAGGCATAGGCGTAGACGTAGAAGGGCGAATGCACGAAGTGGGGGATATAAGCCCAGAATGTTTCGTACCCGTCCATGAATTCGAACGCCGGGCCAAGGCTTTCTGCCTGAACGCTCATCCACAGCGCGTTGATGTCATCTGGGGTCAATTCGCCTTCGCGTCGTGCGGCATGCAGCTTGCATTCAAAGTCGTAAAACGCGATCTGTCGGACGACCGTATTGATCATGTCCTCGACCTTACCCGCCAGCAGAACCTTGCGCTGTTCCGGTGTCTCGGCCTGATCCAGCATCTTGCGGAAGGTCAGCATCTCACCAAAGACCGACGCCGTTTCGGCCAGCGTTAACGGGGTAGAGGACAACATCTCACCCTGATCGGCAGCCAGAACCTGATGCACGCCGTGTCCCAGCTCATGCGCCAGCGTCATCACGTCACGCGGTTTGCCCAGATAGTTGAGCATTACATACGGGTGCACTTCGGTGACGGTTGGGTGCGCAAATGCGCCGGGCGCTTTGCCGGGTTTCACTGCCGCATCAATCCAGCCTTTCGAAAAAAACGGTGCCGCGATTTCGCCCATGCGGGGGTCGAAGGCGTTGTAGGCATCCATGACCGTCTGTTCGGCTTCGGCCCAGTTCACGATGCGCGTGTCCTCCATCGGAAGGGGGGCGTTGCGGTCCCAGACCTGCATCTTGTCAAGGCCAAGCCACTTGCGCTTCAGCTCGTAATACCGGTGGCTCAGCTTGGGATAAGCGGCAACCACCGCCTCGCGCAGCGCTTCGACCACTTCCGGTTCCACATCATTGGACAGGTGGCGGCCGGTTTGTGCCGTTGGCATCTTACGCCAGCGGTCAACGATCTCTTTCTCTTTTGCCTGTGTATTATGAACGCGCGCAAAGGTCTTGATATTGCTTTGGAAAACCTGCGCCAGCTCACGCGCTGCAGCTTCACGTTTGTCACGGTTCTTTTCGGTCAGAAAGTTCAGCGTGCCTTCGATGTTCAACTCTTCGCCATCGACCGTAAAGGTCAGCCCGGCGATGGTTTCATCAAACAGTCTTTCCCACGCATCGCCAACGACGCCCAGATCGTGCAGGAATTTTTCCAGCTCATCTGACAACTGATATGGTTTCATCGCCCGAATGCGGCGGAACACGGGTTCATACCGTGCAAGATCAGTGTTTTCAGCGAAGCGCGCTTTCAAAGTGTCATCTTCGATGCGGTTGATTTCCAGCGTGAAGAACACCAGAGGCGTCGTGAAAACGGTGATTTGTTCCTGCATGTCAGACAGGAATTTGGCGCGGTCGGCATCCGTGGTCAGTTGATAATACCGCAAGCCCGCAAAGGACATGATGCGACCCGCGATCGTGTTGATCTTTTCGTTTCGCCGGACGCAGTTCAACAGCTCGGTCGCGCTCAGATCAGCCAGCTTACCTTCGTAGTCGGCGGCGAAGGCCGCACATTCGGTTTCCAGCCATTCCAGATCGCGCGCCAGTTCCGGTGCCTCTTCGGATGTGTAGAGGTCCGTCAGGTCCCATTCCGGCAGATTGCCCAGATTATCGGAACCGCCCGCTGCGTTGGCATCACGAACGGGAAATGGAAGGTCGAGCATGGAACACCTCAAGAAACTGCGTTTGCCAACATCTAGGTGCAGGCCAAGGGGATCACAAGCAGCGACGCAGGCTAACTGGGTTCAAAACCAACGAAACCGTGGCCCTGGATCAGCGAGTGCAGGCCGGCTCGGGCGCGCAGTTTTTCTGTTCTTGCGAAAACAGGCCCGAGAGCGCTTCGAAAACCGGGCCGCGAACCTCCGGGGCTTCCATCAGGACCTCATGTTCGCCATCAGGGATTTCGATTAGTCGTCCTCTGGGCCAGTTGGCCATGCGGGTCCGAATCGCATGGCGATCCACGATTTGCTCATGACTGCCTAAATAAGTCAGACAATCCACGTCCGGGGCAGGCTGCTCCATCAGATATGCGCATTCGTTCAGCGCTTCGCGCAGCCAAAGTGTCGAGGGTGCGCCAAGTGCAAGTTCTGGGTGGGCCGCCAATTGGTCTTTCATCATCTGATACATTGCCGGATCGCGTGTCAGCACATTCCCGTCAAACGGTTGCGTGGCAACATAGCTTTCCAGAGATGTCGTTGGCGGTGTTTTGGTACCAAGACCGAATTTGGGGCCCCAATAGGCCGTGACCCAACTCAGCGGCTTCATGATTGGGGTAAAATAAATGCCCCACATCGGCCCGGTAAAGGCACAGGCTGCAAAGCAATTGTTTTCCATCACCGCGCGTAGACCGATCGCACCCCCCATGGAGTGCCCGATCACATACCACGGTTTGGGCAGATTGAGTTCTTCGGCCAGTTTCAGCGTTGCGGAAACGTCGCGCTGATAGTCCGTGAATTTATCGACATGTCCCACGCGCGGGTCGGACAACAGTTTGTCCGCCAACCCCTGACCCCGCCAGTCAATCGCCAGAAAGGCAAAGCCGCGCCCAACGAATTCGCCCGCCGCATTGCCGTATTTTTCAATGTATTCCGTCCGACCCGGAAACATCATCACAGTTCCGGTCGGTTTGCTTTCAGGTCTCCAGTGGCCAACGCGAATACGCTTGCCGTCCGAGGTCTGAACCCAGTGCGCTGTTCCACCGGCGGGTCCGCCGGCCACGTCTTCGAAAAAAGGGGCCGGCGTCAAACTCATCAGGCCAGCACCGAGGCTAATTTCATGGCAATTCCCATATCGCCATCCACGCTGAGTTTACCGGACATGAATGCGCCGGTCGGGTTCATCTCGCCGCTGAGGATCTGTTCGAACGTGTCCGCATCGGCGCTGAGGGTTACATCTGCTTCGTCGTCGCTGACGCGCGCGCCGTCACCATCCAGAACAATTGCGCCCAGATCGGCAATTGCGAACTTGGCGGAAGCATCAAAGCCACCGCCTGCCAGTTTCTCGTTCAGTGCAGCTGCCGCTTTTTCAAGAATGTCACTCATGGTATTCCTCGTGTTGTTTCAGCGCCGTGATTGGACATCCTCAGGCGCTACGCTACAGTGAACTCTGTTATGAGCATTGAAAACACCAATCTCAAAGGTATCGTCGCGGCAATCGCGTTCATAGTCATGTTTTCCGGAAGTGGCGCCGCGCAGGTGGCTGATTCCGGAAACGAAACAGAACTGCTCGAACAACTTTCGCAGGCCGACTCGGTTCAGGCCATTGGAATCGACAGGCAGCTCAAGGCGATCTGGGAACAGTCCGGTTCCGCCTCGGGTGATCTGTTGCTTGAGAGAGGGCGCGAAGCGCTGGAAAAAGGCGATGTTTACGCGGCACTCGATCATCTGACTGCTCTTACCGACCACGCTCCGGACTTTGCCGAAGGGTGGCACGCCCGGGCCTCGGCCCTATTTGGGATGGAGCGGTTCGGGATGGCCGTAGCCGATCTGGAACACGCACTGACCCTGAATCCCAATCAGTATGACGCGATCTATGGGCTTGGTCTGATTTTCGAAGTGATCGACAAGCCCGAACAGGCGTATGAGGCCTATTCACGTGCTCTGGCTATACATCCCCATCACGAGGAAGTAACCAATGCCCTGAATCGGCTGAAGCCCCGGATCGAGGGCAAGGCACTCTAGCGCTCCGATGCCGGGGCAGGGGGCAAAGGTGAGCGGGTCATCCCGAATAGTGGCCGTTCTCGGCCCGACGAACACAGGCAAGACTCATTATGCAGTTGAGCGCATGCTGGGTTACCGGTCCGGCGTTATCGGCCTGCCGTTGCGCTTGCTGGCACGCGAGGTCTACGACAAAATCGTCGCCATTCGCGGCCCGTCTGTTGTAGCACTGGTCACTGGCGAAGAGCGTATCGTGCCACCCCGCACCCAATACTGGGTCTGTACCGTCGAAGCGATGCCCGAAGGCATGGGCGCGGATTTTGTGGCGATTGACGAAATCCAGCTCTGCGCCGATCCCGAACGCGGCCATGTTTTCACGGATCGCCTGCTGCGCGCTCGCGGAACGCACGAAACGCTGTTTCTGGGCGCGGATACCATGCGCGGTCCAATTGCCGCGCTTGTCCCCGAAGCGCAGTTCGTTCGCCGCGAACGTATGTCTCAGTTGGTCTATTCCGGTTCGAAAAAGATCAGCAGGATGCCGCCCCGCAGTGCGATCGTCGGGTTTTCCGTAGAAAACGTCTATGCAATCGCCGAACTGATCCGCCGTCAAAAGGGCGGTGCTGCAGTTGTCATGGGGGCGCTCAGCCCGCGGACCCGGAACGCGCAGGTGGCGCTTTATCAGAATGGTGAGGTCGATTACCTCGTGGCCACCGACGCCATCGGGATGGGACTCAACCTCGATGTGAATCACGTGGCGTTTTCGGCGCTGTCCAAATTCGACGGGCGGCGGATGCGGCCATTGGCCCCGAATGAACTGGCCCAGATCGCCGGCCGGGCAGGGCGGGGAATGTCGGACGGCACCTTTGGCGTGACAGGTGAAGCCCCGCCTTTGGACGAGGGAGTCGCGCAGGCCATTATGGACAGCCGATTTACGCCACTGAAAAAGCTGAATTGGCGGAATGCCGCCCTTCGGTTTGGCTCGGTCGATGCACTGATCGACTCGCTTGAAGTCAGCCCAAGCAGCGAACACCTGACCAAGGCGCGCCCTGCCGACGACCTAAACGTCCTGAAATCCCTTTCGCAAGTGGCCGAGATTGCAGCGCGCGCAAGCGATGGTCCATCTATCCGCATGCTTTGGGATGTGTGCCGAATCCCTGATTTTCGCGGCATCAGCCATGCCGAGCACGCCAGCCTGCTCGAAGTAATCTACGGCCACTTGCATGAGCGCGGTTCGATCCCAGATGACTTCATGGCGCGGCAAATCCGCCGGATTGACCGAACGGACGGGGATATCGATGCTTTGTCTAAAAGGTTGGCATATATTCGCACCTGGACATATGTTGCGCAACGAAACGGCTGGGTGCGTGACGAATCCCATTGGCGTGAGGAAACGCGCACTGTAGAAGACAGGCTGTCGGACGCTCTGCATGACCGTCTGACTCAGAGATTTGTGGACCGGCGCACATCCGTATTGCTGCGCCGGCTCAAACAGAAGGAGGCCCTTTTGGCCGAAGTAAATGACAAGGGTGAAGTGACCGTCGAAGGCGAATTCGTCGGTCGTCTGGAAGGGTTCCGGTTTACTCCGGACAAAAGCGCGCAAGGAGCCGAGGCGAAAGCCTTGAAATCGGCGTCCCTGCAAGCACTCGCGCCGCAATTCCATCTGCGTGCCGACCGCTTTTACAATGCACCCGATACCGAAATTGATTTTACCGATCAGGGTGGCCTGATGTGGGGTGAATATGCCGTCGGCAAGCTTGTTGCCGGGGCTGAGCCACTTAAGCCGCAAGTCGAAGTATTTGTGGATGAGGCCGCTGGCCCTGACGTCGAACAGAAGGTGCAACGTCGTCTGCAGCACTTCATCGACCGCAAAGTGGCGGCGTTGTTCGAGCCACTGCTGAACCTGTCCCGTGACGAGGAACTGTCCGGTCTGGCCAAAGGCTTTGCCTTCCGCATGGTCGAAGCACTGGGCGTTCTGCCACGCACGGATGTAGCCCAAGAGGTCAAAGACCTTGATCAGGATGCCCGCGGCGCCCTGCGCAAACATGGGATCCGCTTTGGTCAGTTCACCATATTCATGCCCTTGCTGCTGAAGCCCGCACCGACGCGCCTGCGTCTGGTGTTGTGGTCCCTTGCTGAAGGCCTGCAGGAATTTCCCGAAGCGCCGCCGCCAGGCCTTGTTACCGTTCCGACGGCCAAGGATGCGCCCAACGGATATGACACCAAATGCGGCTATCGCGCGGCAGGAGAGCGTTCGATCCGCATCGACATGCTTGAGCGTCTGGCCGACATGTTGCGCTCGGAAGACAGCCGTGGCGGGTTTGAGGCCAAGCCCGACATGCTTTCGATCACCGGCATGACGCTCGAACAGTTCGCCGATCTGATGCAGGGGCTGGGCTATAAGGCCGAGAAGGGCGAGCGCGAGAAAGCCAAAGTCGCTCCGACCGAAAACGTGGTCAAAGACGATCAACCCACCGCAGAAGCGCCCGAACAACCTGCCGCCGAAGAGTCGCCAGCGACCGAAAGCCCTGCAGAGGAAGCTTCGGCACCCGCCGAGGCGTCGGCCGAGGCCACCGAAAGCCCCGAAGCGGCAGCCGAGGCCCCCGTTGCGGAGCCGGCAGCGGACGAGCCCGAGGTCGAAGTGTTCTATACGTTTACCTGGGGTCGCCAGCGTCAGGCTGATCGGGGACCACGCCGCGAGCAGCGTCAGGGTCAGCCCAAGGGCAAACCGCGTGGAAAACCGCAGGACGGTCGTGGCAAGCCGCACGGCAAGAAAGGTGGCAAGCCGCAACAGGGCGGCAAGACCTTTACTGCGCGGCCGCCGAAAAAGGAAAAGGCGATTGACCCGGACAACCCGTTCGCTGCGGCGCTGATGGGGTTGAAGGAAGGTAACTGACCGACGATGGCCGAAGCACAGGCCAAACTGCGGATCGACAAATGGCTGTGGCAGGCGCGGTTCTTCAAGACCCGCAGCCTTGCCGCCAAACAGGTCAGCGGCGGTCATGTGCGGGTGAACGGAAACCGGGCCCTCAAACCGGCGCAAGCCGTCGGGCCCGGAGACGTCCTGACGTTTTCTCAAGGGCGTGCCATTCGTGTCGTTCGGATCGAGGCGTTGGGCGAACGCCGCGGCCCGGCAACCGAGGCGCAAACGCTTTACGCCGATTTGTCGGAAAAGCGGGACAAACCTTTGGACAATCCCAAATTCGAGGGAAAAGGTCGCCCTTCCAAGAAGGATCGGCGCGCAATTGATCTTTCTCGCCGTTCCAACGAGTGATCCACCCTTGAAGCGGGGGCCACTCTGATTTAGCTAGTCGCCCAAACCTCAAGTGGATTCCGACCATGACCTACGTTGTCACCGATAACTGCATCGCCTGCAAATACACCGACTGTGTCGAAGTTTGTCCGGTCGACTGTTTCTATGAGGGCGAGAATGCGTTGGTCATTCATCCGGACGAGTGCATTGACTGTGGCGTGTGCGAACCGGAATGCCCAGCCGATGCAATCCGCCCCGATACTGAGCCTGGTATGGAACAGTGGGTCGAATTCAACCGCAAATTCGCCGAACAATGGCCGGTGATCGTGACCAAGAAAGATCCCTTGCCCGAGGCCGAAGAACGTGACGGTGAAGAAGGCAAACTGGATAAGTACTTCTCGGAAGCACCCGGCGAAGGCGGCTAAGCGATTCGTGCCGCAGGGCTTCCTGCCTGCCAGCGAAACATCGCGCGCAGCCCCTTGAAAACAGGACTTAGTGCCCGATTTATGCGGGGTTAGCTTTCAGGTGCCGCATTTTTGTGGTATACTGGTTCTCAATATGATGACAGAAACTGGGATGCGCTCCGAAAGTATGCTCGCTTTGGGGTTTTAATTTTGTGACAACTACGCCGCCGGCCGGGGCTGTGAACGCTCCGCTTGTGGCTTTTTGTTGCTCGCAATCCGGTCTACAGCCAAGGATACACGTGAATGACCAAGTCGAAAAAGCTCGAATTCCGCCCCAACGACTATGTTGTCTACCCTGCGCATGGCGTGGGACAGATCGTTTCGATCGAGGAACAGGAAGTCGCAGGGTTCTCGCTCGAGCTGTTCGTGATCTCTTTTGAGAAGGACAAGATGACGCTTCGGGTTCCGACCAACAAGGTCACCGAATCCGGCTTGCGGTCCCTCAGTTCGCCGGACGTAATCAGCCAGGCGATGAAAACGCTCAAGGGCAAGGCAAAGGTCAAGCGGGCCATGTGGTCCCGCCGGGCGCAGGAATATGAACAAAAGATCAATTCCGGCGACCTGATCTCAATCGCCGAAGTTGTTCGTGATCTGCACCGTACCGACGATCAGCGCGAACAAAGCTACTCTGAGCGTCAGCTGTACGAAGCAGCCCTGGAACGCCTGACCCGCGAAGTGGCGGCAGTTTCCGGTGGGGATGAGATCTTGGCCGCCAAGCAGGTGGACGAAGTTCTGATGTCGCGCGCAGCCTGACACTAAACCAACGTTGCATTAGGGCCGCCCCTTGTGGGCGGCCTTTTTGTTTCAAAAAGTTGCATCTGTTCCTGTTTTCCCACTTAAATTGCTGAGAAGGGCGGAGAGATAAATGGTGCGGCTAAAGCAACTGGTAAGATTTCTGTATATCGGAACCGGAACGATACCAGTATGGTTCCGGTATTTCCTGATCCTGTTTGACGCGGTTACAATCGTGTTCTTTGTGGCAACCGCACACATAGATCACGGGCCGGTCATTGTTGCGGCCAGTTGGGCGGTTGGCTTCCTTATTCTGTTGGATTTTTCGGCACGCCTGTGGATCGCAAGGAACAAGTGGCAGTTGCTGAAGAAAATTTACACTATTGCCGACATCGTCGTAATCATTTCGCTTCTGCTCGATCCGTTTCTGACGGGCAATCTAGCTTTTCTTCGTATCCTGCGCGCTCTGCGCCTCATACACTCATATCACCTGCTTAGGGATCTCCGCCGCGACAGCGTGTTTTTCCGCACTCACGAAGATGCGGTAATCGCGGCCATCAACCTGCTGGTTTTTGTGTTTGCAACAGCAACGGCGGTACTGGTTTATTTCATCCCGGAATCCAGCGAAACGCCTTACATCGACGCGCTTTATTTTACGATGGCGACGCTCACCACGACCGGTTTTGGCGACATTACCTTGCAAACCCCGTTCGGCAAGCTGTTCTCGGTCTTTATTATGGTCGTTGGCGTGGCCCTGTTCGTACGACTGGCGCAGGCCATTTTCATGCCTCAGAAGGTGCGGCACAAATGTGGGGGATGCGGGCTGTATCGGCACGATCCGGATGCGGTCCACTGCAAGCATTGTGGTGGATTGCTGAGGATCGAGACCGGGGGCGTCAGTTAAGCTGGGCGATCAGTGCAACCAAAAAGGCGATTTCACTCAATTGCTGTGTCGCGCCCAGAATGTCACCGGTCTGACCACCGATTTTCCTTTTGGCAATCGCGGCCAGAATGAACGCGGCCAGACCCGCGACCATCATTGGCACAATCGCCTGCGTGCCGATCGTCAGCAGGCAGATCAATAAGGCCAGAAAAAGCCCCAGTACTGCCGCCCGTGTCGGCGGGGTACCGACCCGGTGGCTCAAGCCCGATCCCCGCGCATTTGCTAACGCGCACATAAGCGTGGGCATCAGTGCACGCGACCATGTGGCTGCGGCCACCAAGCCCCAAATCGCACCCGATCCAAATAGGACGGCAACCGCGAGAACGCGCAGCAGCTGGGACAGGATCAGCGCCAGAACGCCATAGGTCCCGATATGGCTGTCCTTCATGATCTCCAGTCGGCGCTCCTTGGTAAACCCGCCCCAGAGCCCGTCAGCAGTGTCGGCAAAGCCGTCTTCGTGCATTGCCCCGGTCGAGAGGATCAGGGTCGCCATGGCCAGCACCGCGCAAATGGACGCCGGTATCTGGGCGGCAAGGCCGATCCAGCCAACAGCGCCAGCCAGAAGCCCTACCAGAAGCCCGGCAATAGGGAAGGCCCAGATTGCCTGTTGTTGCCGTGCGAATTTCTGTTCGGGCAATGCGGGCAGGGGCAGGCGTGTCAGCAGCACAAGCGCCACAGGGATGTCCCACGCAGAAATCAGGTGTGTGTCGTTTTTGATCACTCCCAGGCCTTTCAGGGTCTTGTGGCATCGAGTGCATTGGTTAAACACGCAGGACCACTCTGATGCAACGAGGCTTTACATGCTGCCCGATCTCAAAGACCTGAATTCCTTCCGTGATCTGCTCTCCAATGCGCCGGGGCCGGACAGTGCCGCGACACAAGGCGCCGAAGAGCGTAATGGGCAACTGACCAAACCACCCGGCGCGTTGGGCCGGTTGGAGGATCTGGCGATCTGGTATGCGGGTTGGCGCGGGGATGCGCGGCCGCAGGTCTCGTCGCCGCAGGTCATCGTGTTCGCCGGAAACCACGGTGTCACCGCGCAAGGCGTTTCCGCCTTTCCCGCAGAAGTGACGGAACAAATGGTTCTGAACTTTCAGCACGGCGGGGCCGCGATCAATCAGCTTGCCAAATCAGCGGGTGCCAAACTGGACGTGCACGCGCTTGAACTGGATCGTCCCACCGCGGATTTCACACAAGCCCCCGCGATGAGTGAGGACGAGTTGCTGGAAGCGCTTCGGGCGGGCTGGAACGCGGTCGATGCCGGGTCCGACCTGTTGGTCGTCGGAGAGATGGGCATTGGCAACACCACACCTGCCGCTGCAATTGCCTGTGCGCTTTTTGGCGGGGACGCGGCGGACTGGACCGGGCGGGGAACCGGAGTTGATGACGCAGGTCTGACAAACAAGACCCGCGTTGTTGCCGAAGGTGTTGCGCTTCACGGTGGATCGAAGGACGGTCTTGAAATTCTGCGCTGTCTGGGCGGTCGCGAAATTGCAGCCATGGCCGGCGCAATTGCTGCGGCACGCGTGTTGCGTATTCCGGTGGTGCTGGATGGCTTTATCTGCTCAGCCGCAGCGGCCTGTCTGGCCCAATCCGTCAGCGGATCGCTGGATCACGCCGTAGCTGGCCACCAAAGCGCCGAGGGCGCCCATGGCGCAATGCTTGAGAAACTGGGCAAAGCACCTTTGCTCAGTCTGGGGCTCCGTTTGGGCGAAGGCTCGGGTGCAGCGCTTGCCATCAATATCGTGAAATCAGCCGTCGCCTGCCACTCTGGCATGGCGACATTTGCCGAGGCTGGCGTTTCAGACAACTGATCACAGCGCGGACCCGGGCAGGCGCCCGGGTCACGCCGACTTTTTGGCGTGCTCTTCAGCCAGTTCCAAAAGTGCGGTTTCCAGTTCCTTCTGCAACTGCTGCGCCCGATCAATATACTTCTTGTTCTCGGCGGTAGGCATGCCCGGTATCCACAACTCGGCCAGATCACGGACCGTATTTCGGTCATGATGATAAAACGTCTGCTCGGCCTGCGCGGCCTCGTACTCGCTCAGGCCAATGTTCTCAAGGACATAGCGCCCGGCCCGCAATGAGCTGTCGAACATTTCCCGCACGATGTCATTTGCACCGGCCTGATACAGTTCATAGACATGATTGCGATCCCGCGCCCGCGCGATGATGTGCAGATCAGGGCGTTGACGGCGGGCATAACCCACCAGCCGTGTGACCTGTTTGTAGTCGTCCATGGCGGCCACCAACACCTCGGCCTTTTCCAGCCCTGCCGCACGCAGCAGCTCGGGCCGGGTCGGATCGCCCAGAAATCCCTTTACCCCGAAACGGCGCATAAGCTGAATCGTCTCGATATCGTGATCCAGAACCACGGTTTTGAACCCACTGGCCTGCACCAGCCGGTTCACGATCTGACCAAAGCGCCCGATGCCAGCGATGATCACCGGCCCTTTCTCGTCGATCTGATCCGGTTCGGGTTCCGGGCTGGCATCCCCGATCCGCCGGGACACCATGTCAAAGATGATGAACAGCAGTGGCGTGATCAGCATCGTCAACGCGATGATCATCAGCAGTTTCTGCGACAGGTCGGGCGGTATGACATTCTGTTGCGTGGAAAATGCCAGCAGGACGAAACCAAACTCGCCTGCTTGTGCCAGCCCCAGCGTAAACAGCCAGTGATCTCGCCCCCGCAGTTTAAAGGCAAGGCCCACGAGGAACAGGATGATCCCTTTGGCCAGAATGACCAGCAGCGCCAGCCCAAGCAGGTCCAGAGGTTCACTGAAGAAATAGCCGACATTTATTCCCGCGCCGACTGTGATGAAGAACAGCCCCAGCAAAAGCCCCTTGAACGGTTCAAGGTCGCTTTCCATTTCGTGGCGGAACTCGGAACTGGCCAGAACGACGCCGGCCAGAAAAGCTCCCAACGCGGGTGAAAGGCCAACAAGCATCATCAGGAACGAAATCCCCACGACGATCATCAGGGCCAGCGCGGTGTACATTTCCCGCAGGCGCGTAGCGTGGATGAAACGGAATAGTGGCCGCGTCAGGTAGACGCCCGCAAGCACGACAAACACCACTGCGCCAATCGTAACCAGCGTAACCGCCCACCCGGGCAGGCCCTCGACCAGCGAAAGGGAATGGTGGGCGTCAACACCATGTGCTGCCCCCGAACCCCGATCGATCGAACCATCGCTTTCAATGTGAAGCCCGGGGGAAATGGCCAGCAATGGAAGAAAGGCCAGAATGGGAATAACCGCAATATCCTGCGTCAGCAGAACCGAAAAGGTGGCCCGCCCGCCGTTAGTCTGCATCAACCCCTTTTCGGATAGCGTCTGAAGAACGATTGCGGTCGAAGACAACGATAAAGTCAGGCCAACCGCCAGCGAGACTGACCATGGGTGATTGGCATAGAAAGCAACAGCGGCAATTGCGATTGTCGACATCGCGACCTGCAATCCGCCAAGCCCCAGCAGCTTGTCCCTCATGTCCCATAAGGCGCGCGGCTCCAGTTCCAGTCCGATGAGGAACAGCATCATGACAACGCCGAATTCCGCAACGTGCTGAAGGCTTTCGGTTTCAGCACCGACAAGTCCAAACACCGGACCGATGGCGATACCTGCTGCCAGATATCCCAGAACCGACCCCAATCCCAGGCGCGCTGACAATGGTACCGCGATGACAGCGGCAGCCAGATATATCGAGGCCTGGTATAGGAATTCTTCCATGTCTGTCCTTTCTCGTCCCCGTCAGGTGGGCAGTGGAGCATCGCGTTTGAGTTGGTCCATGACGATCTGGCTTTGCACGCGCGCTACCGCAGGATGCGGCAGGATCACTTCGTGAAGCAAGCGGTTGAGCGCCGGAAGATCGTCGCAATAGACATGCAGCAGATAATCCGCCTCACCAGTCATGGTCCAGGCGCTTGTGATCTCGGGGCGCAGATCCACCATGCGCGCGAAACTGGCCGATTGATCGGGCCCGTGCGTACCAAGGTGAACCTGAACAAAGCCCTGTACCCGCAGCCCCAGCTTTTGCGGGTCCAGCTTGGCGGCATATCCGGTAATAAGCCCGTCAGCTTCCAGTCTTTGACGTCTCCGACCCGCCTGACTGGGGGACAGGTGCAGCATCTCTCCCAACTGGTGCGAGGTCAAATGGGCGTTCTCTTGCAGTGCGGCCAGCAGGCGTGCGTCAGTTGCATCCAGCATGTGCGGCGATTCTCCAAAAATCCTGAACTTCGTGCGTACTTTCCGCATACACTGTTAGGTTACAGGAAAAGAACGCGCAAAAACAGCATCAGATAAAGCGTATTTTGGAATCAGCAAAGAAATTCCTGTTTCACGGAGATGCGCCATGGGTCCTTTCCCGCACAACGCCCCTAAATCCACTATCACTGACGAAAACCCCGCCGGTACGGACGGGTTCGAATTTGTCGAATTCGCGCATCCTGAACCACAGGAACTGCGCGACCTGTTCGCCAAAATGGGATTCGAACTTACCGCCAGGCACAAGAGCAAGCCTTTGGTCGAGCTTTGGCAGCAAGGCGACGTTACATACATCCTGAACGCTGACCCGGACAGTTTCGCCGCCAAATTTGTCAGCGATCACGGACCCTGCGCCCCGGCCATGGGCTGGCGTGTCGTTGACGCGCAGCGGGCGTATGATTATGCGATCTCGAAAGGGGCCGAACCATATGATGCCGCCGACAAGACCATGGATGTCCCGGCGATCAAAGGCATCGGTGGCTCTCTGCTTTATTTTGTGGACCAGTATCACGACACGTCGCCATACAACGAAGAGTTCGAGTGGCTGAAGCAATCCAAGCCGCGCGGCGATGGGTTCTACTACCTCGATCACCTGACCCACAATGTCTACAAGGGCAACATGGACAAGTGGTTCAAATTCTATGGCGACCTGTTCAACTTCAAGGAAATCCGTTTCTTTGACATTCAGGGCAAATTCACCGGACTTCTCAGCCGTGCTCTGACGTCGCCCTGCGGTCGCATCCGCATTCCGATCAACGAAGACCGCGGTGAAACCGGGCAGATTGTTTCCTACCTCAAGAAATACAAGGGCGAGGGCATTCAGCACATCGCGGTGGGGTCGGATGACATCTATGGCTCGACCGATGCCATCGCAGCGAAGGGCCTGAAATTCATGCCCGGTCCGAACGAAACCTACTACGACATGTCCTATGACCGCGTGCAGGGGCATGACGAACCGAAAGATCGCATGATGAAACACGGTATCCTGATCGATGGCGAAGGTGTGGTCGATGGGGGCGAGACGAAGATTCTGCTGCAGATCTTCTCGAAAACAGTAATTGGCCCGATCTTCTTCGAATTCATCCAGCGCAAGGGCGATGACGGTTTCGGCGAAGGCAACTTCAAGGCTTTGTTCGAATCCATTGAGCGCGAGCAGATCGAGTCTGGGGAAATACCAGCCGCTTGATTGGCCTGATTATTCAGTGGGCGTGCGGATGATAAGCTGTCTCAAGCTTACGTCCGCGCGCCTTTTGTCAGCCGTTCCCCGGGGTCAGCTGTTCGGCATGGTCAAGGTCACGTTCCGGCTGCTTTTCTGATAGACCAACTGGCTGTCGCCGATTGCAAGCACCCGGCCACCGTCAAGACGGTCGCCGATTTTGACCTTTTTGTAGCGGCCGCTGGGAAGACGGATCAGCGCCCGCCGATTGGAAGGGGTTCCGTAGACCCCAATCAGATTGACGCGGCGCAGGTTGATGGCGTTGTCCAATGTGGCCTGACGCGCGACCGAAGCCGAGCTTGGGATTTTGGGCGAAACCGATTTGGGTGCAAAGGTGCCGGACTCAGTTCCGCCGCTCACTGCCGCTGTTGAACCAAGCGACCCATCGCTGTTTACCTTTGGACGCTCAACCGCAGGCGCGGCGGTGACCGGCCGCAGTTTCGGTCGGGGCACCAGCACAACGGCCAAAGCCGTTGGCGTTTCGTCGACCTGTGGCTCTATCTGCAGCGATTCCGGGCGCAACTTTGGGCGAACGCCAGCAAGTTCTTCAAGCGAGCGCCCGCCAAGTTGCTGTCGTTCAAAGCTTTCGACCAGATCATCGGGGCGCGGTGCCGGGCGAAGACCGGCAAGACGTTCCTGCGCTTCATCCACCACCGGCTCTTCTTCAAACCGAACTGGCACGTCCGGCGGGACACGGGCAGGTCTTCCCAGATACACGATCACCCCATCAGGATTGAGCGTGCCATCCTCGGTTGCGGTAACCAGACCCCGATCATCCAGTTCGAACTGGGTTCCGGCAGCAGTCGGCAGTCCGGCCTGCTCAACCGGAAAATCGGTGTCAAAACTCTGCGCGCCGGGCAGGGCAAGCGCATCCTGTGACAAATCAGATCGATCGATTGACGCGAGATATAGATCGTCCGCAGGTTCCAACGCCCTTTCCGGCAGAGCTTGCGGAGGCTCGGGCGACACGCCGGTAGCCTCCAGTTGCGCCTGTTCCGCCACAGGATCACGTTGCACCGTTTCAACGGGTGTCGGTTCGACCTTCAGGGCGTCCAGAATAGCCGTATCCGTCGTATTCGGGTCAACAGGTTGATCTGGATTCTCAGTCGTTTGAGGCGGGTCCTGCGGAACGTCGTCTGACGCGTTGCCAACATCGTTCTCAGACTGGGCAGAATCGACAAGCGCTGTCCGCGTTTCTGGCTGCGGTAACTCTGCCGCTTCATCCCCCTGCGGCCACAGGGCCCATCCGCCAATTGCAATGCAGGCCAAAACGACTGATGCAGCCACAGGAGCCGTGATCCCGATACGGGATTTTTTGCGGCCCCGCGCGCCAAAGATTGTCAGGCGATCCGTTTCATCCATTGCCCCCTTACCAACGTCCGGCAGGGCATTGAAATTTGCCGGGACAGCCGGTTCGGCAATCGGATGAACAGGCGTTGCAGGCGGTAAATCCGCTTCGTTTTCTGCGACTGAATGCTCTTCTTCACTGTCCGCTTCGGCAGCTTCGGCTTCGGGCTGCGCATCTGTTTCTTCCTCGGTATCGTCCAAAGTAGGACGGCGGCAGGAGGAAAAGCTGGCCTCTTCAGATTCGGATGGCGGGTCCGCAGGCCCCGTATCGGGTTGTTCCTCAAAAGCAGCCTCGGCAGCGGGTTCTTCGGCCTCGCTCTCCTCAGGTGCAGGGCTTTCCGGTTCGGGCTCAATTGCGACGCTCTCCTTAGGCGCGGGGCTTTCCGGTTCGGGTGCAACTGCGACGGTGATCTCAGGTGTTTCCTGAAAATCCGGTACCCGGGGAAACTCACCGTCCGCAGGTTCAGCCGAAAACAATACCGGCCTGAAACCGTGCTCGGTTGTAAAAGTTCCGGCTTCGGCCAGCGTCTCCTTGGCGACAGCGGCTACATAGGTCGTGGTCCCTGAGGCTTCAGTGTCATACGCAAGGTCCGACAATGCATAGGGCGTTGCCTCGCCAAGGACTTCCTCAATCCGCGCCGTCCGCTCTGCGTCGTCAAGATCTTCTGTCTCAACCGTCAGATACCGGATTTGCGGATCAGGCAGCACAACCCTGCAACTCAGATCGTTTTCAAGGGCAAAGGCCTTTGCGCGCAGATCTTCGAACGCCGCCTTCAGATCAGGTGTGTCCAGCGAAACGGAACCGACACTGTACCATTCGCCGTCCGCATGGTGCAGCAGCGAAATTCCTTCAACCGAAAAAGACAGCGTAAAGGCAGGCTTCATAATCTGGCGGAACCGTAATTGTCAGTCTTACGCAAACGCCTCGGCGTTCACGCGGCGAGATTAAAGCAGGATATCGCCGAGGGAAAGAAAAAGCCGAATTCTCCCCTTGTGCGGCGAAGGCTTGCCAACCCATCTATTAGGTACAACAACAGGAGAGATCACATTGAAGAACATTGCTTTTCTCGTGATGATGCTTGCCGTTACGGCAGCTGGAATGGCCAATGCGCAAGAACGTCGCATCATCGTCGACGGCACAGGCACGGCCGAGGCCGCGCCGGACATGGCGACCATCACGCTTGGCGTCACAAACGAAAACACCGAAGCCGCCGCAGCCATGCAGGCAACCTCTGAGGCGGTTGCTCAGATCCTGTCCCGGCTGGAACAGGCAGGGCTTGAGGCGCGCGACATCCAGACCCGCGATCTGTCATTGTCGCCACTTTGGAGCGGGCGTGACGACCAGAACGGTAACCATCGGAAGATTACAGGATTCGTCGCCTCCAACCGTGTCTTTGTGCGGGTTCGGAATCTTGCTGATCTGGGGCCGATCCTCGACGCCGTGATCGAAGGGGGCGCAAATGACTTTGGCGGGCTGAGCTTTAGCGTTCAGGACCCCAAGCCGCTTGCGGCCAAGGCACGTGCAGACGCAGTCGCGGATGCAAGGGAAAAGGCCGAGCAACTGGCGCAGGCAGCAGGGGTTGAGCTGGGCCAAGTCGTCTCGATCACCGTGGGTGGTGGTGGCCCGCGGCCGTTAATGCATAGGGCCGAATTTGCGGCGGCGGATGCGGGCGGCGTTCCCGTCGCTGCGGGTGAGATTTCGGTTCAAGCGACCGTATCGATGGTGTTCGAAATCGCCGAATAACCCTCAATCCGTCTGGCGGGCCATCAGGGATTCACGTTGCTGGCCCGTCGCATCAAAATTGTCCGGTGAAAGCCAGGCTTCGAATGCGTCGCGTATGCGCGGCCAATCCTTGTCGATGATGGCGAACCACGCCGTATCCCGGTTGCGTCCTTTGTAGTGTGTCGCCTGCCGGAATACGCCTTCGAATGTAAATCCAAGCCGTTCGGCTGCCTGACGCGACGGGGCATTCAGCGCGTCGCATTTCCATTCGTATCGGCGATAGCCCAATTCATCGAACACACGCCGCATCATCAGATACATGGTCTCTGTCGAAGATGGCTTTCGCTGCAATAGCGGCGAAAAGTGAATATGGCCGACTTCAATCGAGCCCGCTGATGGCTCAATCCGCAGATACGACGCCATGCCAACAGGGGCTCCATCAGCATCAAGAACGGTATGAAACAACGGGTCCGGGCCTGTGCAACTCGCTTTCAGCCATTCGGAAAACCCGGTTTCCGAGTCAAATGGGCCGTAGGGCAGGTAGGTCCAGTTCCGACCGTCCATATCCTTTGCAAACGCCCGAAACAGGCCGGGTGCGTGCAGCGTTTCGTCAAGCGGCACCACCGAACAATACCGCCCCTGCATCGAACTGCGCGGGGGCAGGGGGCGCGGAAAGTCCCCCTTTACCGGCGCTCCGACAGGTTGGCCCAGATCGTTGATCTTATGTTCAGACATGATGCCGCTCGCTTTTTGTCAGGTGCAGGCTTTGGCCAGAGCTTGATCCAGATCGGCGATCAGATCGTCCGCATCCTCGATCCCGATGGAGAGCCGAACCACATTCGGGCTGGCGCCTGCCGCTTCCTGCTGTTCCGCTGTCAGTTGCCGATGCGTGGTCGAAGCCGAATGGATGATCAGCGATCGCGCATCACCCAGGTTCGCCACATGGCTGAAAATCTCCAGCGCGTTCACCAGCTTCACACAGGCCTCGTACCCGCCTTTTACGGCAAAGGTGAACAGCGCACCCGCGCCCTTGGGATAATGCTGCTGCACCCGCTCATGATAAAGCGACGAAGGCAGACCGGCATAGGTAACGTATTCCACGCGATCATCGGCCTCCAGCCACGTTGCGATCTTCTCGGCGTTTTCCACATGGCGCTGCATCCGAAGGCTCAGCGTTTCGATACCCATCAGGGTGTAATGCGCCGCCTGTGGGTTCATCGTCATGCCAAGATCGCGCAGACCAACCGCAATGCTGTGGAACGTAAAGGCCAGCGGCCCGAAGGTTTCGTGGAATTTCAGGCCGTGATAGGCAGGCTCCGCCGCGCTGAGCGAGGGGAACTTGTCGCTGGCAGACCAGTCGAATTTACCCGAATCCACAATGCAGCCGCCGGTCACGGTGCCGTTGCCGGTCAGGTATTTTGTCGTCGAATGCACGACCAATGACGCGCCCTGATCGATGGGGCGGCAAAGGTATGGCGTGGCCGATGTGTTGTCCACGATCAGCGGTACGCCTGCCTCGTCCGCGACATCGGCCAACGCGCGGATGTCGGTGACATAGCCGCCGGGATTGGCGATGGATTCGCAGAAGACGGCGCGGGTGTTTTCGTCGATGGCGGCCTTGACGGCCTCAAGATCGTCGGTGTCCACAAACTTGGCTGACCAGCCAAAGCGCTTGATGGTCTGGCTGAACTGCGTGACCGTGCCGCCATACAGACGGGTCGAGGCGATCACGTTGCAACCCGGCCCCATCAGCGGGAACAGCGCCATGATCTGTGCCGCATGGCCTGATGAGCAGCACACGGCCCCAACGCCGCCTTCCAGCGTCGCGACACGTTCCTGCAACACGGCCACTGTCGGGTTCGTCAGGCGGGAATAGATATAGCCCACTTCCTGCAGGTTAAACAGCGCCGCTGCGTGATCGGCATCGCGGAACACATATGCGGTGGTCTGGTAAATCGGTGTCTGTCGCGCGCCGGTCGCCGGATCAGGGCGCGCGCCCGCATGAATTTGCAGCGTGTCAAAGCCGTAGGTGGGGCCATTGGACATTTCGAAAGTCTCCCTTTGGAATATGTTTGTCAAAATCTGTAGGGCATCAACCGCTTACGCACAACGACATGGTCGCCGCACGTTGCTAAGGCGGGATCACCGCAGCCAAAGCCCGTTGGATTTGATCTTGTTTCGAATGACCTGCTCGCGCTGAGGCAGGTTTTCGCGGTCGAACAAGGCCCGGACCCGGGCCCCCTTGCCCTGAAACACCAGCTTTTTCAGGGGCTCATAGTTCTTCAGCACTTTTTTATATTTGTTGGGGGCCGCAACCGTTTCCAGCACTTCGACAACCCGGTCGCTTTCCCGCGCATAAAGCAATGGGAACAGCCGGTAGTGGCAGCTGACAGATCCATCAAGCAACCCACGGGGCAGAGCATCGCGCCCGCCACCGAATGAGTGGATGACCAAGGGTAGTGCGACCTGGTCCAGCCATGGATCAAGGCTTTGCGCGGTAAGTTCCGGCAGGTTCTCGTCGCGGATGGTCTTGGCGAACTGCAGGAAACGCTCTCCGAACTTGCGCGGGCAGGAATAAAAGAAGAAACCCGCGTTGAAATACAGATATCTCCGCCAGTAATCATGTGGCTGGCTGGTATCCAGAGAGCTTTCGAAATCCAGATCGAACCGCTGGTACAAAGCGCGCCAGATGCCGTCATAGCCGGGGCCGTAAAGGGTGGGTTTGGGCCATGTGCCCTCGACCTTCAGCGACGCGCCAGGGCGATCGAAACCAAACGGAACACTGGTCAGGTCGCCGGTGATCAGCGTATCGGTGTCAAAAAATACAAAGGGCTCCCCTTCGGGCAGGGCCAGCAGCGCCTCGATCTTGTTGCCGTATGGATAGCTTTCGCCAAAAACATTGCTCTCGAACGGCAGAATTTCCGCGCCAAGCTGTTTCAGCGCCCTGAGGACATCTTCGTTCTGTATGCGAGGGTCCTGTTTCCATTTCGGTCCGGGCTGCGGAACTGCGACAAACAGCTTTCCGTCAAAACCGGGCGAATTGTGCCGCAACGATGCTGCGAACAATATGGCCTCGTATTGCAGACGATTGTTCTGACCAATAATGACGATGTTGAATTTGGGGTGGTCCGCCTGCTGCATTTTTCTCTTTCTCGACCAAACCGGGGTTCGACGTTTCTTTGTAAAGACCGGCCTACATCAAGCGGTGAATGCAGTCAAAATCTCTGCGCTGCCCGACAGCCTCCGTTCAGTCAGGAACCCCACGTTTTCGTGAACCTGTTTGCAATTCGCGGGGCAGGGGCCAATTCTACGGAAACACTCTGATCAGGAGAACGCGGATGCTTATCAATGCTGACTTCACGAAACGAGTAGCGGTGCATTTCAACGAGGCCGATTGGGTTCAGTCCCCCGCAGCAGGGGTCGAACGCAAGATGCTGGACCGGATCGGCGACGAAGTGGCGCGCGCTACGACGATTGTGCGCTTTGCGCCCGGAAGCGCTTTTGCGGCCCACACCCATGACGGTGGCGAAGAATTTCTGGTTCTCGACGGCGTGTTTCAGGATGAAACTGGGGATTTCCCGGTTGGCAGCTATGTTCGCAACCCTCCGACAACCTCTCACACGCCTTCCGCGCAGGAAGGAGCGACCATTCTGGTGAAGCTCCATCAGTTTGACCCTGAGGACCGGACCGAGGTTCGCAAATCAATCGGTCAGGATCAGAAGACCCAGTTGTTCAAGGATCAGCGCGAGGATGTGCAGATTCGCACCTGGGCTGCGGGCGAACAGGTTTCCCATGACCTGCCGGGCGGGGCCGAGCTCTTTGTCGTTGACGGTAGCTTTGTCGAGTCGGGTGAAGAGTTCGGGGGCTGGGACTGGCTGCGCCTGCCGCCCGGATCAACGCTGAATGCCACCGCCGGACCTGAGGGCGCCAGAGTCTGGATGAAACTGGATCACCTGAAAGAAATGGTCTGATTTCCTAAGACCTGCATAAATTTCTAGCAACAATCCGCCAAATCCGGGTCTCGCGGCCCGGATTTTGCATTTTTTGACCATTTGGCAAATTTTACCAATTGATAAAATTTTTGTTTGTGGCAAGCTGGGGTCATAACAAACATATCTACAGGGAGTAGAGTGATGGCACAGGGCCAGATGGCTCCCGGCGTCGTGGCCGGGCGGCTTTCCAGCGATGAGCTGACCTCGAATTTCGCGGATCTGCATCCGCCATTTGCGCCGCACGAGGCGGCAGTGGCTGCTGATCGGTGTTATTTCTGCTATGACGCGCCATGTGTTACGGCGTGTCCGACGGACATCGATATTCCGGTGTTCATCCGACAGATTCAGGCGGGACAGCCCGAAGCGGCGGGCAAGACCATTCTGGATCAGAACATCTTGGGTGGGATGTGCGCCCGGGTATGTCCCACGGAAACGCTTTGCGAGGAAGCCTGCGTTCGCGAAACCGCCGAAGGCAAACCGGTCGAGATTGGCCGGCTTCAGCGGTTTGCAACCGATAGCGTGATGACTGCGGGCGAACATCCGTTTGACCGCGCAGCCTCTACCGGCAAAACAGTTGCGGTTGTTGGGGCAGGGCCGGCGGGTCTGGCCTGTGCACACCGTTTGGCAATGTTTGGCCATGATGTGGTTATCCACGAATCCCGGCCGAAACCTGGCGGTCTGAACGAATACGGCATTGCTGCTTACAAGGCGACGAACAACTTTGCCCAGGCCGAGGTCGATTGGCTGCTGCAGATCGGCGGCATCGCGATCGAAACCGGGTCATCGCTTGGCGATACGATTTCTCTGGACGGGCTGCAGGATGCGTATGACGCGGTGTTTTTGTCCATCGGACTGGCAGGCGTAAATGCGCTGCGCGCCGAAGGAGCGGACAAGGACGGTGTGCATCACGCGGTTGATTTCATTGCCGAAGTGCGGCAGGCGGACGATCTGGCGAACCTGCCGGTAGGGCGCAATGTCGTGATCATCGGCGGTGGTATGACTGCTGTGGACGCAGCGGTGAAATCGAAGCTTTTGGGCGCGGAAAACGTGACCATCGCCTATCGCCGCGACCGCGATGCAATGGGTGCCAGCCGATATGAACAGGATCTTGCGGCAGCCAATGGCGTCAAGATCATGTGCAACGTGCAACCCGTTGCAGTTCACGGCAATGGCACTGCGGCTGAGATCGAGCTGGAGTATACTGCAACCGTCGACGGCAAGCTGTCGGGAACCGGAGAAACCACTCGGGTACGAGCCGATCAGGTTCTCAAGGCTATCGGCCAGACCTTAGAGGGCGCGCCGGACGGTCTGACGCTGGATGGCAACAAGATCGCTGTAACCGGGCCGGGGCGAACCTCGATGGATGGCGTCTGGGCCGGTGGCGATTGCGCGGCAGGCGGTGACGACCTGACCGTGACAGCCGTTGCTGAAGGGCGGGATGCTGCAATGGACATCCATGCGACACTGATTTCGTGATAGATTGGGGTATTCCACCCCATTTTTGTCGCTGAGGTATTGCAAATGTCTACGATCGAAAATGCAGTTGCGCGCCACTATACGACCGGTGCCCTGACCCAAAGAGTAAGAGAGGCGCTGCAAGCCAGCGGCGTCGATCCCGATGCCGCCACGGCGGCTGATCTGAAGGCCGGGGATGAATTCCACACTGGCGGCGTCGCGGCGACGGACCACCTGTTCGCGCAACTGTCGCCAAATCACGCCACCCGTGTGCTGGACGTGGGGTGCGGGATCGGCGGTACATCGCGATATGTCGCGGACCACTACGATTCCACGGTAACCGGCATCGATCTGACGCCGGAATTCGTGGAAACCGCCACGGAGTTGAGTGATCTGGTCGGGCTGGGCCACAAAACGACGTTTCTGGTCGGTAGCGCACTGGATATGCCGGTGCCGGATTTCGGTTTCGATCTGGCGGTCATGCTGCATGTTGGCATGAACATCCAAGACAAGGCAGGGCTGTTTGCCGAGGTTGCAAGGGTGCTTTCCACGGGGGGAACCTTTGCGGTGTTCGATGTGATGGGCGGAAGCGTTGACGAGGCGCTGAAGTTTCCGTTGCCTTGGTCAACTGCCCCGGAAACGTCCTTTGTTGACGCGCCTGACACCTACAAGAACGCGGCAGCTGCGGCAGGGCTGGATTTGGTTGCGGAAACAGACCGGACCGAATTCGCAACCGCGTTCTTCGAAGAGGCCTTTGCCCGCATTGCCGAAAGCGGTCCCCCGCCTTTGGGGATTCACCTGATGATGGGTGAAACCGCACCGGAAAAGTTCGGCAACTACGTCGAGAACATACACGCCGGGCGCATTCGCCCGACAGAGATGATATTCAGGAAATCCGGCTGAGCCGGTAAGGAGGACCCATGGCCAATCTGACGACAGACTTTCTTGGAATTTCCAGTCCAAACCCTTTCTGGCTGGCATCGGCACCGCCAACGGACAAGGAATACAACGTGCGCCGGGCGTTCGAGGCCGGATGGGGCGGGGTGGTCTGGAAAACTCTGGGTGAGGAAGGCCCGCCGGTGGTCAACGTGAACGGGCCGCGTTATGGCGCGATCTATGGTGCAGACCGCCGTTTGCTTGGCCTTAACAACATCGAACTGATCACGGATCGCCCCCTTGAGGTCAATCTTGAGGAAATGGCCCGGGTCAAGGCGGATTACCCCGACAGGGCGCTGATCGCGTCGATCATGGTGCCTTGCGAAGAAGGGGCATGGAAGGCAATCCTGCCGCGCGTGGCCGAAACCGGGGCGGATGGGATCGAGCTGAACTTTGGCTGTCCCCACGGGATGAGCGAGCGCGGAATGGGCAGTGCCGTGGGGCAGGTGCCGGAATATATCGAAATGGTCACCCGCTGGTGCAAGCAGTACTACGACAAGCCGGTGATCGTGAAGCTGACGCCAAACATCACGGATATTCGCAAACCGGCGACGGCGGCCAGAAACGGCGGCGCTGATGCGGTCTCGCTGATCAACACGATCAACTCGATCACCAGTGTCGATCTGGATACCTTCAGCCCCGAACCGTCGATTGATGGCAAGGGCAGTCACGGTGGCTATTGCGGACCAGCGGTCAAACCGATTGCTTTGTCGATGGTCTCGGAAATTGCCCGCAACTCCGAAACGCACGGGCTTCCGATTTCGGGCATCGGCGGGGTTACAACATGGCGCGATGCGGCAGAATTCATGTCGTTGGGATGCGGGACGGTTCAGGTATGTACTGCCGCGATGACCTATGGGTTCAAAATCATCGACGAACTGACGGCCGGGTTGTCCAGATGGATGGACGAAAAGGGCTACACGAACGTGTCCGAAATCGTCGGCCGCGCTGTTCCCAATGTGACCGACTGGCAGTACCTGAACCTGAATTACGTCGCCAAAGCAAAGATCGATCAGGATCAGTGCATCAAGTGTGGCCGTTGCTATGCGGCGTGCGAAGATACCAGCCATCAGGCCATTTCGATGTCACCCGATCGTGTGTTCGAGGTGATAGATGAAGAATGCGTGGCCTGTAACCTCTGCGTCGATGTCTGTCCTGTCGAGAACTGCATCTCGATGGTGCCGATGGCTGCGGGCGAGGTTGATCCGCGCACCGGAAAAGTTGTTCAGGAAGAATACGCCAACTGGACGACCCATCCCAATAACCCGATGGCGAAGGCGGCAGAATAGGCAGAGAATTTTCGTCGAATAATCTCAATCGAGAAATTCGACGAGTCTTCTTAGAACAGAAAGTCCTTCGGCCCGTAGTGGGAAATGACAGTAAATTATTTGGCGGTGCGGATCAGATGAAATTCGCGCCGCCTTTTTCCTGATTTGAAGCAGTTATGCCTGACCTCACACTCTACCCCTGTCACCAACCGGCGCACGACGACGCTCCGTTGTGCGGATTAGGTCAAAAACAGCTGGGCAATCCAGGCTCAGGGTTGGGGCTGGCTACAATCATGGCAAAAATTGCCCGACTACGTTTAAACGATGCTTAGGGCGCCAGAAGTTTGCGATACACCGTATCGATAAATGGTTCGGCCCCCTCAAACGGGTCTTCTTCGCCAAGAATTGCACGCACCTGAACGTCGAAATCGGCATAGTGCTGGGTCAGCGCCCAGATGGAAAACACCAGATGATAAGGGTGAAGCCGCGCGATTTTGCCCTGATCCATCCAGCGCGTCAGAATTTTGGTCTTGTCGTCGACAAGTCTTTTCAGATCCTCTGAAAGAGCCTGGTGAATACGCGGCGCGCCCTGAACCAGCTCATTGGCAAACAACCGGCTTTCGCGTGGCAGTTCACGGCTCATCTCAAGCTTGCGGCGCGTGTAGGATAGGATCTCTTCAAGCGGATCGCCGTTTTCGTTCAGATCGTGCAGCGGTGCCAGCCATGTATCCAGCAAGCCGGAAAGCAGCGCGGTGTGAATCGCCTCTTTCGACGGGAAGTAGTACAGCAGGTTGGGTTTGCTCAGACCGGATTCGGCAGCAATCTGATCCACCGTTGCCCCGCGAAATCCATGCGCTGAAAAGACATTCAACGCTGCCTCCAGAATGGCGGCGCGGTTCTTTTTCTGAATGCGGGTCGGTGCGCGATCCTTGGGCATTTTCTTCGGTTGTCTCTTTTTCTGCCAATCAGGGGGCAATTATGCCGAAATTTCCGGCTGTGCCATGCAATTTCTTGACTGATGTTGAACCCGTGATAGCGTGAGTTTGACCAGATGGTCAAATCACGACACCAAAAGCGAGCCAATTCGCAAGCAACAGGGGAAAACACATGGCAGCTCCGGCGCAGAATCTCAGAATCAATGGTGACCGGTTGTGGGACAGTCTGATGGAGATGGCCACGATCGGACCGGGTATCGCGGGTGGTAACAACCGGCAGACCGTGACCGACGAAGATGCCGAAGGACGCGCCTTGTTTCAGAAATGGTGCGAGGATGCGGGCTGCGCCATGGGGCTGGATCAGATGGGCAACATGTTTGCCCGGCGCGAGGGAACCGATCCCGATGCGCTGCCTGTCTATGTCGGTTCGCATCTGGATACGCAGCCTACAGGCGGAAAGTATGATGGGGTTCTGGGGGTCCTCGGCGGGCTCGAGATCATTCGCACCCTGAACGATCTGGGTATCAAGACCAAACATCCCATCGTTGCAACAAACTGGACCAATGAAGAGGGGACGCGCTTCGCCCCGGCGATGTTGGCCTCGGGTGTGTTTGCTGGAATGCATACGCAGGACTGGGCCTATGATCGCGAGGATGCCGAGGGAAAGAAATTCGGTGACGAGCTGAAACGGATCGGTTGGCGTGGCGAAGAAGAGGTCGGTGCCCGAAAGATGCATGCGTTTTTCGAGCTGCACATCGAACAGGGACCCATTCTCGAGGCCGAGGAAAAGGACATCGGCGTCGTCACGCATGGTCAGGGGCTAAGCTGGACGCAGGTGACAATTACCGGCAAGGACGCCCATACCGGATCGACCCCGATGCCGATGCGCAAGAATGCGGGCCTGGCGATGGCACGGGTGCTGGAAAAAGTGGATGAGATCGCTTGGTCCCACGCTCCCCACGCCGTCGGAGCCGCAGGGCATATCGATGTCTTTCCCAATTCGCGTAACGTGATCCCGGGCAAGGTGGTTTTCACCGTCGATTTCCGCTCGCCCGATCTGGAGGTGATCAAGGATATGGAGGCCCGCTTGCGCGTTGCGGCCCAAGACATCGTCGACGATATGGGGCTGTCCGTTGAATTCGAAAAGGTCGGCGGTTTCGATCCGGTCGACTTCGATGAAAACTGCGTAACGGCAGTGCGTAATGCGGCGGAAAGACTGGGTTATTCGCATACGGACATCATTTCGGGTGCGGGACACGATGCCTGCTGGATCAATCGTGTTGCCCCGACGGCGATGGTGATGTGTCCCTGCGTGGATGGCCTGAGCCACAACGAGGCCGAGGAAATCAGCAAGGAATGGGCGGCCGCAGGGGCTGATGTTCTGTTTCACGCGGTCGTCGAAACCGCGGAGATAGTGGGGTGAAACCGGATCGCCTCTCAAAAGGGTCAATCCTGTTTGCCAGCTTTGCAATATTGCTGGGCCTGCTTGCTGTTTACTTTCTTGTTGATCGGTATCGGTCAATGCAGCAAGAGCTCAACGCCGCTAATATCAGTGTCGAATTCTATCAGGAACGTGATGCGCAGCTAATCGAGTTGTTCCTTGTTGAGAATGACGTCTTCGGGATGCTCGACCGGGCGAAAAACGCCGAAACGCCGGGTGAACGCTTGATCGCTGTTCAGGAACTGGACGTGTTCATTCAGGAGGCGCTCGCGCTGGTCACAGACCTCCCAACCGGCTCGATCGGGGACGCCTCTGAATGGGTCAAACTGTTTAGCGCCATTGCGGCCGTGGTTGGTTCACTCAGTTCGACAGTGATTGCGGTTATGCTCTTTCTCCGGGATTCCAAGAGGTCCCAGCTGGAGAATGAAAAACTTGCGGTCGAAATCGCCCAACTGAAACTTGATTTAGCGAGAACTACGCCCGCTAAAGGTACAGAACATATAAACAAAACAAATCCGAACGGAGCCAGCTCATGACCACAGTGATCAAAAATGGAACCATCGTTACTGCCGATCTGACGTACAAGTCCGACGTAAAGATCGAAGCAGGCGTAATCACGGAAATCGGTCCTGATTTGAAGGGCGACAAGGAACTGGATGCAACCGGGTGCTACGTCATGCCCGGTGGCATCGATCCGCATACGCATCTGGAGATGCCGTTTATGGGGACATATTCCAGTGATGACTTCGAAAGTGGAACGCGGGCTGCTCTGTCCGGCGGAACCACAATGGTGGTCGATTTCGCGCTGCCCAATCCGGGCGAAAGCCTGCTGGACGCGCTGAAACGCTGGGACAACAAATCGACGCGTGCCAATTGCGACTACTCGTTCCACATGGCCGTGACCTGGTGGGGCGAGCAGGTGTTCGATGACATGAAAACCGTGATCGAACAGCGTGGTATCAACACCTTCAAGCACTTCATGGCCTATAAGGGCGCGCTGATGGTGAATGATGACGAGATGTATGCCTCGTTCCAGCGTCTGGCCGAGCTTGGCGGGATCGCCATGGTCCATGCCGAGAACGGCGATGTGGTTGCCGAACTTTCCGCCAAACTGCTGGCCGAGGGAAATACCGGCCCCGAGGCGCATGCCTATTCCCGACCGCCACAGGTTGAGGGCGAGGCCACAAACCGGGCCATCATGATCGCTGACATGGCGGGTGTGCCGCTCTATGTGGTGCATACGTCCTGCGAAGAAAGCCACGAAGCCATTCGCCGGGCACGGATGCAGGGAAAACGGGTCTGGGGCGAGCCGCTGATCCAGCACCTGACACTGGATGAAAGCGAATATTTCAACGCCGATTGGGACCATGCCGCGCGACGCGTTATGTCGCCGCCGTTCCGGGACAAAAAGCATCAGGACAGCCTGTGGGCCGGGCTGCAATCCGGATCGCTGTCGGTTGTGGCAACCGATCACTGCGCCTTTACGACCGAGCAAAAACGCTATGGCGTCGGTGACTTCACCAAGATCCCGAACGGAACCGGTGGGCTGGAGGACCGGATGCCGATGCTGTGGACGCATGGCGTGGCGACCGGGCGTCTGACGCCGAATGAGTTCGTGGCCGTAACCTCGACCAATATCGCCAAGGTTCTGAACTGTTATCCCAAGAAGGGTGCGGTTCTTGTTGGGGCGGATGCGGACCTAGTTGTCTGGGATCCGGAGAAATCCAAAACTATTCAGGCATCTACGCAGCAATCTTCAATCGACTACAACGTGTTTGAAGGCAAAGAGGTCAAGGGCCTTCCGCGCTTTACCCTGACTCGTGGACAGGTCGCCGTTCATGATGGTGAGATCCGCACACAGGAAGGCCACGGCAACTTTGTTGCGCGTGAGGCGAACACGACCGTGAACAAGGCGCTGAGCACCTGGAAAGAGCTGACGGCGCCCAGACCGGTCGAGCGGACCGGTATCCCGGCAACCGGCGTGTAAACCTCTGGAGCTGCCGGTTTGGCAGCTCTCAACGATCTCTTTTCAAGGCAATAGAATGGACACTGAAAGCAATACCCAGCCCGTTATCGAGGCAAGGCAGTTGGATCTGGTGTTTCAGACCAATGACGGGCCGGTCCACGCACTCAACGATGTGAACCTGACGATCGACAAGGGCGACTTCGTCAGTTTCATCGGCCCGTCGGGCTGTGGCAAAACTACCTTTCTGCGATGCATCGCGGCACTGGAAAATCCCACCGGCGGCACGCTGAGCGTCAATGGCATGACCCCGGACGAGGCGCGGCGGAACAGGGCTTATGGCTATGTGTTTCAGGCGGCGGGGCTATACCCGTGGCGGACGATCGCCAAGAACATAAAGTTGCCGCTTGAGATCATGGGTTACTCTCGCGATCAGCAAGAAGATCGCGTTAACAAGGTTCTGGAACTTGTTGATCTTGAAGGATTTGGCGGAAAGTTTCCATGGCAGCTTTCGGGGGGGATGCAACAGCGTGCGTCGATCGCGCGTGCCTTGGCCTTTGATGCCGATATCCTGCTGATGGACGAACCCTTCGGCGCCCTGGACGAGATTGTGCGCGATCACCTGAACGAACAGTTGTTGCAGCTTTGGTCACGCACGGACAAGACCATCGGCTTTGTCACGCACTCGATCCCCGAGGCGGTCTATCTCAGCACAAAGATCGTGGTGATGAGTCCACGCCCGGGGCGGATTACCGACGTGATTGAAAGTCCCTTGCCAAAGGAGCGCCCGCTGGACATTCGCGACACGCCCGAGTTTCTGGAAATCGCCCACCGCGTGCGCGAAGGGCTAAGAGCGGGGCATGCCTATGACGATTGATATCGCCGCGAAAGAGGGCGCCGCATGAAGAACCTGTTGCCCATTCTGGCGGTTCTCGCCGCTATTGTCGCCATCTGGTATGCCGCCGTTGCGCCCATGAATATCCGCGTGGCACTGGATCAGGCCCAGCGGTCCGGTGAAGTCGTGACACCCGAAACCTCGCGCGTCCGGCAGAACACCTCGGTCTGGTACCTGATGGCGGTCAATCCGTCACATATCTCCAAAGGCTATGCGCTGGATCGTCCGAGGCTGCCGACGCCGGGGCAGGTCGGTCAGGAGTTGTGGAAAACCACCGGTGAGATGGCGCTGCGTGGACGCGCGCTGTCGAAACGCTCGTTGATCTATCACGCCGGCATCACCTTGCAGTCGACGCTTTGGGGGTTCCTGCTGGGCACCACGCTGGGCATCGCGGCGGCGGTGGCAATCGTCTATTCGCGCGTTGTCGACATGAGCCTGATGCCGTGGGCGATCATCAGTCAGACCGTACCCATCGTGGCGCTGGCGCCAATGATCATCGTGGTCAGCTCACAGGTCGGGATCGAAGGGCGGGGCGTGCCCAAGGCCATCATCTCGGCCTATCTGTGCTATTTCCCGGTACTGGTGGGCATGGTCAAAGGCCTGCGCTCACCATCCGCATCTCAGCTGGACTTGCTAAAAACCTATAATGCGTCAGGGGCGCAGGGGTTCTTCAAGCTGCGTTTGCCCTCGTCGATGCCCTACCTGTTCACGTCGCTCAAGATCGGCATCGCCGCGGCGCTGGTGGGGACGATTGTGGGCGAACTTCCGACCGGGGCTATCTCGGGGCTGGGCGCGCGAATCCTGATCGGGGATCAGTTTGGAACGCCATTGGCCATCTGGGCCGCTTTGTTGGCAGCCGCAATACTGGCCGGGCTGTTGGTGACGCTGCTGGATATCCTGCAGCGCGTGGCCCTCAAGCGAATGGGGATGAACACATGACCTGGTTATCCCTTGCATTGCTTTTTTGGGGGCTGGCCTGGTGGGCCAACTATCGTCTGGCGATTTCCAAATGGAACAAGACACGGGGCGTACGCGTTTTGGTCCCGGTTCTGTTCGGCGTCACCCTTTTGGTGTTGTGGGAAGGTCTGGTGCGGGGGCTTGACGTCTCGCCGGTCATCCTGCCGCCGCCTTCTGACGTGGCCGAAGAGTTCTTCAATTCGACCGCCACGCTTTGGGAGGACTTCCGCCAGACCGTGTTCAAGGGTGCGCTTACCGGGTTTGTCATCGGCAGCATCGCGGCCTTTGCTTGTTCAATCGCCATCGACCGCTCGTCCTTCTTGACTCGCGGGCTGCTGCCGATCGGCAATTTCGTGGCAGCACTGCCCATTGTCGGCATCGCGCCGATCCTGGTCAGCTGGTTCGGGTTCGACTGGCACTCAAAAGCGGCCGTGGTCGTGGTAATGGTGTTTTTCCCGATACTCGTGAACACGGTGCAGGGCCTGCGGGAAACCGACGCCATGCAGCGCGATCTGATGCGAACCTATGCGGCCGGATACTGGCAGACGTTGCTCAAGCTGCGCCTGCCCGCTGCGATGCCATTCATATTCAATGGTCTCAAGATCGCGACCACTCTGGCGCTGATCGGCGCGATTGTTGCCGAGTATTTCGGATCACCTACGCGTGGCATGGGTTTCCGCATTTCAACGGGTGTCGGCAGTCTGGATATCGATCTGGTCTGGGCCGAAATCGTAGTGGCGGCAATGGCAGGAACGGTGTTCTATAGCGGTGTTGCATGGATCGAAAAGGCGGTGACATTCTGGCACCCGTCACAACGAAGATAAGAGGAACCGAGCCAAGACATTAACCTACAAGACCCCCGCATCAATAAGGGGGCAAAGTTTCAACAAGGAGAAAAGACAGATGAAAAAGCTACTTAGTGGGGTGACTGCGGCCTTCACACTGGCAGCCGGTGCCGCATTGGCCGCTGATGAGGTCAATCTGCAGCTGAAATGGGTCACGCAGGCCCAGTTCGCCGGATATTACGTTGCCAAAGACAAAGGGTTCTATGAGGAAGAGGGTCTGGACGTCACGATCCTGCCGGGTGGCCCCGATATCGCGCCGACGCAAGTGATCGCCGGGGGCGGAGCGGATGTCACGGTCGAGTGGATGCCCGCCGCGCTGGCTGCACGCGAAAAGGGACTGCCGCTGGTCAATATCGCCCAGCCGTTCAAAAGCTCGGGTATGATGCTGACCTGCTGGAAAGATGCGGGCATCGCCTCGCCCGAGGATCTCAAAAATCGCACTTTGGGTGTCTGGTTCTTCGGCAACGAATTCCCGTTCATGAGCTGGATGAGCCAGCTGGGAATTTCAACCGACGGCAAGGGCGAGAGTGGTGTCGAAGTTCTCAAGCAGGGCTTTAACGTCGATCCGCTGCTGCAGCGTCAGGCCGATTGCATCAGCACCATGACCTACAACGAATACTGGCAGGTCATTGACGCGGGCGTGAATCCAGATGACCTCGTGACCTTCAAATACGAAGATCAGGGCGTCGCGACGCTTGAGGACGGTCTCTATGTGCTCGAGGAGAACCTGAGCGACCCGGCATTTGCCGACAAGATGGAGCGTTTCGTTCGCGCTTCGATGAAGGGCTGGAAATATGCCGAAGAAAACCCGGATGAGGCTGCGCTGATCGTTCTCGACAATGATGAGACCGGTGCCCAGACCGAGACGCATCAAAAGCGCATGATGGGTGAGATCGCCAAGCTGACGGCAGGGTCGAACGGTGCGCTGGACCCGGCAGATTTCGAGCGTACGGTAAACACTCTGCTGGCCGGTGGTTCCGATCCCGTTATCACCAGTCAGCCTGAAGGTGCCTGGACCCATCAGATCACGGATGGGGCTCTGAACTAAGTCGCCAAAGCGAAACGACAGATGTCGGTAACGCGGTCCCTACGGGGCCGCGTTTTTCGTTGCACTTGCCGGTTTTGGCGTTTGATCGCGGCAAGGAATGACCTAGTATTACTGTGAAATAACGCGCATTTAATCCCGTTGCCAGTCGGATGTGGTAAGTAATGCAGAATTTTGCATCAGAATTCAGTCAGGCGGCCTCTCTGATCCTGGAGGGGGATGCCGAGCTGTGGGCTATCGTTCTGCTTTCTCTGCGCGTTTCCGTCTTTGCGGTGCTGATTTCGGCGCTGATCGGGATGCCTGTCGGGGCCGCGCTGGCGGTTTCGCGTTTCCCCGGACGGCGCGCCCTTATCGTGTTGATGAATGCCCTGATGGGGCTGCCGCCCGTCGTTGTGGGCCTCACGGTCTATTTGATGCTATCGCGTTCCGGGCCGTTGGGCGTGCTGCAATTGCTGTACACGCCCACCGCCATGATCATCGCACAGGTGGTTCTGGTCACACCGATTGTGGCCGCGCTGACGCGTCAGGTGATCGAAATGCTGGCCGAGGAATATTCGGAACAGCTTCGCTCGATGGGCGTATCCCGGCTTGCATCCGTGCCGGTGTTGCTGTGGGATGCACGGCTTGCGCTGATCACGGCTTTGCTGGCCGGATTTGGACGCGCCATCGCCGAGGTCGGCGCGGTGATCATCGTCGGCGGCAATATCAACCACGTGACGCGCGTCATGACCACGTCCATCGCGCTTGAGACGTCCAAGGGCAATCTGGCGCTTGCGCTTGCACTGGGTGCCATTCTGATCGGCATCGCGGTTGCAGTGAACGCGCTGGTCAGTTTCCTCGGCCTGCGGGCGGAACAGGAAGGGCTGCGGCATGCGTGATCTGGCCCCTGATATGTTGAGTGGCCTGAAGGTCCAGAACCTGCGTATTGGCCGCAACGGCAGCACGTTGCTTGACGTGCCGGGACTGGTGCTGGACGGACCCGGGCCCACCCTGATCCTTGGTCCCAACGGAGCTGGCAAAAGTCTGTTGCTGCGCTGCTTGCACGGGCTGATCCTGCCGGATCAGGGGCAGGTGCTGCAGGATGAAAAGCCGCTGAGAGCCGAGCAAAAGGCGCGACAGGCGATGGTGTTTCAGCAACCCGTTCTTTTGCGCCGCTCCGTCGCGGCCAATCTGGACTTTGTGCTCAAGCGACAGCAATTGACGCGTGCTGTTCGAAAACAGCGTATCACCGATCTGCTGCAAGAGGGCGGGCTTAGCGGCAAGGCCCGGCAGGCGGCACGCTCGCTTTCGGGCGGCGAGGCGCAGAGGCTTGCGATTCTGCGCGCGCTGGCATCCGATCCCGAAATCCTGTTTTTGGACGAACCCACCAGCGCCCTTGATCCGACGGCCACGCAACAGATCGAGCGCATGATCATGCGCGCTTCGACGCGTGGTGTGCGGATCGTGATGGTCACCCATGACATCGGACAGGCGCGCAGACTTGCGGCGGATGTTGTAATGATGCATGGCGGGCATGTCGTTGAACATGGCGCAACAAAGCAGGTGCTGGACGCCCCCGCAAGCACTGCCGCGCGCCGCTATCTGGCCGGTGGGCTGGTGACTGAGCTTTAAGTGAGCAGGAGACTCCGGAATGATCGGAAATCTGATCCGCGCAGGATTGATTGCGCTTGGCCTGACCGCAGGGTCCGTCAGAGCAGAAGAGCCGTTCATCATCGTGCAATCCACCACCTCGACCCAGAATTCGGGATTGTTTGACCATATCCTCCCGGGCTTTGAGGCCGAGACGGGCATCGACGTGCGTGTAGTCGCGGTTGGCACAGGTCAGGCCATAAGGAACGCAGTGAACGGTGACGGAGACGTTCTGCTGGTACATGCCAAACCGGACGAAGAGAAATTCGTGGCCGATGGCTGGGGCGTGGAACGGTCCGATGTCATGTACAATGATTTCGTGCTTGTTGGCCCGAAATCCGATCCGGCGCAGGTAAAAGGCAGCGCGGATATCGTCGCGGCGCTGACCGCGATTTCGCGTGCCCAAGCCCCGTTTGCTTCGCGTGGGGACGACAGCGGTACGCATAAGGCCGAGCTAAGCCATTGGGACGCGGCCGGGGTCGATGTCGCCGGTGCATCAGGCGAATGGTACCGTGAAACCGGATCGGGCATGGGGGCCACGCTGAACATCGCCAGCGGAATGGGGGCTTATGCACTGACGGACCGCGCGACTTGGCTGTCCTTTGGCAACCAGGGCGACCTTGAGGTGCTGGTCGAAGGCGACCCGAGGCTGTTCAACCAGTATGGCGTCATTCTTGTGAACCCCGAAAAACACCCCGGCGTTCGCGCGGCGGCTGGCCAGCGGTTCATCGACTGGCTGACGGGTGAGCATGGGCAGGCCGCGATTGCATCCTACATGCTTGAAGGCGAGCAGTTGTTCTTTCCGAACGCCAACTGAATTCGCGACAGCGGTGTTTCTATCCGCTGGCCCCGTTGTGGTGGATGCGGCCTAATGACGAAATGTCATAGCCGCCCAATTCGGCAGCCCGGTCCGCAAACCGGCTGCTTTGCAGGAACCGGATCAGCCTTTGCATCGGCTCGTCAAAAAAGGCCCTGCGCCAGACGGCCAGATCAAACCGTTCCTCATGCGTTGCAGCAAATTCCAGTCCGTAAAGACCGGCAAGGGCGCCCAGACCAAAACCGGCTTCGGCCTTGCCATCATGCAGGGCAATGGCCAGTTCCTCTTCGGTCCGCGCACAGGCAGGCAACGGTTCCAGATCGCCCCGCGTCAAACCGTGTGCTGCAAGCTGTTCGTCGAACAGGCGCTGACTGGCCGCGCTGTCCTGACGAAGCATCACGCGCCGCCCCTTGAGATCCTCAAAACCGGAAATTCCTGTGACCCCGGGGGCCAGCAACAGCCCACGCTGGCGGCAGGCGACTTCGTACAGAACAACCGGCGCTTCGCCCAGCGTGTCCCGCAGGGATTGCGTGTTGAACCCGTTTTCCTCGTGGATATGCAGGGCAGCGGCCTGTGCGGCCCGATCCGCAAGGCGGGTCAGCCCGTCAAACGATCCGTCGTAATAGGTGGCCAGTCCCGATCCGCTTTCCCGCAGGGCCCAGTCCAGCAAGGGATCATGGCTGCCTGCAACAATCGGGGGCAGGGGCGGTTCCGCCACCTCGGGGCCGGATCGGGATGCATTCAGCCATGCGATCACCTCGGCGCGCGGGAACAACAGTTTGCCCATGGCGCGAACACAGGGAACCTCGCCCGACGAGGCCAGATCGTAGGCTTTGCGCTCGCCGATGCGCAGCAGGTCGGCCAGTTCACGGGTGGTCAGATACTCGGACATTCAGTCGAGACGCACCGCAGAACCCGCGCTTGCATCAGCCGAGGTTGGCCCCAGCCGATCCAGCGTGAACGGCGCAGCTGCAGTGATGACGATCATCGCTGCGACGGCTGCAAGAAAGGCTTTCATCTGTTCCTCCGGCTCAGTCCTTTGTTGCCGTGGCGCGGCGCAGAAAGGCGATCAGATCGGCGCGGTCCTGTGGGCCCGTGATCCGTTGCATCGGCATCTTGGACCCCGGAATGTAGTGATCCGGCCCCTGATCAAACAGAGCGTTAATCGTTTCGTCATTCCAAACGATATCAGAGTCTTGCAGCGTGTCCGAGTACAAATATTCATCAAGCGTACCAGCCCGGCGTCCGAAAACTCCGTACAGGGTCGGACCGGCGCGTCGTTGCCCGTCCGGTGTCAGGCTGTGGCAGATTGAACATTTCCGCGCGAATTGCCGCTCGCCATTGTCCATTTCACCGGGGTTTTTCAGAAATTCGGGCTCAGACCCCGCCATCTGGTCGTGTTCACCCAGCGAGGCAACCGGCCAGCTATACATCGCCTCATCAATTCCGCCCGCGTGAATGTTCAGCCCATCCGCCGAAAATGCCAAGGCCCAGACCGGGCCGCGCAAGGTGGCACGGAAATCATGCGCGATGCGCCAATCCACCGTATCGATCACCATGATGAACCCTTCGCCGTCCCCAACCGCCAGTAATCGCCGGTCCGGGCTGAGGGCGAGGGCCAGAATGGGGCGGCGCTCCAGCGTGAAATCGCGTTCCTCGCCGGTTTCCAGATCGAAAATGCGTGTTACCCCGTCCACTGCGCCATAAGCGATCCAGCCGTCCTGTGCGTTCAGGGCCAGTTCGTTGATGCCAAATCCATGCTCGACCAGCCGCTCGGTTTCCTGGCCGCTGGTCAGGTCCCAGACGCGCAGCGCCCCGTCCATGCCCGCAGAATACAAAACGGACCCATCGGGTGAAAACTCCACCGCGTTCACCCCGCTGCCGGTCGGGCCCAGCATTTGCGGTTCCGAACCATCTACCGGCCATATACCGATTGTGCCGTCCCAGCTGGCCGTCGCGACATGGGTTTTTGAGGCGGCGATGCCCACGATCTTGCCTTTGTGCCGACCAACGATATTCCCGCCGGGCCAACGCCGCAGGGTAAAGTCGTCACCCGCCGAGTAAATTGCCGTGCCGTTAAAGGCGACGCTGGTCACGGCGGCCTCGTGCCCCTCAAGCCATTCCGGCCTGCGTCCCGACCAGACGCCGATGGAATTGTCGAAGCTGGCCGTCGCAATCCGCCCGTCCGGCGCGGTTGCAATTCCCATGATCGGGCCGCCGTGACCTTTCAGCGTAAAGAACTCTGCCGCGCCCGGAAGCGGCAGCAAGGCAAAGGCCAGAATCAGCGCGCGCATCTATTCCGCTGGCGAGGCCGCGCCGTCCTTGGCCTCTTCCGCCTGTACATCTTCCAACCACAGTGAATGATGTTCCCGCGCCCATTGCTCTTCGACTTCACCCGTGCCCATGGCGTCGAACGCGCCTTCCATACCGATCGAGCCCAGATAGATATGCGCCAGAATGATCGCGATGAAGGCATAGGCCACCATAACGTGCCAGATCTGGGCATACTGCATCTCTTCCTGCGGGGACATCTGGTCGGGCAGGCTCAGACCCACGGCCTGCGGCAATCCGGTCGCGTTGGCGATCGAGAAGGTTTTGGCAAACAGCGGCATTTCGAACGGGAACAGCAGCGACAGCCCGGACAGGCTGATCGACACGCCCAGCAGGATGCACAGCCAAAAGATGACCTTTTGCCCTGCATTGAATTTCTTTGCGGGCGGGTGGCTGCCCTTGGTGAACAATCCGCCACCAGCGGCCAGCCATTTCAGATCGGTGCGGTCGGGCAGGTTATGCGCGATCCAGTTCAGCGTGACGATCACCAGCCCCAGCATGAAGGCCCAGGCGATATTGTTGTGCAGCCATTTGCAGGCCTGCGCCACAGCCGCAAAACCTTCTTTGCCAAAGACCGGAATCAGGAAGTCTCGGCCATACAGCGTCAGCAGGCCCGTGACACCCAGAACCAGAAACGACCCGGCAAACAGCCAGTGGCCAAACCGTTCGAACCCTGAGAACCGGGTGACGGTGCGCCCGGTCCTGTCGCCCTCGATGCGAATACGGCCCCGGATCACGAAGAACAGCAGCAATACAACCAGCATCCCGCCCAGTATGTATGTCCCGTACTCCCGCAATGGACCGGTACGGAAAGTCAGCCACCACATGCCGCCGTCCTGAATGACAACACCCGATGCAGGCCCACGGGAAGAAACCGTGACATCAGCCGACCCATAACGCAGCGCCCGGTAGACATCGCTGTCCGAGGCTACGCCGCGGGTTCCAAGCTGTCCGATCAGCCCCTCGGCATTGCCCTGTCCTGTATTGTCTGAACGATAAGTGTTGTCGACCTTTTCGCCGCGCTGGCGGGCCAGAATATCCTCCAGCGTCGTCGCGCCTCCGGTTTCCGGGCGTTCGGGCGCTTCCTGTGCAAAAGCGGGCAGGGACAGGCAAACAAGACAGATCAAAAGTCGCAGAAACGGCATGGCACCCTCTTCGACGGATTGTGGGAACTCATCCCGCGATCAAGCGGGACCAAGAATTTTCATCGAAAATTCTCCTGCGGCAGGGGCACGCAACACCGCGCCCCTGCCAGCGAACAAAGAGGATCAGCCACCTTTCTGGTCGTAGGCGGTGCCCCAACCCCATGCGCCTGAGCCAAATCCGCGCGCCACGACGCGTTCGCGGTAAACGGCGGACACCACATCGCCGTCACCGGCCAACAGCGCCTTGGTCGAGCACATCTCGGCACATAGCGGCAGCTTGCCTTCGGCAATCCGGTTGCGCCCGTATTTGGCGAACTCGGCGGTTGAATGGGTTTCCTCGGGGCCGCCGGCGCAGAAGGTGCATTTGTCCATCTTGCCGCGCGATCCGAAATTGCCCGCCTGCGGATATTGCGGCGCACCGAACGGGCACGCGTAAAAGCAATAACCGCATCCGATGCACAGGTCCTTTGAGTGCAGAACCACACCATCCTCGGTCTGATAAAAGCAATCCACCGGGCATACCGCCATACAGGGCGCGTCCGAGCAATGCATGCAGGCCACCGAGATCGATCGTTCACCCGGTTTGCCGTCATTGATCGTCACCACCCTGCGGCGATTGATACCCCAGGGCACCTCGTGCTCGTTCTTGCACGCGGTCACGCAGGCATTGCATTCGATGCAGCGTTCAGCGTCGCAGAGAAACTTCGCTCTAGCCATTTTCGTCCTCCTTACGCTGCCCAGATCTTGCAGAGAGTACACTTGCTCTCCTGCATCTGGGTCACTGAATCATAGCCATAGGTCTGAGCGGTGTTCGAGCTTTCGCCCAACACATAAGGATCGGCCCCTTTCGGGTATTTGTGCCGCAGATCCTCACCCTGGAAATGGCCGCCGAAATGGAACGGCATAAAGGCCACCCCGGCACCGACCCTTTCGGTCAGCATTGCCATCACCTTGACCTTGCCGCCTTCGGGACCTTCGACCCAGACCTGACTTCCGTCGCGAATGCCAAGGTTGTTGGCGTCGCGTGGATTGATCTCGACGAACATGTCCTGCTGCAACTCGGCCAGCCACGGGTTAGACCGGGTTTCCTCGCCGCCACCCTCATACTCGACCAGACGACCTGACGTGAGGATTATTGGATAATCCTTTGAAAAGTCGTTCTTTTGGATCGAAGCATACAGGGTAGGCAGGCGATAGGCCTGACGGTCCTCGTAGGTGGGGTAATCCTCGACCAGATCGCGCCGATTGGTATAGAGCGGCTCGCGATGGATCGGGATCGGGTCCGGGAAGGTCCAGACAACCGTCCGGGCCTTGGCATTGCCAAAGGGCGCACAGCCATGGGCAATCGCAACCCGCTGGATACCGCCCGATAGGTCGGTTTTCCAGTTGGTCTTCTCAGCCGCCACGGCATCAATTGCGGCGCGTTCCTCGGCCGTCAGGTCGCCGTCCCAGCCAAGGTCCATCAGCATCTGCATCGTGAATTCGGGATATCCATCCTGAATCTCCGACCCGGCGCTATAGACACCTTCGGCCAGCAGGTTCTGACCGTCCCGTTCCACGCCAAAGCGGGCGCGGAAGGTCAGGCCGCCTTCGGCCACCGGTTTGGACATGTCATAGAGGTTCGGCGTACCGGGATGACCCATCTCTGCCGTACCCCAGCAGGGCCATGGCAAACCGTAGTATTCGCCGTCATTCGGACCGCCGATGGCCTGCAGCGTGGTTCTGTCGAACGTATGCTGGTTAGCCATGTGGCTTTTGATCCGCTCTGGCGACTGCCCGGTGTAACCGATGGTCCAGAGGCCCGAGTTGAACTCACGCGTGATGCTTTCAACATTCGGGGTCTCGGCGTCCTCCATCTCGATATTGCGGAAGAACCGGTCGGCCCAGCCGAACTTGTTGGCGAACTTGGCCATGATGACCTCATCCGGCAGGCTTTCGAACAGCGGCTCGACAATGCGATCCCGCCACTGCAACGAGCGGTTCGAGGCCGTGACCGAGCCACGGGTTTCGAACTGCGTACAGGCAGGCAGCAGATAGACGCCATCGGTGCGGTCATGCAGCACGGCGGAAACGGTGGGATACGGGTCGATTACGACCAGCATGTCCAGCTTTTCCATCGCCGTCTTCATTTCCGGCCCGCGTGTCTGTGAATTGGGCGCGTGGCCCCACAGAACCATGGCGCGGACGTTGTTGTCCTGATCCATGTTGGCCGGGTCTTCCAGAACACCGTCGATCCAGCGCGAGACCGGGATACCGCGTTCGTTCATCAGCGGCTTGTCCTTGCCCTCCTTGTCCTTGATCGAGGCGAACTGGCCTTTCAGCCATTCAACATCTTCGCCCCAGACGCGTGACCAATGGCCCCAGGCAGCGGCGCTCAGGCCATAATACCCGGGCAGGGTATGGGACAGAACACCAAGGTCCGTCGCGCCCTGAACATTGTCATGGCCGCGGAAGATATTTGTGCCACCACCCGATGTGCCCATGTTGCCAAGCGCAAGCTGCAGCACACAATAGGCGCGGGTGTTGTTGTTGCCGTTGGTGTGCTGGGTTCCGCCCATGCACCAGATCACCGTACCGGGACGGTTATTGGCCATGGTGCGCGCAACACGGCGTAGCTGTGATCCGGGCACGCCGGTGACGCGCTCGGTTTCTTCGGGCGTCCAGTTGGCGACCTCTTCGCGAATCTGATCCATGCCCCAGACACGGGTGCGGATGAACTCTTTGTCCTCCCAGCCGTTGTCAAAGATGTGCCACAGGATACCCCAGATCAGGCCGACATCGGTGCCCGGACGGAACCGGACATATTCATCGGCATGCGCCGCGGTGCGCGTAAAGCGCGGATCGCAGACGATCAGCGGCGCGTTGTTCTGCTCTTTCGCGCGCAGAACATGCAGCAGCGAGACGGGGTGCGCCTCGGCCGGGTTGCCGCCGATGATGAATATGGCCTTGGAGTTATGGATGTCATTGTACGAATTGGTCATGGCGCCGTAGCCCCATGTATTCGCAACACCCGCAACGGTGGTTGAGTGGCAGATACGGGCCTGATGGTCCACGTTGTTCGTGCCCCAATAGGCGGCGAACTTGCGGAACAGATAGGCCTGTTCGTTGTTATGCTTGGCCGAGCCCAGCCAGTAGACACTGTCCGGCCCGCTTTCCTCGCGGATCTGCATCATGCCGTCGCCGATCTCGTTGATCGCCTCTTCCCAGCTGATGCGCTTCCACTCGCCGCCTTCCTTCTTCATCGGATATTTCAGGCGGCGTTCGCCATGGGCGTGCTCGCGAACCGAGGCCCCCTTGGCGCAATGTGCACCTAAGTTGAACGGGCTGTCCCAACCGGGTTCCTGCCCGATCCAGACGCCGTTTTGCACTTCGGCAATCACTGTACAGCCGACAGAACAATGGGTGCAGACGGATTTCACGTTCTCAACGGCCCGATTGGCCGCTGTCTGGGCGCTGGCTGGCGTCACAGTTCCACCCGTGGCGCTGATCGCGGCAAGGCCGCCGATCGTCAGGCCCGAGCCACGCAGAAATGCGCGGCGATCGACGGTTTTCTCGCCGATCTGGGACAGGATACTTGTCCGCTGGGGGCGTCTCGCAACCCCGTTGGTCTTTTTCCTAAGCATTGGTTTCCTCCCTTGCGCGCCATGTGAGCCATGGCTGGCTTGGTACTTCTCGTGCCGACATCAGGGCCAATCGCAACCGTCAGTCGGAGTGAAGGCGTCCGATCTTAGAACCGGGTGCTTTCGACGTAGGCGCGGGTATGCGCGGTATCCTGAATGCGGGTCTCGTCGACGGGTAGTTCAGCCGCCTCCGCTTCACCGCTCAGGCTGGCTGCGGCGACGGCAGCGGGTGCTGCGGTTCCGGCCAGTTTCAGGAAGTCACGGCGGGTTGCGCCGGTTTCCTTGGTCTTGCTCATGGGACTCCTCCTTTCCCATTTGCGATCTAGCGCCCGGTCAGGCGCTGGCGAGTGGCAGCGGATCACGCTGCCGTCATTCGGAAGGCCTCCCGCTCGATCTCCATGAAAGTCCGGCCGGCAGTACCGACGGATGCATAAAGAACCGAGTTTTCGGCGGCTTCCAAATCCGAATAAAAATGCCCGGCCCAAGGGCTGATATGCCTGTTCCAGAAAGTCTTTTGATCGTCCAGCGGGGCAGGCGGCCCAAACCGGCCGATGATCATCCCCGCCATGACCTCCATCAGCGAGGCAATATTGTCTTCGGGTTCGAATACGTTGGGTGCCCGCGTAATGCCGCGCGCGGCCATATCGTTGCGCAGTTGCGCCAACGGTTTCTCATTCAGAAAGCCTGTCAGATAGAAACTCGCATAAGGCAGCAGCTCACCGCGTCCCAGACCGATGAACAGGGCGTTGAACTCTCGTTCGGCGGCTGCGGGCTTGGTCACTCTGGCAACCCGTGACATGGCCTGAATGGCCTGTCCCAACTCAGTCTCATCTCCGCTCAGCCCGGCCATCTGGTCCAGAAGCATCTGATCGGGCGGGCCGGACAGCAAGAGGCCCAGAAAGTTGTAGAAATCAGCGCGCAGGCGATCCTCAGCCGAGATATCCAGATTTTGCGCGTTGTTTGTGGTCATTGGGTCATCCTTCAAACTCGAACTTCATGCGGCGCGGGGCGGGCGAGGGCACTTGCGGCTCCTCCACCTCTGTCGTTTCGACGAATTGCACCTCGGCCTGTACCGTTTCCTCAGCCACCTCCGGCTGTTCGTCGGCTTCGGCCACTTCGGGTATGTCCTCGACTTCCGGGCTTTCCTCGTCAGCTGCCGCAAGCGCCTGGACATGCGCCAGCATTCCCTTGCCGACCTGATAGGCGGTCGGGATGTTCTCGATCACGCAGGCCGCATCGGTATAGTCCTCGCCGTAATCGACCAGGCCGTCTACATTGGCCAATACCGGGTTCAGGCGCCACAACCGGCGCAGTGCACGGCGACGCAGACGATCTGGCACCGCTTTGGCCATGAACCCGGATACATCATCTCCGGGTTGCAGGTGATCCGGATCGGGCAGGTTGAACTCGGCCAGAATTTCGGCATCCGGTTTTTCTTCCAGCTCAGCGTGTTTTTCAGCGATGGCTTGCGCTTCTGCCGCGGCACCCTCAGCCTCGATTTCGGCCTGAACGGCGGCCTTGCGGCGGGACCAGAAATCGCGGGCCTGAGTCATTGGACGACCCTCCGCGGCGAGCGGTAAACGTCTGAGTCCTGCCGGATGCGCGCATCGCCCCGACCATCCTCGACCAGATCCACCCGCTTCTTGTCGCGGCGGCGTTTGACGAACACATCCTCGCGGTGGTGCTGCAGCGTGAAATCCCGAACCCAGGCAATCAGCCCCTCGGTCATCGGGACCTTCTCAACAATCTCTTCGCCCGTATCCGCATAGTCCTGACCCTCGAACGGAGAGGCTGTGACCAGCGCGGCCGTCAGCGGACGGTCCCCGTCGGGTTCATTGCGCAGCACCAGATATATAGAAGGTTGCCCATCGGCGAGGTTCGCCATGTAGGCTTCGGTCTCGGCGGCCCACAAGGTCAGGGGCAGGGTGGCCGCATGGTATTCGATCGCGTCACCCTCGCGCCGCAACTCGACCCAGTCCGCAGGTCCGGCACCGGGCAGCACCGCCACCGCGCGCCAGTTCCATTTTGCCCAGCGGGTCACGCCGGGCGTTTTGCGCACGACGACTCCCAACGGCATTTCAATGTGGATTGCGGCCTTGGCCACGCGGTCCTCCCCAGAAGGCTCTCCCCTGCCTTCTCTGATGTGTACTATGGTACATAAATTGGCCTCGTGCCAAGTCCAGATCGATTGATGCAGGCAGGAATCACCATTTTTTGTTCTATTGCCGTGCGGATATCCGACACCTCTGGCAATGCGTGGGGTGTGAACTATAGTGCATAAACATTCGCGAGCCACCGCGTTACCTTACCAAAGCCCGGCTTTGCGCTATGGTTGACACAAGGCCGAACCAAAGCCCGAGGGGAGGATATGGGAAAAAAACTTTTGCTATGCGACTGCGAGGGATCTCAGTCGCTGGACGCTGCCTCAATCAGCACCTCGTGCGGCGTTGAATGCACGCGGGTTCACTCCGCTCTTTGCACCCGGGAATTGGGCATGGCTGCCGAACTGCTTACGCAGGATGATCAGGTTGTAATCGCCTGCGGACAGGAGCAGCAGGTGTTTCAGGAACTGGCCGAAGAACTGGGCGTGGACGAACCCGGATTTGTTGATCTGCGCGACCGTGCAGGCTGGTCCGGGCAGGGCGACGCGGCGGGACCCAAAATGGCAGCGCTGGCAGCCGAGGCGCTGTTGCCGCAACCGATTACGCCCAGCGTCGATGTGATCAGCGAAGGCGTCTGTTTCATTGTCGGGCCGGGTGACGTGGCATTCGATCTGGCCGAACGATTGTCGGATGTGCTTGCCGTGACCGTACTTGCGACGGATGACGCCGCTCCGCTCTCTCGTAAATTTGATACTGTCCGGGGCAGGCTGCAAACCGTAGACGGCGCGCTGGGTGGGTTCGACCTCAAGCTGGGCGCGCTTCAGCAGACGGAACCGGGCGGGCGGGGCGATTACCGCTGGACCGATCCGCGCGATGGCGCCGCCTCTCGCTGCGATATCATCATCGACCTGACCGGCGGCACGCCTTTTGTTCAGGCACCCGACAAGCGCGAAGGGTATCTGCGTGCCGATCCCCGCGATCCCGTGGCGGTTGCAAGGCTGGCTTTTGATGCCGCGCAACTGGTCGGGACGTTTGAAAAACCTCTTTACGTACGGCTTGAGGAAACGCTTTGCGCCCATTCCCGCGCCGGCCAGACCGGGTGTTCCAACTGTCTGGACATTTGCCCCACAGGGGCCATCACACCCGCCGGGGACCATGTGGCGATTGACCCGATGGTTTGCGCCGGATGCGGTGAGTGCGCGGCGCTTTGCCCCTCGACCGCCATCACGTATGAGGACCCTTCGGTATCCTCCCTTCTGGCGCGCATCCACATCCTTGCCCGCACCTACCGCCGGGCAGGCGGAACCGTGCCCCGGCTGCTGGTGCACGACGCCCATGGGGCAGATATGATCCGCCTGATGGCCCGTTTTGGTCGAGGCCTGCCCGCTGACGTGATCCCGCTGGAGCTAGGCGTCGTTTCCGGCTTTGGCCATGCCGAGATGCTGGCCGGGCTGGCCCACGGCTTCGCCCGCGTAGACGTCCTGCTTGCCCCAACGACCGAAAGGGATGCACTCACGCGCGAAATTGCACTGGCCGAAGCCATCGCGGGCAAAGGACGGCTGAGCCTGATCGACCTAAATGACCCGGATCTTCTGGCCGATCTGCTTTATGATCAGGACGCCCCGGTTCCATTGTCCGATCCGGTGCTTCCCATGGGCAACAGACGACAGATTGCGCGTCTTGCGGCGCAGGCTTTGAACCCCGGTGCCGAACAACCGCTGCCACTGCCAGATCACGCGCCCTATGGGGCGATTGCCGTGAATACGGATGCCTGTACCCTATGTCTGAGTTGCGTGTCTCTCTGCCCGTCCGGCGCTTTGATCGACAACCCCGACAAACCCCAGCTCAACTTTCAGGAGGACGCCTGCCTGCAATGCGGGCTGTGCCGCACGATCTGCCCGGAAAGTGCAATTGAGCTTGTCCCGCAACTGAATCTCAGTGACGCCGCCCTTTCGCAGCAGGTCCTGAACGAGGAAGAGCCGTTTGCCTGCATCGAATGCGGGGCGCCTTTCGGGGTCAAATCGACGGTCGAACGGATCATGCAGAAACTGGCGGGCTCGCACCCGATGTTCGCCTCGTCCGAACAAGCCAAAATGATCCAGATGTGTGACGATTGCCGGGTGCAGGCGCAGTTTCACAGTCAGGACAATCCGTTCACGTCGAATCCCAAACCGCGTGTGGTGACGACGGATGACTATTTCAGCAAGCGCAAGGATCACTGATGCTTCAGCGGCGCGCCCAGATCGGCGGCGGCAACGATGGACACAAACCCCAAAATCGCCTCCAGTTCATCCAGCGTGATCGTCACGGGATGGATCGGCGACGGGCGCTCGGGGTCGAATGGCGGGGTAACGCCGTCAATTTGTGTGAATGAAGGGTGCGGGTTGAGAACATAGAACTGCTGAAACCGCTCGGACCAGTCAGGAAAGGAACGCAACACTGAGAAGGACGGGGTAGACCCCAATCCGTTCATCCGGTTCTGCGGGCCAATCACATGGCAGCGCCCGCAATGGGTCAGCGCAAGTTTCTCGCCAAGGGCCGTGTCGGCATCGGGTTCAGCCACTTCCTGAATGTCCACGACCTCGAAATGCGCGGTGAATGGCCCGCCTGTATCCGGAGTGAAGCTTTCGACCGTGCGCTTGCCGATATCCGACAACAGCCAGTCGCGGAACTTTTGCTGGGATGGGGTATCCTCGATGCTCAGATGATAGATAACATCATCCCGTGCAAAAACCGGATCGCCCGGCGGCTCGACACTCAGCTTCATCACGCCGTCTTTTTCTGCGACAACGCGAATCCCGGTCTTGAGAGAGAAGCGCGGAAGGATATGTTTCAGGATACCGGATCGTGCCACTTCGTCCGGGGCTGCCAGTCCAAGAGCTTCCTGCGACGAGGAAGGGCTGGCGGAGAGCATCAGGCTCAGGCACAAAAGGACAAAGCGCATGGCTCAGCCTAACGGTGGCGGGGCAAATGCGTCAAATGAACAGAATGAGACGGAGACACATGCAATGAGCGGCGACTACAACATGTCGATGCGCAAATTCCTCAAGCAGGTTGGCGTGACCAGTCAGCAGGCGATCGAGGAAGGCCTGCGCAAAGCAGGCTCGCCTGCCGGAAAAAGCTTTGAGGCCCGCGTGGTTCTGACCATCGATGGGCTGGAGGTCGAGCATGTGGTGACAGGTCAGATCAAGGATGACGAGGCATGAGCGTCCGTGACGCGGTTCTGGCGAACCTGAAAAAGATTACCGATCCTGTCTCGGGTCAGGATATTGTCAGCGCGGGTATTGTCCGTGCCCTGAATGTCGAAGGCGACACGGTACGCTTTGTGCTTGAGATCGACCCGAAACAGGCCGAGCGGATGGAGCCTGTTCGTGCAACGGCCGAACAGGCGGCGCAGATGGTCGAAGGGGTCGCGAATGTCTCGGCCATGATGACCGCGCATTCGGAAAAGGCGCCGCCCGATCTGAAACCCAAACCCAAGCCCTCGCAAACCGGTCCTCAGGCAGTGCCGGGCGTGGACAGGATCATCGCCGTTGCATCGGGTAAGGGCGGCGTCGGTAAATCCACCGTTTCGGCGAATCTTGCCTGCGCACTGGCCGCCGAAGGTCGCCGGGTGGGCCTGCTGGATGCCGATGTCTATGGCCCGTCGCAGCCGCGTATGCTTGGCGTGTCCGGCCGCCCGGCCAGCCCGGATGGCAAAACCATCCTGCCGCTGCGCAATCACGGCGTGACCATGATGTCGATGGGCCTGATGGTAAACGAAGGACAGGCGGTTGTCTGGCGTGGCCCGATGCTGATGGGCGCATTGCAACAGATGATGGGGCAGGTGCAATGGGGCGCACTGGACGTACTGATCGTCGACTTGCCGCCTGGCACCGGTGACGTGCAGCTTACGCTGAGCCAAAAGTTCAAAGTGGACGGCGCCATCGTCGTCTCGACCCCGCAGGATGTTGCGCTGATCGACGCGCGCAAGGGGATCGACATGTTCCGTCAGCTCAAGACACCGATCCATGGCATGATCGAAAACATGTCCACCCATATCTGCTCGAATTGCGGGCATGAGGAACATGTGTTCGGCCATGGCGGCGTTGCGGCCGAGGCCAAAGAATTGGACGTTCCGCTGTTGGGTGAAATCCCGCTGCATCTGGATATCCGGGTTGCTGCGGATGGCGGCGCGCCGATTGTCGTCAGTAAGCCTGAAAGCCAACAGGCCGAGGCCTTCCGCAGGATTGCCCGTGACCTGATTGCCAAAGGCAACGCATGAACCAGCCGGTCTTCCCCCCTTTGCTTCAGGGTTATCCCGTGCAGGGCGGGGAAGACCCCTTTGACCGCGCGCAGGCGCTTGCAGCGCTGGGCTGCGACGCGGGTACCATCACCTACAACATTCAGGCCGATCACCTGCGGGTGGCCATCGTTTTTGCCCCGGAAATACCGTTGCAGGACGCGATGGCGATGTTGCCCCTATGTGCGGTCGGGTTCCAGAACGCGCTGGGCGCATTGGCCCCGCCCGAGGTTGCCGTTCATCTGGGCTGGGGCGGGCTGATCTGCGTCAACGGGGCCAGATGCGGGCAATTTCACGTTGCCGCCTCAACCTCTGATCCCACACAGGTTCCTGACTGGCTCGTGGTCGGTTGGGATCTGACATTGCTACAGACCGGCCACGCTCCGGGCGAGACACCGGACATTACCGCGCTTTACGACGAAGGCTGTGCCGATGTTTCTCCGGTTCAACTGGTTGAAAGCTGGTCGCGCCACACACTGACCTGGCTCAACCGGTGGGAAGAGGATGGCAACGCGCCTTTGCACGGCGAATGGATGGGCCTGCTGCGTGGCGTCGGCGAACCGATCAAGTGGCAGGGGCATTCGGGGATATTCCTCGGCACTGATGAAAGGTTCGGAATGTTGATCCGCGATGGCGCGGACACGCACCTTCACCCCCTGACAACCCTGTTGGAGAAACCGTCATGAAACTGGCCCGCGCCATTCATTTCGATGAAAGCGATACACATGTCTTTCATTCCCCGGCCCGGACCGGCGAATGGTGCATCTCGGGCGGGTTCGAGTTCTCCAACTGGGGCGAGGGCGATCTGGAAGGCAAGGCGCGGCAGGCCTTTGCCAATGGCTGGCTGGGTCTGGAAACTTTCGGTCGGGTGACGTTTGTGGCAGTGACGCAGATCGAACAGGCCGAGCGTGAACGGCTGGCCGACGCATTGGCTGCGCATTTCGTGCAGCTATACGGCGCACCCTCGATCGAGGCGGCACTGGGCGTCGCCCGCGAAGAAATCGCGCATATGTCCGAACTCTGCGATGATCACGACCCCAACACCCTGCTGACAGTCGCGCGCGAGTTGACCGATGCCGGTGTTCACGAGGCGTATCGGGCAATCACCCCACAGGATGCCGAGCTGGAGGCGTTTGCCGTCCATGGATCGCTGGATGAATAGCCTTACAGCAGGTCGATGAACGATCCGAACTGTCCGCGCTTGAATATCAGCCCCTTGCCGGTGCGATGCATCACATTCTCAACTTCACCCACAAGGATCAGATGATCCCCCGCGTCGTGACGGTTGAACAGTTTGCAGTCGAACCGCGCCAGACATCCGGACAGCACCGGCCTGCGTTTATGGTCATGCGCCCAGTCAGCATGTGAAAAATCCAGACCGTTCCGCGCAAAGCGAAGCGCCTGATTTTGCTGTTCCTCGGCCATGACGTGGATGGAATAGTGATCGGCCGAGTGGAACGCATCAAAGCGGTTGGAATCCTTGCCCAGACACCAAAGAACCAGCGGCGGGTCCAAAGACACCGAGGAAAAAGAGTTCACGGTTATGGCGACAGGGGCGTCACCCATCGTTGTCGTAACGACAGTCACACCGGTACCGAAACATCCCAGAGCCTCGCGAAACGCGAGGGTTTGATCCGGGCTTGGGGTAAAGACGTTTTCGGTCATCGCGTGCTCATTGGGTGGCCGCGCATCACGTGCCACGCCGCGAGGGGATTGTCCATGGAAAGCTGACTCTGACCTGCGCCTTTCGTATTCAGTTCAGATCTTCCAGCAACCGTCCGTGCTTGCGCGTCTCGGCGATCACATCGCCAAACGTCCTCATGCCGCGCGATTTCAGCATCGGCAGCATCTTTACCAGAACCTCAGCCGTGGCGACGGCATCCCCCAATGCCGTATGGCGCAGGGTTTCCGGTATCGTGACGCCCAGACGATCACAGACCGCATCCAGCGTATGAACCTCGCTTGCCCCGAACAGAACAGCGGACAACAGAACCGTATCAAGGATCGGGTGATCCCAGCTGACATCCATCTTGGTGGCATGACGGCGCAGAAACGCCATGTCGAAGGGCGCGTTATGCGCAACAATCACCGCGTCCCGTGCAAAGTGGTGGAACCTGCGGCCGGCCTCGGCAATATCCGGCGCGCCCTGAACCATTCTGTCGCTGACCTTGTGCACTCTGGTCGATGCGGGCGGGATCGGAATGCCCGGATCAACCAGCGTGTCCATCTGTTCGCCTTCGATGATCCTGCCTCTGAGAACGCGAACCGCACCGATCTGGACGATCTCATCCTTATGGGGCAGCAGGCCGGTGGTTTCGGTGTCGAAGACGACAAAACACAGATCGGACAGCATGCGGTTCTCGAACAGATCATCACCCGGCGTGTCCAGCAGTTCGAAATCGTAGACCAGCGGCCGCGCTGCTTCGGGCGGAATGCGGGCGACGCTGTCCTCGAAAATCAACATGTAACCCGGGGCATCCCCCAACGGCTTCATGCGCGCGGTATAGGTCTGCGCGCCGTCAACGCTGCTGAGTGTGCAATAAGCATCCATCCCGGTTTTGACCAACTGGGCATAGGCTTTTTCAAGCGGCTCCCGATCCAGATAGTCGAACAGCGACGCGTTCAGCCGCGGATGCGCGATCTGCGCCAGAACCTCAGCGGCCTGAGCGTCATACAGAACGATCTTGTGCGTCGGCCCGGCCAGCAGCATCGCAACCGGAATTTCGGTCAACAGAGCAGTCAGGCGCTGTTTCTCCGCCGACAGATGCGCGGTCTCGGCAGCGACCGCTTCGGCGGTGTTCATGGCCTTGTCGGCCAGTTGCTCTGCCAGACCTGCGGCGGCGGGTGCAAGGTCGCCAAGATAGCGGGCGGCCTGCACATCCATGTCAGAACTGACCCCGGCATGGGCCCGGGCGCGCAGCTCGGCCGAGAGACGTTCGATCGGTTTGGCAACGTTGTCGTCGAACAGCAGCCAGACACCGGCCACCAGCGCAAGCAGACCGAACGAGATCACAATCCCGGCAAAGACAAACGCGTCTGAGACATCGGGATCGCCCAGCCGTGCATAGCTGACCCACAGCGCCAGCGCGCTGACAACAAGGCCGCCAACGGCCAGCAGGCAGAAAAACAGAAAGATTCTCAGACGCAGGCTCAGCCGGGTCAGCATGATCAGACCTCGCAGGTTGCCTCGATGATCGGATCGTTGGTGCCGGCCTTCACCCAGGACGCATTCAGCAGGGCGCCGTCATCGCCGAACTCGGCCCCGTCGATCAAGTTGGCCCGCCGGTTTCCGGCGCAGTCAACGGCGACGGGTAGTTTCGAAACCGGAGCCCAGCGACCAAAGAAGTACAGATCGACCAATCGCTGATCCGGAACCTGTTCATTGGTACGAACCGACGTGGTGTCTATGGCGGCAAACCTGTCCACGAAGGGAACCGCATAGGTCCACGGGCGATAGATGGCGCGGCTTTCAACCTCCTGCACGACGGCCAGACCGTCGGGCAGGGCGTCGCGCGTGCGGTCGTACCACGAATACTCGCTGCCGATGGTGACGGCGATCATCCCGACCCCGGCCCCCACAGGCGCGGCCCAGCGGGGCAGGCGGCCGCCCGTCACCATGTTCAGCAGCATTACGATACCGGCCACGGCGAAACCCGCGAAAACTGTGCCGATCAATTCCAGAAACATGGTGTCTCTCCGTCCTGCGGCGCTGTGCGCCGGTATTGGTGCCGCCCGGGGCGATACACCCAAATGTTAGTACCCTGATGCTAACTCAGCATCCCTTTTCCGTGTCCAACCGCCGACTGCATCGTTTTGACCACGACAAAAGCGTCCCTCAGATGGCTGCGTTCGAAATCCGAAAGCTCGGTCGGTGGCATGTAGTTGTCCGGTTTTCCGCCCGACCTGACCAGCGCCACCTGATGCTCCAGCCGGGTTTCTGCGATCAGATCATAAGCATCCAGTAGATCGCGCGCACCCGAAGGGCTGATGACGCCAGCGGCTTCGGCCGCCTCCAGCCTGGCCCGCGTATTTGCCTCGGTCAATTGCCCCTTTAGGGCATAGATGCGCGCCAGATCGACAATTGGAACCACGCCGTTGTGTTTCAGATCCAGCGTGTTGCGATGCTCGCCCGACCGAATGGTGGCAAACCCCCGCAGCAGTCCCAGCGGTGGTGTGTGTTTCAGCGAGTTCGAAATCATATGCGCCACAAAGATCGAATTGTTGCTGGCGGCCTTCAGCGTATCGGCCTGCAAGTCCTGAAACAGCCCGAACGCGCCGCCAATCGGGCGCAGATCGAACATGACCGAGGCCAGCATTTGCGCCTCTGGGTTTGGTTTGGCAATCCAGCCCGTAAAATACTCGCGCCAGACCCGAACCGGCTGGCACCAGCGCGGATTGGTCGCCATCATGTCGCCGGGGCAGTAGAAATACCCGCAGGTGTCCAGCCCGTCCGAGACGAATTTTGCCAGAGCGTGGAAATACGGCATGTCGGCATCCGTCACGCTGTCATCCAGCATCAGGCAATTGTCCTGATCGGAAACCCCGGTCTGTTCCTGCCGCCCCTGCGATCCGCAGGCCAGCCACAGGTAAGGAACCGGCGGCGGCCCCAGCTTGTCCTCGGCTAGTGTCAGCAGGCGGCGCGTGGCCGTATCCGCGATGTCGGTGATCAGGCGCGTGACGATCTCGTGCCGGTTGCCACCGGCCACCAGTTGCACAAGCAGTTGCGGGATTTCGGCGGTGACATGCGCCATGTCCTTTGCCGATGGTGCATGGGCGATGCGGCGCACCAGCTCGGCTGAGCTGACGGCCTGATAATGGGTCAGATCCGTTTGCGTGACCATGCCGACAAGCCGATTACCCTCGGTAATCGGTATGTGGCCGATATTGCGCTCCATCATGGCATGCAGCACATCCGACCCGATATCGCCCGGTGACAGAGTGATCGGATCGGCGGTCATGACCTGTGAAATGGGGGTCGATGCGGGCAGCGCCTCGGCAACGACCTTTCCGGACAGATCGCGCACGGTGACAATGCCCTGCAGCGCATCGCCATCGGTGATGCACAGGGACGAGATTCCGCGATCCCGCATCAGCTGCGCAGCTTCCTGCACCGAGGTGGCCAGGGGGCAAATCGCCGGGTCGCGCGTCATCAGCGTGTCGATACGGCTGGTGGCAAGCGTCGGCTGCTCGGGCCGGGGGGCGCGGGAGCGGTTGAAAAACCGGGCCACGATCTGATGCTCGGAAATAAGTCTGCGGAACAGGGCAGGGGGCAGCACCAACAATGTCGTGGGCGCATCTGCCCTTGCATGGGTGGCGGCCTTGCCGTCCCGCAGCAGGCCCCGCTCGCCAAACGAATTGCGCAGGCCCAGATGGGAAACAACCACGCCGTTTGCGTCGGTGATCTCGATCTGGCCTTCGTAGATGATGAACAATCCGGGCAGTGCGTCACCCAGCGCGTATATGCCCATGCCCTGTTCGACGTCCCGCACCTCGATCTGCGGTGCCATGGCGTTCAGCTCGTCCATCGGCAAGGCGTCATACGGGTGTACGGATTTCAGAAATCGCGTGATGTGATCGGACGACAGGGCCATGTGTGGTCTCTTGATGTCTTAACGAAAAGCCCCGCCCGGTGGTGTGCCGGGCGGGAACAGTGGGTCGAAGGTTGCGGCCAGAGTGTCAGACACCGCCAGCCGCATCCGACTCAGTGATCCTGAGCCGCGCCCGCGCCACGGGGAATGCGCACGCTTTCGACCAGATCCTTGATCTCCTGCGGGGTCTCCTTGGTCATGCCGGCGACCACATAGGCGACACCAAAGTTGATCATTGCACCGATGGCGCCGAACGAGGTCGACTTGATCGGACCCAGAAGCGGGTCAGCATCGGTGAACGAGTTGGTGCCCGGAATGAACAGCCAGCCCTTGTGCAGGAAGATATAGATCAACGTGACCGTCAGACCTGCCAGCATGCCTGCAACCGCGCCCGTGTTGTTGATGCGGGTCGAGAAGATCCCCATCATCAGCGCCGGGAAGATCGAGGCAGCCGCCAGACCGAATGCAAGCGCAACCGTTTGCGCCGCAAAGCCCGGTGGGTTCAGACCCAGATAGGTTGCGACAACGATGGCCACGGCCATAGCGATACGCGCGGCCAGCAGTTCACCTTTTTCCGAGATATTCGGGTTGATCGCACCTTTGACAAGGTCGTGGGACACAGCCGACGAGATCGCCAGCAGCAGACCCGCAGCCGTGGACAGAGCAGCAGCCAGACCACCGGCAGCGACCAGACCGATCACCCAACCCGGCAGGTTGGCGATTTCCGGGTTGGCCAGAACCAGGATGTCACGGTTGAACTTGGTCAGTTCGTTACCAACCCAGCCTTTTTCTTCCGCGATTGCCTGCATCGATTCAGACTTGTCATTGTAGTACTGAATCTTGCCGTCGCCGTTTTTGTCTTCCCAATCCAGCAGACCGGTTTTCTGCCAAGTGGCCATCCAGTCATAGCGCGGATCGTTGTCGATTTCCTCGACAGAGACAGCGCCACCTTCGATGCCACCGTTGGGCCACATCATGTCGGTGATGTTCAGGCGGGCCATTGCGCCAACCGCAGGGGCGGTCAGGTACAGCAGCGCGATGAACACCAGCGCCCAGCCAGCGGACCAACGAGCGTCGGACACTTTCGGCACGGTGAAGAAACGCATGATGACGTGCGGCAGACCGGCGGTACCGATCATCAGCGACAGCGTGAACAGCACCATGTTCAGCGTGTTCGAATGGTGCGCCGTGTATTCGGCAAAGCCCAGCTCGGCCACGATGGCGTCCAGCTTGGTCAGCAGCGGCTCACCACCTGCGGTGTCTCCGAACAGACCCAGCGCCGGGATCGGATTGCCGGTCAGCTGCAGCGAGATGAAGATCGCCGGGATGGTATAGGCGGTGATCAGCACGCAGTACTGAGCGACCTGAGTGTAGGTCACGCCCTTCATCCCGCCAAACACTGCATAGGCGAATACGACGCCTGCGCCGATCAGCAGACCAGCGGTGTTCGACACCTCGAGAAAGCGGCCAAAGGCCACGCCCACGCCGGTCATCTGACCGATCACGTAGGTCACCGACGCAACGATCAGACAGATCACCGCAACGATACGCGCGGTCTGGCTGTAGAAGCGGTCGCCGATGAACTCCGACACCGTGTACTTTCCGAACTTGCGCAGGTAAGGCGCCAGCAGCAGTGCCAGCAGCACGTAGCCGCCGGTCCAGCCCATCAGGAACGAGCTGTTGTCGTAGCCGGTAAAGGCGATAAGGCCCGCCATCGAGATGAACGAAGCCGCCGACATCCAGTCAGCCGCAGTCGCCATACCGTTGGTGACGGGATGAATGCCGCGACCGGCGGCATAGAATTCTGATGTGGACCCCGCGCGGGCCCAGATCGCGATGCCGATGTAAAGCGCAAAGGACGCGCCCACAAACAGCAGGTTGATGGTAAACTGATCCATTGTCCCCAGCCCCTTATTCTTCGCCCACGCCGTGTTCGGCGTCTAGCTTGTTCATCCGCCAGGCGTAGTTGAAGATCAGCACCAGAAAGACCAGAATCGATCCCTGCTGAGCGAACCAAAAGCCCAGATCGGTGCCGCCAACGGCGATGCCGGACAGCAACGGACGCAGCAGAATGCCGAATCCGAAAGACACCAGCGCCCATATGATAAGGCTGATGACGATGAGGCGCAGGTTTGCCTGCCAATAGCCCTTGTCGGCTTCGGCAGTCTGCGCGGAGTTTGTTGAATGATCCGCCATTGCGGTACCTCCTTGCTTCCTCCTCGGGCGGCCCCATGCCCAACTCCTCCAGTACGTTGGGCCACCCTTTGATGCGCCGAACGCCGGGTCGACGTCAGGCATAACTTCTCCGGTCCGCCAGGGCGGGTCCATTGAAGTATTCTTTTGCAGGATCAAAGCCCTTGGCCGGGCTTGTCTCCTCCCCTTAATTCATCGCGTCGCCGACGATCCTCTCCAGATCGCGGGCGATATCGTCAATCTTGCCCATGGCGTCGGTGCGCACCAGAACGCCATTGCCGTCGTAATATCCGATCAGCGGCGCAGTCTGCGCGTGGTACGCCTCAAGGCGCGAAGCCACGGTTTCCGCGTTGTCGTCGGCGCGGCGGTTGAACTCGGTCTTGCCGCATTTGTCGCATACACCTTCGACCGCCGGTTTCTTGAACTGGTCGTGAAACCCTTCGCCGCATCCGGCGCAGGTGTAGCGCCCCGAGATACGGATCACCATTTCGGCATCCTCGACCTCAAGGCTGATGGCGGCGTTGATCTTCTGATCGGTTTCCGACAGCAGACCGTCCAGTGCCTCTGCCTGAACCGTGGTGCGCGGAAAGCCGTCCAGAATGACACCGCGCGCACAGTCAGGTTCGACCAGACGGTCGCGCAGGATGGCAATGACAATCTCGTCACTGACCAGATCGCCCGCTTCCATGACAGCCTTGGCAGCCTTGCCCGCCTCGGTGCCGGCGGCAACTGCCGCGCGCAGCAAATCACCGGTGCTGAGCTGCACCAGCCCGAACTTGTCCTCCAGCATCCGTGCCTGTGTGCCCTTCCCGGCGCCCGGAGGGCCGAGAAGGATCAGTACGGCGGGGGTGGTGGTTGTGGCAGCGTCCATCACACCCTCACTTGTTCGCGCGGTTTTCGATCAGGTCTTCGACAACCGACGGATCGGCCAGTGTCGAAGTGTCACCCAACGAGCCAAAGTCGTTCTCGGCGATCTTGCGCAGGATACGGCGCATGATCTTGCCCGAGCGGGTCTTGGGCAGGCCGGGGGCCCACTGGATCACATCCGGGCTGGCAATCGGGCCGATTTCGGTCCGCACCCATGTCCGCAGCTCTTTCAGCAACTCATCGCTGGGTTCGCGGTCATTCATCAGGGTGACATAGCAATAGATGCCTTGCCCCTTGATTTCATGCGGATAACCAACCACGGCGGCCTCGGCGACCGCGGCGTGTGCCACCAGCGCGCTTTCTACCTCGGCCGTACCCATGCGGTGACCCGAGACGTTGATCACATCATCGACGCGGCCGGTGATCCAGTAATCACCGTCCTCGTCGCGGCGGCATCCGTCGCCGGTGAAGTAATAGCCTTTGTAATCCGAGAAATAGGTCTTCTCGAACCGCTCATGATCGCCCCAGACGGTGCGCATCTGACCGGGCCAGCTGTCCTTGATGCAAAGAACGCCCTCGACCCCGTTGCCCTGAATTTCGACACCCGACTGTGGGTCCAGAACAACCGGAAGGATGCCAAAGAACGGCTTCATCGCCGAACCGGGCTTCATCGCATGCGCGCCGGGCAGGGGGGTCATCAGGTGACCGCCGGTCTCGGTCTGCCACCAGGTGTCCACGATGGGACAGCGACCACCGCCCACAACTTCGTTGTACCAGTTCCAGGCTTCGGGGTTGATCGGTTCGCCCACGGTACCCAGAACCTTCAGATCGCTCAGGTCGCATTTCTCGACCCACTCGTTGCCCTGACCCATCAGCGCGCGCAGGGCGGTAGGAGCGGTATAGAACTGATTTACCTTGTGCTTTTCACACACCTGCCAGAACCGGCTGGCATCCGGATAGGTCGGCACGCCCTCGAACATCAGCGTCGTCGCGCCGTTCGCCAGCGGACCATAGACGATATAGCTGTGGCCGGTGACCCAGCCCACATCCGCCGTACACCAATAGATGTCGCCTTCGTGGTAATCGAACGTGACCTCATGTGTCAGCGATGCATAGACCAGATAACCGCCTGTCGTGTGCACCACGCCCTTGGGCTGACCGGTCGAACCCGAGGTATAAAGGATGAACAGCGGGTCTTCGGCATTCATCTCGGCGGGGGCGCAGTAATCATCTGCTTCCAGCGCCATTTCATTATAGTCATAGTCGCGCCCGTCGACCCATGTGGTCTGACCGCCGGTGCGCTTGACCACCAGACATTTTACCGTGTCCTTGCAATGCAGCAGGGCGGCGTCCGCGTTGGATTTCAGCGGCGTCTTGCGGCCCCCGCGGGGGGCTTCGTCGGCGGTGATGACAACCTTGGCCTCGCAGCCGTTGATACGGGCGGCCAATGCATCCGGCGAGAACCCGGCAAAGACGATCGAATGAATGGCGCCGATCCGCGCGCAGGCCAGCATGGCATAGGCAGCCTCGGGGATCATCGGCAGGTAAATCACCACCCGGTCGCCCTTGCGAACGCCCATCGATTCCAGAATGTTGGCCATCCGGCAGGTGCGGCGATGCAGCTCGGCATAGGAGATGTGTTGTGCTGCATCGTTTGGATCATCCGGCTCCCAGATGATCGCGGTCTGGTCGCCGCGGGTTTTCAAGTGGCGGTCCAGACAGTTGGCAGATACGTTCAGCGTACCATCGGCATACCAGTTGATGCCGACATTCCCGAAGTTGTAGTTGACGTCCTTGACCTGCGTATAGGGCTTGATCCAGTCGACACGCTTGCCCTGTTCATCCCAGAATTTCTCGGGGTCGTTAATCGAGGCCGCATACATGTCGGCATATTTCGCGGCATCAACGTGGGCACGTGCGACGGTTTCGGCGGATGGCGGGTACACCTTGGCATCTGCCTGGGCAGCGGTCGTCATTTCTGAGGCTCCTCCCTCTGGACTGGATTACATGAACCGATATTGCCCGCAGTTCGGGTAATGTCGATCCGGTTCCTCCCCAATTCGAATAATACGGGGTTCGGAAAAGAAAGAAATAAATTGCCGTATTTCTTGAATTAGTTTGTAAAGAAATTTTTACTTTCACGGTCAGTTTGTAAACTTTTTTGAAGGTGGTGAAATTAATTTAATGATAGCAGTGCTCTAGATGTGGATTTTCAATCCCCTCGTTACCCTGCAAATTATCGGCGCTCCTGATCGCAACCTGACGGATCATGAGCGATTGCCGTGCTCCCGTTTGCCGGGTGGCTTGATCTGGCACCGGCGGCAGGGGTTGGCAGGCACAAGTGTTGGCGCTAGCTTGACCGTCAAGCGCCCTGACAAAGGGGCGTCGCACAGGGAGAGAATAAAATGCACAAGATGTTGAGCGGCGCGGCAGTAGCCGCCATTAGCCTTGCCTTTGTCGCCGAGGCGTCGGCCACGGAATGGAATGCCTCGGTCTGGGGTAAACGGCGCGCCTTTACCGAACATGTCGAAAAACTGGCCGAACTTGTTAACGAAAAGACCGGCGGCGACTTTACCATCAACGTCAGCTATGGCGGCCTGTCCAAACCTAAGGAAAATTTGGACGGCATCGAAATCGGCGCGTTCGAGATGGCCCAGTTCTGCGCGGGCTATCACCGCGACAAGAACCGCGCGATCACGGTTCTGGAGCTGCCTTTCCTCGGCGTGAATTCGCTGGATGAAGAGGTGGCCGTCAGCCACGCCGTCTATGCTCATCCGGCAGTTAAGGATGAAATGGCGCAGTGGAACGCGCGTATCCTGATGACCTCGCCGATGCCGCAATACAATCTGGTGGGTACCGGCGACCCGCGTGACCAACTTGCAGAATTCGACGGCATGCGCGTGCGCGCGACCGGCGGTCTGGGTCAGGCGTTCGAGGCGGTCGGCGGCGTTCCGACATCCGTACCCGCGACCGAGGCGTTCAATGCGATGGAATCCGGTGTTGTTGATACCGTGGCCTTTGCCCAGCACGCACACCTGTCCTTTGGCACCATCAACGAGGCCGACTGGTGGACCGCCAACCTGAACCCCGGCACCGTGAACTGCCCGGTGGTGGTCAATATCGAGGCGTATGAGGCCCTGCCGGCTGAACATCGCGAAGCGTTGGACAGTTCCATCGACGAAGCCATCGCGCACTATCTCGCCAACTATGGCGAACTGCTCAAGAAATGGGATGGTGTTCTGGAAGAGAAGGGCGTGCAGAAAGTCACGATCGACGATGCCGTTCTTGACGAATTCCGCGCCAAGGCGGCTGACCCGATCCGGGAACAGTGGATCGCCGATATGTCGGAACAGGGGCTGCCTGCGCAGGACCTGTACGATCTCGTTCAGGCCACGCTGAAGCAGCAGCGCGGCGGTAACTGAGACCTGAAACCGGGCACCCTCGGGTGCCCGGATCACGACTGATTTCGCGACACAAGGGAATTCCGGGATGGCAGGACATGCCACGGTGCTGGAGGATGGCAGCCTCCTGAGCCGTTTGGATCAGCATTTGCTCAGGCTTGAAAGGGTGCTGGCCCTGCTCAGTGGGTTTGCGGTGTTTTCGCTGATGGTGCTTGCCGTTGTATCCGTCGGCGGCCGAAACGCCTTCAATGCGCCGCTGCCCGGCTATGTGGACTGGATCGAGCAGGCCATGCCCTTGATCGCCTTTCTTGGCGTTTCCTTTGTTCAGCGCGATGGCGGGCATATCCGGATGGACATCGTCATCTCGCGCCTGCGCGGGCGGGCATTGTGGCTGTTCGAGCTGATCTCAGTTGTCCTGATACTCGTCCTCATGCTGGCTTTGGTCTGGGGCAGCTGGGCGCATTTTGACCGGTCCTTCGACTTTGGCGCGCCGCTATGGAGCCGCGACAGCTCGATCGATATCGGCATCCCCCTTTGGCCCGCGAAACTGCTGGCGCCGATTGCCTTCTCGGTTTTGTGCCTTCGGCTGATCCTGCAAATCTGGGGATACGGGCGCGCATTCATAATGGGTCTGGAAGAGCCCGCCGGAGTGCCGCTGATACAGGACACCGCAGCACAGGCCGCTGCCGAAGCCGAGCAGCTTGAGGGGCAGGAATAGCGCATGGACACGATTGACATCGGCCTTTGGGTCACAGGCGGGCTGCTGGTCCTTGTCGTTACCGGTATGCGGGTCGCCTTTGCCGCCGGCCTTGCAGGTCTTGTAGGGCTTGTCTGGATATTCTGGGCCAAGTTCGGCTATGATCCGGACCGTTTCGGCAAGGCGTTGACCGTTGCGGTCAAGACCGCAGGGCAGGTACCTCATTCCAAGGTCGCCTCGCACACGCTCAGCCTGATCCCGACGTTTATCCTGATTGGATATCTGGCTTACTACGCGGGTCTGACACGCGCTTTGTTCGAGGCCGCAAAACGCTGGGTGGCCTGGGTTCCCGGCGGGCTCGCGGTCTCGACCGTCTTTGCAACCGCAGGCTTTGCTGCCGTGTCCGGCGCTTCGGTTGCCACATCGGCGGTTTTTGCCCGTATCGCCATCCCCGAAATGCTGGCCGTGGGTTACAACAAGCGCTTCGCCGCAGGGGTCGTCGCAGCGGGCGGAACACTCGCCTCGCTGATCCCACCATCCGCAATTCTGGTTATCTACGCCATCATCGTGGAACAGGACGTGGGTAAGCTGTTGCTGGCAGGGTTCATCCCCGGCGCCTTTTCCGCAGTGATCTACGGATTGCTGATCGTCGGCATCGCGGTCATCTTCAAAACCGTCGGCCCGCCGGTGACCGGATTCAGCTGGCGCGAACGCTTCGTCGTGCTGCCCGGAGCCTTGCCGATCGTTGCCGTCATCCTGATCATCATCTGCTTTGTCTACAACCCGTTCGGCGATCAGGCCTGGGGAACCCCGACCGAGGGTGGCGCCATAGGTGCCTTCATCGTGTTCTGCTTTGCGCTGTTTCACGGAATGCGGTGGGCCGAGTTCAAATCCGCATTGCTGGAAACGGCCAAACTGACGGCCATGATCTTTTCGATCATCTGGGGGGTACTGATATACGTCCGCTTTCTGGGCTTCGCTGACCTGCCGGGCGCATTCTCTGACTGGATTACGTCGCTGCAGATGTCCCCAATGCTGATTCTGATCTGCATTCTGCTGGCCTATGCCGTGCTGGGAATGTTCATGGATGCCATCGGAATGCTGCTTCTGACCCTGCCTGTCGTCTATCCGGCGGTTATGGCCCTGAACGGCGGGGAAACCGTGAGTGCGGCAGATAGCGCCTTTGGTATGTCCGGCCCGATGTGCGCCATCTGGTTCGGAATTCTTGTGGTGAAGATGGCCGAATTCTGTCTGATCACTCCACCAATCGGTTTGAACTGCTTCGTGGTGGCGGGTGTGCGCCCGGACCTGAGCGTACAGGACGTCTTTCGCGGCGTAATGCCGTTCTTTATTGCGGATGCTGCGACAATCGCGCTGTTGGTGGCCTTTCCGGCCATCGTCCTCTATCTGCCATCACTTGCCGGTTAGATGCCACAGCCAACCGTTTTAGGCTGAAAATACATCGGGGGAGGCGCCGAATGTGACGGGGGCAGCGCCCCCATCCGTTCTGTCAAATCACAAGTTCGCAGCGCAGGTATTCATCCGGCGCGCATCAGCATCCCGAACAGGTCGCGCGGATCGTCAGGATCGGCCAGCATGTCCAAAGGTTCAAAAAAGCTGGTGCCTTCAATTGCCCGTTTGATGTAGCGGAGCGCCGAAAAATCCTCGATCGCGAAACCGACACTATCAAACAGGGTGATCTGCCGGTCATCTTTCCGCCCTTCGGCCTGACCGGTAATGACCTGCCAGATTTCGGTGACGGGGTGATCGGCTTCGAGGGCCTGAATTTCCCCTTCGATGCGGGTCTGTTCAGGATACTCCACGAAGATGTCCGAGCGCAGCAGGATGTCCCGGTGCAGCTCTGTTTTGCCGGGGCAGTCTCCACCGATAGCGTTGATATGCACGCCGGGTCCGATCATGTTGTCGGTCAGGATTGTTGCGTATTTCTTGTCTGCGGTGCAGGTGGTGATGATCTGCGCGCCCTCGATCGCATCTTCGGCGGTTTTGCACAGGACCACGGTCAACCCGGTGCGTTGAAGGTTTGCGGCACATTTCGCGGTTGCATTTGCGTCTGTGTCGTACAGACGAACCGTATCGATGCCGCACATTGCCCGGAACGCCAGACACTGAAACTCGGACTGGGCGCCATTGCCGATCATCGCCATCGTTTTTGCGTTCTTCGGAGCAAGGTAGCTGCCGACCAGCGCAGAAGTCGCCGCCGTCCGCAGCGCTGTCAGCATCGTCATCTCGGTCAGAAGGGTCGGGTATCCGGTATAGACATCCGCCAACAGGCCAAAGGCCGTCACGGTCTGCAGACCTTCGGACGTGTTCTTGGGATGACCATTCACGTATTTAAAGCCATATGCCTCACCATCCGATGTCGGCATCAGCTCGATGACGCCGTGCGGGGAATGGGCCGGAATGCGGGGGGTCTTGTCAAAGCTCTCCCAGCGTTTGAAATCCGCTTCGATCTGCACCGCAATTTCGGTGATCATCTGCTCGACACCGACGTGGTGGATCAGCCGCATCATGTTGTCGACCGAAACGAACGGCACAAGCGCCTTATCTGATGGCTGGGTCATTTAGAAACTCCGGGTTGGGCGGTCAAAGATACGGCGCCCCATGAGTGAGGCGGCCAGATCTACCATCAGTTTTGCGGTACGGCCGCGTTCGTCCAGAAATGGGTTCAGTTCGACCAGATCCAGCGAGCGGACCAGCCCGCTTTCATGCAACAACTCCATCACCAGATGCGCCTCACGCTCGGTCGCGCCACCGGGGACGGTTGTACCAACGGCGGGTGCGATGGCGGGTTCCAGAAAATCCACATCCAGCGACACGTGCAGAATACCATCCGCTGCCCGCACCCTGTCCAGAAACGCCATCAGGGGCGCCTTGATGCCATGTTCGTCGATGCTGCGCATGTCGGCCAGCATGGCGCGATCCTTTTCCAACGCCGCGCGTTCAGCGGGATCGACCGAGCGCAGGCCGATCATGCCAACGCGGTCGGTCGGAACCGGTGCGGGCAGTGCGGGGAAGGCTTCAAACCCCGGCTGCCCGGTGAAGTAAGCCACAGGTGTGCCATGCAGATTGCCACTGCCGGTACTGTCCGGTGTGTGAAAGTCGCTATGCGCATCCAGCCAGAGCACGAACAGCGGCCGGCCCAGTGCCTGCGCGTGTGCGGCCATGCCGGTGACGGTTCCCATGGACAGGGCATGATCACCGCCCATGAAGATCGGCACGCCCTGTGCGGCACATTCCTGTGCCGACCGGCTCAGGGCTTGGGTCCAGCCCACGCATTCCGGCAGGGAAAACAGATGGTTGTGCTCGGGGATGTCGACCGCGTCGGGTGCAACGTCCCCCAGATCGGTGACCTGATGCCCCAGATCGGCCAGTGCGCGTTCCAGTCCGGCAACACGATAGGCGTCCGGGCCCATCCGGCACCCCTGACGTCGTTTGCCCGCATCCAGTGGGGCTCCGACCAGAAGAATGTTTTGCGTATCCATGATGCCATTTAGCGATACCTAGCGGGTTGCCGGAAGAGAGCAAATTGCTCAAAATGAAACCGAATTGACCAAAGTGGAATCGGATGATGGACGATCTGGACAATCGGCTGCTGAACGCCCTGCATCGGGACGCGCGTGCCTCGCTGTCGGAACTCTCGGAACAACTGGGGGTGACCCGCACCACCGTGCGCAGCCGGTTGCAGCGGCTCAAACAGTCCGGAGAGATCATCGGCTTTACGGTGACCACCCGACAGGATGTGGCACAAAGCCCGGTGCGCGGCCTGATGATGCTGGGGATCGAGGGGCGCGGTACCGAACGGATCATGTCCCGGATATCCGCCATGCGGCAGGTACGCGCGGTGCATTCGACCAACGGCCATTGGGATTTGATCGCCGAGATCGGCACCGGGACGCTCGAAGAACTCGACGAGGTGATTTTCATCATCCGGCGCATGGACGGGGTTACACGGTCTGAAACCAACCTTTTGCTGTCAACGCGCAAGGGGCGCCTGTAGGCCTGGCCCGGAAAAAGCCACGCAAGCTGGCGCAGTGCTTTGAACATCAAGGAAAATGTGCCAGATTGCGGTGAAGTCTTTATTCGGTCCAGCGGCCACGGCAAAAGGGGATGCCCGATTGCGCGGTTGCACAGAACCAAAGGTCGTTTCATGGCATACGGGCAGGGAATTCCATCATGACCGCGCAGGAACAAAGTGAAGAGCCCCGCGTCGAACAGTGGGTCGAACGCATTGCGGCGCTGCTGGAAAAGCCACTGGTCAGGATTTCGGTCCCGATCCTGATCACGCTGATCGCCCTGATGGTTCTGCACGAGCTTTCGTCGCACGTGAAATGGGCCGATGTGCAAACGGATATCGCTGCCAAGTCCTGGTGGCTGATGTTCATCGCCGTGTGCTGGACGGCTTTCAGCTTTCTGTCGCTGTCGTTGTACGACGTTTTTGCAGTCCAAAGCGTGGCCGAAGGCAAGGTGCCCTTGCCGGTGGCGGGCATGGCTGGTGCAAGCGGTTATGCGGTGTCGAACTGCCTCGGCTTTTCGTACATCACCGGAACCGCCATCAGATACCGCATTTACGCCTCGCTCGGGCTGGATCTGGGGCGTGTGGCCGGTGTGATCGCAACCTCGTGGGTGGCGTTCTGGATGGGGCTTGTGCTGATCCTTGGCCTGTTGCTGACCTTTCACCCGGACGGCATTTCTCAGGTCCTGCCGATCAGCGAGATTACCGAAACCGGAATTGGCGTTCTTATGCTGTTTGGGCTGGCATCCCTGTTCATCTGGCTGGCCCGTGGCGGGCGCAAGTTCTCGTTGGCCGGGTTTGCCTTCAATCTGCCGGGCGGCCGTCTGGCCGGCCTTCTAACACTGGCCGCGATCGGCGATCTGTTCGGCGCGTCGATGACCCTGTACGTGCTGATGCCGGATGATCTGGGCGTCGGATTTCCCTACTTTTTCACTGTCTATATTGCCGCCATCGCCGTCGGGATCCTCAGCCACGCACCCGGCGGGATCGGCGTGTTCGAGGCCACCCTGATCGCCGGGCTCGGGGCGTCGGGCAGGTCGGATATCATCGCGGCGTTGTTGCTCTATCGGGTCGTCTATACGTTCCTGCCGTTCGCCATTGCCTGTCTGTCGATCGGGATCGCGTGGGCCGTATCCCAACGACGGGCGATCGGCGGGGCGGCAAGCTGGGCCTATCGGGTGACCCGACCGATCATTCCGATGGTTGCGGCGGGCGTTTCGGCGGTCGCCGGGGTGATCCTGTTGGTATCAGGCGCATTGCCCGCCAGTTCCGCAAATCTGGGCGTCCTGCGTGAATTCCTGCCGCTGTCGTTTGTCGAAGCATCGCATCTGCTGGGCAGCATTGTCGGCGTGCTGCTGATCCTGATTTCGCGCGGGTTGTTCCGAAAGCTTTACCGCGCGTGGATACTGGCCATGGGTTTGATGGTTGTGGGGTTCTTCGCCTCACTGGCCAAGGGGCTGGATACCCATGAGGCGCTGTGCATGCTGGCGACCATCGCCATGCTGGCCCTGTCTCGTGGCGCCTTCTACCGTGTCAGCGGCGCGTCGATCTTTCGGCTGAACATCCCGTGGCTGGTCAGCATCGTGGCACTGATGGCCGTAATCTTCTGGGTGGGCCTCTTTGCTTATTCCCACGTGGATTATCAGAACGCACTGTGGTGGGATTTTGCCTGGAACGGCGACGCTTCACGCTTTTTGCGCTCCAGCCTTGTGGTGGCCGTGATCATCGGCGTGGTGGCTGTCAATTCGCTGTTCGGCCATGAAATCCCGGAAATCAAACAGACTGAAATTCCGGAAGTCGTCCGACGCCTGGCGATGCAGAGTGAGGATACCGAGGCGCAGATATCCCTGACCGGAGACAAGCAATTCCTGATCTCGCCGGACGAAACCGCCTTTATCGCCTATGCCGATACCGGCAACGCCCTGATCTCCAAGGGTGAACCGGTGGGCGACGAAAAGGCGGGACAGCAACTGGTCTGGCAACTGCGCGAGATGGCAGATCGTGAGGGCAAGTTGTGCGCCTTTTACAGTGTCTCTACCAAATACCTGCCCACCTTCCTTGATCTGGGCCTGTCGATCCTGAAAATCGGCGAGGTCGCGCGCGTGCCGCTCAAGGATTTCTCGCTCGACGGCAAGCCCAAGAAAGGCTTCCGTCAGGCGCGTAACCGGGCCGAGCGCGAAGGATACGTGTTCGAGATCATCCCGAAAGAGGAACTTGGCCCGGTCCTGCCTGAATTGCGCGCAATCTCGGACCACTGGCTCACCAACAAGGCAGGGGAAGAAAAGGGCTTTGCCCTTGGTGGGTTCAGCGAACAATACCTATCCTATTTCGACCACGCCGTTCTGCGTGATGGTGAAACCGGCAAGATAGTCGCCTTTGCCAACCTGTTTCAGGGCGGCAACAAAAGCGAGCTGTCGCTGGACCTGATGCGATACGAACCCGAAAGCCCAAGCTTTGTCATGGACGCCCTGTTCGCCGAGATGATGCTATGGGGATCGGCACAGGGGTTTCACTGGTTCTCGCTGGGTGCCGCGCCGTTTTCAGGTATTGAAAACCGACAGCTTGCCTCGATCTGGAACCGGATCGGCGGCTTTGTTTATCAACACGGCGAACAGTTCTATCACTTTGAGGGGCTGCGGTCGTTCAAACAGAAATTCGATCCGGAATGGAGCCCGAACTATCTCGCCAGCCCCGGCGGTCTGGCCGCGCCGCGCGTATTGTACGAGGTCAACATCCTGATCTCGGGCGGTATCCGTGGGCTGACGAAATAGGCTTATTCCAGGCTGACGCCAGTCGGGTCCTTCTCCAGCAGATCACCCCAGTCTGTGCGATAAGCCATTTCCGCAAGTACGGTTTCGGGCAGGAACTCCTGATTTTGCCGGATCTGCCATCCGCCACCCAGACCCTTGTAGATCGCCACCAGATTCGACGACACCTGCTGACGCGCCTCGATCAAATTGGCCTGTGACCGCAGCAGGGCGGTCTGCGTGTTCAGGATACGAGAATAATCCGCGATGCCGTCGGTATATTGGCTGACTGCAATGCCCGCCGCGCGTTGCGAGGCTTCGACGCTGCGCTGATAAAACACCACCTGCTTGCGCGCCTCGGCATAAGCCACCATCGCGCTTTCAACCTCGGAATAGGCCGACAGGACCGTGTTCTGATAATTCGCGATCAACCCCTGATAGGCCGCGTCCTGTGCCCGCACGTTGTTCTTGATCCGGCCATAGTTCAGTACGTTCCAGACAACTCCGGCACTCGCCAGACCGGTGCCGCTGTTCGAACTGAACAGGTCGCGCCCGCTGGAGGCCTGCAACCCGATCGAGCCCGACAGGATGAACTGCGGGTACAGATCCGCCATCGCAATTCCCACTTGCGCCGATTGCGTCGCCGCCGCCAGCTCAGCCGCCCGGATATCGGGACGCCGACGCAGCAGCTCTGCCGGAACGCCCACGGCAACATTGGCCCGCGCGGTTGGAATGGGGCGCGAACTGCCCAGCAATCCGGTCATGCGCGAAGGCGTCGTGCCCAGCAGCACCGCCAGCGCATTCTTGGCCTGTTGCAGATCGCTTTCCAGCGTGGGCACCAATGCCTTGGTGTTGTTCAGCAATGCCGTCGATTCCTGCACGTCCAGCTCGGTCGTGACGCCGTTGTTGAACCGCAACTCGGTCAGATCCGCCGATTCCTGCTGCAACCGGATGTTTTCGCGCGCTACCCCCAGCGTTTCCTGCAATGCCCGGATATTGATATAGATCGCGGCCACATCTCCGGTCAGTGTGACCAGCGCGTCGTCATAATTCGCCACCTGCAAGGCCAGATTGGATCGGGCCCCCTGAACGCCCCGTCGCTGCGCGCCCCAGACATCCAGTTCCCACTGGGCGTCAAAGCCAACTTGCGAGGTCGCGAATTCGGTATCCAGCGGAATGACCCGGTTGATGTCCGCGATAGGGTTCAGGTTCTCACTGATCCTGCGTTGCGAGATGGACCCGCCGACCGCCTGCGATTGCGGGTAAAGCTCGCCGAATGCGATACCAAGCTGCGCACGGGCCTGCAGAACGCGGGCCCCTGCCACCTGTAGCGACAGATTCTGCGCATAAGCGTCCGCGATCAGCCGGTTCAGCGTGGGGTCATTGAACGTTTCCCACCACTTGACCACGGGCGCGCTGCGCGAGGTCAGCCCGCTGCCCTGACTGGCGTTGGGGCTGTTCACCTCGATCCATTGCTTGACGACGGGCGAGCTGGGGCGCACGAAATCCGGCCCGACCGGAGCGCAGGCTGCCAGCAGTCCCACTACACAGATCGCCGGGGCGACCGACCTGCCGAATATTCCAAACCGTCCTGCCTTTGCCCGTATCATGTGCTCACCGTTCTTGTTTTGGGGCATCCTCAGATGTCCAGCGGTCTGATGAAGTTGGCGAACGAGTAGAGGCGGATATTGATGCGCCTCAGGAACTCAAAACTCTTGCCCTGACCGGTATAGATGGCGACCGCCGCATGGCCGCCTGCCGGAAACTGATGCCCTTCGGGGACGTCCACCGTAATCTGAACGGCGATCCGGCCGGGCAGTTTCGGCAGTTCAAAGCCGGGCAGGCGGCCCGAAGGCAAGTACTGCCCCTGCCGCGTGGCCCACCAGACCGCCTCGACCTTGCCATTGAGGATCTCGCCCGGATACAGGTCCAGCGCCACTTCAACCGGCTGGCCGGGTTCAACGAATTTCAGGTTCTGCTGCCGGAACGTGGCCAGAATATACGGATCGTCTTCGGTGACAAAGCTGGCAATGGCGCCCAGTCGGATGTCACCGACCACCAGCCCCGGACGGGCCTGCTGCGAAACGATCATGCCGTTTTCCGGGGCGTAGATCGTTGTGTTCTCAAGGAAATACTCGGCCTCAGCCAGTTGCGACTGCGCCTGCAGGATACCTGTATTCACCCCGTCGATTTCGGATTCCAGCGCCAGTTGCGCCTTTTGAAGATTAGCCTCGGCCTGTTTGACCTGCGCCAGATCCTCGTGAACCTGCTCGTTCCAGCGGTCCAGTTCATCCTGACGCGCGCCCCCCGCCGGAACTAGATTTTCGTACCGGGCTTTTTGGGTCTGGGCATAGGCCAGCTGCGCATTTGCGCGTTCCAGCCCCTCGGTGGCGGCTATGACATCCTGTTCAAGGATTTTGGCGTTCTGCTCGGCGGCAACCAGTTGTGCCTTGGCGTTGTCCACCGCCAGCGAAAACACCGTGTCGTCGAACCGATATAGCGGATCGCCTTTCGTCACTATCGTATTCGGCTCGACCAGAACTTCGGTCAAAATCGTTGGCTGGGTCAGCTTGGGCACGATCTGTATGGTCGAGCGCACAACGTGACTATCGATCGAATAAGGCTGAAAGAACCGCAGTGCCACAAGGAAAATCAGCAGCAGGTGCGCGCCGACCCAAAAGGAAACGACCCCCCAGACAATGTTGAACTTCAGCCATTTCGCCTTGAAGAAAATGAACCAGACGAAAATGATGTAGAAAAGCGTGATACTCAGGGCGACGAACATATTATTACTGGCCTTCCGGGATCAGCTTTTCCGCGTTGTGTCGGGATCAGAACCTTGATCGGCATGGTCCTGATATTCGGGCTTTACCTTGCCGCCCATGCGTTCGATTTCCTTGCGGATCGCATCACGCTCTTCCTTCGGAAATCTGCGCAGATCGACGGTTATCCCTTCGTGGAACGCCCAGATAAAGGCGTGAATCCATGGGATTACGGCCAGAAATCCGGCCCAGCCCATGATCTTGACCGCTTCGGCATGCGGGTGGTTGCGCTTTAGGGCGATCCTGCCCGGCAGTCCCATGATGAACAAAAACAGGGCCATCACTGCAGCCAGCAGCAATATCAGCGCCACAAATGTCAGGTAGTCGTAATAGCCCAGCGGTTGCCCCAGCAGCCCCATTCCGTGCCTCCTTGCCTGTATCCCTTACATCATCGGGCTTAACCTTCGGCCTCGTCAATCAGTTTGTAGCTTGTTGGTGGGTCATCACAGATCCCCGGGCCGCATTCGACCAGCGTGGCAACCGCATTCAGCACCGCCAGCCCCAGCATGAAGAAAAAGGCCGCCATTGCCAGCTTGCTGCCGCCAAACCGTGGCTGGGCTTTGGTTTCCTCAGTTGTTCTGAACTGACTATCGAACATCAGCATGACCGACGTTCCGAGAATGATCAGGAAAAAGCAGATCGCGGCCCAGGTGTAATAATGCAGCCCCAATACGGGCGAACCATAATGCCCGGTGCCGGGCACGATGTGCAGCAGTATCTGCCGCACCGCAACGCCGCCACCGAACAGCGCGGAGATCAGCATCATCGCATAGTGGCGCGGGTGCGGGCCATAAAGCAGGTTCAGCCCCAGTCCAACGCCCACCGCGACAAAGCCAACCCGCTGCAGCAGGCACAAAGGGCAGGGCAGCTCATAGAGCTTCAGCTGATAAAAGAACGCAAGCAGCAACACGACGCCAACGGCAAAGGTGGCAAGCGCGTTCAGGGTGCGGGACAATTCAGGCGTAATGGTCATGCGCATGGGCTCCGCATCCTAAAGTTGTATCGACAATTGGGTCGTTGCGTGGAACTTCAGCCAATAGACGCTTAGCAACAGCGTCACAAAGAACAGCACGTCCCCGGCGGTTCTTTTTCCAAAGTAATTCAAGCCCATCGTGGCCGTAAACATCGCAAACAAAAGCGCAATCATTGCCCGGTCCTCCCCTCCCGTGCGACGACTTTCAAATTAACCGGATAGTGTCACCCCAACCCGCATCTGGCAAGCGGCAGGATTTTCCGCTCTCGTTTTATGCGAAAATTTCGTGGTCTGGGCGGGGGTCAGGCCAGATTACCGGCACAGAACAACCTGTGTTTCCCAGTCCAGACACTGCCGCGCCAGATCGGGCGAAAGCGGGTGATCGGTATAAAACCGGTCGATCCGGGAAAGCGAAGCGATACGCGCCGGGGCCGTGCGCTGAAATTTGGACTGATCGGCGACCAGACAGGTCTGCCGTGCCTGTCCGATGATCGTCTGGCTCACATGTACTTCCTGAAAGTCGAAATCCAGCAGGTCGCCATCCTGATCCAGTGCCGAACACCCGATAACGGCATAGTCGAACTTGAACTGTTTGATGGTTGTTTCCGTCAGATTTCCAATCAGACCGCCATCCGAGCGGCGCAGAACACCGCCCGCCACCACGATTTCACAATCGGGGTTGGCCACCAGAATATTGGCAACGTTCATGTTATTGGTCACGACCATCAGGTTTTTGTGGCCCAACAGCTCGCGTGCGACGGCTTCGGTCGATGTGCCGATATTGAGGAACAGCGACGCGCCATCCGGAATGTCGGCCGCGCATTTGGCGGCGATACGGGCCTTGGCCTCTTCGTTCAGGTCACGCCGGTCCTCGTATCCGATGTTCGAAACGCCCGACCGCAGAACCGCGCCGCCATGAACCCGGTCCAGCTTACCCGCATCCGAAAGCTCGGTCAGGTCCCGTCGAATGGTCTGAACCGTGACCCCGAACCGGTCCGCCAGGCCGTCCACGGTAACGCGGCCTTCCTGTTTGGCGATCTCAAGTATGTCGGATTGCCGAAAGGAAAGGGACATTTCAGGCTCCTGCGATTCGCGGTTCTGATCGTTTTCGTTCTTTTTCGTTGTATCTGCAACTTTTAAGGGCTGTAAGGGGCGCCATCAAAGCTACTTCTTGCCGAAACGAACATAAACGAAAAAATAGATTGATCATCCGAATGCTGCTCGCATAAACATGCGCGTGGCGTTCAACGAGAGGAGTCGGTTGGCCGTGAGTAAAAACGACAGCCAGATTTTCGATCTTTTTGTCATCGGTGGCGGGATAAACGGATGCGGCATTGCCCGTGATGCCGCCGGGCGTGGCCTGTCGGTCATGCTGGCCGAGATGAACGATCTGGCCTCAGCCACATCCTCGGCCTCGACCAAGCTGTTTCACGGTGGTCTGAGGTATCTGGAATATTTCGAATTCCGGCTGGTGCGCGAGGCGCTGATCGAACGGGAAACGCTGTTGCGCGCCATGCCTCATATCAGCTGGCCCATGCGTTTTGTGCTGCCATACCACACCGATATGCGCTTTGATGCCGAAACACCGACCTCACGCCTGTTGCGGCGCGTGATGCCTTGGATGCATGGTCGCCGTCCGGCATGGCTGATCCGCCTTGGGCTGTTCCTTTACGACCACCTTGGCGGGCGCGAGATCCTGCCGGGCACACGCTCTGTCGATCTGGCCACGGTTCCCGAAGGGCGGCCACTGCAACAGAAGTTCACCACGGCCTATGAATATTCAGATTGCTGGATCGAGGATTCGCGGCTTGTCGTCCTCAATGCCCGCGATGCCGAAACCCGGGGCGCTCAGATACTGGTACGCACCAAAGTTGAATCGGCCGAAAGGGCAGGTGATCTGTGGAACATCACGATCCGCGATCTCGCCAGCGGCACGACCCGCGTGGTGCAGGCCCGGATGCTGATCAACGCCGGCGGTCCGTGGGTTGGTGACATCATCCAGTCTAAAATTCGCATCGACTCGACCCATGGCGTGCGATTGGTTCGCGGCAGCCACATCGTGACCCGAAAGCTCTTTGATCACGACAAATGCTATTTCTTTCAGGGCGAGGACGGGCGCATCATTTTTGCCATTCCTTACGAACAGGATTTTACCCTGATCGGAACCACCGATCACGATCACACCGACCTGTCCGAGCCACCGGTCTGTACCGAAGCCGAGCAGGATTATCTGTGCGCCTTCGCGTCAAAGTACTTTGAACGCACGATAACGCGCGACGACGTGGTCTGGACCTATTCCGGTGTCCGCCCGCTTTATGACGATGGCGCCAGCAGCGCGACGGCGGCGACCCGCGACTATACGCTCAAGGTCGATGCAGCAGGCGGGGCCCCGGTTCTGAACGTCTTTGGCGGCAAGATCACAACCTATCGCCGTCTTGCCGAAAGCGCGCTTGAAAAGATCGCGGAACACTTCCCTGATCTGCCCGGACCATGGACGGCAGGCGTGCCGCTGCCCGGTGGTGATTTCCCGGTGAATGGTGTTACCGACGTGGTCGAGTGTCTGCAGACGGATTTCCCCTTTTTGACCCGGCCATGGGCGTTCAGGCTGGTACGGGCCTATGGGACCGAGGCTTGGGATGTTCTGGGCAGCGCCAAAAACCAGACAGATCTGGGCGCCGATTTTGGCGCAACCCTGACAGAGCAAGAAGTCATCTGGCTAATTAACCACGAATACGCGCGGACTGCTGCGGATGTGGTCTGGCGGCGCAACAAGTTGGGCCTGCGCATGGATCAGCACCAGATTGCGGCGCTTGACGATTGGATGGCCGGGTACCGTAACAATGGTGCTTCGGCTGCGGCGGAATAGTCCGGGCGGACTGGCAAGGCCGTGATGCGCCATACTGTGCGAACCGCCTCTGCCGGATCGGAATGAAACACCATTCCGGGGGCTAGGCGGCCCCGGGATTTTCTTTATGATACACAGGGTTTATCGGGAAATGAGGGGCGGGAATGACGCACGTTCTAGCGATTGATCAGGGAACCACTTCAACGCGCGCAATCGTTTTTGATGCCGCCATGAACATCGCCGCTGTCGCGCAGGAAGAATTTGCGCAGCATTTCCCGGCCTCCGGCTGGGTCGAACATGATCCGGCCGATCTTTGGTCCACGACCGTCGCGACCTGCCGTTCGGCCATCGAACAGGCCGAGTTGTCCGCGGCACAGATTGCCGCCATCGGCATCACGAACCAGCGCGAGACAACGCTGGTATGGAACCGACATACCGGTCAGCCCATTCACAACGCAATCGTCTGGCAAGACCGCAGAACAGCCGACATGTGCCGCGCGCTGCGCGATGCGGGGCATGAAGAGATGGTGAAGAACCGGACCGGGCTGCTGCTCGATCCCTATTTTTCCGGCACCAAACTGGCTTGGATATTGAACAACGTGGAAGGTGCAAGGGAACAGGCCAATGCAGGGGATTTGCTGTTCGGCACCGTCGACAGTTTCCTGATCTGGAAACTGACGGGTGGCAAGGTTCACGCCACCGATGCAACCAATGCGGCCAGAACACTCCTCTATGACATCCGCAAGGGCAGGTGGAGCAGCACGATCTGCGACATGCTCGACATTCCTCTTGCCATGCTGCCAGAGGTCCGGGATTGCGCCGCAGATTTTGGCGCAAGCATTCCGGAATTGTTCGGCGGTGAAATCCCCATCCTCGGCGTCGCAGGCGATCAGCAGGCCGCCACAGTCGGGCAGGCGTGTTTTGCGCCGGGGATGATGAAATCAACCTACGGCACGGGCTGCTTCGCCTTGCTCAATACGGGTGATGCCCCGGTGCAGTCGCAGAACAAGCTGCTGACCACCATTGCCTATCAGCTGGATGGCAAGCCGACCTATGCGCTGGAAGGGTCGATCTTTGTCGCCGGTGCCGTGGTTCAATGGCTGCGCGACGGGTTGAAAATCATCCAGTCCGCCCCCCAGACTCAGGCGCTCGCCGAGCAGGCCGACCCGACGCAGGACGTGGTTCTTGTTCCGGCGTTTGTCGGATTGGGCGCGCCGTATTGGAATGCGGAATGCCGGGGGGCAGTCTATGGCCTGACCCGCAACTCGGGCCCTGCCGAATTTGCCCGCGCGGCACTGGAAAGCGTCGGTTATCAGACCCGTGATCTGCTGGAAGCAATGCGCGCGGATTGGGATGCCGGTGACGCCGGACCAGTCCTGCGCGTCGACGGCGGCATGAGCGCGTCAGACTGGGCGATGCAATTCCTGTCGGACATTCTGGGCGCTCCGGTTGATCGACCCAATGTTCTCGAGACGACCGCACTCGGCGCGGCTTGGCTGGCGGGAATGAAGGCAAGGGTCTATCCGGATATGCAAGAGTTTCAGGCTCAGTGGTCTCTCGACCGCCGGTTCGATCCGGCCATGGATGAGGCGACACGCATGGAAAAGTATGACCGCTGGAAAAGTGCCGTGGACGCCACCACTCGCGTCTGAGGTATCGGGGCAGTGCACCCGCGATCAGAGATGTACAAATCGGACAAAAGGGCAGTTTGAATGCGTACAAACCGGAAGGTTTGGCAAATTGGCCGACATGCCTCGGTATTCTTGAAAACGCGCCACCATATACGTTTCTGACTGGAGCCCCATCAAGGCGACACAAAAAAACGCCCCGCAGTGTTAGCGGGGCGTTCGGTTTTTCCGGAGAAATCAGGCAGCGTCTTCGGTGGGTTCCGGGCCCTTTCGGTTGGTCCCCTTGATCCATTCCCGCAGCCCCTGCATGACCGCATAGAGAACCGGAACCAGAACCACGCCGACCACGGTAGCGGCAAGCATCCCGCCAAAGACGGCGACTCCAATGGCCTTCTGACTGGCAGCCCCCGCACCGCTGGCGGCCAGCAGCGGGACAACCCCCAACAGGAACGACAGCGCGGTCATCATCACGGCCCGGAAACGCTGATACGCAGCTTCGGCAGCGGCGTCGCGAACCGACAGTCCATTGGCGCGCTGCTCCATTGCAAATTCGACGATCAGAATACCGTTCTTCGAGGCAAGCCCCACCAGCATGATCATCCCGATCTGCGTATACAGGTTGATATCGCTTCCAACGATGGCCACGGCGGCCACGGCCCCGAACAGGGCAACGATCACCGATAGCAGGATGGAAATCGGCAGGGTCCAGCTTTCATATTGCCCCACCAGGAACAGGTATCCGAACAGGATGGCCAAACCCAGGATCACGATCACCAGCCCGCCCGTGGCAAGCTGCTGCTGCGCCGTACCTGTCCATTCGAACGCATAGCCCGGGGGCAGGGCGGTAGATGATTCCTCGGTCATGACGTTGATCGCGTCACCCGTCGACAACCCTTGGGCGGGCACGGCCGTCACCGTGGCCGATCGGAACAGGTTGTGCCGTTTAAGCAGAACCGGCCCCAGCACGTTTTCGATATCTATCAACGTACCCAGCGGAACCATTTCGCCCTTGGTCGAGCGGACATACAGGTTCGAGATATCCTCGACCTTGTCACGGTACGATCCCTCGGCCTGGATCATCACCCGGTAGACGCGGCCAAACAGGTTGAAATCGTTGACATAATACGACCCCAGCTGCGCCTGCATGGTTTGAAAGACCTCAGCCACCGACACTTGCAGCGTCTTGGCTTTTTCCCGGTCCAGATCGACGAACAATTGCGGTACGTTTGCGCGGAACGTCGTATACGCCTGACCGATTTCAGGCCGCTGGTTGGCTGCGTAAACAAAGGACCCAACCGCCGAGGCCAGATCCTGAGGCGATCCACCACCGGTTTGCTGAACCTCCATTTCGACCCCGGCCGACATACCCAGACCCTGGATGGGCGGTGGGTTGAAGGCAACGATTGAAGCCGCCGACTCTCCGAATGCGATGGCCAGTACCTTTTGCAGGATGGCGTCCGCGCTCAGGTCGTCCTCGCGCCGCTCGTCCCAGTTGTCGAGATTGACGAAAATGGCCGCGCCGTTCGTTGTTGTACCGTTGAGCAGGGAAAAGCCGTTGACCAGAACCGTGTTCGCGACCCCCGGAATCTCGCGGATTTTGTCGTCCACACGCTTTGTCACCGTCTCGGTCCGCTCCAGCGTCGCGGCATCCGGCAACTGGACGTCGACGAACAGATAGCCGTTATCCTCAAGCGGAAGGAAACCGCTGGACGTGTTGGACATGATGGTACCTGCGCCCATGGCGATGGCCGCAATGATCCCCAGCGAAACGACGGGAATGATCAGCAACTTGCGTACGATTGCAACATAGCCGTTGCGCACGCCCCCGATGAACCTTTCAAACAGCGCCAGTACGCCCTTGGGGGGGCCAGAGCGTGCCTTCAGAACCAGTCCACACAATGCCGGAGAAAGTGTCAGGGCGTTGATCGATGAAATCACGACAGCGGTCGAGATTGTGACGGCAAATTGCGAATACAGACGCCCCGAGATGCCGGGCATAAACGTCACCGGGACAAATACGGCCAGCAGAACCAGCGTTGTTGCGATAACCGGCCCGGTGATCTGACCCATCGCTTTGCGAGTGGCCTCGGCGGGGGACAACCCCTCATCCGCGATGATCCGCTCGACGTTTTCCACTACGACGATGGCGTCGTCCACCACGATCCCAATGGCCAGCACCAGCGCAAACAGCGAGATCGTGTTGAGCGACATACCAAACAGCAGAAGGAACGCGAATGTACCGATCAGCGATACCGGGATCGCAACCGCCGGAATGATTGTTGCACGCCAACTGCCAAGGAAAACGAATACGACCGAGATAACCAGAATAAACGTCAGGATAAGCGTCGAGACCACATCGTTCAGCGATTGCTCGACAAAATCCGTGGTGTTGAATGGCACGGCATATTCGACATCCGTCGGGAAGGATCGGGACAGACGTTCCAGCTCTGCCTGAACACGTTCGGACACCGCCAGAGCGTTGGCGCCGGGGGCCTGATAGATGCCAAGAACCGTCGCCGGGACACTTTGGAAATAGCCTGAGGCGGAATAGAATTGGGCGCCAAGCTCAACGCGCGCGATATCCTTGACCCGTACGATGGCGCCAGCATCACCGGTCCGGATGACAATATCGCCGAATTCATCAGCCGAGGTCAGACGACCTTTGGTCTTAATCGTGTATTGAAAGGTCTGCCCTTCGGGAACGGGTGGTGAGCCGATCGAACCGGCGGAAACTTCGATATTCTGTTCCCGGATCGCATTAATCACATCGCCGGGCGAAATGGACAGCGCAGCCATCTTGTCCGGGTCCATCCAGATACGCATGGCATATTCCAGATTGGTCAGAACGTCCGCCTTGCCGACGCCCTGAACCCGCGCCAGCGCGTCCTTGAGGTTGATGGATGCATAGTTGGACAGGAACACGCTGTCGTAGGTGTTGTTCGGTGACGTCAAGGTCACCAGAAGCAGCATGTTCGTCGACGCCTTCTGGGTCACCACGCCCGAAGATGTCACCTCGGTTGGCAGCGACGACATGGCCTGCGCCACCCTGTTCTGCACGTTCACGGACGCAATATCGGGGTCCGTTCCGACCTCGAATGTGACGTTCAGCGAGTAGGAGCCATTATCGGCTGAGGTCGACGTCATATAGATCATGTCGTCGACGCCGTTGACCTGAGCCTCGATTGGGGCGGCTACTGTGTTTTCCACAGTTTCGGCGTTCGCGCCGGTATAGGTCGTTGTCACGCTGACAACGGGCGGGGTGATGTCCGGGAATTGCGCGACCGGCAAAACCAGATATCCGATGGCCCCCATGATCGTAAGAACCAGTGAAATGACCAGAGCCAGCTTGGGCCGGCTGATGAACAGGGCTGAGAACATCAGTTATTCTCCCGGCTGCTCGGCGGCCACAACGGCGTCAACGGCGACGCCGGGGCGAACACGTTGCAGGCCCTCGACGATCACGCTTTCCCCTTCGCGCAGCCCGTCCAGAACGATGATCGCCGTACCGACAACGTCGCCGGTCGTGATGTAGCGTTGTTCAACCATCTGCTTGTCATTGACGACCAGAACAAATTCTCCTCGCTGGTCGCGCTGCAGGGCTGCCTGTGGGACCAGAACCTGCAGGGTCGGCTCCAGTGCTTCGATATGAACACTCAGAAAGGCGCCATCCACGATCAGGCGGCCCTGGTTTTCGAACTCGGCCCGGACAGTAATCGCGCCGGTCAGCGGGTCGATTCGGTTGTCGACGAAAATGATCTCGCCGGTTTCCGGCAATTCAGACCCGTTTGGCAAGATGACCTTGACGACAGGGCTTTTGTCGCTTTCGACCAGGGTGGTGGGATTTTCGCCAACAGTTTCCAGCACCGAGATAAATTGCTTTTCGTTGAGTGAGAAGTTCACATAAATCGGCGCTTCTCGCACCAGCGTGACTAATGGTGGGTTGTTAGGGCCGACGACGTCTCCGACACTTGTGGCGACCCGCCCGATGCGGCCCGAGAAGGGGGCCATGATCTGGGTATAGCTCAGGTCCAGTTCAGCCTGCTGAATTGCTGCATGGGCGGCTTTGACCTCGGCCTCGGCGACAAGCTCGTTGGCCCTGGCGATATCGCGTTCGGATTCCGGGGTGGCGTCGCGCCTGAACAGTTCTTCCTTTCGGGCCAGATCGACTTTGGCCAGTTCCAGATTGGCTTCGGCACGGTCCAGATCCGCTTTGCGCGCTTCAAGTGTTGCTTCGTAAAGATCTGGTTCGATTGTAAACAGCAGATCACCTTCCTGAACGGGCGCGCCATCTTCGACATTCTGGCTTTCCAGAAAACCGCCGACCCGCGCCACTATGTCCACCTTGTCGATGGCTTCGGCACGCCCAATAAATACCGCCTCGTCCACGATTTCTTCGGAATAGGCGGCTGCTATTGAAACCTTCGGAGCGGGCGCGTCGCTCTGTTCCTGAGCCAACGCGGGAAGCGCAATTCCCAGGCAGGCCAGAATAGCTGCATGACAGCAGACTGATGCAATCCCACCGCTGCGACGGGAATCGGAAATCTTCAAAGCAAGGGACATGGCAAAAGCCTCGTTCAATATGCACGTTTTTTTGGTCTGACAGGGCCGTTGGGACTAGCCGAGTCGACGGAACTCCGATGCAGGATGGCTGTTTTGCGGCAATATCTCAAGCGTGTTGGTGCGGATCCAGGTGTTGTGGATCAGAGATTTTCGCTGAAAGTTGGCGTACTTATGCCTGCATCCTCGCAACACGCGGCATAGCGCATGATTACCTGACGTCAAAGGACATACTCCTGAAATAAAAAGGGAGCCGTCATGGCCCCCTTTTCAGATCGTTCTGGATAATCCGGAACCTAGTCCCGCGTTCCGGCAAATCGCCCTTGCCAGTCTTCACGCTGTTCATCGGCGATCTTGGCGAACAGAACCTCGGGAACCGTGAACTCATGCCCGGCGGGCAGGGCGCTCAGTGCACCCGCGACGTCATCCGGCCAGCTTGTGTCGAGCGTGTTCATTGCGCTCAGCATCCGGGCCGAGGATTCCGGGATGAACGGCGCGCTGAGCACGGCATAGAGGCGGATCAGGTTCAGGCCCAGACGCACCTGCGCGGCAGCCTGTTCGGGGTTTTCCTTGAAGGTCGACCACGGTGCAGCAGCCTGCAGGTATTCGTTGCCTGCGACCCAGATCGCCCGCAACTCCTGCGCCGATTTGCGAACCTCCATCGCCTCCATATGCCCTTCATAGGTGCGGACGCGATTGGTCAGTTCTTCGATCAGCGCCTGTTCGCGGTCACCGTAGGTGCCACCTTCGGGTACGGCTTCGCCGAATTTCGACCGGCAGAACTTGGTGATGCGGCTGACGAAATTGCCCAGAACATCCGCCAGATCCTTGTTCACCGATTGCTGGAAGTTATCCCACGTGAACTCACTGTCGCTGCTTTCGGGCGCGTGGCTCAGCAGCCACCAGCGCCAGTAATCGGCGGGCAGAATCTCCAGCGCCTGATCCATGAAGACGCCACGGCCTTGGCTGGTCGAGAACTGGCCGCCGTCATAGTTCAGGTAGTTGAACGACTTGAGGTGATCGACCATCTTCCACGGCTCGCCCGAGCCCAGAATGGTAGCCGGGAAGCTAAGCGTGTGGAAGGGGACGTTATCCTTGCCCATGAACTGGACATAGCGCACGTCATCGGCGCCCTTGTCGGTCCGCCACCAGCGTTCCCAATCGGCGTCAGTCTTGCCGTTGGCGTCGGCCCACTCCTTGGCGCAGGCGATGTATTCGATGGGGGCGTCGAACCAGACATAAAAGACCTTGCCTTCCATCCCCGGCCAGTCCTGATCGCCTTTCTTGACCGGCACACCCCAGTCCAGATCACGGGTGATGCCACGATCCTGCAGACCGTCGCCGTCGTGCAGCCACTTCTTGGCAATCGAGGTGGTCAGGATCGGCCAGTCTTTCTTGCTGTCGATCCATGCATCCAACTGATCCTTCATTGCTGACTGGCGCAGATAAAGGTGCTTGGTTTCACGCACTTCAAGGTCGGTTGAGCCACTGATCGCGCTGCGCGGCTCGATCAGGTCGGTCGGGTCCAGTTGCTTGGTACAGTTTTCACACTGGTCACCCCGTGCACGGTCATACCCGCAATTGGGGCAGGTGCCTTCGATATAACGGTCGGGCAGGAAGCGGCCATCAGCGTTGGAATAGACCTGCTTTTCCGTGACTTCACGGATCAATCCAGCGTCGTCCAGCTTACCTGCGAAATGCTGGGTCAGTTTTTTGTTCTGCTCACTGGACGAGCGCCCAAAGTGGTCGAAACTCAGGCCAAATCGTTTGGCGATATCGGCCTGGACACCGTACATTTCGGCGCAATACTCGGCCACGGGTTTTCCCGCTTTGGCCGCCGCCAATTCCGCCGGAGTGCCGTGTTCGTCAGTGGCGCACAGGAACATGACCTCGTTCCCCCGGCCACGTTGGAAACGTGCGTACAGGTCGGCAGGCAGTTGCGAGCCGATCAGGTTGCCGAGGTGCTTGATCCCGTTGATGTAAGGGATCGCCGAGGTAATGAGAATTCGAGCCATGTTCCGTATCCGCGTAACTGTCTGCGCGCCCGTCTACATTATGTGACCGGCCAGCAAAAGGCCGGGTTTGGCGCGGATGCTGTTTAAAGCAACAAATACACAGAAAAAGTGCGGTGCGGGGGATTGGATGTTGTATCTCGGCTGTTCGCCACAATACCCATAGGTTGAAATTCAGAATCACAACCTCTTGAAAAGCTTGTTATGGCTACCCATCTTGAGTGTATACCAAAGTATACAATAACGGGGACAACCTGCTGATGTTCAACTTTCTGCTCGAGGGTGCATTTGCGCCCTTTACACTGGCGCTTGCGTTGCTGTTCGGCCTTCTGGCGCTGGAACTGGTCGCACTGGCGTTGGGCGGAAGCTTGATGGCAGGTGAGGGCGAGGTCGATCTGGACATGGTCGATGCCCCCGATCTGGAGGTTGCTGACTTCGATCTGGATATCGACGCCGATGTCGATCTTGGTGACTTTGAGCTGGCCGAAGTTGAAGCAGACGCGCCCGGTGCCGCCCCGGCGGGCCCATTGGGCTGGCTTGGGATCGGCAAGATGCCCTTTATGATCTGGCTGGCCGTTCTACTAGCCGGGTTCGGCCTTAGTGGTATGGGTCTGCAACTGGCGCTGCGCGATTTGCTGGGCTTTGATCTGCCAAGCTGGATGGCCGTAATCCCGGCAGGTGCATTTGCCCTGTGGTTCGCGCGTGGCTTTGGCGGCGTGTTTGCCCGCCTGCTGCCCAAGACCGAAACCGAGGCAATGTCCGAGCGGATGCTGGCCCGCCGTCGTGGCGTGGTCACCCAGGGCACCGCAACGCGTGGGCGTCCGGCCGAGGTTCGGGTCATGGATCGCTATGGCAACGCTCACTATCTGCGCGCTGAACCGCTGCAGGATAAGGACGCGCTGAAACAGGGCACCGACGTGCTGGTGCTGCGCGACCGACGGCGCGACCGGTTCGTTCTGGTCGGCTTGTCAAACTAATCAAATTTCAAACCCCATCACGGAGGATTATGCATGGAACTTACATTCCTGGCCGTCACAGTTGTGACCATTTTAGCAGTCGTTTTGTTCATCGGCCTTGTGCTTGGTCGACTTTACCGTCGCGCAACCCGCGAGGTCAGCCTTGTGAAAACCGGCGCTGGCGGCAAAAAAGTCATCATGGATGGCGGCGTCATCATCGTACCGCTGCTGCATGAGGTCAGCCCGGTCAACATGAAGACCCTGCGCCTGGAGGTGCAGCGCAGTGGCGAGGCCGCGCTGATCACCAAAGATCGGATGCGCGTCGATGTTGGCGTCGAGTTCTACGTCTCGGTCATGGCGACCGAGGAGGGGATCTCGCGCGCAGCCCAGACCTTGGGTGGCCGCACCTTTGACGTCGAGCAACTGCGCGAGATGATCGAAGGCAAGCTGATCGACGGTCTGCGCGCCGTGGCCGCTCAGATGACCATGGACGGTCTGCACGAGAACCGCGCCGACTTTGTGCAAGAGGTGCAGAATGCTGTGTCGGAGGACCTGCTGAAAAACGGTCTGTCTCTGGAATCCGTCTCGTTGACTGCGCTGGACCAGACGCCGTTTGAGGCTCTGGATGAGAACAACGCCTTTAACGCTGTAGGTATGCGTAAGCTGGCCGAGGTGATTGCGACCTCTAAGAAAGAGCGTGCGCAGATTGATGCGGATGCCGAGGTTGAAGTACGCCGCGCGGCGATGGAAGCGCAACGCCAGAAGCTGTTGATCGAAAAGGACGAAGAACAGGCCCGTATCGAACAGGCACAGCAAGTCGAAACCCTGCGCGTGGCACAAGAGGCCGAGATTGCCGCACGGACAGAAGACTCGGTGCGTGAAACCGAACGTGCCCGCATCGCGCGAGAGGAAGCCATTCGTGCCGCCGACATTGAGCGCGAGCGCAAAATCCGCGAGGCCGAGATTTCGAAAGAGCGTGAACTGGAAGTGGCCGAGCAAGAACGCCAGATCATTATCGCGCAAAAATCCGAAGAGGAAAGCCGCGCGCGTGCATCTGCCGATCTGGCAAGGGCCGAGGCCACCAAGGCGACCGAAGCCGTGGCAACCGCCCGTGAAGTGGCCGAGGCCGAGCGTCAGAAGCAGATCGTTCTGATCGAAGCCACGCGTGAGGCCGAGCGTCAGGCAACCGCCATCCGTCTGGCCGCGCAGGCCGAGAAAGAGGCCGCCGCCGACCGTGCCGAAGCCCGCCGCGAGGAAGCTCAGGCCGAAGCAGACGCGCTGAACATTCGCGCCGAGGCCAAGAAAAACGACATGCTGGCCGAAGCGGAAGGTAAGCGCGCGATTGTCGAGGCCGACAACGCTCTGTCCGCCGAGCAGATCCGCATGAAGGTCGATATGGCACGGATCGAGACCATGCCGTCGATCATCTCGGAAATGGTCAAGCCTGCGGAGAAGATCGACTCGATCAAGATTCACCAGGTAGGCGGCATCGGTGGTGCGCATGGTGGCGGTGTTGCCAATGGCGACAAGCCGGTGGTCAATCAGGCGCTGGACTCGATCATGGGAATGGCCGTGCAGATGCCCGCGCTCAAGAAATTGGGTGAAGAGCTGGGCCTGTCCATGGAAAACGGTGTCGGCGGCGTTGTGAACGGCGCGCTGGAGCCGACAATGGAAGCCTCAGAAGGAAGCGAAGTGGCAGAAGAAACGCCGCGCGCGGAGCACTAAAAGAAGAGGGCCGGGACTTTCCCGGCCCTTTTTTATTGCCGCCCTTCGCGGGACCGCTTCAGCAGCCGCCCGATGGTAAACGAGGTGCGCGGGGCATAGACGTAGTTTGTGCGCTCTTCCGGGGTTGGGCGCGACCGCATCCGAGCCAAACCAAAGATTATCAGGAAGACATGGCCCAGTGCGACGAATGCGAACAAGGCGCCGGGGCCGAATTCCTGTATCAATGTCGATGAGATGTAAGGCGAGGCAATCGCGCCCAGAGCGTACCAGAACATGAGTGCGGCCGACAGTTCGACCCTCTGTTCCGTTGTGGCAAAGTCGTTCGCGTGCGCTGATGAGACCGAGAAGATGGGGAAGGTCGTAAATCCAAAGAACCCGGCGGCCAGCATGACCCCCAGCGTACCTGTGCCACTGGCTATCATCGTAATCCCGCAACTCAGCACGGCCACGGCAGACAGCCAGATCAGAACCCAGCGCCGGTCATACTTGTCTGCCAGCCACCCCATCGGATATTGCGCCAACGCCCCGCCCAGAACAAAGGACGCAAGGAAGAACGCGATCTGATCCACGCCCAGGCCAACCTCCTGTCCATAGACAGGCCCGACCATTCGGAATGAGGCTGAGCTGAGGGCCGCGACAATCACGCCCGCAACGGCCAGCGGCGAGCTGCGCCAGGCCAGTTTAGGTCGCAGCCGCGGGGCGTCCGGTGTCTGGGGCTGACTGGCGCGGGTCAGGGTCAGGGGCAACAGCGAAGCGCAGCACAGGATTGCCAGCAGATTATACGAGACGTAGGATGCGGGTGGCAGAACCGCAATGATCAGCTGGGCGCCAAGCGAAGCCCCCATGTCGACGATGCGATAGGTCCCCATGGCGCGGCCACGGTTTTCATTCGTCACCTTTGCGTTCAGCCACGCCTCGATCACCGTATAGCTGCCCGCAACACAGGTGCCCGAGGCGATCCTGAGTGCGGCCCAGATGTATGGATTGTCCGTCAGCGTGTGCCCGATCAGCCCCATCGCCCCCAGTGCGGTGCAAACGGCAAAGGCCCGCGAATGTCCAACGGTGCCCATCAGGCGCGGCGCCCACCAGCAGCCGATGAAGAAACCCAGAAAGTGCGCCGAACCCAGCAAGCCGATTTGTTCAGTGGTGAAATCCAGCGTCAGGCCGGAAATTGCATCCAATGGACCGACACCGCCCGTAGATAGCTGCAGCAGAACAACGGAAAGGAACAGGGCGGTAAATGAAATGATTGTGCGCATAACGGTTCTAACATGACCTCGGGCCAGAAGGATGCGCGCGGTAATCCGACTTTTCGGCGTCGGATTCTGGCCATTCCCCTGCTTTAGGCCACTCTGTCAATTTCGGCATGGATGTCCAGTCCGACAGTTTCTCCCACCAGGTCGCTGTAACCTGATGCGCCAAATGCGTTCCGGTTCAACGCGCCCGTCAGTCGAATGGAAAGGTTGTCCAGATCGTCCGGCGCGCTGCCCCTTTTTCGATACAGGCTGGCCTGCAAGGTGAGGGGGCGGGTGACATCCCGAATGGTCAGATCGCCCGAGACCATAGCCCCGTCGGATAAGCGTCCGCCCGCGCCCAGACGGATGCGGGTTGAGCGAAAGTTTATGGTCGGGAACTGGGCGGCATCCAGAACTTCGGGCCCCAGCATCGCAATCCGGGCAAAGGGCAACCTCGTTCGGGCTTTGCTGACATCCAGCGTTACGTTCACGCGGCTGTTTTGCAGCCGGGCCATGTCAATCCGTATGTCGGCCGATGCAATCGGCATGGTGCCGCTTTGCGCAACGCCGGACAGGTTGAATGTAAAGCGGACCGAGGTGTTGTCTGGGTCCAGCCGATAGGGTGTCAGTGCTGCGTTGGCGGGGCGGGCCAGCGGTAACGAGGCCAGAATCGCCAGAGCCCGGCGTCTGGACAGGCCGGTCATGCCGGAACCTGTTGCCGCCCGGGGCGTGAGCGTTTCAGCAGCATCAGCATGATCGCGATATTCAGCCCGTTCCAGAGGATGCCATTGACGAACGCCAGTTGGTAGTTGCCGGTCACGTCATAAATCCAGCCCGACATCCAGCCGCCCAGCGCCATGCCCAGAATGGTCATCATCAGGACAAAACCAACACGTGCTCCGGCCTCGCGCGGGGGCATGTATTCGCGCACAACTAATGCATAGCTGGGCACGATGCCGCCCTGCGCCAGTCCGAAAAGCGTACTGATGACGTAAAGCGATACCATCCCGTCATAGGGCAGGAACAGGAACAACGCTATGCATTGCAGGACCGACCCAATCAACAAGGTCATTACGCCACCAAGCCTGTCTGCGACGATGCCAGAGATCACCCGGCTCACGACGCCACCCAACAGCATTAGTGACAGCATTTCGGCACCTACAGCCGGGCCATACCCCAAACCGACACAATAGGCGACGATGTGAACTTGTGGCATGGACATTGCCACGCAACAGCCGATGCCGGCCAGCCCCAGAAGGTATTGCAATGTCCGTGGGGAAAACCCGGCGCTGCGGGCATTCAGCTGCGCTGCCGCCTCGGCGGTTCCGTGGGCTTCGGCCGGAACCTGTCGCCGCAGCAGAAGCGACAGGGGGATCACGGCCGCCAAAGTGATAACGGCCAACGAAAGATAGACCTGCTGCCATCCGTTTTCGGCCAGAATGCCGGACAGCATAGTTGGCCAGATTGCCCCCGAAAGATAGTTACCGCTGGCCACAAGGGCCACGGCAATCCCCCGGCGGCGCATGAACCAGTGAGATATGTCCGCAATCAAAGGCCCGAACCCGATTGATGTCCCAAGGCCCAAAAGCAGATGCGCCACGGACAAAAGCAGAATGTTGGGGGCCAGAGTTGCCAGAACATAGCTTATCGCACTCAGAACTGCCGCACCGATCAGGGCTTTGGTGACCCCCAGTCGATCCACCATTTGCCCTAGCCACATGTTGCCAAGCGCAAACCCGATCATTGTCAGGGTATAGGGCAGTGACGCCTGCGCACGGGTGGCTCCGAACTGGGCCTCAATATCTGGCATGACGATGATCACGGCCCACATGCCCACATTTACCACTGTGGCGATGGCAAGCGTGATCAGCAGTCTGATCCAGGAATAGCGGCTGTCATGGATCGGGTGGGTCATGCGGGCACGCTAGGGGCGCAAGAACGCTTTGGCCAGTCACAAGTTTCGTGATCTTGGGTCGCGCGCGTAGTCAGGTGGTTTCGTCGTCGGTTCCGATCCGCTTCAGTTCCAGCCCGGCGCGGGCGGCAGTCTGGGTGGCCTGCCATCTGGCCGGGGGCAGGGCGCGGGCGCGGCGGCGGGTCAGAACCCAGCGCCGGGCCTCGTTCTGATGGGCCGGGGCCATATGCCAGCGCGTCTCGACCCCCTGCGCACCGCCATCACCCGGGGTCAGCAACAGGCCCAGTGGCGCCTGCTTCATCGCGCCGCCCTGTTCAGCGGCCAGATGCATCCGCCGCACCGGCGTCAGCCCGGGTGCGCCCGGCAGGTCGGCCACGATCAGCGGTATGGCCCCGCTGCGCAGGGATTCCTCGACGCACCACAACAGATCTTCGGCCCGTCTGGGATGGACAAAGAGAAACCGGCCCGGATCGGCAAAAGGCATCATCCCGTCCGGGTTCAACTGATTGGCCTCCCACGCGGGGGAAATCCACAGGACCGGCCCCTGCGTCTGGCCTGCCAACCACATGGCAAAGCTGTATCGGGAAGGCCCACAGGCCTCGTGCACACGAGACAGGGTCAGGGTGATCTGGGGGTGCAGAACCACCCCCGGCGTGGCACGTGCAGGTTTGCGGCTGAGAAGGTGGGCAGACATGCAAAGAGGTTAGCATGTTCTCATTTTGTTCTCAATGATATTATGGCGGACCAAGCGATCTTTGAAGCCCGGGAAATCAGCACTCCTGCGCAGGGAGCATCTTGATCGAGGTATACCGGCCTTCATTGGTTTCGATCTTTGCACAGGCTCCGGAAGCGCGGTTCAACCAGTATTCGGTCACATCGCTGCTTCTGACCCTCTCGAAACCCAATTCCTCCAGATTGGGTTCCGCCTGAACCGAACGTGCGCCGACAAAGGCCGACAGGTCGGTTGAGCTGGCCGCGGGTGCAGAAGCCGAATCCGCCAGAGTGTGACTGCTGGTTAGCCCGAATGAAACAGCTGTACAGAACGCCAAATATCCGAATGACCTCATCAAACCCTCCTGAATATTCTGCAGTATTTCGTCAGCGCGCGCCGATTTGCAAGGGAGTGACCGGACCGGATCCACCGGACCTTACCGTGACAGGATCAGCTTTCCGTCGGCAAACTTCATGCTCGAGAACCGATGCAGGTAGTCCATGCCCAAAAGCGATTGATCCAGTTTCCCCTCGTTGATCCAGGCTGAAACATTGCTGTCCGTAATCGGCCCCACAGCGATGCTGTCCAGACGAACGGGCGCGGTTCGAACCGTGCCGTTCGCCGTCGCAGCGCGGCCAAAGTAATTCAAGTTGTTGGTGTCGATACCAACCCGCTCGGCGTCATTATCGCTCAGCACGATCTGGCTGGCTCCGGTGTCGACCAGAAAGTTGACTGGTTTGCCGTTCACAAGCAGCGGCAGGTAATAGTGGCCATCGACCGAACGGGGAACCTCGATGGTGTCACCCGTCACAACCATCTGCGGTGCCGGGCTGACTGTTGTGCGGACGTCCTCCCACAGACCAACGGCAGCGATCACGCCAATGAAGATGAATACCCATGCCAGCGCCTGTTGCATGGTCTTGCCCAGCGATTGCCGGTTCTGCGTGACGAACCACATCAGCACGGCGGCGCCGAGCAGGACAAGATATGTCAGACGGGCAATGTTGTCGGTATCCATGGCGTCACTCACTAAAAGCTATTCCATGAATATATGGGGATTCAGGAAGCAAAACCAAAGGCCTTGAGGCCATCGAGGATGAACTGAACTGATAGTGCGGCCAAAAGCATACCCAAAAGCCGGGTCAGCACGTTAAGGCCGGTCTTGCCAAGCAGGCGCGCCACCGCGCCCGAGGACAGATACATCAAAAAGACCATGGCCATGACCGACAGCATGACGCCGATCACCACGGCCAGCCCTTCGATACCCGGTCGTTGACCGGCCAGCAGGATCATTGTCGCGATCGAGCCCGGTCCCGCGATCAGGGGTATACCCAGCGGGAACACAGATGGGTCGGAATGCTCTTCTTCCTCCGCGCTGCTTTCCCGCCGCTTGGTGCGCCGTTCGAACAACATGTCCAGCGCGGTCAGGAACAACAGAACCCCGCCTGCGACCCGGAAGGCAGGCATGGAGATGCCGACAAAGCCCAGCACCGCCTCGCCAAAGGCTGCGAACATGGCCAGAATGCCGGCAGCGGTCAGACAGGCTCTGATGGCAATGCCGCGCCGTGTCTGCTTGTCCATTCCCTGTGTCAGTGCGACGAAAATCGGCGTTTGTGCGGGGGGATCGATGACGACAAAAAGCGTTGTGAACGCCGTGATCAGAAATGCTGCATCGATCATGCCACAGCCTCTGCCGTTTCAAGCCGCTCGGCCGCTGCAACCCACAGGGCTTCGGCCCGCTGCATGGCCTCGACAACTTCGGCGAACTTGCGGTTCCAGTTTTCCAGTTCCCCGATCCGGCTGTCTTCGTACAGCGCCGGATCGGCCAGTTTGGTCGAAAGTTTTTCGTGCATTTCGGTCAGCTTCTCGATCCGCTCTTCGCATTTGCGCAGATCGGCGCGCAATGCCAGCACCGCGTCCCGAGAGGGGCGCTTGGGTTTGGCTGTCTGCGGCTTTTCCTTGGATACAGGCTTGTCGCGTGCCAACAGAAGATCCCGGTATGCCTCAAGGTCGCCTTCGAACGGTTTTACCGTTCCATCCGAGACCAGCCACAACCGGTCGGCAACAAGGCTCAGCAGGTGCATGTCGTGGCTGACCAAAATCACCGCACCGGAATAGGCGGTCAGCGCCTCGACCAGTGCTTCCCGGCTTTCGATGTCCAGATGGTTGGTGGGTTCGTCCAAGATCAGCATGTGCGGCGCGTCGATGGTGGCAATCAACAGCGACAATCGCGCCTTTTGCCCGCCCGACAGGCGGCCCACCGCCGTTTCCGCCTGATCCGCGCCAAGGCCGAACCCGGCCAGCCGCGCGCGCCATTTCGCAGGCGCCTCGGTTGGGCGGAGGCGACGCAGATGGTCCAGCGGAGTTTCATCGACGCGCAGTTCATCCACCTGGTGCTGCGCGAAATACCCGATGCGCAGCTTTGAACTGCGGGTCATCTTGCCCGCCATCAGCGGCAGTCGGTCCGACAACAGTTTGGACAGGGTGGATTTGCCTTGTCCGTTTTTGCCCAGCAGTGCGATGCGGTCGTCCTGATCGATGCGCAGATTCAGGCGGCGCAGCACCTCGGTTTCACCATAACCTGTCACACCGCCTTCCAGATGGATGATCGGCGGCGACATCTCTTCGGGTTCGGGGAAGCTGAAGGCGCGCAGTGCTGCTTCTTGCGGGGATGAAATCGGTTGCATCCGGGCCAGAGCCTTGAGACGCGATTGCGCCTGTTTGGCCTTGTCGGCCTTGTAGCGGAACCGGTCCACATAAGATTGCAGATGCGCGCGGCGGGCTTCCTGCTTTTTTGCCATCGCCTCGGCCAGCGCCAGCTTTTCGGCGCGTTGGCGTGCGAATTGGTCATAAGGCCCCTGATACAGCGTCAGCTTGCGATCTTCGAGGTGGAGGATTGAACCCACCGCCCGATTAAGCAGACCGCGGTCGTGCGAGATGATGATCACCGTGTGCGGGTATCTGGTCAGATAGCTTTCCAGCCACAGCGCCCCTTCCAGATCCAGATAGTTGGTCGGTTCGTCCAATAGCAGCAGGTCGGGCTGCGAAAACAGCACCGCCGCCAGCGCGACGCGCATCCGCCAACCGCCCGAAAAGTCCGAGCAGGGCTTTTGCTGTTCGTCATCATCGAACCCAAGCCCTTTGAGGATCGAGGCCGCGCGAGCCTCGGCCGACCACGCGTCGATATCGGCCAGACGTGTCTGAATCTCGGCAATGCGGGCAGGGTCAGTTGCGGTATCGGCCTCGGCCATCAGCGCGCTGCGCTCGGTGTCGGCCGCCAGTACGGTGTTGAGCAGGGAAACATCCGAGGATGGAACCTCTTGCGCCACGCCGCCAATCCGAGCCTGACGGGGCAGGGCGATCTGACCTGATTCCAGGGCCAGTTCCCCCCGGATCAAGCGGAACAGAGTTGTCTTGCCAGTTCCGTTGCGCCCGACCAGACCGACCTTGTGACCAGTGGGAATGGTGGTGCTGGCCCCGTCAAACAGGGGGCGGCCTTCGACTGCGTAAACGATGTTCTCGATCCGTAACATGCGACCGCTCTTAGCAGAGCCGCGATTGGGCCGCCAGCGGCTTGGCATGTTCAATGCGCGGGCTATGTGATAGCGCTGTTTCGAATTTGAATTTGATCGGATTTCCGAATGCGTCCCGCTCAATCGCCCCCGTCTCTGGGAACATTGATTCTGGCCACCGCGCTGTCGGTGTTGTCACTGAACATGTTCCTGCCATCACTGGCGCAGATGGGTGTGGATTTCCGGGTCGATTATGCTTTGGTGAACCTCTCCCTCGCGGGGTATCTGGCCATTTCCGCAGTGCTTCAGTTGATTATTGGGCCGCTGTCGGATCGGTTTGGGCGCAGGCCCATCCTGCTGATTTGCATGGGGATATTCGCGCTGGCCTCGGTGGGATGCACGCTGGCCGACTCGATCTGGGTGTTTCTGGGCTTTCGCCTGCTGCAGGCAGTTGTCGTCGCCGGACCGGTGCTGTCCAGCGCATCGATCCGCGACATGTACCCGCCCAACGAAGCGGCAAGCAAGCTGGGCTATGTCGCGATGGCCATGGCGCTGGCGCCGATGCTGGGGCCGATGCTGGGCGGTGCGCTGGACATGTTGTTTGGCTGGCGTGCGGGGTTTGTTCTGTATTCCGTTTTCGGGGCCGGGATGCTGGCGTTGCTCTGGGTTGATATGGGGGAAACCAATACCAGCCGTTCATCGACATTTTCGGCTCAGCTACGGCAGTATCCCCATCTTTTTCGTGCGCGCCGGTTTTGGGGATATGCGCTGTGCGCTGCGTTCTCGATCGGCGCATTCTACACATTCATCACGGGCGCACCCCTTGTCGCTGCCGCATGGTTTGATCTTAGCCCTGCGTTGCTGGGATTGGGCATCGGCATCATCACCACGGGTTTCATGGCTGGAAACTTTGTCACCGGGCGTATCGCTGCGCGGACGCGGTTGAGCACAATGATCCTTGTGGGCCGGGTGATCGCATCAACAGGTCCGTTGGTCGGGCTGATCTTGTTTCTGAGCGGCGCAGGATCGGTCTGGGTCTTCTTCGGATCGGCGGTTTTTGTGGGTTTTGGCAACGGTCTGACAAATGCCAACGCCATGGCCGGGCTGATGTCCGTCCGTCCGCAGCTTGCAGGCAGCGCGTCGGGGTTGTCGGGGGCGATGACCGTGGCGTTGGGTGCGGTTCTGACCTCGGTCACGGGGGCGCTGGTCAGCCCGGAAAACGCGCCGTATCTGGTGCTGGGGATGATGTCCGCCTCAAGCTTTGTCGGGCTGCTGGCAGTACTCTATGTGCGCTGGATCGACGTAAAAGACCCGCTGCCCGACGCGATCTGAACCGCATTCTTCTATGTGACCATCATAACACTTTTCATGTCTGTCATACCGTGTTAGGCGGCGCGCGATATGTCTCGGCGCGGAGCGGTCCGCGCCGCCAGTTTAAGGAGAGGCCCGAAATGGCACTGGAACGCACGTTTTCGATCATCAAACCCGACGCAACCCGTCGCAACCTGACCGGCAAGATCAACGCCAAGTTCGAAGAAGCAGGCCTGCGCATCGTTGCGCAGAAACGCATTCACATGACCAAGGAACAGGCAGGCAAGTTCTACGAAGTGCATGCCGAGCGTCCGTTCTATGACGAACTGTGCGAATTCATGTCGTCGGCTCCGGTTGTTGTACAGGTTCTGGAAGGCGAAGGCGCCATTGCCAAGAACCGTGAAGTCATGGGCGCAACCAACCCCGCAGACGCAGCCCCCGGCACCATCCGCGCCGAGTTTGCTGAATCGGTAGGCGAAAACTCGGTTCACGGTTCTGACGCACCTGAAACCGCCGCTGTCGAGATCGCATACTTCTTCTCGGGTATCGAACTGGTCGGCTAATCCGGTTTGAAACAGATTTCGGGGCCGTTCTCAGTTTTGGGGGCGGCCTTTTTTATTTTGCGAGGCTCTGCCTCGCGCTCCGGAGTATTTTCAGCCAGATGAATGAAGGATCGCTTATTCGTCCTTCCGTGGTTGTGACCGAACCGTGGGCGAAGTCCGTCATGCGTCCGGATTAAGGTCTGTTGGGCTGACACGAACGCCGAGCGCGTCAAGTTCGGCGGCGATGCGCCCGGGGACCGATTGGGTGTTTTTGGCCTTGATCGCGTCGAACCGTACGCGGAGGGCCTTTTTCTCTTCCCCTTTGCAGTCATTCCAGGGGCGGCCCTGCAGCCCCATGACCAGCACGTAGTAGCCGATGAAATGGGCCCTGGTTCCCGCAAGGAGCAGCCGGGCATAAGCCGCGTCGGCCCCAAGATCACGCAATTCCTGGGCCGAATGAATGCCCGCGCGTGTACAGGCCTGTTCAAAGGCGGGGCCGAGGTTGCGGATTGAAGATACCGGGTCTGACATGCCGCAGGTTTAGCGCGGCTCTTCCAACCTGTCACCCTTGGCTGCTTGTTATGGAAGGCGCCGTGCGATACCCAGTTGAGTGAGGGAGAGAGAGATGGACGCACCGGACATTGCGATGGCCGCACAAGGGCTTGACCTGACAGACCCGCCACCGGGGTTTGTTGAGGATCCTTTTCCATTTTACGATGCGCTGCTGACCTATGCCCCGGTTCTGCCGCAACCGGACGGATCGGTTCTGCTGAGCCGCCATTCCGATCTGGATCGGATCTATCGAGATACCCGGCTGTTTTCTTCGGACAAGAAAGCCGCGTTCGGGCCGAAATTCGGCGTTGGTTCGCCGTTGTTCGAACATCATACGACCTCGCTGGTTTTCTCGGATCCGCCACTGCATACGCGTGTCCGCAGGATCATGACATCCGCACTTACCCCACGGGCGATTGCAAAGATGGAGCCCGGCCTGATTGAAACGGTTGATCATCTGCTGGGCGCGATGAACGGCAGGTCGCAGGTTGATCTTATCGAAGATTTCGCGTCAACCATTCCCATTCAGATCATCGGCAATCTGCTGGATGTTCCCATGGATGAACGCGGTCCGTTGCGAGACTGGTCGCTGGCCATTTTGGGGGCGCTGGAACCTGCATTGACGGATGAACAACTGGTGCGAGGGCACAAGGCAGTTGAGGATTTCAAGGCGTATCTGACCGATCTGGTAGGGCGCCGACGCGCTGTGCCGGGTGATCCGGAAACGGATGTTCTGACGCGGCTGATCCGGGGGGAAGGTCCGGATGAACAGTTGAGTGAGATCGAACTACTGCAGAACTGTATCTTCATTCTGAATGCAGGGCACGAGACCACCACTAATCTGATCGGCAACGGGCTGGCCCTGCTGAATGACCATCCCGAGCAACGCCAACGTCTGATGGACGATCCCGATCTGATCGTTCCCGCAGTCGAAGAAATTTTGCGCTTTCGCTCACCCAACCAGTTCGGCAATCGTGAAACCACCGAGGACATTGAACTGGACGGGCGGTGGATTTCCAAAGGAACAAATCTGCACCTTTGCATCGGTGCCGCAAATCGCGACCCCGACGTTTTTGAAGATCCCGGGCGATTTGACATCTCGCGCAAGCCGAACAGGCATCTGGCATTTGCAGGTGGACCGCATGTCTGTGTTGGTCTGACACTGGCTCGCATGGAAGGGCGCATCGCGTTGGATCGATTCCTCAGCCGATACCCGGATTTCCGCCTGCTGGACGGGCGAGTACCGGGCGGACGCATCCGGTTTCGTGGATACGCATCACTCCCAGCCACGATTTAACGGTTTCGCTTGTTGCCAGGCTGGCAAAGATCGGACCATTACATTCGAATTCAGGCTTGAATGGTGGGGGAAAGGCCGATTTTATAACACTGATTACGCCGAAAGGATGGCCCAGCGGTACTCGTCGACCCAGGGAGATTTGTCATCAGGTAGCAATATTTCACCTGAATTGTAGAGCAACGAAAAAGGGAACGGATTTTCGAAAACGAGTTGAAACTTTTCTGGCGGCTGATGGATACACCCAAGAGGGAACAGGCATGATCGACACGTCGGCTGAACTTTATGTCGTTCCCGGTGCAATTGATGTGCAGGAAGTGGCCCGATCGCTCGGGAAGCTGACGCTTGAGATCGGTATGCCTTCCGACGCTCTGAAATTTTCCGTGTTGGACTGCTTTGATCAATCCTTGCTTCGATCAGGCCGTCTTTTGTCGGAGGCAGGGGGGGAACTGCATCTCTGGGGCAGCTCGGGCCAACACTACGTTCAGACGGCAAAGCGGCCCGGCAATTTTGTTTCAGACCTTGGCGCAGGGCCGGTTCGTGAGGCGCTGGCCGACTTTCCCGCCCTGCGGGCCTTGATGGAAATCGGCTCCGGCAGGTGTGTGACACGCGAAATGTCGGTACTGGACGAATGGCGCAAAACCCTTGTCCGTGGGCGGATCATTGAACTCAGCTCGGACAAGGGGGTGGCCAATCTGGTTCTGCTGCAAAGGATGCGCGGCTACGACCGGGCCTATGAAAAGACGCGCGACAGGATAGCAGACATTACCGGAGTGACTGATGACATTTCGTCCGTGGTTTCGGCGCTTTTTCCCGATGTGGAGCCGTATGAAGCAAAACCGGTTATCCCGCTGGGTAATACCGAGCCTGCCATTCAGGCCGCCAACGATATCATTCGCACCTATCTGGCCGTTGCACGCCGGAACGAGACCGGAGTGATTGCCGATATCGACACGGAATTCCTGCATGACTACCGGGTGTCTCTGCGTAAAATCCGATCAGTGCTGAGCCTGTTCAAAGGTGTGTATTCCGACGACCAGACAAGTCAGTTGAAACAGGCCTTCTCTGATCAGATGGAGCCGACCGGGCGGATGCGTGATCTGGATGTGTATCTTTTGGAGAAAGAAAGATACTTCAGACTGTTGCCTGATAACCTTCATCCCGGACTTGAAAGAATGTTTGTCGAGTTCGGGAAAGAACGCGCAAGGGAATATTCCAAGCTTAAACGGCGCTTTAACTCTTCTGCTTACAGGGATTCCATATCCGATCTGGCCGCCATGTTCGATGAGGAGAATGTGTTATCTGCGGGCAAAAACGCTGAGTTGGGCGCGTATGACTATGCCTGCAGGCTAATCTGGAAAAGGTACCGGAAGGTCTGCAAGCTTGCCCGTTCCATCACCGATACGACTCCGGATGATGATGTTCATGACTTGCGCATCGAGTGCAAGAAGCTGCGCTATCTCATGGAATTCTTCGGGCCTTTGTTCGGAAGAAAAGAATTCAAAACGATCTTCAAGCCTTTGAAAAAGCTTCAGGATAATCTTGGGCTGTTCAACGACTATTCGGTTCAACAAGATGCGCTGTCGGAGTTCATCAAGGCCCGCGATGACCGCTCGGGTCGTGCGGATTCCGAATTGATCATGGCTGTTGGTGGGCTGATCGCCGTCCTGCATCAGCAGCAAAAGGCCGAGCGTGCGCGCGTTGTCTCGTGTTTTGAACACTTTGATAGTCCCGGAATCCAACGCCTGTTCCGCACTCTGTTTCACAAGCCGGAGGATTGAGGGATGAAGGTCATCGCCTGCTACAGCAACAAGGGCGGCGTCGGCAAAACGGCGACGTCGGTCAATCTGGCCTATGCGTTTTCCCGGTCAGGAAAACGGGTATTGCTGTGCGATCTCGATCCTCAGGGGGCATCCGGTTACTACCTGCGTGTGAAACCTTCGAAAAAGCTGACCGAGGCGCGGTTTTTTGAAGATGTAAAACGGTTTGCCCGCGCTATTCGGGCCAGCGACTTCGATGGGCTGGATGTGTTGCCCGCGAACATGTCCTATCGCGATTTCGACGTTTTTCTATCTCGGATGCGTAACAAGCGCTCGCGCCTGAAGAAAGCGCTCAAGTCGGTTGGCGGGGACTATGACGTCATTGTTCTGGATTGCCCGCCCAACTTTTCGATGCTGTCCGAGAACATATTCCGGGCCGCCGATCAGATCGTCGTGCCGGTCATTCCGACAACCCTGTCCGAGCGTACGTTCGAGCAGTTGGTGAGTTTTTTCGACGAACACAAACTGCCCAAAAAGAAACTCCGTGCCTTTTTTTCGATGGTGCAGCTTCGCAAAACGCTGCACACCGATACGATGCGTTTGATGAGCAAAACGCACAAGAAACGGTTCCTGAAGGCGTGGATTCCCTTTTCGACTGACGTGGAACGCATGGGGTTGCATCGCGCGCCGGTCAGCACATTTGCGGCGCGTGGTCCGGCTGGTAAGGCATATCGTGCATTGTATCAGGAACTGGAAACCGGGATGGGTATCTGACACATGAGCAAGGAAATCGAACGGAAATTTCTGGTGGCCGAACTACCCGACCTGAGCCACGCGCGCAAAGCATTGGTGCGACAGGGGTATCTGACGGGACCTGACGATTCCACCGAACTGCGGCTGCGTCAGAAAAACGATCAGTTTTTCCTGACCCTGAAAGGGGGCGGCGGGCTGGTGCGGACCGAGCGTGAGGCCGAGATATCGCAGGAACAATTCGAAACCTTCTGGCCGGAAACCAAAGGCCGCCGTGTCGAAAAGGAACGCTATACCGCTGCTTTACAGGGTGGGCTGAGCTTTGAGCTGGACCTTTTTCTGGGCGACCTGAACCCGCTGCGTCTGGTCGAAGTGGAATTCGCGTCTGAAACCGAAGCCAACAATTTTGAACCTCCGGCATGGTTTGGCGCTGAGGTTACCGTGGATAAACGTTACAAGAACAAGATGCTGGCGATCACTGGCATCCCGACCTAGCCCGCGTTTGCACGGCGCGCCAGTTTCAGCGTCGCCTCCAACCCCGGATTGATATTTCGCGCCAGAAAATCACCGCCATGCATGCGGGAAATGGCAGCAACCAACGCAAGACCCAACCCGGCATTGCGTCCTGTTCGTGCGGGGTCGAGTGTAACAAAAGGCTCTTGCAGGCGTGGCAGGTCGGCTTCGGGAACACCCGGTCCCTGATCACGCACGCTCAGCATGGTAAATTGCTTATCCTCACTGAGGTCGACAGTTATCGTCGATTCGCTGGGGGCGTAGCGCAAGGCGTTCTCCAGCAGGTTGGAAAGTGCCTGCGATAACAGGGGTCTGTGCCCCTGGATCGGTTTCGCCTCGCCCTGCATTTCCAACCTGACCATGTTATCAGCGGCGAGGGGTTCGTACAGCTCGACCACATCCTGAACCAGTTGTTGCAGGTTTACTTCTTCGAACTGTTCCCTACCAAGACCTGCCTCTGCCCGCGAAATTTCAGTCAACTGTCCGAGAACACGCAGCAGATGATCAATTTCCCCGACGGCGCGCGCAGTATCCGCCTCGCGCTCGTCTTCACTTTGACACGGGTCCGACAGCGTCTCGACCCTTTGCCGCAACCGGGACAGGGGAGAGCGCAGATCGTGCGCGATGGAATTCGAGGTGGTCCGCAGATTGCCGACAAGTTCTTCGATGCGATCCAGCATGTGGTTCAGGGTCCTGGCCACCTGATCGAACTCATCACCGGTTCCACGCAGGGGGATGCGGCGGGTAAGGTCGCCGGATACGATGTCATCAGCGGTATCGGCAAACTCCTTGAGGCGCGAGAAGACAAGGCGGGTCAACAAACCGCCGGTCAGGATGCTCAGCGCCAGAGCAGCGGCAAGTGCCAGTGCAACCGAATGAAACAGAACCCTGTCGAATTGCTGCCGGGCCGAGGCGTCGCGCCCGACCAGCAAACGCTCACCTCCGCGCAGCCGGATCGAGGCGGCAGAGATCGGGACGTATTGATTTGTATCGGCTTTCAGCAACTCAAGCTCGACCCAGCCGCTGCCGGGCGCCACGCCTTCGGGCCATTGATCCATGTTTCCTGCAAGGATTTCGCCAAATCGGTCCGTCAGCAAATACAGGGCATCCCGTTCTGCAGCATTGGTCAAACGGCGCTCGATCGCGGTCATCAGGCCGATCAGCCCGCGGCGCTCATACTCATCCGCAAGCCCGGTCAACTCAGCCGTCACAACAGACCGGGTTTCGCCCGCAATTGTTCGGTTCGCGGTGACGTAGACCAGCGCCAGAACGGTGGCGGTCAAAAGCGTACTCAGCACCATGCTGGCCAGAACCAGCCGCGTGCGGGAATTATTCAGGGAAAGTGGAGGGTTACGCATCAGACATCATGTAACCTGCACCCCTTACTGTTTCAATCAGTGGTTCAGACCCGCCTTCGTCCAACTGGCGCCGAAGCTTGGAAATATGAACATCGACAACGTTGGTGTGAGGGTCGAAATGATAATCCCACACGCCTTCAAGCAACATCGTGCGGGAAACGACCCGGTTCTTGCGGCGCAGGAAGTACTCGAGAATTTGAAACTCTCGGGGAGTCAGGGTGATTTCGTGCCCATCCCGGGAAACCTTACGCGTCAGCAGGTCCATTTCCAAATCCCGGCAGGTCAATGTCGAAGCCTCTTCCGCCTCTTGCGGCCTGCGCAGCAGGGCCTCGATCCGGGCGTGAAGCTCGTGAAACGAGAAGGGCTTGACCAGATAGTCATCTGCACCGGCCCGCAACCCCTTGACCCTTTCGTCAACGGCGCTCATTGCGGTCAGCATCAGAACAGGTGTGTTAAGGCCCGCAGCCCGCACCGATTTGATCAGGGACAGTCCGTCCAGTCCGGGCAGCATGCGGTCCAGAATGATTGCATCGAAACCGCCATCGGTGGCGTGATACAGCCCTTCGCGCCCGTCCGGGGCGCTTTCCACGGCATAGCCTTCTTCGGCAAAACCCTTTGCGATGAAGTCCCGCGTTTCGGTGTCGTCTTCAACGATCAGGAGGCGTCGGCTCATAGTCAGAGTTCCTTTCAACACGGATATAATCACAGACTACGGAAAATGCACATGCCGGGTGCGGGGTCCGCACCCGGCTGCCCGGCATAAGGGGGACAATCCTTGTGTGCCGGGAGGTGCGCGCGTGAAACTCCCCAATTTCAGCGCGCGCAGGGCCTCGGGTCAGGCAATTTCGACCGCAACGAAAATCTGGTTTCCGCCGCGATTGATCAGCACCAGCGCCGGATCCGTCTTTTCGCTTTCCAGTGCCGCTTTCAGGGCCTTGGGTGTGTCGGTGGCCTGTTCGCCCAGCTGGACGATCACGTCCCCGCGTTGCAGACCCGCTTTTGCGGCAGGGCTGTCAGGCTTGAGCGACGTTACGACCACGCCATTCACACCCTCGGCAACGCCCATCTCGGCACGAGCGGCTTCGTTCAGCGGTGCAACCGTTACGCCCAAAGTTGCATCGGATGCGTCTTCACCCTGAACTGCGCCGGTATCCGCAGCAGCCGTCTGGTGCTGACCAACCGTGACGTCCAGTTGCTGCTCCTTGCCGTTACGCAGGACGGTAATCGTGCTGTCGGTTCCGGCCTTGGTTGCACCGACAATGATCGGCAGGTCGCTGCTGGATTTCACGGCTTCACCGTTGAAGGACAGGATAACGTCACCCTGTTGCAGTACACCCTCGGCCGGGCTGTCGCCCATGACCTCGGACACCAGCGCGCCCTTGGCCTGGTCGATTCCCATGGCTGCGGCCAGTTCAGGGCTGACAGTCTGGATGGAAACGCCCAGCCAACCGCGGCTGACCTGACCATCGTCCCGCAGATCCGCTGCAATGTGCTCGACGATATTGGATGTCACGGCAAATCCCAGGCCGACAGAACCGCCACTGGGCGAATAGATGACCGAATTCACGCCAACAACTTCGCCTTCCATATTGAACAGCGGACCGCCCGAGTTGCCCTTGTTGATCGCCGCATCGGTCTGGATGAACTCGGCATAGGGTCCTTCCGAGATGTTGCGGCCCTTGGCCGAGACGATTCCGGTGGTGACGGTCGAGCTCAGCCCGAAGGGGTTGCCGATGGCGACCACGTCTTCGCCCACGCGGATGTCGTCGCTGTCACCAAGTTTGACAGGTTGCAACGCTTCGCCCGCATCAATCCTGAGCAGCGCAATGTCGGTCAATGGGTCGGTCCCGATCACTTCGGCTTCGAACGACCTGTCGTCGCTCAGGCGCACGGTGACGGCGGACGCACCTTCAACCACGTGGTTGTTGGTGATGATATAGCCGTCCTCGTCCAGAACAAATCCCGACCCCAGACCATGGCTGGGCCCGCGCTGTGGCGCGTCAAAGCCTTCGGGCATGCCAAAGCGCTTGAAGAACTCACCAAAGGGATGGTTCTCGAACTCTTTCATGTTCGCCGGGGCTGGTTTGGCGCTTTGTTCGGCGGTGATGGTCACGACCGACGGCGAGACTTCCTGCACCAGATCGGCAAGGGCCGCGTCGGCCAAAGCGGGCAGGGCGGTGCTTGCCATCAGTGCTGCCCCCAGCGCACTGGCGCCTGCCAGACTCGCCGTGCCCGGCAGAAGGCGTGTGGTTTTTCGAATGCTCATTATATTCTCCTGCGATCAGCCCCGGTACCTTTCCGGGCATTGATGCAGGAGATACGGCCGCAACATTTGCGTCTTCTTTTGCGAAGATTAAGAGTTCTTCATCTTTCCCTGCTTTGCCGGGTTATCCCGGATCGTCATCTGTTGGCAGAAAGTTACCCAACGGAAGCTCTTTCAAGGCGCGGTCTGGCGTGCCAAGCGAATCGGTGGATTGTTGCCGGAATCGGCCGATATTTTCGAAAAGGGTTGTATTGAATTAAAAACGTAAACAAAATTTTTCCGAATTTCGGGTCGATTGGCGCGATCTCCTAAAGGTTGTTTTTAAATTTCTTACTAAATTTATAGGAATACTCCTATGTCTTTGCATATCATGCTAAAAGACAGTGTATCTCCTCTAAAAACCTGCTGTTGATCACTTAAGTGCGCATTGCGCCACACTTTCAAGTTGATCGACGTCCAATGTGATGTTGCGAAAAAGCCAACGCGAATTTTGAAAAGCACTTACTCGATACAAATTTTACGTTGTTTGAGAGCGCCTAATGAGTGACGATGAAAGTGCCCAAATGAGGGGGAACTGCTGGCACTAGGGGGTGTCGACGGTTGTAACTCAGTCACTGGGAGTGGGTGTCGCTAAGTTAACGAGGGGGTCTTGTTTCAGGTTCGGCGACATATCGTTCGGAACAGCTGTACAGCGTTCTGAGCGCTGCTTTCAGGGTTGGTGAATGGTGGATATCTTATCTTGGGCACCGGCCCGGTCTGCAAAGACCGGGCCGCGTTACTTTCGGCAATTCAGATTTTCTGCCGTGACCGGGCCGTTTCCCAATCCGACCATGCCTTGGGGGTATCCAGATCCAGTCTTGCATGAACGCCTGGCAGTTTGACCAAGTGCACTTGGCTGGAATGTGCCTGAACCACCTGCTGTGCACCGCTGTCGCCGGTCAGAGCGGCCAGATCCCCGAAAAGCGAACGGTCAAAGATCACCGGATGACCGGGCTTGCCGTCCTCCGTAGCACCGCGCCAGACCTTTTTGGCAGGGCATGTTGAAACCGAGTGAACGACCGCGCGCAAATCCTGCACGGTCAGGTCCGGCAAATCTGCCAGCAAAACCATCACGGCCCTTGCCTCGGAAGGTACGGCACGCATTGCCTGTCTAAGGCTGGCATTCATACCTTCTGCCGCATCCGGTACAGCAACCGGCTGCACGTCCAGCCCCTGTAGCACGTCGTATCGCGCGTGGGGTTCCCGGGGCAGGGCGACGATGACAGGGCCAGCCGACAGCGCCGTTTCGGCGCTGCGCCTCAACAGAGGTACGCCGTCGATTTCTTTCAACAGCTTGTCCGCGCCTTTCATTCGGCTCGACTGACCGGCAGCCAGCAGGATGATGGGAATTTCCGTCATCCCGCCACCATGGCGATTGTTCGGCGACCTGTCACCCACGCATACGCGCGCCATCCGCATCGAAAAGCGGTTCCGAGATGACCCGGGCCTTTCGCATTTGACCAAGGATTTCGATTTCGACTTCCAATCCGTCGGCAATCCGTTCGGTTGGCAGAAACCCTTGCGCAATGGACTTTTCAGCAAAGTGTGAATACCCGCCCGACGTACAGAACCCTACCACCTTGCCGTCCAGCCAGATCGGCTCATACGCGTTTACATCGGCGTCCAGCGCATCGACTTCGAACGCAACCAGTTTGCGTGTGGCACCGGATTCACGCTCGGCCTCGGCGGGGGTGCGGCCGATGAAATCCACGTTCTTTCTGAACGAAATGAATCGATCCAGCCCGGTTTCCGCTGCGGTGTAGTCAGGCGAGAATTCAGCCATCCACGACCCAAAGAACTTGTCGAGCCGCAGACTCATCATCGCGCGCATTCCGAACGGTACCATTCCATGTGGCTGACCCGCCTCCCACAGTGTCTGCCAAAGCTGACGCTGAGCCATGGGATCGCAGTAAATCTCGTATCCCAGATCGCCGGTATAGCTGACCCGCTGCACGATGCACTCATTCATCCCGATGGTCATGCGGCGCACATCCAGAAACTTCAGATCGGAAACGTCGTCTCGTGTACAGGCTGCCAGAACCTGTGCAGCCTTTGGGCCCGCGATCTGAAAGCCGTTCCGTTTGTCACTGACATTCTCGATGCTTACGCCATCTTCGGCATTTTGCAGGAACCAGCGCATGTGGAACGCCTGCGATCCGTAGGAGGCTGTTAGCTGGAACTCCTCTTCATCCAGACAAGAGATGGTGAAATCCCCGATCAGCTTGCCCTTGTGCGACAGCATCGGTGTCAGGCTTAACCGCCCGGGGGCAGGTATTCGGCCTGCCATGATCCGGTCCAGCCAAGCGCGGGCGCCTTTGCCGCTGATCAGGTATTTTCCAAAGTTGTGCACCTCGTTGATGCCGACACCTTCGCGTACACCACGCACTTCGCGGCCTGTGGCCCTAAAGGCATCCGAACGCCGGAAGGACGGTGTTTCATACGCAGGTTCGTCGCCCTGCGCGAAATAGTTCACAACCTCCAGACCATATTGCTGACCCCAGACAGCGCCCATTTCGCTGAAGACGTCATACATGGGTGTCGTACGGTTTGGTCTTGCGGCGGGCAGTTCCTCGTTGGGGTAGGCCACCGAAAAGCGTTTCTGATAGTTTTCGATAACTTTCGGGCGGGTATATCCGGGGCTGATCCAGTCTCCGAACCGGGCCACGTCCATGGCCATCACATCGCGTTCGGGCTCGCCCTCGATCATCCACTGCGCCAGCATCAGGCCTACGCCGCCGCCCTGGCTGAACCCGGCCATCACACCGCAGGCCGACCAATAGTTGCGCATCCCCGGCACGGGACCGACCAGAGGATTGCCATCAGGCGCAAAGGTGAACGGCCCGTGGATCACCGATTTCACTCCGGCTTCGGCCAGAACAGGGAAACGGTTATAGGCAAACTCGATACTGTCGGTGATCTTGTCATAGTCGTCCGGCAACAGTTCATGCCCAAATTCCCAGGGCGTGCCGTCCACTGCCCAGGGTTTGCAGGGCTGTTCATAGAAACCGATGCAAAGGCCACGCCCCTCCTGCCGGAGATAGCTTTCGCCCGCCGGATCCATCACATGCGGATGCTCGCCACCCGCATCGATGATGGCCTCGATTTCCGGGATATTGTCGGTGACCAGATACTGGTGCTCCATCGGGTGCAGCGGGAAATACACGCCAGCCATCGCGCCGACTTCTCGTGCCCACAGGCCGCCCGCATTGACGACATGTTCCGCATGGATGGTGCCCTTGTTGGTGACGATATCCCACGTCCCGTCAGCGCGCTGATTGGTTTCGCGCACCATGCAGTGTGTTTCGATAGTGGCGCCACCCATGCGAGCAGCCTTGGCATAGGCATGGGTTGTGCCGGACGGGTCAAGGTGGCCATCCAGCGGATCGTAAAGCGCACCGATAATACCGTCAGTATTGGTGATCGGTGCGATCTTTTTGATCTCGTCCGGCCCGACAATCTCGGTCTCCAGCCCCATGAACCGGTGCTTGGCGCGTTCGGCCAGCAGCATGTCGAACCGGTCCTGATTGTCCGCCAGTGTTACCCCTCCCACATGGTGCAGCCCACAGGACATGCCGGTGATCTCTTCAAGCTCTTTGTACAGGCGAATTGTATACCCTTGCAGCGCGGCCATGTTGGTGTCGCCATTCAGCGTGTGAAACCCGCCAGCGGCATGCCACGTCGATCCCGAAGTCAGCTCGGACCGTTCCAGCAGCATGACATCGGACCAGCCGAGCTTGGTCAGATGATACAACACCGAACATCCAACGACGCCGCCACCAATGACGGCCACACGAGTGGTTAGTTTCATGACTGTCTCTCCTCGGAATTTGCCGCCAGTCTGAAGGTGTTGAACCGGTATGCAATGCCAATCGCGACAAAACATGTCGTTTGACGCTTCCCAATTTTTAGGTTCATAGGACGCGGCGGGGCGAGCGGTCATGAGGCTGTTACAGAATCAAACTATCGGCGCCCCACTTCGACGTGACGTCAATTACTCCACAAGGACAACGAAATGAGTAAATTCGACCCGAAACCCAAATCCCTGAGCCGCCGTGATTTCATGGCCAAGGCCGGCGCTCTTGGTCTGAGCGCTGCGGTAGCCAACCTGATTTGGGCCGAAGCGGGATTGGCTGAAACGCCCAAAAAGGGCGGCCACTTTGTTCTGGGGCTGAAGGGCGGCGAAAGCACCAACACCCTTGATCCTGCCCTGTCGGCGTCGCATGTCACGGCCAAGGCGCTGCGTGCCTTTGGCAACACCCTGACTGTTGTGACCCCGGACGGTGGCATTGCCCCAAGCCTCGCGGAAAGCTGGGAGGCATCGGAAGACGCCAAGACGTGGTATTTCACCATTCGCAAGGGTGTTGAATTCCACAACGGCAAAACCCTGACCCCCGAGGACGTTCAGCTGACGCTGGCGCGCCATTCGAACGAAGATTCTCAGTCCGGTGCGTTGGGCATCATGCGCGGGATCGAAGACGTCCGTGTGGATGGCGACAAAGTGGCCATCACCCTGACCACGCCCAACGCCGATCTTCCCTATCTGGTGTCGGACTATCACCTTGTGATCCAGCCCGGTGGCGGCATGGACAACCCGGCGGCTGGCATCTCGACCGGAGCATTCAAGGTTGTGGCCGATGAACCGGGTGTTCGCTATGGCTTTGAAAAGTTCGCCAACCACTGGGATGACACCGTCGGCCACTATGACAGCCACGAAATTCTGGTTCTGAACGATGACACAGCCCGCGCGGCGGCCTTGCAGGCCGGACAGGTCCACGCCATCAACATCGTGTCCCCGCGTACCGCCAAGCTGTTCGGTCGTGCGCCGGGCGTCACCATCAACGCCACATCGGGGCGTGGGCACTATATCTTTGTCATGCACACGGACACCGCGCCGTTCGACAACAAAGACCTGCGTCTGGCGCTGAAATACGCCATCAACCGGGATGAGCTGGTGGACAAGGTGCTGCGCGGCTATGGAACGGTCGGCAACGACATCCCGATCAACGAAGCCTATCCGTTGTTTGACGGCTCGCTTGAACAGCGCAGCTTTGATCTGACCAAGGCGGCCGAGCACTACAAGGCATCGGGCCACGACGGATCTCCAATCGTGCTGCACGTTTCCGATGCGGCCTTCGCCGGTGCGCTGGATGCTGCCCAGCTGTTCCAGCTGTCAGCGAAAGAGGCGGGTATCCCGCTGGAGATCAAGCGTGAACCGGCAGATGGCTACTGGTCCGAAGTCTGGAACAAGAAACCTTTCTGCGCTTCTTACTGGGGTGGACGTCCGGTACAGGACCAGATGTGGTCGGTGGGCTACCTCTCGACTGCAGATTGGAACGACACCCGCTTCAAGAACGAGGAATTCGACGCGCTGCTTCTTAAGGCGCGCGCCGAACTGGACACCTCGAAACGTCAGGAAATCTATGCCCAGATGGCGCGTATCGTCTGGGAAGAGGGCGGGCTGATTAACCCGATGTTCAACCAGTTCATCGACGGTTATTCAGAGACCGTGACAGGTTGGGCCGCTCATGCAAATGGTGACCTGATGGACGGCTATGTGGCCAGCCGCACCTGGTTCGCATAAACCACAATACAGATCGGCGCCCGTTCTTCGGGCGCCGGTTCTACAGTTGTAAGGCTGGCCGGGTCAGGGCTTGCCGCGTTACAGCGGGCGGATTTTCAGACCGGTGATCCGGTTGCCCTCGCGATCGGTCACCTCGAAGCGGAAACCGTGGAACGAGAATACCTGTCCCACTTCGGGGATCATCTGCGCCTCGTGAATGACCAGCCCCGCCACGGTGTTGGCCTCTTCGTCAGGCAGCGACCAGTCCATCGCGCGGTTGACGTCGCGAATGGTCATCGCACCTTCGACAAGGTACTGACCATCCTCGGTCCGCGTCACCGGAACATCCTCTTCGATATCGAACTCGTCGGCGATTTCACCCACGATTTCCTCAAGAATGTCTTCCAGCGTGATCAAGCCGCGCAGTGACCCGTATTCATCCACGACCAGCGCAAAGTGGCTGCGTATCCGCAGAAACTCTCGCATCTGATCATCCAGAGTGGTCGTCTCGGGCACGAAATAGGGGGCATTCGCGACCTTCGAGACATCAAAGCTTTTTAGTCGGTCCGCATCGCCTTCGGCACCCCCGACCTGCGCATACATCGCACGAAACAGGTCCTTTGCGTGGACAACGCCGATGACATTCTCCGGCTCGTCCCGAAACACCGGCAGTCGGGTATGGCGGCTTTGCAGACATTGCTGCAGGATGGTTTCGGGTTCGGCATCCGCATCAATCATTTCGATGTTCGAGCGGTGCAACATAATCTCTTCGACTGTCCGGTCGCCTAAATCCAGTGCGCCCAGAATGCGGTCACGGTCTTCCTTTTCGACGACGCCTTCGGAATGTCCAAGTTGCAGCGCGCCCGCAATCTCCTCACGCACCGCCAGAACGTGACTGTCGGGGTCGATCTGTACGCCGAACAGCCGCAGCACGCCGCGCACCAGTAGGCGAACAGCAGCGACCACCGGTGAAAACAGCGTCACGATGATGCCAATCGCCGGGGCAACCGCCGCCGCCGCTTTTTCGGCATTTGTGATCGCGTAGGTCTTGGGCAGAACTTCGGCAAAGACCAGAACCAGCAGGGTCATCACCAGAGTCGCAAGTGCGACGCCGCTTTCACCAAAAAGCCGTGTGAACAGGGCCGTCGCAAGCGAGGCCGCCAGAATGTTCACAAGGTTGTTGCCCAGCAGAACCGATCCGATCAGGCGTTCGTTGTCTTCGGTGATATCCAGCGCCTTTTGCGCCCCACGCGATCCTTTGTCAGCCTGCGCCCGCAGCTTGCCACGCGAAGACGCCGTCAGGGCGGTTTCAGAGCCTGAGAAAAAGCCCGACAAGACGAGCAAAAACAGGATGGCGCCGGAGATTGTCCAGAATGCGCCGTCGATCAGGGAAGGGTTGGGTTCCATCGGTCCTTGGTTGTTCTGTGTTCTGCATCCGTTATGGGGCCGGTGCCTCGCCCGATCAAGGGGTTAGCCCTTATCCTTGTTTTTGGCCAGCGGGTGATGCTCCAGCACAAGTTCGGACAGGCGTTCGTCCAGAACATGTGTATAAATTTCCGTCGTCGCCACATCTGCATGGCCCAGAAGCGTTTGAATCGCGCGCAGATCAGCCCCGTTTGCCAGCAGATGTGTTGCAAAAGCGTGGCGCAGCGTGTGCGGAGTGACCTTTTCAGGTGAGACGCCCCCCTGAACCGCTAATTCCTTGATCAGCAGAAAGAACCGGTGGCGTGTCAGATGGCCGGATTTTCCACGTGACGGGAAAAGAAAGCGCGAAGGCTGGCCGCCTTTTTCAACGGTTTTTTCCTCGACCTCGTCCCGAACGGTCAACCACGCGGCCAAAGCATCGCGCGCAGGAGGTGACAGTGGCACCATCCGTTCCTTGCCGCCTTTGCCAAGGATCAGCAGCATCCGCGGATCGCCACGGGCCGAGGAAACGGGCAGGGACACCAGTTCGGTCACCCGCATACCTGTCGCGTACAGCAACTCCATCAGGCAGGTATTCCGCACGCGGTCCGCCACATTGCGGCCCGTCATTCGGGCCGCTTCCAGCAGGCGATCGACTTCGATCACCTCAAGCGTTTTCGGCAACCGCTTTTGCCGCCCGGGTCCCTTGATCTGGATGGCAGGGTTCGACTCGCGCCAGCCTTCCTCGAAGGCAAACCGGTACAGCTGTTTGATCGCAGACAAACGCCGCGCGCGGGTCGAACGCGAAAGCCCCTGTGCATCGCAGTCAATCAAATACCCCTCGACCCGATCCCTGTCGGCAGCCGCAAAATCGGATTTGTGCCGGTCCAGCCAGTCGGCAAAGTCCTTGAGGTCGCGCCCATAGGCCAGCAGTGTATTGGTCGCGGCACCCAATTCAGCGGCCTGTGCCTCGAGAAACGTGGAAATCCAAAGATTCTGCGTATCGGGCGCCCTCATCGTCAGCTTCCGTTCAGGATCATCAATTGCAGCGCCGCCCGGCGCGCCGTGTCTTCAAGACCCACGCGGCGGAATGTGGCCAGTGCGGCGGTCAGGTCAACCAGATTGCCACGTGCTCCGTGGGTGAACAGTTGCATTGATTTTAGAATCGCCTCGCCCAACTGACCGTTAGACAGCATTGCGTCGATGTCCCTCGGAACGGGGGCAGACCATGCAAACCCTTCGGATATCGCATCGGCCAGTGGCGAAGGCGAAATCGCGCGCCCCGGATCACCCTGCGCCAGAGCGGCTAGAAACAGGTTCTGCTCGGACTCTTCGGGCAGGGTCAGAGCAGCGGTTTCATAGGTTTCGGAAAGCAGCAGAATTCGCCAGCGCAGGTTTTCCGCGTTAGGCGACGACAATTCAACCTTCGACAAATCCTCGGAAAACAATTCTGCAAAAGGCACTTCCAGCCCGACGCTTTGCATCATTTCCCAGACAGGGGGCAGGGTTTTGGAAATTACCTGCGGATCACCGGCGTTCAGCGCGGCTTCAAACCGTTGAACGGCCGCCACCCGATCCCAAACACCGCCGGACGCGGCAGGATCGCGTTCTGTATAAAGGCCCAGCAGTTGGTTAGGTGTCAGTGCGCCAATGCGGGTCAGTCGCTCGGCGGCTTCGATCTGCGCTTTCCATCCTGCGACGTCCCGCAGGTCAGCATTGGCAAAGGCCCGCGGCAGCGAGGCCGTCGGCAACCGCTCACCAATCGCTTCGAACATCCTGAACGTCAGAGGATCGGGGCGCTCAGGTTGGGGCAGGTATTCTGCACCTTCGTACAGTTCCGGGCTGAGAAACCGGTCCAGCAGGTCCAACTCTTCCGGCGGCAGAACCTGCAACGCATGAGCGGCCTCCAGAGTCAGAGCAGCGGATGTCCAATCACCCCGACGTGCCTTGCAAAATATCTGCGCCGCATAATCCCGCGACAGATGGGGCTGAGCGATCAGGGCGGTGCAACTACGCTCTTCGTCTCCGGTCAGCAGGGTGGCGTCGAACCAGTGTTGAAACCTTTCCCGAGAATCCGTCGGCCCGGCCAGTTGAATCAGGGATTGCGCAGGATCACTGGCGCCCAGTTGCATCAACCGGTCCAGCCGGGCGAACAACATTATCTCGTCCGCGCCAGGTCCTGCGGGTGCGCGCGCCTCGGTCAGCAACAGAGTGAACAACAAGCGCTGCATGGCCGGATTCTGGCGTACCGGTACTTGCGATATCATTTCCGCAAGGCGTTGCGGGTCACTTCCGCGCCATAGATCAAGCGGCAGCCCCGTGACCGAGGACGACACCAGCCCCAGCGGGCGCGACAGCGATTCCAATGGGGTGACCTCGACATTGGGCGACAGGCCCGTCTGGGTCACAGGCGGTTCAAGCAGTACCGTTCCCGGCAGGTTTTCGGGCGGATCGTTCAACCACTCGATTGCTGAAAGGGGCTGTTGCGCAAAGGCCGGTCCGGTCAGGCACAACGCAATCAGCGTTGCCCTAGTCAACATCCAATGTCACCGGTTCGCGGATTTCACTTTGCGGCGCGGAAAAGTCGGCGCCGAAAAACGGCCCGACATAAGCGTACGCCACCAGCCCGATGAAGCCGAGGCAAATAAGGTATATCAGGAACTTGATCAGACGGCCCATGTTTTAACGCTGCCCCAATTTTCTCTTTTGGCCAAGTTATAACTGGCATTTTCCGCAAGATCACGTCATTCACAGGGAAATGAGCGAAATTAAGCATAACGCCCAACGATCCGACACGGCGCAGGTATATGATCTGCACAAAACCGTGGTTATGGTTGGCATGATGGGGGCCGGAAAAACCGCTGTGGGGCGGGCTCTTGCCGCGCGGCTGGGCGTTCCGTTCCTCGACAGCGATGCCGAGATCGAATCGGCCGCCAACATGACCATCCCCGAGATTTTTGCCCGTGATGGCGAGCCGTTCTTTCGTCAGAAGGAAAGTCAGGTGATCGGCAGGCTTCTGGACGAGGAAAAGGGTATCCTGTCCACCGGCGGCGGCGCGTTCCTGTCGCCGGAAAACCGTCAGATGATATCCGAGCGCGGCGTGTCGGTGTGGCTGCGGGCCGATCTGGGCGTGCTTTGGAACCGGGTCCGGCACAAGGATACGCGACCCCTGCTGCGCACCGAGAACCCGCATGCGACGTTGCGGGCGCTGTATGATAAAAGGGTGCCCCTGTATTCCAAGGCCGATCTGGCGGTGGAATCGGACGCTGAAACCTCGATCGACAGGATGGTTGACCGGGTGTTGTCGGTACTGGAAACCCGCCCGGATGTTTTGGAACGGAAATAGATGCATCAGACAGTTCATGTCCCGTTGGGCGATCGCGCCTACAATGTCGAAATCGGCCCCGATCTTCTGGCTCAATCCGGTGCGCGGATCGCGCCTCTGCTGCATCGCCCCCGGGTTGCTGTTCTGACAGACGAAACCGTTGCTGGCCTGCATCTGGAAGGGCTCCGTTCGGGTCTGGCCACCGCCGGTATTGATATGAGTTCGCTGGCGCTGCCCGCAGGCGAGGCGACGAAAAGCTGGCCCCATTTTGAACATGCCGTCGATTGGCTGCTGTCGGAAAAAGTCGAACGCAAGGATGTGGTTGTTGCCCTGGGCGGCGGAGTGATCGGCGATCTGGCGGGATTTGCCGCTGCCGTTCTGCGGCGCGGGGTTCGGTTCGTGCAGATTCCGACCTCGCTGCTGGCGCAGGTTGACAGCTCTGTCGGTGGCAAAACCGGTATCAACGCACCGCAGGGCAAGAACCTGATCGGCGCCTTTCATCAGCCTTCTCTGGTGTTGGCCGATACAGCGGTTCTGGTCACGCTGACTCCTCGGGATTTTCTGGCCGGGTATGGTGAAGTGGTGAAATACGGCCTGTTGGGCGATGCAGCCTTCTTTGACTGGCTCGAGGTCAATGGCCCAACTTTGTCTGCCGGGGATATGGCTGCACGGGTGCAGGCCGTGACGCGATCGGTCCAGATGAAGGCCGACATCGTCGCCCGGGACGAGACAGAGCAGGGCGACCGCGCTTTGCTGAACCTTGGCCACACTTTCTGTCACGCACTTGAGGCAGCGACAGGTTATTCCGACCGTCTGCTGCACGGTGAAGGCGTTGCCATCGGTTGTGCATTGGCCTTTGAATTGTCCGCCCGGCTGGGCCTGTGTTCGCAAGAGGACCCAAGCCGCGTCCGCGCGCATCTCAAGGCGATGGGCATGAAAACCGATCTGGCAGATATTCCGGGTGATCTGCCCGGGGCCGAGGCGTTGGTCGATCTGATGGCGCAGGACAAAAAGGTTGTAGACGGGCAGTTGCGGTTCATTCTGGCGCGCGGAATCGGTCAGGCGTTCGTCACCTCCGACGTGCCACGCGATGCGGTTATGGCGGTGCTTGAGGATGCTCTGGCAACCTGCTGACAAGAAAGGGGTTTAGCGCCCCTTGATCACCATAAGCTCACCGATGTTTTCGCGGGTGATATAGCCGACCATACGCCCGGTTTCAGTACAGACTGCGATGGCGGGTGCACCTTGGTGAAGCTCTTCCAGAACCTTCTCCAGACCAGCTGTCAGTGCGACGGTCGGAATGTTCTCGTCCATGACCGTCGTCGCCGGGTCAGACCTAGGGTGATCACCGGCAAGGGCTGCAAACAGTTTTGAGCGGGTGACAAACCCCAAAAGCACCCCGTTGTCATCCAAGACCGGGAACTCGTGCTGCGTGGTGTGAATGACAGCCTGTGCTGCGGTGTTCAACGTGTCCCGAGGCGACAGCGCCTCGAACGCCGTAATCATCGCGTCCCGCGCCAGAACGCGGCGCGCGACCGAGCGCATGGCGACATCCTGACTTTCCGCATTGGCCGCGATGAACACAAATACAGCTATCAGAACAAGGATCGGGTTGCCCGACGTTAGGCCAAGGAAACCCAGCAATACGGCCACCATTTGTCCACCGATGGCTGCAACACGCGTGGCTTTGACGCGATCCATGTTCATGCACAAAAGCGCCCGGAATACCCGTCCGCCATCCATAGGGAAGGCCGGTATCATGTTGAAGACGGCGAGGAACAGATTCACATAGGCCAGACGGCTCAGCAGGTCGGTTCGGGCCGAGTCGATCTGGGCCAGTGTCTCCAAATTCATTCTGGCGCCGAAGATCACCAGAACGCCCCAGATGACGACATTCACCGCTGGTCCGGCAAGGGCCACCATCACCTCTTGCATCGGTTTTTCGGGCATCCGCTCCAGTCGGGCCAGCCCGCCGATCGGCAGAAGTGTGATGTCAGGCGTCTTGATACCATAGCGCCGGGCCATCAATGCGTGGCCGAACTCGTGCGCGACAACACAGGCAAACAGCGCAAGAACAAAAGCGATGTTTTCGATGGCAGCCTGTATTCCGCCGTCCGAATAGGCGGCAAATCCGACCCATGCGAGCAGCAGAAAAAAGGTGACATGGACCCTCAGTTCCGAGCCGAGCAATCGACCGAGTGAGAAGGACCATGTCATATATGTTCTCCGGTTGTCTTAGAACGGGATCTCGTCGTCGTCGATTCCGCCCGATGCTGGTGCCGGTGATCCTTGCGGAGCGCCATAGGGGTCGCCGTATCCGCCACCGGACTGGCCGCCGCCATATCCGCCGCCGCCACCACCGCCGCCTTCGCCGCGTGCGTCAAGCATCACGAGGGTCGATCCAAAGCCCTGCAGTACAACCTCGGTCGAATAGCGGTCCTGACCGGACTGATCCTGCCATTTCCGGGTTTGCAACTGCCCTTCGACATAGATTTTTGAGCCTTTGCGCAGATACTGTTCCGCGACACGGACAAGACCTTCATTGAAGATAGCAACCGAGTGCCATTCGGTCCGTTCACGGCGTTCGCCGGTGTTGCGATCCTTCCAGGTTTCAGATGTCGCAATGCGAAGATTGCAGACCTTGCCCCCGTTTTGAAAGTTCCTGACCTCGGGATCCCGGCCCAGATTTCCGACCAGAATGACCTTGTTGACTGAACCCGCCATATGATTCCCCGTTCTTATTCATCTCGATCTGTCGCGAATCTCACGATCCGTTCTCCGTGACCCTATACGGCCTGCGTCATGGTTAAAACAGAGTTGATAGGGGCACAGTCCCGCCCGAAATTCCGGCACCCGCGCAACCGGACTTTCCTTTCGGTTCGTAATTCATATAATCGCGCGAGGACTGAACGAGCAGGGTCTATTGATGCGCTTTTTGGTTGGCAGTTTTTCTGTTGTGTGCTTGGTGCTGGCGTCACTTCCGGCGCAGGCCGACATGTTCTCGACGAAGAACCGCAAAGACATCTTTCAGAAACAGGCGAAATTCCTGGATTCCCGCGGTGCGACACAGTACCGGGATTCCGACCGACTGAAACCAAAGACGGCGCAAACCGGATTCAGCAAACGATATTCCGGAAAGTACCGGGGGCAATATCTGCAGATGGCCCGCGAGGCCGCGCGCAAACACAGCGTCCCCGAAGAACTTTTCCTGCGACTGGTGCATCAGGAATCCGGCTGGAACCCACATGCAAAATCGCACAAGGGTGCATTGGGTCTGGCGCAGCTCATGCCACAGACGGCCAATCTGCTGGGGGTGGACCCGCACGATCCACGCCAGAATCTGGAAGGCGGCGCGCGCTACCTGTCCTGGCAATATCGCAAGTTCAAATCCTGGCGTCTGGCGCTGGCCGCCTATAACGCCGGTCCGAAAGCGGTGGAAAAGCACGGCGGCATACCGCCTTATGCCGAGACACAGAATTACGTCAAAAAAATCTGGGGCAGTTGATCGCTGCTATCCGCTCGCTATTTCGGACGATCACACGCGCACCGTCGTTCTGCTGAGATTGTCTTGACGAAAAAGGCCGGCGCAAGGCCGGCCCTTTCAGATATTGATTGTACCTATTCGGCCGCGATCTTGATGACCGGCTCCATGCGGGCAAGGACATCTTCGGCCAGATGGCACTTGACCTGATGACCATCTGCCAAAGTCTGTACCGGTGGCACATCCTTTTCACACAAGCCCCCGGGCACTTCGGATTTCCAGCGGCACCGCGTCTGGAACGGACAACCCGGCGGCGGGTTCATGGCCGACGGAATATCCCCCTCCAGAACGATATGCTGCTTTTCGACCGATGTGTCCGCGATGGGAACAGCGGACAACAGCGCCTCGGTATACGGGTGATATGGCGGCGAGAATACCTGATCGGTCGATCCCAGTTCCACCACATGTCCCAGATACATCACCATGACCCGGTCACTCAGGTACCGCACAATCGACAGGTCATGGCTGATGAACAGCAACGTGGTTTTCTGCTCGCGCTGAATTTCCATCAGCAGATCCGTCACAGCCGCCTGCACCGACACATCCAGTGCCGAGACGGGCTCGTCAGCAACCACGATCCGGGCATCCCCCGCAAAGGCGCGTGCGATACCGACACGCTGTTTCTGGCCGCCTGACAACTGGCGCGGCATCCGGTCTGCAAACGCGCGGGGCAGTTTCACCAGATCCAGCAGTTCCAGCATCCGCTTCTTGCGGTCTGCCTCGGAATTGCCGACGCCAAAGATTTCCAGCGCCCGGATGATTTGCCGCCCCACGGTCATGGACGGGTTCAGCGTGTCGAACGGGTTCTGGAACACCATCTGCACTTCGCCAACAGTCTTGGCGTCACGTTCTTCGATGGGCACCTGTTCGATGTTGCGGTTATCCAGCAGAATCTGTCCGTCAGTTGCCGTCTCAAGCCCCATCAGAACCTTGGCGAATGTGGATTTTCCGCAACCGGATTCACCCACAATGGCCAGCGTTTCAGATTCGTGGGCTTCGAAACTCAGGGTCTCGTTTGCCTTGACCACCTTGGTCGCGCCACCTCCGAACAGGGCATTTGCGGCCACCTCATAGTATTTCTTGAGGTTGTCCATCTTGAGGACGGTCTGGCCAATCGCGGCTTTTTCTTTCTGCTCACCAACCGTAATCGGCGCGTTCCAGTCGATCTCCTGAAACTTCAGGCAACGCGTGTGATGGCGGTCATTGCCGGGCACGGCACTCATCAGGATATCCTGGGCGTCGCAGCGACCTTCTTCAAAGTAATCGCAGCGCGGGCCAAAGTTACATCCCGGTGGGCGTTCATGGGGCAGGGGGAAGTTGCCCGGTATCGCCACCAGCGGGCGCGAGTTCTTGTCGGCGCCCGGCAGCGGGATCGACCGGAACAGCGCCTGCGTATAGGGGTGCTGCATTTCGTCGAATACATCGTGGATCGAACCACGCTCGACCGCCTCACCGGAATACATCACGCACAGCCGGTCGCAGGTTTCGAGAACCAGACCAAGGTTGTGGCTGATGAACAGCATCGAGGTGCCGTATTTCTTGCCCAGATCCCTGACAAGTTCCACAACGGCGGCCTCGACGGTCACGTCCAGCGCCGTCGTCGGTTCATCAAGGATCAGCAGCGCAGGCTTTGACATCAGCGCCATGGCGATCACGATCCGTTGCTGCTGTCCCCCAGACAACTGATGCGGAAAGCTGTTCAGCATCCGCTCGGGATCGGGCAGGCGCACGTCCGTCACCACCTCCAACGCGCGGGCATAGGCTTCTTCCTTGCCGACACCCTCGTGGATCATCGGCACTTCCATCAGCTGCTTGCCGATTTTCATTGCCGGATTCAGTGATGCCATCGGCTCCTGATAGATCATGGCGATCTCGTTGCCGCGAACGTCGCGCAACTCTTCGGCACTCATTTCGCTCAGATCGCGACCTTTGAACTTGATCGAACCGCCGACAATACGCCCGTTCTTGCCAAGATCCTGCATCACACCCAGCGCCACGGTCGACTTGCCGCAACCTGACTCGCCCACAAGACCTACGGCCTCGCCGGGCTGGACGCTGACCGAGAAATCCATCACAGCCGGGATTTCCCGCAGGCGGGTAAAGAATGAAATTGACAGCTTGTCGATCTCAAGGATCGGGCCGTCATAATCCGCCAGTTTGTTCATGTTGTTCTCCCTGTCGGCTCAGAAAAAAGATCCATCTTCATCTGGCCTCAAATACTCCGGGGGTCCGGGGGCAGCGCCCCCGGCCTCGATCACATCAGTCCTTCAGGCTTTCCTCGCGCAGACCATCCGCCAGCAGGTTCAAACCAAGAACCAGCGACAACAGGGCCAACGCAGGGGGCAGGGCAGGGTGCAGATAAATCGACAAGAGCTTGCGGCCCTCGTTAATCGTCGAACCCCAGTCCGGGCTTTCCGGCGGCAATCCCAGTCCGAAGAAACCCAATGTCCCCAAAAGGATGGTGGTATAACCGATGCGCAGACAGAAATCGACGATCAGCGGGCCACGCGCGTTGGGCAGGATCTCCCATAGCATAATGTACCATGGCCCTTCACCCCGCGTCTGTGCGGCTGCCACATAGTCTCGTGTCTTGATGTCCAGCGCCAGACCACGGACGATACGGAACACCGTGGGTGAGTTCACGAAGACCACAGAAACGAACACGACCAGAATGCCACCCGGAACATCGAAGAGGTCAAGGTATGTCGGCAGACCCCAGATCCGGTAGGCATCTGTGTTGATGATGTATCCACCGGTCGAGATCAGCGACAGATACAGCCAGATCGCAATACCCAGGACTCCGATCAGCAAAGGTGTGCGGAACTTTGGTCGCGTGTAGTAGCGCGAATTCAGCAGAACACCGATGAACAGGATCGGGAACACGAACAACACGGCCGCCATATAGTTCGGCACACCCGTCGCCACGATTTCCGGCGTAACCAGCAGGTAGAACAGCAGGATAACCGGGAAGGCAAGGATCAGGTTGGCGAGGAAGGACAGGAACGTGTCCAGCCGGCCGCCATAGTAACCTGCTGGCAGTCCCAGCGTGATCCCGACCATGAATGCAAACAGCGTGGCCAGCGGTGCAATCTGCACCACAATCCAAGCGCCTTTGACCATGCGGCTGAACACATCCCGGGCCAGATTGTCTCCACCCAGAAGGTACCAGGCGAACTCGCCTTCCTCCAGATTGGGTAGCGGAGTGCCCGGCACCTTGTTCTTCATACCCGAAACCTGATCCAGCGGATCATGCGTGACGATCAGGTCCAGTGCACCGAAGATGCCGGTGAAAACCCAGAACATGACCAGTCCGAAACCGATCATTCCTATTGGGCTGTCAAACAGCTTGCCATATAGGCCAAGACGACGCTTGAAAGCGATGGACATCGCAAACAAGATGATCATCGACACCCAGACGGGCAGGAACTGCTGCGAGATTGCGCCGACGATACCCGCATTGGTTCCCAGAAAGATACCCAGCACCAGATAGGCAAGCGCGGCACCCACGCTTGCCATGAACGAATAGCGCAGCGCCATCTGCGACAGGCCGCGCAGACCGCCGCCCGAGCTCAGGGTTCCGTCCGCATTCACTGATACGGGCGCTTCGGCCTGAAAGATACTGGCCAAGATCCAGATCACGATGGAAATTGCCAAAAGCACCAGCGCGATCACCAGGATCGGATTCAGAAAGGCGATAGAGCCGGTCCAGCTTAGAGGTTCCATGTTCTATCTCCCTTACGAAATGCGAATGCGCGGGTTGAGGTAGACATAGCCGATATCCGATATCAGCTGCGTCACCAGAACAACAAAGACAGACACGACCGAAATCGCCAGCAACAGCTGGATGTCGTTGTTGCCCGCCGCCTGTACCAGCGCCCAGCCAAAGCCCTTGTAGTTAAACAGGGTCTCGACGATCACCACGCCGTTCAGCAGCCATGGGAACTGCAGCATGATGACGGTAAAGGGCGCGATCAGCGCATTACGCAGCGCGTGTTTCATGACAATGTTCGAGAACGAGACGCCCTTGAGGCGCGCGGTCCGGATATATTGCGCCGTCATTACCTCGGTCATCGAGGCGCGGGTCATTCGGGCAATGTACCCCATACCGTAAAGTGCAATGGTCAGCACCGGCAGGAAAAAGTTCTCGAACGTCGGGTTGTCCATTGCCTGTGTCGCCGTGCCCTTGAACCATTTCAGGCCCACCGTGGACGACGTGAAAATGGCGATAAAGATAACGCCCGACACGTATTCCGGCGTCGCCGTTGTGATGATCGAGAATGTAGACAAGGACCGATCCAGCGCCGAACCTTCGCGCATCCCGGCCAGTACCCCGACGATCAGCGCCGAAGGGATCATCAGAACCAGTACCCAGAACATCAGATAGCCGGTGTTTCCAAGCCGTTTCGAGACGATCGTTCCCACGTCATCCTTGAACACGGTCGAGTATCCCCATTCACCCTGCAGGACACCGCAGAATCTTGGGGTCGTCTCAGCGGTTGAGCCGGGGCGGACACAGGTGCCCACGAATTGGCCGTCAGCCAGCGTGTTGGTAAATCCAGGCATGACACCAAGCCATTGCCCGTATTTGACCAGCGTCGATTGTTGATAGCCGCGATTTTCAAGCCAGGTTTGCACCTGCTCATCCGACATCCGCTGGTTGCCTTGCGTTTTTGCAAGCTTTTCAAGGTTTGGATAGAGGTTGGTCAAAAAGAAGACCACGAATGTCAGACATAAAGCTGTTAGCAGCATCACGCCTGACCGACGGAGGATAAAAAGTCCCATGAAGGCCCCGTTGTTCAGGTGTTCCGCAGATCATAGGACCATTATCTGGCCTCGGACTTCCGACCCCGTGTCGGTGTGTCTGCGGCTGGAAAGGGGCGCCCCGGTCAGGCGCCCCCCGATTTTTTTCGGCGGTTAACTTAAGCCGCCCAACCCCACTTGTACTGGTGGTGTTCGAACGAGATGTGCTGATCCGTACCAACAAGTCCGTCTTTCATGTGACGGTACAGGGCGCGCCAGTACGGCTGGATCGTGACACCTTCTTCCTGGATAAGCGCAGCGCCCTTGGCGGCCACGGCACGACGTTTGTCGGCGTCTGCAATCGCAAGTGCTTCGTCGAGGATTGCGTCGAAATCGGCGTTTGCCCAGCCGAATTCGTTCCACGCCTCGCCCGACTTATATGCCAGCGCCCAGATCTGAACACCCAGCGGGCGGTGGTTCCAGTTGGTCGAGCTATAGGGATACTTGACCCAGTCGTTCCAGAAGGTGCTGCCGGGCAGAACCGTCCGCTTGACCTTGATACCCGCGTCGCGCAGCTGTGCTGCAACCGCATCGGTGGTGTTGCGGCGCCAGTCGTCGTCAATCGAAAGCAGCTCATGCTCGAAATCGGCCATGCCGGCCTCTTCCAGCAATTTCATTGCGCCTGCCGGATCGGATTCCTGTTTGGGCAGTTCCGGATACTCGGGATGCACAGGACCAACGTGGTGGTTTTCAGCAGCCGATCCGCGGTTACCATAGCCCAGTTCCAGGCAGACCTCGTTGTTTACAGCCATTTGCAGCGCCTTGCGAACGCGCTTGTCCGCATAGGGTTGCTTGCCATCAATTTCGGCCAACTGGTTCGGGCGGATCACAATGGTCGCCATGGTGATAACTTCGGACTTCACGTAGCCAAGCCCGTCCATCACATCGATGAATTCACCGACTGACTCGTGCAGCATGTCGACTTCGTCCGATTCCAGCGCAGCCAGCCAGGCCGACGGATCGGTTCCGTAGTCGATATACTCGACACGATCCAGCGCCGGACGACCGAATACGGCCTCGCCCCACCAGGCGTGGTTTTCGTTGCGAACCAAGGTGCATTTCACACCAACTTCCAACTCTTCGATCAGGTAGGGGCCGGTGCCGACGTTGTTCGTCAGATCGGTCTCGCTGAACGAGCTGTGAACGATAGCCGAAGGATAGTCGGACATACCTGCAATCAGCGAAATATCGGATTTCGGCAGGTTCAGCTGCACTGTGTGCGGATCTACGACAACAATGCCGCCTTCAATGGCCTGACCGGTGCCGTCATCCACCAATGTGGCGAAACGGCCTGCCATCGAGTTGGTTTCCGAGCTCTTGTCACACCAGCGGGTGATATTGCGGGCCACGTCATCGGCTGTGAAATCATCGCCGTTGTTCCACTTGACGCCCTGACGCAGTTTCAGGGTGTACTGGGTCGCGTCTTCGTTGATTTCCCAGCCTTCCAGCAGCATTCCGCGGAATGTACCGTCCGAGTTGTACTCGACCAGATATTCCAGTGTGCCGCGGCTCTGGTTGCCCATTTCCGACCAGTCATATGTGCGCGGGTCTTTCAGCGCGCGAACAGCGGCCTGCACACGCAGGGTTCCGCCTTCTTTCTTGGCGTCCTCGCCAGCAGCCATAGCCGGTGTCGGCAGACCGATCAGGCCATAGGCTGCGGCTGCGGTTACGCCAAGGCCGGTGGTGCGGGCCAGAAACTCGCGGCGGCTTAGCTTACCGTCCCGATATTCCTGGGCGTGCATCTCGGCGGCCCAGTGAATCGGTGCTCCGGTGGTTGTTTGATCTGTCATGTATGTCTCCCTGTGACACGCTTTTTGTTTGGAGGAGGGTTTCAAAGCACAAACCGGGCAGACATTTCCCGCCCAGTTGTGAGATTCCGTTTTTGGAACGTTGGCATCCCCATGAACGGTATTCGGCAACAGAAATCGGACAACGTCAATGTTCGGAATCGGCATAGATTGCACAAAAACGACATTAGCGTTGAATGTGATCCTGATTTTCAATCATCTCAAACTGGGAAAGTCTCTGATTAATATAAAGATTTGCACCATCTCGGCGAATCTGGTCCGAGCACCCGCTAACAGGATGAATTCTTTTTCATTTTTCAGGGGCTAGCGGCTTTTCCGGCCGGGAAGGCGGGAAAAATTACCCCACGGAATCAACCGGGTACCAAGATTTCATGCGTGCACGAAACCACGTGCGTTGTCGTTTTGCGAACTGTCGTGTCGCAATTGTTGCCTTTTCCCGGGCCTCATCCAACGTCAGAGTGCCGTCCAGATGAGCCACCAGTTCAGGTACGCCAATTGCCTTGCAGGACGGCAATGACGGATCGTACAGGTCCCGCATGGCCGCGACTTCGTCCAGTGCGCCCTGTTCAAGCATCTGATCGAAGCGGCGCGTTATGCGACCCAGCAGCCAGTCCTTTTGCACGTCGAATACCAGAGGCACGGCATCCGCCAGCCGCAATGTGGGCGGGGGAGTATCGGCCTGCCATTCGGCAATCGACCGCCCCGTTGCGCGCTGAACTTCCCAGGCGCGCTGAACGCGAACACGGTTTAGCGTGTCGATGCCCTGCGCGGTAATCGGGTCAATTCCGGCAAGCAAATCGGCATGTGTCATCGAATCGGCCTCGGCCCGAACCTCGGGCGGGGTCGCCGGAATGTCGGCCATCCCTTCGGTCAGCGCCGTGAAATACAGCCCCGTCCCACCAACGATGATCGGCCGCCGATCACCGGATAGCAGCGGCACAACCTCGCGCAGCCAGTGACCGGTGGAATAGGTCTGATCGAACGGAACGTGCCCATATAACAGATGTGGCGCACGCGCTTCCTCGTTCACCGAGGGGCGGGCGGTGATGACCCGCCAGCAATCATAGACCTGACTTGCGTCAGCATTTACGATAACCCCGCCAAACCGCTCGGCTATTTCCAGCGCCAGCGCGGATTTCCCGGATGCGGTCGGGCCGGCAATCAGCACCGGTTTCCCATCCGCAATCGCCGGAAGCCGATCCAAAAGCCGCGTCGCAGAGTTCTCAGCCATATGTGATTGCCTTATTCCCAACCATCCGCATTGAACCCACGGGGCTTTTGCTTCATTTTGCGCCGGAAATTAACCCCGTGCCAGCCCGGAGCGCAACATGAGCCTTTCCTCGACCATCGAAAACACGGAAATCCCCAAACCCAAGTACAGCCGCGTCATGCTCAAGATTTCGGGTGAAGCGTTGATGGGGGATCAGGGATTCGGGCTTCACCCCCCAACCGTCCAGCGGATCGCGAAAGAGGTGAAGTCGGTGCACGATCTGGGCGTCGAGATCTGCATGGTGATCGGCGGCGGCAACATCTTTCGCGGCCTCAGCGGTTCGGCACAGGGGATGGAAAGGACAACCGCGGACTATATGGGCATGCTGGCAACGGTCATGAATGCACTGGGGATGCAATCGGCGCTGGAAGAGGTCGGCGTGTTCACCCGCGTCATCTCGGCCATCCGCATGGATGAGGTCTGCGAGCCCTACATCCGTCGCCGCGCTGTCCGTCACCTTGAAAAGAAACGGGTCTGCATCTTTGCAGCCGGGACCGGAAACCCGTATTTCACAACCGACACCGCCGCGACCCTGCGCGCCAACGAAATGGCGTGCGAGGCGATCTTTATGGGCAAGAACGGCGTTGACGGTATTTACGACAAAGATCCCAAAACCAACGATGACGCAGTGCGCTATGATACGGTGTCTTATGACGATGTTCTTGCCAAAAGGCTCAAGGTCATGGACGCCTCGGCCATTGCGCTGGCGCGTGACAACAATCTGCCTTTGATCGTTTTTGGGCTGGACGAACCCGGCGGGTTCCGGGGCATTCTGGCCGGTGAGGGCACCTATACCAAGGTTCAGGGGTAAACTCGAAAATCCGTAATTCGGGAAAAGGCCGGGCAATTAGCCCGGCCTTTTTTGGTTTGATTCACCTGAATCGTCCGAGGCTTCAGCTCGCAGTGTCCTTCTCGAACTTTCCATGTGGGTCCGGGTCGGAACCTTATGACGTTTTTGTGCAAAATGTCGTTTTCCGCTATCATCCTGTCTTGCCGGGAGAGCCCCGAAAAATTGCATTCCTTGAGAAGATGAATGTTCATTGGAGAGGAAGAGACAATGTCTGAAAGTACAGAAACCGACTATGAAGTCGGTCAGGACAATGTCCAGATATTAGGTCTGGATGTCCACAATCCGGTTTTTGCGGTATCGGGACTGACAATCGTAGCCTTCGTGTTCTTCTCGCTCGTGTTCCGCGAGCAGGCGAGCGAATTCTTCGGTTGGCTGCGGCCCGCTTTAACCAGCAACTTCGACTGGGTTTTCATGATTGCCGCGAACATCTTTGTCGTGTTTTCGCTGCTGCTAATCGTAACCCCATACGGTTCGATCCGTCTTGGTGGTGACGACGCAAAACCCGATTACAGCTATGCGGGCTGGTTCTCGATGCTGTTTGCTGCCGGGATGGGAATTGGTCTGGTGTTCTGGGGGGTCGCCGAACCTATTTCACATTACGGCGCGTCCCTGGGCGGCGTCGCAACGGGCGAGGATGGCGTGCGCACCGACTGGGCGCCGCTGGGTGCAGGGCTGGAAGATCCCGAAGCCTCAAAGAAACTGGCCATGGCGGCCACCATTTTCCACTGGGGTATGCACCCTTGGGCGGTTTATGCCGTGGTCGCACTTGCTCTGGCGTTCTTCAGCTTTAACCGTGGATTGCCGCTGACCATGCGCTCGGTCTTTTATCCGCTGTTCGGCGAGGCGACATGGGGCCCTCTGGGGCACATCATTGACGTGCTGGCGGTGTTTGCCACCATCTTTGGTCTCGCAACCTCTCTGGGTCTGGGCGCGACACAAGCGCTGGCCGGTCTGAACTATCTGTTCGACGTGCCGATCACCGACGGGATGAAAGTGTTGCTGATCGTGGTGATCACCGCATTTGCGTTGGTCTCGGTTGTTGCCGGTCTGGACAAGGGCGTCAAACGTCTGTCCGAGGCCAACATGATCCTGGCCGCAGCCCTGTTGCTTCTGGTTCTGATCGTTGGTCCGACACTGGCCATCCTGACCGGCTTTTTCGACAGCATGATCGAATATGTCATCGCACTGCCCACTTTGGCCAATTGGGTCGGGCGCGAAGACACCAACTTTCTGCAGGGCTGGACCACGTTCTACTGGGCGTGGTGGATTTCCTGGTCACCGTTCGTCGGCATGTTCATCGCCCGCATTTCTCGCGGTCGTACCGTGCGCGAATTCGTCACCTGCGTCATCCTGATCCCGACCGTCGTCGGCGCGCTGTGGATGAGCGTCTTTGGCGGCGCGGCGCTGGATCAGGTCATGTCCGGTTCGGGTCAGGCGCTTTCCGATGCGGCACTTGAACTGAAAATGTTCAAGATGTTCGAAGCGTTCCCGATGACGGGCCTGCTGTCCTTTGTTGGTATCATTCTGGTCGTCGTGTTCTTCGTGACCAGTTCCGACTCGGGCTCGTTGGTGATCGACACCATCACTGCAGGCGGCAAGACTGATGCACCCACCGCGCAGCGCGTGTTCTGGTGCATTCTGGAAGGTGCCATCGCCATCGTTCTGTTGCTTGGTGGCGGTCTGGGTGCGCTTCAGGCTGCGGCCATCGCCACGGGCTTTCCCTTTGCGATCGTTCTGGTTCTGATGTGCGTATCCATTTTCATCGGCCTTGCGAACGAGCGTCGCCGCCGTTGATCGTCGGATAATCTGACAACTAAAGCCCCGGTACTTTGCCGGGGCTTTTTCTTTGCGGATCAAAGCCTCAATTCTGGTCCGCGCTGCGGTGGCGCTGTTGGTGCCGCTGAAATAGGGCGCGTCTTTGAGCCGCGAAAATTTGGCTTGAAGAGGCGGCGGTGATCCATCACTTCTGCTGAAAGCTCTGCCGCAGTTCCGAATACGACCGGACCAAGGGCAGGCGGCCCCCGTGCTGCGGGCATAAGTTGAGGAGAATCGAGTGATGACTGCACTGGACGTCGATTTTGTAAGAGCCCAGTTCCCGGCGTTTTCCGAACCGGATTTGCAAGGGCAGGCGTTTTTTGAAAATGCCGGTGGCTCCTATACCTGCAAGCCAGTGATCGACCGGCTGAACCGGTTCTACACTCAGCGCAAGGTCCAACCCTATGCGCCTTATGCCGCAAGTCAGCTAGGCGGGCAGGAAATGGACGAGGCACGGCATCGCATGGCCGCAATTCTGGGGGTCGAGAGTGACGAGCTGAGCTTTGGTCCCTCAACAACGCAGAACACCTATGTTCTTGCGCAGGCCTTTCGTCAGTGGATGCAGCCCGGCGAAGCCATCGTGGTGACCAATCAGGATCACGAAGCGAACTCGGGGCCCTGGCGGCGGCTGGCCGATGCTGGCATCGAGATTCGTGAATGGCATATCGACCCGGACACCGGATCGCTGAACCCGCAAGATCTGGAAAACCTGCTGGACGAAAAGGTTCGGCTGGTCTGTTTCCCGCACTGTTCGAATGTGGTGGGTGAAATCAATCCGGTCACTGAAATCACTGCCATCGCCCACGCTGCAGGGGCATTTGTCTGTGTTGATGGCGTCTCGTACGCGCCGCACGGGTTTCCGAATGTCGGTGACCTAGGGCCGGATATCTATCTGTTTTCGTCATACAAGACCTATGGCCCGCATCAGGGCTGCATGGTCATTCGGCGCACGCTGGGCGAGATGCTTCCGAACCAGGCGCATTTCTTCAACGCCGATGTGCTGTACAAGCGCTTTACGCCTGCCGGGCCGGACCACGCCCAAATTGCCGCAAGCGCCGGAATGGCGGATTACGTGGAACTGCTCTGCGACCACCATGGCGGGCCGTCCTCGGATGAGGCTGCGCAAGGCGAATTCGTTCACGACCTGATGCGTGCCCACGAAGTTGAATTGCTGCAGCCCCTTCTGGATGCCGTGAAAGACCGGAACGCCGTGCGCCTGATCGGGCCGTCCGATGCCTCGAAACGTGCCCCGACTGTTGCCCTGTCGCTGAATGGCGCGGCTGAACCAGTCGCCGCCGAACTGGCAAAATACGGCATCATGGCCGGCGGTGGGGATTTCTATGCCGTCCGCCCGCTTCAGGCGATGGGGATCGAACCTGACAAGGGTGTTCTGCGCCTCAGCTTCACGCACTACACCTCACGGACGGAAATCGATCAGCTACTCGACGCGCTGGACCGCGTTTTATAGACCGCTCTGCATATCCCGGGCGATCCGGTAATGACCCGGCGTCCCTGTTTCCGGTCGACGAATGCCCAAATGGGATTAGATAAAATAGGACAGTCCCGGATGGTCCGGGGCCGAAAAACTCTTGTGTCCTGCCCGGTGATAAACTCCGGGCTCGCGCCGCTCGCAATCGGCGCTTTTGGCCCCAAAAACTCCGGTAACGAACTGAAAACTTGCCAGAAACGGAATCTCGGCCTAGCTTGACTGAGACGCCGCAAAGGGGAGAGCGGATGGTTCATACATCGACAGAAGGGCAGGAAAATCTTCCAAGATACTTTGCCCAGGTCATGAATATGCTGCGCCAGATGGAGGCCGGCCGGTTGGATATCGCATTACCCGATGGTCGGGTGTTCCGGTCCGAAGGCGCGCAACCCGGTCCCGTGGCGCGAATTGACGTGCACGATCCGGATGTATTCGCGCGCCTGATCCGCGAGGGCGATCTTGGGTTTTCGGACGCCTACCTCGAGGGCGAATGGAGCACTCCGGATCTGCGCGCCTTCATGGATCTGATACAACGAAGCGGAGACGCCGTTTACGACGATTTCACAGGGAGCTTTCTGATCCGCGCCTACGAACGCCTAAGGTTCTGGCTCCACAGCAACCACAGGGCGCAGGCCAAAAGGAATATTTCCTACCATTACGATCTGGGGAACGATTTCTACTCACTCTGGCTGGATGACACGATGACCTACTCCAGCGCAATCTTCGAAACCGGACAGGAAAGTCTGGAAAAGGCGCAAACGGCCAAGTACGCCAGTCTGGTTGATGAGATGGAGGCCAAGCCCGGTGACCACATTCTGGAAATCGGCTGCGGCTGGGGCGGGTTTGCGGAATATGCCGCAAAGGAACGTGGTTTGCGGGTGACAGGGCTGACCATAAGTCAGGAACAGTTCAACTACGCTTCCCAAAGGATTGAAAAAGCAGGTTTATCTGACCATGTACAGTTCAAGCTGCAGGATTATCGCGACGAGCGGGGGCAATATGACGGGATCGCCTCGATCGAGATGTTCGAGGCGGTTGGACAAAAATACTGGCCCGTTTATTTCGAAACGGTGCGCGACCGGCTCAAGCCTGATGCAAAGGCGACCCTTCAGATAATCACCGTCGCCGACAAACGGTGGGAGGTGTACCGGAACGGCGTTGATTTCATTCAGAAATATATCTTTCCGGGCGGCATGCTTCCGGCGCCCCGGGTCCTGCGACAACAGATCAGTCAGGCCGGTCTGCACCTCGTCCGGTCCAAGGAGTTCGGCAAAAGCTATGATCTGACCCTGCGCCGCTGGTACGACACATTCAACGAAAAGTGGGACCAGATCTCGGACATGGGCTTTGATGAGCGTTTCCGCCGCATGTGGAATTTTTATTTGACGGCGTGCGGCGCAGCCTTTGACACCGGTAATTGCGATGTGACACAGATCACTATTGCAAGACCCAGATAGGAACCGGACGCCCAATATGCCTACAGCTTCCCGCCTCGTTGCTGCCGTTTGTCTGGCGGTATTGGCCTTTTTCGTGTCAGGGCAGATCATCGACCACACGCCCGATGAAAGGGATTTCGGCTATTTCACACCAGCCAATATGGCAATCGGGTTCATCTGCGGCTGGGTGGTAATGGGCAAACGCGCAGGTCGCGGGATAACGCCAGCCATCAACAACGGACTGACGGGTGCGGCCTCCATGGTGTTCTGGGGCCTGTTTTCGCAGGGCACTTACGAGATGTTCCGCCTTGCCATGCGCCATCGCTATGACGGCCCGTTCGAGGCAGTGCTGGCCATTTTCAAGATCGGCATAAACTATGCCTACGAATTTCTGCTTTACCCGCAAATCATCTGGACCCTGCTGATCGGTGCCTTATTGTCCGGCCTGCTGACCGAAGTGGCGTCGCGCCGCTGGCGGTAAGCGGAACCCGATCAAAGAAAGCCTGAACATTTGTCCGATCTGTTTTTCTACGGAACGTTGCGCTACGTGCCGCTGCTTGAGCTTGTGCTGGGGCGTCCCGCGTCCGAAATCGACCTGTCGCCCGCAGTGCTTCACGATCATGCGGCCCACGCGGTGCAGGGTCAGATGTTTCCCATGATCATGAAACAGCCCGGCGAACAGGCCGAGGGCGTGCTTGTCCGGGGTCTTAGCGAGGATGATATTCAGCGGCTTGTCTTTTACGAAGGCGGCTTCGATTACGATCTGGAACCCAAACTTGTGGAATTGCCGGACGGAAGTACCGCAATGGCGCAGGTGTTTTTCCCTGAACCCGGCCTATGGCGGTCGGGACCGCTTTGGTCGTTGCACAGATGGGTGGATGAGTGGGGTGAGATCACTCTGAATGCGGCCGAGGAAGTCATGGCCTATTTCGGGCGTGTGGATGCAAAACGGATCGCACGCAGTTTCCCGGCGATCCGCAACCGGGCCTGGGCGCGGGTTGCCGCCCGGCAGCGGGGGCAGGCGGGTCAGCGCGATGTCAGCAAGGACGTGGTCGTGCACCGGCACACCCGCGCCTATATCGATTATTTCGGTATGGAAGAGATGGAGCTGCAACACCGTAAGCTGGACGGCAGCATGAGCGAGGTCCTGAGCCGAAATGGTCTGATGCAAGGCAGCGCCGTTGTCGTTCTGCCCTATGATCCGGTACGGGATTCGGTGCTGTTGGTCGAACAGTTCCGGCCTCCGGTCTATATGATCGGCGACCCCGAACCGTGGATGTGGGAACCCGTGGCGGGCATGATCGACCCCGGAGAATCGCCCGAAGCCGCCGCTTGCCGCGAAGCGCTGGAAGAGGCACATGTGCAACTGGATGCGCTGAAACCCGCAGGCAGGGCCTATTCCTCCAGCGGCTCGTCCACCGAATACGTCTATCTCTTTGTTGGGCTAGGAGATCTGGATAAAACCATCGACAATGGCGGGCTCGCCACTGAAGGAGAGGATATTCGCAGCCGCATCCTGCCATTTGACGAATTCATGGCGCTTGTGGATGCCGACCGCTTCAAGGACCTGCCGCTTCTTTCACTGGCGAATTGGCTTGCACGACACCGTGACAGCCTTCGGCTGAATTGACAGTATCCCCGCTTGAGCTTGTCGCGGGGCGCCTGTACATCTGACCAGCATATTGAATTCATGAGGGCACCATGCGCATTGCACGAGATCTGGCGGACGCCGTTGGCAAAACACCTCTGATCCGGCTGCGCCGTGTCAGTGAAGAAACCGGTTGTGAAATTCTGGGCAAGGCCGAGTTCATGAACCCGGGCCAGTCTGTCAAAGACCGCGCCGCGCTTTACATCATTCGTGACGCCGTGGCGCGCGGCGACCTGAAGCCCGGCGGAACCATTGTCGAAGGCACCGCAGGCAACACCGGCATAGGTCTTGCGTTGGTCGGGGCATCGATGGGGTTCAAAACCGTGATCGTGATTCCGGAAACCCAATCGGAAGAGAAAAAGGACATGCTGCGCCTGGCTGGTGCGCAGCTGGTGCAGGTGCCGGCAGCACCCTATCGCAACCCCAATAACTTCGTTCACTATTCCCGCCGTCTGGCCGAAGAACTTGCGCAGACCGAACCGAACGGTGCGATCTGGGCCAACCAGTTCGACAATGTGGCCAACCGTCAGGCCCATGTCGAAACCACCGGCCCCGAAATCTGGGAACAGACAGATGGCAAAGTGGATGGCTTTGTTAGCGCGGTGGGGTCCGGGGGCACTCTGGCGGGCGTTGCCGAGGCATTGCAGCCCAAGGGCGTCAAGATCGCCCTGGCCGACCCGATGGGCGCTGCGCTCTATTCCTATTACACAACCGGTGAACTAGCGATGGAGGGGGGCTCGATCGCCGAAGGCATCGGTCAGGTACGCATCACCAAAAACCTCGAGGGGTTCACACCGGACTTTTCCTATCAGGTCACCGATAACGAGGCGCTGCCATACATCTTTGACCTGCTGCGTGACGAAGGGCTGGTCATGGGCGGTTCAACCGCGATCAATATCGCCGGTGCAGTGCGGCTGGCCAAGGACCTGGGGCCGGGCCATACCATCGTCACCATCCTTTGTGATTTTGGCACCCGCTATCAGTCCAAGCTGTTCAACCCGAACTTCCTGCGTGAAAAAGATCTTCCCGTTCCCGACTGGATGACCGAAGCACCGCGCAGCATTCCGGGTGTGTTCGAGGACGTGTGATGTTCAGGCCCATCCGCCTGTATCTGACCATCCTGACGCTCTTTCTGATGGGGCTGGGCGGCCTTGCGTCGGCCCAGCTGTCAGAACAGCAAACTGAATATTATCAGAACTGGGTCAAAACCGCGGACCGGGCCGAAGCGGTGGTGAACGCCGATCGCGCATCCAATGCCGCGATGGAGAAATTGCGTTCTGAAATAAGTAATTACCGCGATATCTTCAACAAGGCGCGTACAGCAAATACCGAGCGCATCCAAACCCTTGAAAGTCAGCTCAAGGCGCTGGGACCCAAGCCCGAGGACGGCTCGGAAGACCCGCCTGACATCGCTCGATTGCGTGAACATCTGGACGAGCAGCTGAACCAATTGCGGGTACCCCGCATAATCTCGGAAGAGGCCTATAATCGCGCCAACGGCCTGATCAATGAGATCGATCGCATTATCCGGGACCGGCAAACGAAGACTTTGCTTGAACGCGGCCCGTCTCCGGTAAACCCGCTGTATTGGCGAGGGGCGTGGACAGATGTTCAGGAAGCCGTTCGTGCCCTTGTCAACGAAACCGTCAAGAACCTTAAAACCGACGTGGCCGCCGAGCGGATGCAAGAGCGCGCGCCCGCAATTATCGCATTGGTTCTGGTGGCCACGGTTTTGCTGGTATTCGGAAAAAGATGGTCCGAACGGGGCGGCGATTTCCTGCGCCGGCTGGGCGGACGGGGCACCGGTGTCTGGGCCTTTGTCATCTCGCTGTTTCGCATCATCCTGCCGTGGCTGGGCGTGGTCGCCTTGACGGCGGCCGTGTCGCTGACCGGTGTGCTGGGTTTGCGTGGCACGTTGCTATTGCAACAGGTTCCATACTGGGCGGCAATTATCCTGTACTTTGACTGGATCGGCCGACAGATTTTCGTGATGGGCGCGGCCTATAACTTCAAAAGGCTCAGCTCCCGTCAGATCTCGGAGTTGCGGGTTTATATGGATCTGCTCGCGATCATGCTGGTTCTGCATGACATGGTCATACAGTTCGAGCAGATCGAGAATATTTCTGACGCAACCCGCGCAGTGGTCGGGTTTCCAATCATAGTGATAACGGCTCTGCTGCTGCTGCGCGTGCGCCGGGTGCGTCAGGTCGACAAAACAGCAACCGAGGCAGATCAGGAGGCATCTTCGCGCACTGCCGGTTTCAGCCAGATGATCGAGGTTTTCCGCCGGTTGATGCTATTGCTCGGAATTGCGTCGCCAATTCTGGCCATGATCGGGTATTCAAACGCTGCCGAAGCTATCGTTTATCCGGCTGTCAAAACTCTGGCGCTGATTGCCGCGTTTTTCATCCTGCAGCGTTTCATCAGCTCGGTTTACGGCTGGATAACAGGGCAGGGCGAGGCCGCGCGGGATTCGCTGTTTTCCGTGCTTGTTGGCTTTGCGCTTGCATTCCTGTCCTTACCGGTCCTCGCCATTTATTGGGGCGCACGGGAAACCGATCTGATCGAGGCATGGAAACGCCTTCTACAGGGGTTCGACATTGGCGGCGTCACCATTTCGCCCACCAATTTCCTGACGTTCATCGCGGTATTTTTGATTGGATATTCGCTGACCCGTCTGTTGCAGGGTGGGTTGCGCAACTCTTTGTTGCCAAAGACCAGCATCGATCCGGGTGGGCAGAATGCCATCGTATCGGGCACGGGCTATGTCGGGATTTTTCTGGCTGCCCTTGTGGCTATCACTATCGCCGGGTTTGATCTGTCCTCGCTCGCCATTGTCGCCGGTGCGCTGTCAGTCGGGATCGGCTTTGGGCTTCAGACCATCGTGTCCAACTTTGTGTCGGGTATCATCCTGCTGGTGGAGCGCCCGATCTCCAAAGGGGACTGGATCGATGTGAACGGAATGATGGGCTATGTCCGTGACATCTCGGTCCGTTCCACGCGCATCGAGACATTCGACCGTTCGGATGTCATCGTTCCCAACTCGGACCTGATCAGCGGTGTGGTTACGAACTATACCCGTGGCAACACCGTGGGGCGGGTGATCGTGCCGGTTGGTGTCGCCTATGGGACTGATACGCGCAAGGTCGAAACCATTCTTGGCGAGATCGCGAACGCGCATCCTATGGTTCTGGCCAACCCGGCGCCCAGCGTTGTGTTTCAGGGTTTCGGAGCGGATTCACTCGATTTTGAAATCCGGGCGATCCTGCGGGATGTAAACTGGGTGCTTTCGGTCAAATCCGACATGAACCACGAGATAAATCGCCGCTTTGTCGAAGAGGGCATCGAAATTCCATTCGCTCAGCGCGATATCTGGCTGCGCAACCCCGAAACGCTGCGCCCACACCCTCAGGCGCAGGGACCGGTCAAGCCTGTTGACGATCCTGCTCCAAAGCAAAGCGAACCAACCCGTGCAAGCAAGTCCCCCATCGAAATGACAGAGGGCGACATGGATACCGGAGGCGGTGATGAGTACTAAGATGCTTTTTCGTGATGACGCCTATCTGCGTCAGGCCGATGGCGTTGTTCAATCTCTGACTGCGGACGGCGGTATCATTCTGGATCAATGCCTGTTCTATCCCACGGGCGGCGGCCAGCCCGGCGATCAGGGTCGTCTGGACTGGGACGGTGGATCGCTTGAGGTCAAAACCACGATCAAAGGGGATGAGGGCGCTGTAGTACTCGTCCCGGCAGAGGGCAGCGAATTGCCGCCCGTTGGTATGAGTGTCCGCCAAAGCCTCGATTGGGATCAGCGGTTCGGAAACATGCGCGTTCACACGGCGCTACATCTTCTGTCGGTGGTCATCCCGCTGGAAGTATCAGGAGGGTCCATTAGCCCGGTCAAGGGCAGGCTGGATTTCAACATGCCCGAAGCGCCGCAGGACAAGGATGCACTGCAGGCCCAATTGCAGGAACTGATCGACCGCGATCTTGGCGTGAGCGAAGAATGGATCACCGATGCGGAACTGGATGCCAATCCGGGACTGGTCAAAACCATGTCCGTGTCGCCCCCGCGCGGCAGCGGTCGGGTACGTCTGGTCAGAATCGGGCAGGGCGATGCGCAGGTCGATCTGCAACCCTGCGGTGGGACGCATGTTGCCAGCACGGCAGAAATCGGGCGCATCCGTCTGGGAAAGATCGAGAAAAAAGGCAAACAGAACCGTCGGGTTTATTTGCATCTGGATGACTGAATTCGGCGCAAACGGGCCTTGCAAATCCTGTTGCGATGGTTCAAATACCCCGGCACGGAGAGGTGGCCGAGTGGTCGAAGGCGCACGCCTGGAAAGTGTGTAGGCGGGAAACCGTCTCCAGGGTTCGAATCCCTGTCTCTCCGCCATTCCCCCTAAGGTGACACAGCGTTTTGAAGCGGCCAAATGTCACCAATTACAGATCAGTGTAGCCGGTAACAGTGGAAATCTTACCCTTCAGCAACTATCTACGCGTCCAGTGAAATGACAGAGGGACAGTCCTGGCACCGGTTCGGGCGCTTGCGGGTTGGTACAATTCGGAACGTGGTGTTTTTGTAGATGTACAAAACGAAAGATCTGTGTTGAAACCCCCGTACCATACGGCGGCCAGGCGATATGATCCTTGCCCGGCTCCGAACTGAAAAGTATCTAACTTGAATGGGTTCCGGGTGGGCCTTAGGTCAGACAGGGCGTCCAGAAACTCTTGATGTGTATGGAAACAGGCTTTGCTTAACGCGAAAACAAAATTTCTCGACCAAATCGAAAGCTCAATTCTGTGGCGCCTGATGCGTGAAAGCCTGCCGTCGCAGAAAGTGCTTTACACCATTGCCGTAATAGCAATGGTTTTTGTCGCCGCAACGACAGCCGCGGTCGCCTATATTATGCGGGATGTCGTCGACTCGTTGTTTGAATCGGACAACCAGGCCAAGGTTTTTGGTGTAGCCTCGGCTGTCTTCCTGATTTTTCTGGTCAAGGGCCTGTCCACCTATGTGCAGGTGGTCGCGCTGAGCCGTGCAGGTAACCGCATTGTGGCGCAGCAACAGATCAAGTTGTACGACAAGCTTCTTCGTCAGGGGGTATCCTTCTTTAATCTGACGGAAAGCTCGGACCTGTTGATGAAGGTCACCATGTCGGCTCAGGCCGCAAGACAGGTCGTTAACCTGATGGTCACAACCGTCGTCAGGGATTTTCTGACATTGATCGGCTTGTTGGCAGTTATGTTCTATCAGCAGCCTGTTCTTTCGCTGTTTTGTCTGGTCATCGGTCCTCTGGCGATATGGGGAGTAAGGGTCCTGTTGCGGAAGGTCAGGGAACTCGTTCACCAAGAAACGCAATCTCTGGCCGAAATCATGAAGGTCATTCAGGAGACATCCAGAGGTATCCGGGTGATCAAAGCGTTTGCGTTGGAAGCACGCATGGCGAACCGAATGTTCAGTGCGGTGAAGCAGGTTGAAAAGCGGCAGAACACGATATCACGCCTTGAAGCCGTGACCAGCCCACTGATGGATGTTCTGGCCGGGTTTGCGGTTGCCGCCGTCATCGCGCTGAGTGCTGCAAAACTGTTCGGCTCGGATGCATCGACACCAGGTGAACTGATGTCGTTCGTGACCGCATTGATGATGGCCTATGAGCCAGCAAAACGCCTGTCGCGCGTTCGCGTGTCGCTGGAGGTCGGTTTGCGCCGTGTCCAGATGATGTTCACCCTGCTGGACCAGCCGGAAACACTTGCCGAAGATAAACACCCCAAGGTTCTGGCCGAAGGCCCGGGTGTGATCAGCTTCAGGGATGTGACTTTTGGCTATAGGGACGATGAATTGATCCTGAAGAATTTGGACCTCGATTTCCCTGCCGGTAAGACTACGGCGCTGGTTGGTCCGTCGGGCGGGGGCAAATCGACAATCCTGAACCTTGCACTGCGCCTGTATGATCCGAATTCGGGTGAAGTGCTGATTGATGGTAGCAGCATCAAGGGCGCAACGTTCGAGTCTTTGCGCAAGAAGATGTCATTTGTCGGACAGGACACGTTTTTGTTCTCGGCTTCGATTGCTGACAATATTCGTCTTGGGCGGGCCGACGCGACCGATGACGAGGTAATCGAAGCGGCAAAAGCCGCCAATGCCTATGATTTTATTATGGCGTTGCCGGAAGGCTTTGATACGCTTGTGGGTGAGGATGGGTCCTTTTTGTCCGGTGGACAAAAACAGCGACTGTCCATTTCAAGGGCCCTTCTGCGGGACAGCCCGATCTTGCTGCTGGACGAACCGACCAGCGCATTGGATTCCCGATCCGAACACCTTGTTCAGGAGGCTCTCAGAAGGTTGACCAAAGACCGGACGACGATCATCATCGCGCACCGTTTGTCTACTGTTCTGGATGCGGATCAGATCGTTGTGATTGACAGTGGTTCGGTTGCTGAGATCGGTACCGCCAAGGAACTGCTGGACCGACCCGGGCAGTTCCGGAACCTGTATGAGCAACAGTACAAACATGCGCTGGTATCCGGAGAAAGCTAGGATGCTGCGTGCCTGTCATGTTGGCCGGACATCAGGGGAGTATGTCTGTAATCTGGCAGGCGCGGGTTTCTAGCATCCAAAAGAAAGAACGCCGATGACCGACGTTTTCTATATCAATCTGGATCGCGTTCCCGCCCGCAGAACGTTTATGGAGGGGCAGTTTGCCAGGGTCGGAATTTCAGGTGCCACAAGGGTCAGCGCCACTGACGCTAGCCTACCCGGCGCGTTGGAGGGCAACGGCTACGTGCCGGGAACTGGCAGCCGTTGGGGCCTGACACCCAGCGAAATCGCGTGTTTCGAGAGCCACAAGAAGATCTGGCAGCAGGCAGTTGCGCAGGGCCTGCCCGCCATCGCGGTGTTTGAGGACGACGTAGAATTTTCGCAGCATTCTGCTGAGTGCATCCGGAATGTTCTGGCCACGCCTCAACACTATGATCTGGTAAAATTTGACTATTCGCCGCGCGCGCTTCGGTTCGGTCCTGAGCGCGATATCAACGGTATCAATGTTCGGCCTTTGCTTGAAATGGCACCTAGCGCGGCGGCCTATGCATTGTCTCTGGAAGGGTGCAGAAAGTTGCTTGCTTGGTCGGATAGGTATTCGGATCACCTTGACGATTTTGTACTCATGCCGCGATCCGGATGGAAAATGTATCAGTGTTTTCCAGCTGTCGGGGTTCAGGTGATCTGGTCCAAGTCGCAAGAGACTTCCGGGGCGTCTGTAAAAACAAGCGAACGGACGCAGGACAAAACGATCAATAGTGGCCTTGATAAAGGTCCGCTTTGGTTTCGCGCACGCCGCGAATTGATTGCAGCCGGTCGGAAATTGCGTTGGCGATCTGGTGGTGAGGCTAGCTTGCTCAGACAGGGCGGATTCAGTGGGTTTGTTCCGGTCGCTGCGGACCTGAACGTCTAAAAATTGCGATAGAAAACACATCGCAAAATACCGAAGAATTCTTACGGCCCCAGAGCCACTGCCATTGATTTGTTCAAAAAAGTTAACAAACAGGGCATTATGATCTAACCTTTGACTATGATTGGCTAATGCAAAGGTAGTTTGTGGGTTATGAGCCAGACGATTTATGAAAAGTATGGCGGGTTTAAAACGATAAGCCGGATTGTCATGGCATTTTACGAAATGGCATTGGATTCTGATCAGATCGGCGAGTATTTCACGGACATCGACCTGCCGCGCCTGATCGACCACCAGACAAAATTTGTGTCATCATTGGTTGGCGGACCGGCCTCGTTCAGTGACGAGAGGATCGAAGCCGTCCACCGCCATCTGAATATCTCGCATGCCGATTTTGACGAAATGGCGGAACTGTTCGCAGAGGTTCTGTCAGGTCACGGTATGTCAGATGCAGATGTGAAGGTGGCGATGGCAGCGATCGAGGAAAAACGCTCGATCATCGTCGCCAGAGATGCGGCATGAGCATTTCTGCAATCAACGAGCACCTATTGCGGGCCATTGGCGTAGGCGTTGCAGTAGTACGGGCGTCAGATTTCAGCTTTGTCTTTCACAACGAGCCATTTGGAGAGTGGTTTGGCGTGCCTGAAAGTGGTCAGACACTGAAAGACATATTGCCTGATCTGGACCCGGTAGAGTTGGACAAGGTTCGCGATGCGGGTCTGCGATACTCGGCTGAGCTGCATATTAAGCCAAAGCGGCGAACGCTGATCTTTGCCACGACAATTTCAATGGCGAACTCACTGGATGAGAAAATTCTGGTGGTTGAATGCCAGAACATCACGCGCATCCGCGAACTGGAAAGCATGATTGACAGCTATTCGACCATGGTCGAACGCAACACGCGGGAGCTGGAGCGTGAAAAGGAGAGGGTGGAGCGGCTGTTACTGAACCTGATGCCGCGGTCGGTATACGAGGAATTCAAGACATTCGGTGTCGTTACCCCCCAGTTGTATGAGCAGGTTTCGGTGGTCATGCTGGATTTCGTGAACTTCACCGACTTTGCCGCCCGGACGGACCCAACCATCACGCTGAGCGAGTTGAACGACATATTCACGGCCTTTGACCGCATCGTCGAGCAATTCGGTTGTGAACGGATCAAGACGATCGGTGACGCCTATCTGGCGGTATCGGGGATGCCCGATGCCACGCCTGATCACGCAACGGCTGTGGCACATTGTGCTGTACGTTTCCTGCGATACCTTGAAAGGCGCAACGAAAGCCATCCGAACAAATGGCAGGCCCGGATCGGGTTGGGGACGGGTGCGGCGGTCGGGTCGGTCGTCGGTATTCAGAAATACGTCTATGACGTTTTCGGACCAGCGGTAAACATGGCCTCACGTCTACAGGTCTTTGCCAATCCGATGAAAATCGTGGCTCCGGAAGAAATGAAGTTCGCCTTGATCGACGAATTTCAGGTGGCTGATCTGGGCGCGGTGGACATAAAGGGTATGGGTGAGATGGACCTGATCAGTGTCACGTCCAGTCTGCGATCCCCGCAGCCCAGCGGATGGATCTGATCGCTTAAATTTACTGTTTCATTCGTCGTGGGGTATCAGCCCCAGACCGCGAAGATATATGCCGATGCCGGTCTCAAGCAGGTCTTCCGGAGGAAATGGCGAGCTGGCACCAGTATTGCGGGCGTAAAGTTCCACGACACCGTGGCTCATCGCCCAGATATGTGCGCTGAACATTGAGGCCGGGGGACGTTGTTCCGGTGGGATATGTTCAGAAAGATCAGCTGCTGCTTTCTCCAGAACACTCTTTGCCCTGTTGGCCGCGGCGGCCAGTTCGGGCGTTCGGTTGACCGATATGCCGCTTTCGAACATGGCGATATAATGGCCTGGATGCTTGCGCGCAAAAGCCAGGTAGGCGCGGCCCGTCGCCTCGAATGCGGCTAGGGCTGACGGCTGGCCTTTGTCATAGGCGAACTGCATCAGATCAGCGAACATTTCGAACCCCTGTCGCGCCGCTTCGGCAATCAGGTCTTCGCGCCCGTGAAAATGCCGATAAACGGCTGCCGGTGTAACGCCGGCGGTTTTGGCCGCTTCGGACAGGGTGAAACCGGTTGGACCTTTTTCCTCGATCAGCCGTAACGCGGCGTCGATAAGGGCCTGTTTGAGGTTTCCGTGATGATAGCCGCGTTTAGGCATCCCAGATATCAGGGCCTCCGCAGATTTTGGTATCTGTCTTGCCCACGGCGTCTTTGTCTTTTTCGTCGTAGTCCAACGCGTTCAGAACGGTGCGGATCGCGGCCAGTCTGGCGCGTTTCTTGTCATCTGACCGAATGACCGTCCACGGGCATATATCGGAATGGGTTCTGGTCAGCGTTTCGGAAATCGACTGAGTGTATTCGTCCCACTTTCCCAGCCCGGCAATGTCGATGGGGCTGAGTTTCCATTGTTTCAACGGGTCGGTTTCCCGTTTGAGAAAGCGATTCAGCTGTTCGGCGCGACCCACGTTCAGCCAGAATTTGAACAGCTGGACGCCATCGTTTACCAATCCGGCCTCCAGCGGCATGACCTGCCGGAAAAAGCGTTCACGTTCCTCGGCTTCGCAAAAGCCAAAAACGTTTTCAACGACGCCGCGATTGTACCAACTGCGGTCAAAGAACACGATTTCCCCGCCCGAGGGCAGGTGAGAGATATAGCGCTGAAAATACCATTGGCTTCGCTCGGCATCCGAGGGCTTGGCCAGTGCAACTACACGCGCGCCACGTGGATTCAGGTTTTCACGGAACCTTTTGATTGTACCGCCTTTTCCGGCGGCGTCCCGGCCTTCAAAGACAATTGCGATACGCTGGCCGGTCTCCTTCACCCATGATTGCAGTTTGACCAGTTCGATCTGCAGTGAGTCCATCTGGTCGTCATACTCTTTGCCTTTCATCCGTTCGTCATACGGATAGGTGGGGTTGAGGATGTCGCCCTTATCCGAACCTTCAATGGCCGTGCGAATCTCTTTCGGTGCGTCTTTGGAGAAGTACTCCTGAATCGAACCTTTTTTTGATCGCGCCATATGATGCCTCGTAATGAATCCGGTACGTTACTATGGAATGTGAATCCGGTTAACGCAAACCCGCACGTTCCGCAGCGCGGTCGATTGCTGCGGCAACTTCGTCCGCCGCGACGACCTGAGGCATGTGGCCGATTCCGTCCAACTGGATCAGTTCCGCGCCGGGAATTTCCTGGGCAAGCCGTTCTGAATGCCTTGCAACGCCGACGGTTTCGTCGGCCGTGCCGTGAACGATTTCGGTCGGCACGTTGATCTGGCCATAGAGCGGTTGCAACTCTTCAATTTCCTGTGCCAGATTTGCCCGTTGCAACGCGTTGGAATGCATCGAGCCCCGGCGAAGCGTCAGACCCGGCCCGAAGTGATCGATATATCCCTCGGGCGTCTTCTGTGGGGCGAAAACTTCGTCCAGTGCGCTTTCGACAAACCAGTCGGGGACGAAGGCAGTAATCAGGGGAAGCGCGACAGCGCTGCCGACCGGATTTGACGCCATGCGATTGAAGTAATCCAGCGGTTCATCCCAAGGGTGCGAGGCTGGAGCGATGGGGACCAGCGCCGAAATGTGATCTGGCTGGCCGACAGCCCAAGCAAGCGCGACCGAACCACCATAGCTTTGCCCGGCAACGATCGGTTTGTCGGCACCGAGTTGCGCCGCTGCGCGTTGCAGGATGGCGGCCTGTTCCAATATGGATTCGCCGTTCGGGTCGAAACTTCCGGAATAGCCAAGCCCGGGGCGGTCGAAAACGATGACGCGGAAGTTCTCGGCCAGAATCGGCGCCAGGGCAAAGGTCATATCGCGCGTGTTGCCGCTGGAACCGTGGATCAGAACAACATCCGGACCTTCGCCCATCACAACCGCATGGACCGGTACGCCATCTACGTCCAGAATTTGCCCTTCCGGAGGAAACTGTGACTCTGCTGATGCCTCATGCCGCGCCGCCTTCCAAGCGGTGAGCATTGCCAGGCCTACGATCAGCAGACCCAGAGTTATGAGAACTTTAGTGGCCAATTTTGCTCATATCGAATGGGGTGGTCTGATAGATTTCGTTGATCCAGTTTCCATATAGAAGGTGCGCGTGGCTGCGCCAGCGATTTTGTGGCGTGTTGCCGGGGTTGTCATCCGGATAATAGTTGATTGGCACGTTGATCGGCGTCCCATTGGCCACGTCGCGGTCATATTCCTGCTTCAGCGTATCACTGTCGTATTCGAAGTGGTTGAATATATAGAGCGCGCGATGGGTCTTGTCCTGGACAAGACACGGACCAACCTCTTCACTGCCAAGGAGGGTTTTGAGACCCGGCGCGACGTCAATCTCGGCCTGCTTCATCTCGGTCCAGCGGCTGACGGGAATAACACAGTCGTCAGAAAATCCGCGTAAGAATGGAGAAGAGGGGGCAAGGTTCAGGTGCCGGAAGCAGCCAAACGCCTTTGCGTCCAGCATGTGTTTACGCACCCCGTGGAAGTGATTGATCATCGCCATTCCGCCCCAGCACACTCCGAATGTGGAATGGACGTTGGTTTGCGTCCAGTCAAATACCTGGCTGATTTCATCCCAATAGGTGACATCACCAAATTCGAGGTGCTCGATCGGGGCGCCGGTAATAATGAGACCGTCGAACTTTTCTTCCTTCACCTCCTGAAACGGACGATAGAACTCTTCCATGTGTTCGGCAGCGGTATTTCTGGTCTGATGCTCGGTCATCCGGATCAGCGACAATTCGATCTGCAGAGGCGTCGCACCGATCAGACGGGCGAATTGGTTCTCCGTCTGAATTTTCTTGGGCATCAGATTCAAAAGGCCAATTCGCAGCGGCCGGATATCCTGCCGGGCGGCCTGATCGTCGGACATGACCATGACGCCTTCCTTTGTCAGGACGTCATAAGCGGGCAGGTCGGATGGGATTTTGATCGGCATTGGCTCGGGCTTTTGATGTAACGAATGAAATCGGGAACTTAGGGGCGGTCGGCCTGGGTCTCAAGTGTGCGTTCGATCAACTCATCGAAATCACCGGCATCGCGCACGTTGGAGATGTCGTCGGCAGTCACCGTCACACCCCAGTTTTGTGCCATCGCCTCGTATCGTGGCTGACGGTGGGCCAAGGCACGTGCATAGGTCCAGCGGATAAAGGCATCTGGGTCGACGTCTGCCTCGGAACAGCCCTGCTGATCCAGATATTCGATCCAGACCCGGCCCAGAAATTCGGATTGGTAGGACATAGGCTTGGGGGCCTTGTCGAACCGGCGGACAAGCTCTTCGGTATGGGCGTCGTCGCCCTTGATCCAGATCATCAGAGTCTGCCGTGAAAGTTCGGAAAGAACCTTGTCGTTGGGGTCATCGGGGTTGACCCATTCGCAGATCGAACCGCCGGTGTCACAGATGAAATGGGGATAGCCGTACAGGCGTTCCGCGCGATCTACGAAGTACTCTGTGTCCAGCAGCGCGTGAATTTCGGCCAGTCGGAACTGTTCCTGCCTGCGGCTGTATTCGGTCATCTCAAGCCCGCCAAGGGCCGGGTTTCCCGGCTTGCCGAGGTATGTGGAAACCGGCGTCAGGTTCTCAAACGATATGTTCGAGCCGATATAGATCGAGTCCGACAAAAGCAGATCGCGCAGAAACGGCACTTTCATGGCTTCGGCTTTGGCGTTGTCGGTGATGTATTCACCCATATAGCGCGTGCCGATCCGGTAATCGATCGAGTAGTGGAACCACTGGCCAGAGTCGCGCAGGATGTTCGAGACATAGGTTTTTCCAAGCCCGGACATGCCGAAGAAAAGCACTTTCTTCCGCGCCGCATTGCGCCATTCACCAGCCGAGCCGTAGATCATGTCCCGATGTCCCTTTTTCGCCCTTGCTAGAACGGGGACAGGGCGGCGTCAATTGCGCTGGCCTGATCTGTTCAGGATTACAAGGCCGACCGCAAGCAGCGCAAATCCTGCATACGCCTGCGGCTGCAACGCTTCGTTCAGCATCACGGAACCAAGCAGAATTGCGACTGGCGGGATAATGAGCGTTACCAGCATCAGATTACCGCTGCCCGCCATCGCCAGAACCCGATAGTACAGCAGATAGGCACCTGCGGTTGCGAACAGCGAATAATAGGCAATCGCACCCCACGTTTCGAGTGGCAGGGCCAGTGTGGGCACTCCGTCAAGATATATCGTGATTGGCAACAGACACAGCGTCGACGTCGTCAGCATCCCGGCGGCAGCAACTTGCGGAGAGAGGGAAGACAAGGTTTCGCGCGCCCAGGCCGCCGCAAGCGCGTAGGACACGGTGCCCGCGATCACCGCCATTTGGGCCGCGCTGCGCAGGTCGAACTGAATCAGGTTCCCAAGGCCGATGGCGGTGGCAACACCGAGAAAGCCCAGCCCGACACCCAGAACCCGCCCTTTGGTCAGTTTTTCATCGGGAAACCAGATGGCAGCGACGACGATTCCGAAGATTGCCGTCATGGCATTCAGGATCGAGGTAAGGCCGCTTTCGATATACAGTTGGCCCCATGCCATCAACGAAAACGGAATGACGTTGTTCAACAACCCCATCACCAGAAACGCGCCCCAGATGCGGGGCGACAGGGGGACCTTCAACCGCATTACCCAGACTATCAGCCAAAGCGCCAACATTGCCCAGAACGTTCGGTGCAAAACCGAGGTCATGACGGGAACGGTATCGAGTGCAATCCGGATTGCGACGAAAGATGCGCCCCAGATCACGCCTAAAAGGATCAGTTCAAGCCATGCCTGCGATGAAAGTGTTTTTTGAGTTGTCATGATTACTTTTGTGCATTTTTCGTTTCGGGCATCGACCCGAAACATGCGCAAATCTCTGGCAGCGACGGAATTTCGCTTCAGGCATCCTTTTGAGCCTGAACACGGCTTTCGGATCTCAGGTTCATGGTGATACCTGCAAAAATAATGGCTGCTCCGAATATGGTCCAATAGTCCAGGGATTCGCCGTAAAGCAGCATTCCGATGATCGCAATGGTCGGCAGGCGGGCAAAGTCAAAAGGTATGACAACCGTGGCTGGGGCGATCGCAAGGGCGTTGGTAATACAATAATGGGCCAGCAATCCTGCGCATCCGACAAGAGTGAGGAAAGGCAGGGTTGTCATCGTGGGCAAGGTGATCTCACCGTCCAGTCCCGACGCCGCAAGCCCCAGTATGGCCTGCATTCCGGTCAGCCAGAACATGATGCATCCGATCGAAGCGAACCGCGTCAGCTTTTTTGTCGAAATAGTCGTCAGGGCGAAAAATACTGCAGACAGCCCGGCAGCGATGACGCCCGGGTTCAATGTCGTTGCACCGGGGCGTGCGACGATCAAAATTCCGATGAAACCAATGACGGCGGCAGTGATGCGCACGGTTGTCAGACGCTCTCCCAGCAAAAGTGGTGATAGGACGATCACCCAAAGCGGTTGCGTGAATTCCAAGGCAAAGACCTGAGCCAGAGGGGCGGCTACGACGGCAAAGAACCAAAGGTTCTGACCAACGAAGTGCAAGCTGTTCCGGATCGCGTGCAAACCCAGATGGCGGGTAGAGACCTGATGCCATTGACCGCCGAACGACAGGACGATCCATACGATGACCGCACCGATGACACTGCGATACATCATGATTTCGAATGTATCGTGCGTGACGCTCAGTTCCCGCCCGGCGATGGCCATGGCCGAGAACGAAGCGATGGCTCCGGTCATCCACAGTGCGGCCTTGCCGATTTGAGCCTTGCCCTGATCCATCCTTTCCCTCCTGCGGACACGAGGAACCGGAAAGGGCAGGATGGTCAAGTGCAATCACAAAAAGATGGAAACTCTGCGACTGGAAATGGAAAGGCCGGGCAATTGCCCGGCCTTCTTTCAACTCATTCCCACTCGATCGTTCCGGGTGGTTTCGACGTGATGTCATAGGTGCAGCGGTTGATACCCTTGACCTCGTTGATGATGCGCGTTGCGGTCTCGCCGAGGAAATCGTGGCTGAATGGATAATAATCAGCCGTCATCCCATCGACGGATGTCACCGCTCGCAACGCACAGGCGTAGTCGTAGGTGCGCCCGTCGCCCATGACGCCCACAGTGCGGACGGGCAGAATAGCGACGAAAGCCTGCCAAATTTCATCGTAGAGGCCATGTTTGCGAATCTGGTCGATATAGATTGCATCGGCTTCACGCAGAATTTCCAGCTTTTCGCGTGTGATCTCTCCGGGGCAGCGGATGGCCAGACCCGGGCCGGGGAAGGGGTGGCGACCAATAAAGCTTTGCGGCAGGCCAAGTTCGTGTCCAAGGGCTCGGACCTCGTCCTTAAAAAGTTCCCGGAGCGGTTCGACAAGCTTCAAACCCATCTTTTCCGGCAGGCCGCCTACATTGTGGTGCGATTTGATAGTGACCGACGGGCCGCCACTGAAAGACACGGATTCGATCACATCAGGGTAGAGTGTGCCCTGAGCAAGGAATTCTGCGCCGTCGATCGTGTCGGCGTGTTTCTGGAACACGTCGATGAAAAGCTTGCCGATGATCTTGCGCTTGGTTTCCGGATCGCTTTGTCCGTCCAGCTCTCCCAGAAACAGCTCACTCTCATCCGCGTGAATGAGTTGTATATTGTAGTTGTCCCGGAACATCGAGACGACTTCCTGCGCCTCATTCTTGCGCAGCAGGCCGTGGTCGACGAATACGCAGGTCAGTTGGTCACCGATGGCCTCGTGAATCAGGATCGCAGCCACCGAACTATCAACACCGCCGGACAGACCGCAGATGACTTTCTTATCGCCAACCTGTTCGCGGATTTTGCGGATCATCTCATCGCGATAGGCGCCCATGGTCCAGTCGCCTGTAAAGCCCGCCAACCTGACGAAGTTTTCGTACAGCTTTGCGCCCTTGGGCGTGTGGTGAACCTCAGGGTGGAACTGTACCGCGTAGAAGTGGCGGTTTGTGTCGGCGGTTATGGCGTAAGGTGCGTTAGGGGAGGTGCCGTAAACCTCGAAACCCGGGGCGATTTCGCTCACGTGATCGCCGTGGCTCATCCAGACCTGTTCGTCCCCATCGGCAAACCAGCCGCCCAGCAAATCCAGATCACCTTTGGGGGTGACATAGGCACGACCGAATTCCGCCGTACCATGTCCACTTTCCACTTTGCCGCCCAACTGGTGCATCATCACCTGCTGACCGTAGCAGATACCCAGAATCGGAACGCCGTAGTCAAAGATTTCTTGTGGGGCGCGCGGTGAACCTTCGCGTGTAACGCTGTCGGGCCCGCCTGAGAAAATCACGGCCCTTGGTGCCATTTCTCGAACAACGTCCATCGTGACGTTCTGGTACGGGTGAATTTCACAATAGACGTTCAGTTCGCGCAGGCGGCGAGCGATCAGCTGCGTCACCTGGCTGCCGAAGTCGATGATCAGAAGGCGGTCATGGGATGTCTGGCTCATGACTGGCTCTTAGGTCGCAAGTCTTGCATGTGCAAGCAGAATAAGGTCGTTTGTGGCCACGTACAGGTAAGCAACAAGGATTCCGCACATCATGGCCGCGATGGAATTTCGAAATGCAGTGCAGGAAGACGTTGAAGCGATCATCGCATGCATAAAGGCAGCCTATGCCGACGCTGTTAGCAAAATTTCTGATATTCCAGACGTGACGGATGGAATCGCCGAAGATGTAGAGGCAAACCGGGTCATTCTTGCCGAAGCAAACAACGTGCTTTTGGGTGTCGTTGTTTGGCTGCACAAGGATGAAACCGCCATGATTTTAAATCTTGCGGTCTGGCCCGACAAGCAGGGACAAGGCGTGGCGCGCAAGATGCTGGATCTGGTCGCACAAAAGGCCAAGGCCAACGGGGCCAGCCGAATGGAGCTTAAGACCCACAGATTGATGCAGGAAACAAGATCAATGTATCGGCATCTGGGCTGGGTCGAAATCGATATCAACGAAAACAAGGTCACGATGTCCAAAGATCTTTGACCTCGGACCAACGCTGCGACCGGTATTTGGCTGGCGTCCGCAAGGTCAGTTTCCCAGATAGCCTGCCACAATGGGCTGTTGACAGTGCGCCTCCAAACGTTGATCGCCGTCAAACATCTGTAGAGAACAGAGTAGGGTATTCGGCCACCATGCCGGTTTCGGTGGCGCTGAGATATTCGGGACTTCTGTCCTATTTCATTAACATTCAAATGCGGGAGGGGCGTCAAAGACTTCCGAAAGCGGCGGTCATGTCGCTTTTCCCCCTATAGCGCCGCAATCCATGGTCTGAGGACTTTGGCCATCCTGTATCAAATTCTGCAAGTCAAACCACAACACGGGATTAACGCATGGCAGAGGCAAACACCCGGCGCAAAGGTCGCGGCGGCGGCGGTGCCGCCAGACGGGCCGAGCGCACCGCAGTTCGGATCGAGACTGCAAAATACATCGAACGCAACATTCCCAATTTCGAAATTCTCAACGACGAGGCGCTCGAAATCATCGAGGCCAACGCGGAAACGATTCTGGAAGAAGTTGGCGTCAATTTTGTTGACAATCCTGCCGCATTGGAGCGCTGGCGCGCTGCCGGGGCGGATGTCGACGGCGAGCGTGTTCGTATCCCTCGCGGACTTGCTCGCAAACTGTGCGAGACTGCGCCCAGCAGCTTTACCCAGCACGCCCGCAATCCGGAGAAATCCGTTGTCATCGGCGGGCGCAATCTGGTGCTGGCCCCGGTCTATGGTCCTCCGTTCGTTCGTGATCTGAATGGCGGACGCCGCTATGCCACGATGGACGACTTCAACAAGTTCGTGAAGCTTGCCTATATGTCCAAGTGGCTGCACCATTCGGGCGGAACTGTGTGCGAACCCACCGATATACCGGTGAACAAACGCCACCTCGACATGCTGATGGCGCACATGACCCTGTCGGACAAGCCGTTCATGGGGTCCGTTACCGATCCCAGCCGCGCACAGGATTCGGTTGAGATGTGCGAGATTCTGTTTGGCAAAGAATTTGTCCAGCAGAATACCGTGATGACATCGCTGACCAACATCAACTCGCCGATGACTTTCGACGACGTGATGATGGGTGCGCTAGAAGTCTACGCCAAGAACAATCAGGCGTGCATCGTTTCGCCGTTCATCGTTGGCGGTGCCATGGCGCCGGTTTCGGTCGCAGGAACATTGACACAGGTTCTGGCCGAGGTTCTGGCCGGTATCGCCTATAGCCAACTTATTCGCGCAGGTGCACCTGTAATCTTTGGTGCGTTCGTGACATCCATCGACATGAACTCGGGCGCGCCGACATTCGGTACCCCGGAGGCCGCGCACATCACATACGGCGCGGGTCAGTTGGCCCGTCGTCTGGGTGTTCCGTATCGCTCAGCCGGATCGTTCTGCGGGTCGAAATTGCCCGATGCTCAGGCGGCCTATGAGACTGCAAATTCGCTCAACATGGGTCTGATGGCCGGTGTGAACTTCATGCTGCATTCGTGTGGATGGCTCGAAGGCGGTCTGGTCGCCGATTTCGAGAAATTCGTCATGGATGCCGACCAGCTCGGTGTACTGCATGGTTTGGCCAGGGGCGTTGCCTATGATGACAACGCTCAGGCAATGGACGCAATTCGCGAAGTGGGGCCGGGTGGCCACTATCTTGGCTGTGCCCACACGCAGGCGAACTTCAAGGATGCGTTCTGGAAAACCGATTTGCTGGACTACAAGCCGTTTGAAACCTGGGAAGAGGAAGGTGCGCGGGATACGCGGACGCTGGCTTCATCACGGGTGGAACACTTGCTGGCCAACTATCAGCAGCCGCAGATGAACCCCGATACCACCGCCGCACTGAACGAATATGTGGCGGAAAAGAAAGCGTCGATGCCCGACGCCTTCATGTAATCGGCGGAATTATCGATATTGTGAGGCGCGGCTTGCCTGAAACAGCTGCGCCTCACCCATCAGGGCGATCAACAGATCAAGATGTTGAACCAGCGAGTAGGCAGCATCGTTGTCACGACGACTCATGTCGACTTCACGCTCCAGATCCATCAGGCGCATCAGCGCCGAGCCCGGACCGGGTATCGCACCATACCCCAGAATTCTTTGCAGATGCTGTTCCCGGCAATAGTCTTGTGCGCCTATTTTTGCTGCCCTGATCAACAGGCGGGGGCGGCGGAGTGTCGAGAGTTTTGACATGATGTCCTGCATGTTCATTCCTGTCTGAAAGAGTTGCTTTGCGTCATGATTGACACAACTCAAGCGGGTGTTGCCTGAGATTAAGAACTTGCGAACGATGGTTTCACGTCTGTTTATCTTTTTGAATCAATTCTAGTTCGCGCCATCAGGCATTAACGAGTAAGTAAGAAAAGCAACTCTAGGTAGATTTTGTTAACTCTGATGCCAATGGCGATTGGGATTTACTCTTTGTCGACGAGGGCTCACAAATATGAACAACAGCATGGCAATCACCGTTCCGGCATGGGTCCCCGAAGGCGCGCAACGTTACCTTGCTCATACAGAGGCTGGACGGTCGATCCGGGATTTGGCGAGATCGGCCGGATGCCACGCTTCGACCATCCTTCGTCAGATCAGACGTATCGAAACGCGCCGCGACGATCCGTTGGTTGATGCTGCTCTGCAATCTCTGGCAGAAATCCATTTTCCTTCGATTGGAGGTCTGATCTCTCCGGAAAAAGTTCAGGATGCTGCCAACGATCAAAACCCGCTTTCAGCTAGGGAAGAAGAGTTCAATCGCGAGGCATTGCGCGTTTTGCGCCGTCTGTGTGAAACGGGTTCGGTTCTTGCGGTTGCGGAAGATATGGACAAGGCGGTGGTCGTTAGAAACGTTGGGCAGGATTGTACGACCAAAACAGCTGTCGTTGACTGCCGGATTGCGCAGGCTCTGGCGCTGAAGGACTGGATTTCGTGCGAGAATCCGGGCCGGATATCGCGCTATCGTATTACGGCCGCTGGTCGGGGTGCTCTGGGCAGTTTGCTGGCCGAAGCTGAGAACAAGGCCCGTGCGAAGAATGAAATGGGGTTTTCGGACACTCAAGGGACTTTTGCGCATGACCGCGAGGAACAGTCTGAACATCCGCGGCGCATTCGTTACAGCGTTGCTGAAAGCCCGCTTGTCGCGCTTGCTAGGCGCAGGGACCGGGATGGTAACCCATTTCTTGATGAAACCCTGGTCCGCGCAGGCGAGCGTTTGCGCGAAGATTTCGAATTGTCCCAGGTCGGACCGCAGGTCACCCAAAATTGGGACAGATTTCTGACCGGTTGCAACCGTGAGGGTTTTGGCGCGGGCGCACCCAGTGGCGGTGGGTCTTCTGAGGCCCGCGACCGGGTGGCCCGTGCTTTGTCCGATCTCGGCCCGGGCCTCAGCGATGTTGCGCTGCGGTGTTGCTGCTATCTGGAGGGCTTGGAACTGGCGGAACGCCATATGGGCTGGTCAGCCCGCTCGGGTAAAATCGTGTTACGCATCGCCCTTCAGCGGCTCAAGCGCCATTATGAAGCGAATTCGATGCAGGATCGAATGATCGGATAAGCTGAAGCGCAGTACTCGGGATAAAATTAGGTTGTGGTTCTGTGGGTTTTTGATAATCAACGGTTATGAATTTCACGCTCAGACAACTGCAGTACTTCAGGGCTGTTGCCGAACAGCGCAACTTTGGCAGGGCCGCACAGGTGTGCCACGTTTCGCAGCCCGCGCTGTCGGTTCAGATCAAGGGACTTGAGGATCTGATGGGCGGGCCGCTGTTCGAACGGCGCGCCCGAGATATCCTGTTGACGCCGCTAGGGCGCGACGTGCTGGACTATGCTCGACGCGTGCTTGCCGAAGCGGACCGACTGGACCGATTTGCCCGGGATCATTCAGGTGGTCACAGGTCGCTGTCGCTGGGGTTGATTCCAACCATGGCGCCTTATTTGCTGCCCGGAGTATTGGCCGCTCTTCGGGCAGGGGATGTTTCTTTGCGCGTCCAGATTCGCGAGGCCAGAACGGAACGGTTGCTGGGCATGTTGCGGGACGGGGAAATAGACGCAGCTGTTCTTGCACTGCCGTCTGGAGTAGCTGGGATGCATGACGAGCCGCTGTTCGAAGACCGTTTTTTGTTGGCCGGGTGCGAGGCACGGCTCAGGCTTTTGACTGCCGGACCGGAAGCGTTACGGCCGACCGATCTGAAATCGGCCCATTTGATGTTGCTGGAAGATGGTCATTGTCTGACCGATCAGGCCCTTGAGGTGTGCGGGCAGGATCGAACCAGCGCACGGATAAATATGGGAGCCTCATCGCTTGCCACCTTGTCCCGGCTGGTTGCCGAGGGGTTTGGCATGACGCTGATTCCCGAACTGGCGGCGCAGGCCGAAACCAGCGCGGTCCCCGGGCTTCGATTGCTTCGTTTTGCTACGCCACAGCCTGCGCGCACGGTTGGTTTGGTGCGGCGGACCTCGACCACTGGCGAGGAATGGTTTGATGAACTTGCCGGGGTTATCCGCCGGGTAGGTCGACAGATCGTGGACGGGACACGAAACGAAAAAGGCCCGCCACTGGCGAGCCTTTGAATCAGTCTGATTGGTCGCTTCAGGCCAGTGCAGGCTCGAGCGCCTCATCAAGGTGCTTCATCAGGTTTTCCGGCGAAGAGACGCCATATGGATCTTCGGGGCAGTTATCCATCAGGCCGGGCTCTTCGAACCATGCCTCAACAACACCGTTGTTCACGATGGCTGCATAGCGCCACGAGCGCATGCCAAAGCCCAGATTGTCTTTGTCGACCAGCATGCCCATTTTGCGGGTGAACTCGCCCGAACCATCGGGAATGACTTTTACGTTCGATAGGTTCTGATCTTTTGCCCACTTGTTCATGACAAAGCTGTCATTGACGGACATACAGTAGATTTCGTCGACGCCTTTGGCCTTGAAGTCCTCATATCCCTTCTCAAAACCCGGCAATTGGTAGGTCGAGCAGGTCGGGGTGAATGCACCGGGCAGCGAGAACAGGATCACGCGCTTGCCTGCAAAGTAGTCTGCAGTGGTCTTGTCTTCCCAACGGAACGGGTTCGGGCCTTCGATCGACTCGTCACGTACTCGTGTGTGGAACGTCACGTTTGGCAAATTTGCGCCAGACTTCATATTCAAACTCCTGTGATTCACCTGTGTTTGGCACCTGCCTTAAAATGATTCTAAGCGCGCTTCAACGACTGAAATTCAGTGATAGGCGAATGATATGATTGTTGTGGAAATGTCTGCTCTTTAACGGAAAATCTGCCCTCTCGCGCGCAGGATATCGGCTGTGACAGAGTGTCGTTGCATAGCGGCCATGCGTCGCTGGTGTAACGGATCGTGTGAGTTTATGTTAACGGGTAGCCATATTGACCCAAAGTCAGGGAATACCACCGGTGCGTGATCTTAAAATCCCCGAGCAAAGGCATCCTGAAAAAGCCCATCGTCAGGACAATGCCCAGCCAAAAAAACCCAGCTGGATTCGCGTAAAAGCGCCCGGCGGCAAGGGCTATGCCGACACGCACAAAATCATGCGTGACAACAACCTTGTGACCGTCTGCGAAGAGGCAGGTTGTCCCAATGTTGGCGAGTGCTGGAGCCAGGGTCACGCAACAATGATGATCATGGGCGAGATTTGCACGCGCGGGTGTACCTTCTGCAATATCGCCACGGGCCGTCCCGATGCGCTGGACGCTTTCGAACCGGGGCGTGTTGCGCATGCGGTGGAAAAACTGGGTCTGAACCACGTCGTTATTACGTCGGTTGACCGGGATGACCTGCAAGATGGCGGGGCCGAGCATTTTGCCCAAACCATTCGCGCGGTCCGCCACCGGTCTCCCAAAACGACCATCGAAATTCTGACGCCCGACTTTCTGAAATGCGAGCCTGAAGTACTTGAAACGGTTGTCGAAGCTAAGCCGGACGTCTTCAACCACAATCTGGAAACGGTTCCCGGCCTGTATCTTGAGGTTCGCCCGGGCGCGCGTTACTTCCATTCCCTGCGCCTGTTGCAGCGGGTCAAGGAACTGGACCCGTCGATCTTTACCAAATCCGGCATCATGGTTGGACTGGGCGAGAATGAACAGCAGGTCAGACAGGTCATGGACGACATGCGAGCGGCTGATATCGATTTCCTGACCATTGGTCAGTATCTGCAGCCGACACCCAAGCACCACGGTGTGGATCGTTTCGTAACGCCCGAAGAATTCGCCGCCTACGAAAAAGCGGCCTACGGCAAGGGATTCCTGATGGTATCCGCGACACCACTAACGCGATCCTCGTATCATGCTGGCGACGACTTTGCCCGTCTTCGTGATGCGCGTCAGAAAAAGCTGGGTCAGGCATGACGCCAGAGGTGCAGGCGCAGCTGACTGAGCTGAGGCATGAGTTGCACCAACATCCGGAGATATCCGGAGAAGAGCAAAACACCGCGGCGCGAATTGCGGAACTGCTCCGGCAGTTCTCTCCGGATGACCTGTTGACCGGTATCGGTGGACACGGGGTCGCTGCGATTTTTGACAGTGGGGTAACGGGGCCTGATGTTGCTGTCCGATGTGAGCTGGACGGGTTGCCGATTCAGGAAGTGTCGGATGCTCCATATACCTCGTTGATTGTCGGCAAAGGGCATCTTTGCGGGCATGACGGGCACATGGCTATGGTTCTGGGAGTGGCCGAGGAGTTTTCCAAAAACCGCCCAAAGCGTGGCCGGGTCATTCTGATTTTCCAGCCCGCCGAAGAAACCGGCAAAGGGGCGCAGTCATTTCGGGCCGATCCGGCATTTGGTCAGATCGCGCCGGATATTATCTTTTCCTTGCACAATCTGCCCGGTCTTCCCTTGGGAACGGTTGAGCTATGTCGTGGCCCCGCTAACTGCGCATCGCGTGGAATGCGCATCGTTTTGACGGGAAAGACATCGCATGCCGCGGCGCCGCAAGATGGTCTTTCCCCGAGCGCGGCCATGGCACGCCTGATGCCCGCGCTTGCAGGTCTGGGGCAGGGCGGAGCATTGGATGCCGAGTTTGCACTGACGACGTTAACGCACGCGAATCTGGGTGAGCCGACATTCGGCGTCGCACCAGGGCACGGAGAGCTTTGGGTCACGCTGCGCACGGTTTCGGACGCCCGCATGGCGAAACTCATCGAGGACGCCGAAGCCTTGGTCCGGCAAGAGGCCGCGACCGAAGGTTTGTCAGACGAGATTTCATATGATGACGTGTTCGAAGCCTGTACCAATCACAGCGAAGCGGTCGACTGTCTGATACGCGCCTGCCAGTCGGTGGGTGTTCCTACACGTCTGAGCGATGCGCCGCAAAAATTCTCCGAGGATTTCGGACAATTCGGTAAAGGCGCGAAATCGGCCATGTTCTGGTTGGGTGCCGGTACGGATCATCCTCAGTTGCACAACCCTGACTACGACTTTCCCGATCAGTTGATTCCAACTGGCACTGGCATATTTTTGGCTGCAATTCGTGACGTCTGCGGGTGATCAGGCGTTTTCGCTGACGATCCGATCAGTCCCCGGTAAACCTGACTTTTCCGATAAACGGCAGGTTCCTGTTTCGCTGTGCGTAGTCGATTCCATATCCGACAACAAACTCGTCGGGAATTTCGAACCCAATCCAATCTGACCGGAAATCGACTTCGCGGCGGCTTGGCTTGTCCAGCAGTGCGATGGATTTCAACCGCTTCGGCATACGGCTTTGCAGCAGATGGGTGACGTGGTTCAGCGTGTGACCGGTATCCACGATATCCTCGACAACCAGAACGTCGCGTCCTTCAATTGCGCCCCGCAAGTCTTTGAGAATACGCACTTCACGGCTGCTTTCCATCGAGTCCCCGTAAGATGAGGCTTCCAGAAAGTCCACCTCGATCGGGAGGTCCAGTTCGCGCACCAGATCGGCGATGAAAACGAAACTGCCGCGCAGCAAACCGACGACAACCAGCTTGTCGGTATCGCCGAATTCCTCGGTGATCTTGCGGCACAATTCCTCAATTCGGGCAGCAATCGCCTTGGCCGAGATCATCTCATCAATCACATATGCGCGGTCGCTCATCGCTGCCCCCTTGATCTTTGGCGCGCAACATACGACATGACGCGCCATTGTCATCTAGCAAATACCAGACCCCATGCCTATCCACTCGGAAACACGCCACCTGCCTTTTACCGCGCAACAGATGTACGATCTGGTCGCGGACGTGGCCAAGTACCCTCAGTTTCTGCCGTGGTGCGCTGCGGCGCGCATTCGCAGGACTTTCGAGGTTGGCGAGGCAGAGGTTATGGAAGCTGACCTTGTGATCTCGTTCAAAGTTTTCAGGGAACGGTTCGGCAGCCGCGTGACGTTGTTTGCCAAAGACAAAAAGATCGATACGGAATACCTGGACGGACCATTCAAATACATGAAGTCCGACTGGCATTTTGAAGAAGCGCCCGATGGCGGCTGCAACATCTCGTTTCATGTGGATTTTGAGTTCAAAAACGCCGTCCTTCAGGGGATTGTCGGGGTTGTCTTCAACGAGGCCATGCACCGGATCGTACGCGCTTTTGAACAGCGGGCTTTGGAACTCTACGGCTGAGCCTTTACCCGCCGTGACGGCGCGCTAAACTGCGCCCATGACCAATCTGACCATTGCCCTTTCCGAGTTTGCGACTGGCCCCATCTCGACCAGTTCACAGGCACGTATCGTCACATCCCTTTCGGCGCTGGACTGGCTGGCCGTGGGCCGGGCAGGGGCGGACGAGCCTGTTTCGAGAATCGTTCGCGACATGGTTCTGGACGAAAAAGGGGCCGAACAAGCGAAACTCTTTGGTGGCGCCGCCGCCCCACTTCGTGGGGCGGCTTTAGTCAACGGTACGATTTCGCATGCGCTTGACTATGACGACACCCATTTCGCCCATATCGGACATCCGTCGGTTGCGGTGCTTCCAGCGGCTTTGGCAATGGCTGCCTGGCGCGATCATATGCTTGTGGACCTTCTCGAAGCCGCACTTGTGGGTATGGAGCTTTCAATCCGAATTGGTCTCTGGCTGGGACGCAGCCATTATCAGGCAGGCTTGCACCAAACAGCAACGGCGGGTGCATTCGGTGCGGCAGCCGCTGCAGGACGGCTGGCCGGTCTGGATGCCACCCAGATGCGGAAGGTTCTGGGGCTGACCGCTACACGGGCATCGGGGCTCAAGGCGCAGTTCGGTACGATGGGCAAACCCTACAATGCCGGTATCGCTGCCGCATCTGGAATTGAGGCCGTGCTTCTGGTTCAGCGCGGCTTTGAGCCTAACGAGCATGCGCTCGAAGGTGAATTCGGCTTTGGTGCCACACATCATGGCGCCATGGATTACAGTGCCGCTCTGGAAGGGCTGGGGGCTGAATGGCTGTTTGAAACGGTCAGTCACAAATTTCACGCCTGCTGCCACGGATTGCATGCGGCATTGGAAGCAGCACTTGATCTGGACATCGCCGAGCCCGAAGTACAGGAAATTAAGATCCGAACAAACCCGCGCTGGATGAGCGTATGCAACGAACCGGCGCCATCCACCGGGTTGGGTGCCAAGTTTTCATACCGTACTGTTATCGCCATGCAGGCTTTGGGGCATGATACGGCGCGCCTGGACAGTTATTCGGATATTGTGTGCGCCGATCCTCGTTTGATTTCGTTGCGCAATAGAATTTCTGTCGAAGCAGATCCGGACCTGTCGGAAACTCAGGCACATTTATCTCTTCTGCGCCGCGACGGGATTCGGCGCGAAGCATTTCATGACTTGTTGCAGCCTCAATCCCTTGCTGAACGCGAGCGCCGAGTTCGAGACAAGGCGGAAAAGCTCATCGGTGCCAGCAATGCGGACGAAATCTGGTCAATGTTGCGCACGGGCGGCCGGGCTTCTGATCTGGCTGAATACCTTAGTGCAGGTTGAAACAGTGTGATCGCCCTGCGCGCGATGCCTCCGGCAGGAGTATTTGGGGCCAGATGAAGAACGGATCCCCTGGTTCATCTGGCTGAAAATACTCCGGGCGGGTTGCCTGTGGCGAAGGGGGCAAAGCCCCATTAAAGATTGAAGCAAAAAAAAGCGGGTCCCCAAGAGACCCGCTTTGGCCCTTTCGGGCACTGAGCTGGCTGAGGTGGGCTCAGCTGCTCATGTCATAGGCGCGTTCTCCGTGTACCGAAAGGTCGAGCCCATTTGTTTCCGTCTCGGCATCTACGCGAAGCGGAGTGATCAGTGCAACCGCCTTGACCAGTGCAATTGTAATAACTGACGTAAAGACACCCACGATCACCAACCCACCTAACTGCGCGGTCCAGCTTCCTAGGCCAAAGGCGGCAATCATGATGGTGCCGAAAATGCCGCCTACGCCGTGAACCGCAAAGACGTCCAGCGTATCGTCGATCTTGAGAACGTTGCGAACAACGTTGACCGCTTCCTGACACAGGACACCGGCGACGGCTCCGATGATCAGTGCCTGTACAGGATCGACATAACCCGAGGCCGGGGTGATCGAGGCCAATCCGGCGATCGTACCAGTCACCAGACCAACCAGCGAGGCTTTGCCGTATTTAATCCGCTCCCATAGCGCCCAGGTCAGAGAGGCGGTGGCTGCGGATATATGTGTGACGGTCATCGCCATTGCGGCACCACCATCGGCAGCCAGCTGTGAACCGCCGTTGAAACCGAACCAACCGACCCACAGCATCGCGGCGCCTATCATGACAGAACCGGGGTTGTGCGGCGGCGTTGTACGATTGCGCCGCGGTCCCAGAAATACGGCAATGATCAGTGCGGCCAGACCGGCGGTTTCGTGCACCACGATACCACCGGCAAAATCCCGGACACCGATTTCGCCCAGAATCCCGCCGTCTGTCAGGATGCCGCCACCCCAAATCCAGTGGACCACAGGTGCATAACACAACAGCATCCACAGGCCGGAAAAGATCACAACAAAGCCGAAACCGACACGCTCGACATAGGCTCCGACGATGAGTGCCGGAGTGATGATGGCGAATGTCATCTGAAAGGCAAAGAACAAAACCTCGGGCAGGGTGCCCGACAGGCTGTCGGCGTCCACTCCGTTCAGGAATGCCTTGCCCATTCCGCCCCACAGGCCGGATGTACCTTCGCCAAATGCGATGGAGTACCCGGCGATCAGCCAAAGGACACTCATTAGACAGGCGATGGTGAAACAGTGCATGAAGACGCTCAGCACATTTCGCGCACGCACAAGACCGCCATAAAAAAGGGCAAGGCCGGGAAGGGTCATGAACAGGACCAGTGCCGTTGCGACGATGATCCAGGCTGTATCGGCTCCGTTCATGGGCCGCTCTCCTTTTTCCGCTTCAGATGAGCCGATCCGCCTAATTTCATTGCGGATCGATGCTGAGTGAGTGGTGGTGGAGAGTGTTGAAGCGAACGATGGGTGCGGGAAAAAGAGGCAACCCGCTATTTTTTTGCCAATTTACGCGCCCTTTTTGCAAGTGGCGCTTAATTTCGCAGCTTAAAGGGCGGTGTGCCTTATTTTTGTGCGGTGCGTGAAAGCGCCTGAGCCAGCAAACCAAGCGCGTGATCCCGCGCGGCAAGGCGTACCGCGTCCCGACCTAGCGCGCCGAACTCGATTGTTTCAGAACGTGTCGTGTGATCGCTTGCTGCGAGGCCGAAACAGACGCGCCCCTCGGGTTTGAACTCTGATCCGCCGGGGCCGGCGATGCCAGTGATCGAAACAGCCAGTTGCGCATGTGAGTGTTTCAGCGCGCCTTCGGCCATTTCAAGGGCCACCTGTTCGGACACCGCGCCATGGGTCTCCAATGTCTTCCGACGCACGCCCAGCATGTCCTGCTTGGCGCTGTTCGTGTAGGTCACGAAACCCCGGTCGACCACAGCAGAGCTTCCGGGAATGTCTGTCAGCGCGGCTACAACCATGCCACCGGTGCAGCTTTCTGCGGTCGCGATCATAACGTTCTGAGATTTGGCGCGTTCAAGCAGTTCGGCAACAGTCACAGGCCCAGCACCCCGTGTGAGATACCCGCCAGAATTACCACACCGATGGCGGCGAATACACCAGCGATCACATCGTCCAGCATGACGCCCAGCGGATCACCGCGCCGGTCGGCCCAGCCTACAGGACCCGGTTTGGTGATGTCGAACAGCCGAAATAGGATGAAACCTGACACCCAACCCGGCCAAAGGGCGGTAATTTCGATACCATGGGCCCAGGCGGGATAGGAGATGGCCCAAAGGGCGATGAACTGGCCTGCAACCTCATCGATCACAATTTCGGACGGGTCGTGATCCGTTTGTCCGGCTGTCATGATCCTGGTGGCCCAAAGGCCGCCGATGAAAACGACGCATGTCGCCAGTACAAGCAGGGGAAAGCCGCCAAGTTCATGCAGCACCCAGACCATCGGCAAGGCCGCCAGCGATCCCCATGTACCCGGTGCCGGACGCAGATAGCCGACGCCGCAAACCGTTCCAATCAGCCGAGCAGCGTTCATGCTTTCACCAGACAAGCCGTGGCCAGCGAAGCGATGCCCTCGCTGCGGCCAGTAAAACCGAGGCGTTCGGAAGTGGTTGCTTTTACGGATACTTGATCTGCTCGCAATTGCATGATTTTGGCCATTTCCTCACACATTTTCTGGGAGTGAGGGCCGATCTTTGGATACTCGCAAACCAGCGTGCAGTCGATGTTCGAGATCCGATATCCCATCTGCCCCGCCAGTTCGACCGCGTGGCGCAAAAATATCTCGCTGGCCGCGCCTTTCCATTGCGGGTCCGACGGGGGGAAGTGCTGTCCGATATCCCCCTGCGCCAATGCGCCATAGATCGCATCTGTTACAGCGTGCATTCCGACATCAGCGTCCGAATGACCCTGAAGACCCCGGTTATGCGGTACCTTTACGCCGCACAGGATCACATGATCACCGTCGCCAAATCGGTGTACGTCATAGCCGTTACCCAGCCTTACATCCATGTCCGTTCCCAATATCCGTTCCGCCCGAGTGAAATCCTCGGGTCGGGTTATTTTCAAGTTGTCTGCATCGCCGGGCACGATTGCTACATCGAGCCCCGCAGCGCGGGCGATTTCGACATCATCCGCCGCACCGCCCGGATGTGCGGCATGGGCCTTTGTAATGACATCGTAATGGAACCCCTGGGGCGTTTGTGCAGCATAAAGCCCGCTTCGGTCCTGTGTGCCGGTGACCTGCGACCCTTCACCCGTCCACAATGCATCGGTGACGGGTATCCCCGGCGCGGCGCAAGAGTTGGTGTCGAGCGCCGCCAGAACGTCCCGAATAATCCGCCCAGAGACACAGGGGCGCGCAACATCGTGTATGAGCACCTTTGTTACTTTCCGATCCGTTAGCGCCTGTAGGCCATTGAAAACGGATCCAGCGCGATCGTCGCCACCTGATGCAAGGATCACGTTTGTATCGCGAAACTCCTCCCAGGCGGATTCGTCTTGAGGCGAGAGAACCAGCACGATGAGATCGACCATGTCCCGGAACCTGTCGAGCGTCCAATCTGCGACACGTCGGCCCGCAAGAGGGCGCCATTGTTTGGGTACGCCGCCTCCGGCGCGCTGCCCCCGTCCGGCGGCGACAATAATGGCGGCGGTTGTCATAGGCCAAGCTCTCCTGCTGATGGTCCTTGTTTAGGGGGCGGTGAAAGCAGAGGCAATCACCCGCGTAAACTTGCCTAAAAAATAGGCGTTCGCCAATTTTGCGGGCTTGTGACCCGCCGTTTTGTTGTTCATATGCGGCAAATTCGATATCAAACCCGCAACTGCTCAAGGATTAGGCACTTTGAAACTGCGTCTCGCCGACAAGGATCTGAACCCGCCCGTTTTGCTGGCGCCCATGGCTGGAATCACTGACCGTCCCTTCCGCGATCTGGTGATGCGCTTTGGTGCGGGCATGGTTGTCAGTGAAATGGTGGCCAGTCAGGAGATGGTTCAGGCCAAACCCGGGGTGCGTGAACGGGCAGAGTTGTCGGCTGATGTTGAAAACACGGCAGTGCAACTGGCAGGGCGTGAGGCACATTGGATGGCGGAAGCCGCTCGTCAGGTAGCGGATCGTGGTGCCCGGGTCATTGATATCAACATGGGGTGCCCGGCCAAAAAGGTCACGAACGGGTACTCGGGCTCGGCCCTGCTGAAAACGCCTGATCATGCTTTGACCCTGATTGAGGCAGTCGTTAGCGCTGTGGACATTCCGGTGACGCTGAAAACGCGGCTGGGATGGGACGATAGTCTGCTGAATGCGCCCGAGGTTGCGCGTCGGGCGCAGGACGCAGGTATTCGCATGGTCACGATTCACGGCCGCACGCGATGCCAGTTTTACAAAGGGCGTGCAGACTGGAGGGCAATCAGGGCAGTGAAAAAGGCGGTTTCAATACCGGTCATCGCGAACGGTGACATTACTAACCCCCAAAGCGCGCGAACGGCACTGGATCACTCTGGTTCGGATGGGGTCATGGTGGGGCGCGGCGCGCAGGGCAAACCCTGGCTGCTGGCACAGATATGCCATGATTTGTACGGTGCTGGTGCGCCACAAATTCCGCAAGGCCCGGATTTGATCGAGATGGTGCGTGCACACTATCAGGCCATGCTGGAGTTTTACGGCCTGGACCTTGGCTTGCGTGTCGCCCGCAAGCATTTGGGATGGTACATGGATAGCGCGCAAACGTCAGCGCCTTTGCGCCGCGCGGTTCTGACTTCGCGCGATACCGGCGAGGTGATGCGCTTGCTGGGCGATGCGCTGGCTCCGGATGTAGGGCAGGCCGCATGACCTCGGATCAGGATATCTGGGCCTCGCTGCCGGTTCCGGCGTTCATCATTGATGCCGAAGATCGCATTGCGGATGTGAACTCTGCGGGTGAGGGGTTTCTGAATGCCTCGCGCAAGTCCGTTGTCGGGCATCCGGTCTGGGATCAGATTGCTGTGGATGCGCCGCTGGAGGAGGCCTTTCTGCGCGCCAGACAACATGGGACCCCTTTGTTCGTAAATGATGTCGACGTTGGCTCAGGTAACCGTGCGCCGCTGCAATGTGCGCTGCAAATCGCACCGCTGGCCGGGCATTCCGGTGTGATGATCATGATCATTTCCCCGCGCGAACTGGCAGGGCGCATGACGCAAAGCCACACGGTCAAATCCGCAGCGCAATCTGCCATCGGCATGGCCGAAATGCTGGCGCATGAGATCAAGAATCCCTTGGCGGGGATCACCGGGGCGGCGCAGTTACTTAGCATGAATATTCCGCCGCAAGACCTTGAGTTAACAGACCTTATTGTCGAGGAGAGCCGCCGGATCGTTAAGCTTCTGGAGCAGGTCGAACAATTCGGAAACCTGAGCGAGCCGGATTTCAAACCCGTCAATATTCACGATGTTCTTGACCGTGCGCGGCGCTCGGCTTTGCTGGGGTTTGGCGCGCATATGACAATTGTCGAGGATTACGATCCTTCGCTGCCACTGGCCTTCGGCGATCCGGATCAGCTGTTGCAGGTGGTGCTGAATCTGCTCAGAAACGCGTCCGAGGCCGCCGGAACCGATGGCGGCACGATCAGGTTGCGTACCTACTTTGAACATTCGTTCCGTCTGCGTCGCAGTGACGGAACCGGGCATTCGCTGCCTTTGCAGATAGAGATCTTGGATGACGGACCGGGACTGCCCGAAGATATCCGCGGTGACATTTTCGATCCGTTCGTATCCGGACGGGAGAATGGCACAGGGCTGGGTCTGGCCTTGGTCAGCAAGATCGTTTCGGACCACAACGGCTGGATTTCGGTGGATTCGGTGCCCGGGCGCACCGTGTTCCGCCTGTCGCTGCGTCGCGCGCCGCTGGAAAGACTGGATAAGGAGAACACCTGATGGATGGCACAGTTCTGGTTGCAGACGATGATCGTACGATCCGTACCGTACTGACACAGGCGTTGACCCGCGCAGGGTGCAAAGTGCACGCCACATCCTCACTTACCACGCTGATGCGCTGGGTGGGCGAGGGTAAAGGGGATGTGGTTATCTCGGATGTGGTCATGCCAGACGGCAACGGCTTGGAGATGCTGCCCAAGATTGCGGAGGATCGCCCCGGGCTGCCGGTTATCGTCATATCTGCCCAGAACACCATCATGACGGCGATTCAAGCCGCCGAGGCCGAGGCCTATGATTATCTGCCCAAACCGTTCGACCTGCCGGATCTGATGAAACGCACCGCGCGGGCGCTGGAGCAAAAGCTGCGTGCGCAACCCGAGCCGACGGAAGAACGCAGCGAGCGCCCCGAAGAACTGCCTCTGGTCGGTCGCACCCCGGTCATGCAAGCGTTGTATCGGTTGGTGGCGCGGGTGATGAATACCGATCTGTCCGTCATGATTTCAGGCGAAAGTGGCACCGGTAAGTCCCTGATTGCACGGGCGATCCATGACTTCTCCGACCGACGCACCTTGCCTTTCGTGACGGCCACGGCCACTGACCTGAGGGAATTGGAGGGCCCGGCACGGATCATGGCGCGGGTACGGGGCGGGACCCTATTGATTGATGAGATCGGCGATATCGATGAGGAAATGCAGGCGCGAATTGTACGTATGATGGATGCGCCCGGCGATCATGTTCCCCGTTTCATGGCGACAAGCCAGTCGGATCTGACCGAAGCAATGGAGGACGGCCGGGTCAGGCAGGACCTGTATTACCGGTTGTGCGGCGCCACGATCCACGTGCCGGCCTTGCGTGAAAGAGTGGACGATATCCCCTTGCTGGCAGAACATTTTCTGGTTCGTGAAGAACGCGAAGCTGGCACTAAACGTCGGCTCAGCGCCGAAGCGGTCGAATTGATGCGCCGGTACTCGTGGCCCGGAAATGTACGGCAACTGGAAAACGCCATTCGCCGCCTGAGCCTTACCAGCCGTGCAGACGAAATCAGCCGTGCCGAGGTTGAGGCAGTGTTGGGCAGCCAACCCGAGGCTGAACCGATTCTGGGCGGTGGCGAACGCGAGAAATTATCTGCGTCAGTTGCGCGTCATCTGAGGCGATATTTCGATCTGCATGGGAACATTCTACCGCCGCCGGGGCTGTATCAGAGGATTTTGCGCGAAGTTGAGGCGCCCCTGATTGAAATTGCACTTGAGGCAACTGCCGGAAATCAGGCGAAATGTGCCGAGTTGCTCGGGATCAACAGAAATACGTTGCGCAAAAAAGTAACCGATCTCGATATTCAGGTGACACGCCGACGCAAACTGATGTAATATCGCCACACAAACCGTGGCATCCGGGTTCGTACCCGGCAAGGACCACGATATATGGCGGTACGTCGCTGCGGCGACACATCAGGATGAGGGCAGACGGTGGCAACCCGGGCACAGAACGGGCCGATCCTATCGATCAATCGGTGGCGCAAGTCCCGAAGGCTGAGGAATTTCGGCACCTTAGGGCTTGTTGTTCTTGGGCCGATTTTAACTCTGGCAACTTATCTGATCATTGGGCCTTTCGATCTGGGTGCGACGGCTCCGACGCTCAGGCTGATTCTTCTCGCAGATCTGGTTTATGTGCTGGTTGTTGCAGCGCTGGTACTCAGTCAGTTGGCAAGTCTGGTCGCCGCGCGACGGGCAAAATCGGCTGGATCCAGGCTGCATTTGCGCCTGATTGGCGCATTTACGCTGTTGGCGCTGGTTCCGACAGTGACAGTCGCGATCTTCGCTGGGCTGACGGTAAATATTGGCCTCGAAGGGTGGTTTTCGGATCGTGTAAGGCAGGTCGTTGGCTCTTCGCTGACCGCGGCTGAAGCCTATGAACAAGAGCACCGTCAGGGGCTGATGCAGGATGCAACGGTTCTGGCACGCTTTCTGGACAATGCGCGGTCGTTGAATTTTTACATCACGGATGCGGAACTGCGTGAGGTTCTGGCGCAGGGTCAGGGGCAGATTCAGCGCGGCCTGAGAGAGGCATATGTCATTGATGGTAGCGGTGAGATTCAGTCTCGTGGCGACCGGTCCTACCTGTTCAACTTTGAACGTCCCACGCCACAACAGATCGTGGATGCCGAAGATGCGGGTATTCTTATTATTGACGACTGGGCGAACAGTGAATTTCGCGCTCTGGTGCCGCTTAGGGCGTATCTGGATCGTTATCTGTATGTCAGCCGTGAAGTCGACGGAGAGCTTCTGACGCTGCTGGATGATACCAAGGAAACCGCTCAGTTCTATCAGCAGCTGGAAAGTGAACGGGGCAGGGTGCTGTTCGAGTTCGGCCTGCTATATCTGGGATTTGCTGTCATTCTGATCCTGGCTGCCGTGTCGCTGGCAATGTGGTTTGCCGAGCGTCTGTCCCGGCCAGTCGGGCGTCTGACGACAGCGGCGCAGCGTGTCGGCGCAGGTGATCTGGATGTCCAGGTCATCGAAGAAGCCAGTGACGACGAGATCGCGATGCTGGGCCGCTATTTCAACCAGATGACCCGGCAGCTCAAAGGTCAAAGGGACACGTTGCTGCAAAATACGCGCCAGATCGAGCGTCGCCGCCGTCTTTTCGATTCAGTGCTGAGTTCCGTAACCTCGGGCGTCGTCGGTGTTGATCCTGATGGGTGCGTCACGTTTGTGAATCGCTCGGCCGAGCGCCTGTTGGACTGGTCCGGAGGAGAGCAAAATCTTGCGCTTGGTATCGCCGTGCCTGAATTCCTGCCCCTGTTCGACAGTCTGATGGGAAGCAATCAGGAGGCTGTGCAGGGTGAGGTTAAAGTAACGCGCAAAGGGCAGCTGGAAAATCTGCTGGTGCGTATGGCGACACGTCGTGGCGAGGATGGCGGCCTTGAAGGGTATGTGGTGGCCTTCGACGACGTGACCGACCTTGTCAGTGCACAGCGCATGGCGGCATGGGGTGACGTCGCGCGGCGTATTGCGCATGAGATCAAGAACCCGCTTACGCCTATCCAGCTGAGTGCAGAGAGGATCAAGCGCAAGTTTGCGAAGAAACTGGATGAGGCCGATTGCGATAGCCTTGAGTCGATGACGGATGTCATCGTGCGCCAGACGAATGATTTGCGCCGCATCGTTGACGAGTTTTCCAAGTTCGCACGGATGCCCGAACCGGACCGTCATGAAGAAGATGTTGTCGAGTTGGTGCGCGAGGCTGTGTTGTTGCAGCAGGCCGGTCAGCCTGATGTTCAGATTGACGCATATTTGCCCGATCAGCCGATGCTGGGCGATCTGGATGCCACGATGCTGAATCAGGCGCTGACCAATCTGATCAAGAATGCTGGTGAAGCAATTGAAACACTGAAGAAAAAAGGGGTACCGGAAAACCTGAAGCCCCGGATCGAAGTGCGGGTGATGGAAGGGTCCGGCGATACGCTGATCACCATTGCAGATAACGGGATCGGACTGCCGGAAGATCGTGCCCGGCTGTTTGAACCTTATGTTACCACACGCGACGAAGGCACCGGACTTGGGTTGCCGATTGTGAAGAAGATCATCGAAGAACATGGCGGTGCGTTGACGTTGGAGGACGCGCCGGTATTTGACGGACAGAACCATTTTGGCGCAATGGCCGTGATCCGTTTGCCGGGGGTAAATTCGACCGCCGCTGAAGCGCCAGCAAAGCAGGCAATTAAAACCAAAATGAAAGCAGGCCCAACATGAGCGACATTCTGATCGTAGATGACGAGCGCGATATTCGTGAACTGGTGTCCGACATTCTTAAGGACGAAGGCTTTTCCACTCGGCTAGCCGGAAATTCCGACGATTGCATGGCCGCAATCAACGCCGAGCCGCCGGGACTGTTGATTCTGGACATCTGGCTGAAGGACAGCCGGATGGATGGCATCGATATTCTAAAGGCTGTCAAACGCGACAATCCGGACGTTCCGGTCGTCATCATTTCGGGTCACGGCAATATCGAGATCGCCGTGGCAGCCATCAAGCAGGGCGCCTACGACTTTATTGAAAAGCCGTTCAATATCGACCAGCTGATGGTGGTTATCAGGCGCGCGATGGAAACCTCGCGCCTGCGCCGTGAGAACGCCGCGCTCAAGCGCAAAGAGGTCAGCAGCTCGGACATGATCGGAAAATCTGCATCCTTCCGTGCGATGCAGGGCCAGCTGGACAAGGTTACCAAATCCAATGGCCGCGTCATGCTGCGCGGTCCAGCCGGATCGGGCAAGGAAATTGCGGCGCGTTACATCCACGCCCATTCCAACAGGGCCAATGCACCCTTTGTTACTGTCAACTGTGCGGGTGTCGAGCCTGAGCGAATGGAAGAGGTTCTGTTCGGCAGGGAAACTACAGAACGGGGTGTCGAACCCGGCCTTTTGGAAGAGGCTCACGGCGGCATCGTCTTTTTTGACGAAGTTGCGGACATGCCGCTTGGAACGCAGTCCAAAATCCTGCGGGTGCTGGTGGACCAGCAGTTCCAAAGGGTTGGTGGCACGGACAAGGTCAGAGTGGACCTGCGCGTCATTTCTTCGACGAACAAGGATCTTGATGCTGAAATTGCAGCCGAGCGGTTCCGCGAGGAACTGTATCATCGTTTGAACGTTGTTCCGATCCCGATCCCCTCTCTGGAGGAGCGGCGCGAAGATATTCCGGTTCTGGCTCAGCACTTTATTGAAATGCACAACGAAGCTCAGGGACTGCCAGTGCGGGAACTGTCAGAGGAGGCGGTGGCCCTCCTTCAGACGATGGCTTGGCCCGGCAACGTGCGTCAGTTGAAGAACCTGGTCGAACGCGTTCTGATCCTTGGTGAAAGTACGGGTCCCATTGAGGCCCGCGAATTGCCGAACGAAGAGGACAAAGCCGAAGAAGATGGCCGCGTTGTCCTGTCCGGTGCACTGGCGACCCTGCCGTTGCGCGAAGCGCGGGAAGCCTTTGAGCGCGAGTACCTGCTGACTCAGATCAATCGCTTTGGGGGCAACATCAGTCGAACCGCCAGCTTTGTCGGAATGGAGCGCAGCGCGCTGCACCGCAAGCTTAAGTCGCTGGGTGTTGTGACATCAAACAAATCTGGCGCACGTGTTGCGCATGTCGACGAGCACGAGCCGGCGGAATAACCCGCCGGACATCACCCCGCCTATCCGGGGGTGACGATTTGGAATGAGCCATCGTCGAACTTTCTGAAACAGGACGCACCACTCAATGGTGGCAGGGTGGTGGTTCGGGCTGGTGCCACCTGTGCCTTTACGCTTTGTTTGCACGGTGGCAGTGTTACTGGGCGATAGCCTTTGCCGGCCATGCATTGTGCTTCGATCTGGTTGCGAAGGCTCTGATTTACATCGACTGAATAAATTCGCCCGGGTTGCCACCAGCCAGGTGTCGTATAGCAGCGCCCCTGACTGTCGCAATGCCTCGTCCCCGGCCAATAGACCGGTGCGGATTGGCGGATCTGGTTCGCTACCGGGGCCTCTTTCAAAGCCTTTACCTGACAGGCGGTCGTTTCGGTTTGCATGCGCGAAACGGTTTGCCCCTCGCGGTAATAGAGGGAAAGCGAGCCGCAGGATGACAGCAAAACAACGGGCAGAATAAGACGAAGTATTGTTTTCATACAGTTATCTTGCCTCAGGCGGCTGGCCATGACAAATCAATTGACCGTCCTAAGGGCATCTGTCATTCAAAACTCTCAGGCAGAAGGGCCAGAAGCATGAAGGTCATCATTTGCGGCGCCGGTCAGGTTGGCTGGCAGATCGCGCGGCACCTGTCGGGCGAGCTGAACGACGTCACTGTGGTCGACAACAATCCGGACCTGGTGCGCCGGGCGACCGAGACTCTGGACGTTCAGGGGATTGCAGGTTTTGCCAGTTATCCGGATGTTCTGGATCGGGCAGGGGCGCGTGACGCGGATATGATCATTGCCGCGACTCATTCCGACGAAGTGAATATGGTTACCTGCCAAATGGCGCATTCGGTCTTTTCGATTCAGCGCAAGATTGCGCGTCTGCGTTCAAAGTCATATCTCGAAGCCATTCACTCGGACCTGTATCGACGCGACCATCTTCCGATTGATGTTGTGATCAGCCCCGAGCGCGAGGTGGCCGCCGCTGCGATGCGTCGCCTCTCCGCTCCCTCTGCCTTTGACACTGAGATTTTCATGGATGGGAAGGCGCAATTGCTTGGCATTCGCGTCGATGAGGAATGTCCTATCGTCAATACGCCTCTCAGGCAGCTGACCGACCTGTTTTCGACCCTCAGTTCCATCGTTGTAGGTGTGCGCCGCGAGGGGTCTCTGTTTGCCCCGGAACCGGATGATCAGTTGTTTGTCGGCGATGAATGTTACGTGTTCACCAACGTCAAAGATGTCGACCGAACAATGGAAGTATTCGGAAAAGCGCAAAAAAAGCAGGATCGGGTGGTCATCGTTGGTGGTGGAAATGTCGGTCTTGAGGTGGCAAAGACGTTGGAGGAGCGCGAAAGCCGCGTGCGCGCCAAGGTCATCGAGCGCGACCGCGGATGCGCGGAAGTGGCCGCCGAAGCGTTGGAACGCACGATTGTGCTGAACGGTGACGGTCTGGATTCCGCGTTGCTGAGCGAAGCGGGGATTGAGCGGGCGGATGCGATGCTTGCGGTCACGGACGATGACCGCACCAACATGCTGGCGGCTGTTCGGGCCAAGGCGGACGGCTGTGCGCTGGCGATTGCGCTGATAAATGATCCCAGCATGGTTGCTCTAATGGGGCCGCTGGGCATTGACGCCTATATCAATCCACGCGCCACGACTGTGAGTTCGATTTTGCGGCACATCCGCCACGGTCGCGTGCGTCAGGTCTATTCCATTGGTGACGCCGAGGCCGAGGTTATCGAGGCTGAAGTTCTTTCCACCTCTCCCATGGCTGGTCAGAAACTGCGGGACATCGACTTTCCTGAGGGCGTATTGGTCGGCGCGGTCCGCAAGGGTGACGAGGTGGTCCGCCCCACCGGTAGCTTGCGCATTGACGAAAAGGATGTAGTAGCGATCTTTGCGATGGCCGATGATGTTCCCGAGGTCGAGCGCTTGATGCAGGTTTCGATCGACTTTTTCTGATGAAACACACGCGGCAACAGGACCTGAGTGTATTCCGGCGGTTGCCGCTGTTTCTGTTGATTTGGGGGATCGTTTCCGTATCGATGTGGATTCCCGCCATCTACGCGCTGGCATTGGACGATCATCCGACATCACGCTCGTTCTTCTACTCCGGACTTTTGGGTCTGATTATCATGACGATGATCGCTTTGGCGGCCATGAACCGGCAACCAAAGCGGGGGACACTTGGCCAACTGGCGGTATTGCTGGGCGTGTTTTTGGCCTTGCCCTTGTTTCTGGCTATCCCATTGCATGACGCGCTTGGAACCACGACATTCATCAATGCATATTTCGAAATGGTCAGCGCCCTGACCACCACAGGCGCCGACTTGTTCAACGATCCCGCACGACTGTCTTCGCCTTTGCATTTGTGGCGTGCCCAGGTCGGGTGGATGGGTGGTCTTTTGATGTGGGTTGCGGCCTCGGCCATTCTTGCCCCTCTGTCACTGGGTGGTTTCGAGGTAACTGCTCAGGGCGTACCCGGTCGCCCAGTTTCGGGCGTTGCTCAGAGTGAGAGGGTAGATCCGAGGGGGCGTTTGCTGCGGGTAACGCGAACTCTGGCGCCGGTTTATATCGGGCTGACTGTCGTCATCTGGATCTTGCTTTTGATTGCCGGTGAGGAAGGGTTGACCGCCATTTGCCACGCGATGTCGGTCATGGCCACTTCGGGAATCTCGCCAGTTGGCGGGTTGGAGGGGTCGTCCGCCGGTTTCACGGGTGAGGCAATTCTGTTCCTGTTTTTGTTCTTTGCTTTGTCCCGTCTGACCTTTTCGGCGGACACCGCGACCAGAGGGTATTCGCGGTTGGATAAAGACCCCGAATTTCGCATTGGCCTGATGATCGTTCTGGTCGTTGCGATAATTCTGTCGTTCAGGATTTTGTTTGCAGCCAGCGAAATTGGTGTCGACCCCGAGCCGGAACAGGCGCTTTCCGTTTTCTGGGGCATGCTGTTGACCGCAATGTCTTTTCTGACGACAACAGGTTTCGAAAGCGCACACTGGAATGATGCACAGCAATTGTCAGGCCTTGGTACGCCCGGGCTGATCCTGATGGGTCTGGCGCTGATAGGCGGTGGCGTTGCCACCACCGCGGGCGGGGTCAAGCTATTGCGGGTCTTTGCGCTCTACCTGAACGGCGCGCGTGAGATCGGGCGTCTAATTCATCCGTCATCAGTTGGTGGCTCGGGCGGACACCGACGCATTCAGAAAAACGGTGCGTTTATCGCGTGGATTTTTTTCATGCTGTTTGCCCTATCACTAGCGCTATTCAACATTGTTTTGTCTGCTCAGGGTGTTGGGTTCGAACAGGCGATGGTGCTGAGTGTTGCAAGCCTCAGTACCACAGGACCGCTGATCGAACTTGCAACAGACGTCCCAATCCGGCTGGCCGACCTTGGTGCCAGCACAAAACTGACACTGTGCGCTGCGATGGTAATCGGGCGTCTTGAAACCCTTGCAATCATCGCTTTGGCGACGCCCGCGTTGTGGCGGGGCTAGGACACCGGAAACAACAGCTTTCATCCATCTGTTTTTTCATCTGGAATATCTTGGCGCGCCACTCCATACTTGTCAGGAGGGAGCGCGTTGGTCCGCAGCGCGTAGCAAGAACAACGGCGAGATTATAAAAATATGGCTTCGGACAGACAGAATCTTCAGGACGCATTCCTGAACAATGTACGGAAAGCAAAAGTCCCGGTCACGATATTCCTGATCAACGGCGTGAAATTGCAGGGTGTAATCACTTGGTTCGACAATTTCTGTGTATTGTTGCGCCGCGACGGACAGTCGCAGCTGGTCTATAAGCACGCGATTTCAACCATCATGCCGTCACAGCCGATCAACCTGTATGAGGGCGAAGACGCCTCTTGATGGAACATGACAGGGTGCGCACCCGTGCTTGGGTGCTGCATCCCGAAATCAAGTCAGACGATACGCGCCGTGTTCCAGAACCAGCGCTGGAAGAGGCCGTTGCACTTGCGGCGGCGCTGCCCGATCTGGATGTGATCGGTTCCGAGATTGTGCGGCTGCAACGCGCGCAGCCTGGACATTTGTTCGGCACCGGAAAAATCGAGGAACTGCGACAGAAGTTCCATGACAACAAGGTTGAACTGGTTCTGATTGACGGACCGGTTTCTCCGGTTCAGCAGCGCAATCTGGAAAAGGCATGGCAGGTCAAAATTCTTGACCGCACGGGATTGATCCTCGAGATTTTTTCGGATCGCGCCCGCACACGCGAGGGTGTGTTACAGGTTGAGATGGCCGCGCTCAGCTATCAGCGTACGCGGCTGGTTCGGGCTTGGACGCACCTGGAACGCCAACGGGGTGGGTTGGGGTTTGTCGGCGGTCCCGGTGAAACCCAGATCGAGGCGGACCGTCGCGCGATTGACGAGCAGCTTGTGCGCCTCAGGCGACAACTGCAAAAGGTCGTCAAGACGCGGACGCTACATCGCGCGGCGCGGGCCAAAATCCCATATCCGATTGTTGCGCTGGTCGGTTACACCAATGCCGGAAAATCCACGCTGTTCAATCGCCTGACCGGGGCAGAGGTCATGGCAAAAGACATGCTTTTTGCCACGCTGGATCCGACAATGCGGCGCGTTGAGCTGCCCGACGGACCCGAAGTGATCCTGTCCGACACGGTGGGGTTTATCTCGAACCTTCCGACGGAACTGGTGGCAGCGTTTCGCGCGACACTGGAAGAGGTTCTGGGGGCCGACCTTGTCGTTCACGTCAGAGATATCAGTCACGAGGAAACCGAAGCGCAAGCTCAGGATGTCGAGGCAATCCTGACCTCATTGGGGGTCGGAGAAGATCGTGCCCGCCTTGAGGTGTGGAACAAGACCGATTTGCTGGCCCCGGAAGAGCGCGAGGCCGCGCTGGCCCGTGCTGATCGCGATCCGTCGATCTTTGCGATTTCGGCGATCACCGGTGACGGCGTTGGCCCCTTGTTGGCGGAAATTGCGGCCCAACTGCAGGGTGCCCGTCACGAAACCACCTTGAACCTGGGGTTCGCCGAAGGGAACAAGCGGGCTTGGCTGTATCGTCAGGATGTCGTGCGATCCGAAGCCCAAACCGAAGACGGTTTCGAAATCACCGTTCGTTGGACCAACAAGCAGGAAGCGCAATATTACGCGCTTTAGCCTCAGCGACCTTCGATCTGGCGCTGGTATTCCCCAGCATCGTACCAATTTTGCGCAGATAGAATTTTGTTGTCTGCGCCAAACTCCCAATCTTCCCAGCCGCGGCTCACAATGTGATTGTTCGTTTCGAAATGATGGCCCTCTAGGGTCCACACAAAAATTGCATGGTTGCCGGCCCATCGCAGCATATCGCACCGAAGCTCAAGATCGGGAATTTCGGCATGAACGTCCCGCACCATTTGCGCTATGGCGGCACGCCCCTCCAGCGGGACACCACGGTTGACGGAAATGCTTCCGTTCAACTCAAAAAACTCAGAAACGGTCTCTCCGTTCCCGGTACTCCACGCGATTGCGTAGTCGCGCGCCAGGTTGTTTAGAGTATCTCGAACGCTCCCCATCTATGCCCCCAACTTGGTGCGCCGTTTCAGGAAAGGTACGCGAAAATCGGACAGAAGGTCCACGCCGCGCCGCAGAAGGGGCGGGGATTTGCCTAAACGGGCGAAAGCGGCAGACCTATATCAGCGCGGAACCAGATGGGTCGTTCCCACGGCAGCCGCCCTTGCGAGATTTGCATCCAGCGACATGGGCAGATACTCGCCGCGCCGCCAAAGTTGCGCCTGATCGTCATAATAACGGGACAGGAAATGCCCGGATTGGCCGGTCGCGGTGATGAACACGGAACTGTCGGGATCGGCAAAGTCATAAACGCCGCGGTAACCTGCACCATGCACATTCTGGAACGGATCCGGCCCTTCACCTGATGTGCGCCCGCGAAGCAGGGTGTTGTCGCCGCCGCTGGTCGATTGCCGGATATTCACAAAGTACCGCAGCAGCGGCACCGAACCCAGAACCGGATGGTCATGCGTGGCCTGATGCGCATCGCCCCAGCGAAGCGACTCCAGCGCACTGCCGTATCTTTCGGTGATCCAGATCAGTGCATCGTCCAGTGCAAGTCGGGCCATGTCCGTACAGGATTCCTGCGGGGCGCTTTGAATGACATCGCACCAGACCGAAGCGCCGTCGATATCCCGGTAGACACGTTCGATGAACAGCGGTTCGACATGCTTGTATTCACTGGCAAGCGGCCCCAGTTCGTCCACAATCAGTCGGTTTTGTAATGCCCGAAGCCACGCTGCATAGATCAGTGGTTCCGGCAAATGCTCGTTCATTTCACCGTTCCACTCGGCCAAAAGCGCCAATGCAATCTGCCGTTGACGTTCGGGGGTACCTTCCGGTGCGGATTCCCCGGTAAACCATAAATCTGCCCCTACCAATGGCAGCAGGGAGCGGGCGGTGAAGCTGACCGTATCCAATTGAGCTTCGATAAAGCTGTCACGGGTGTGAACTTCGCGCGATTGCATCAGTTTTTCCCATCGCTCAACGCGCTGGGTATCGCCCCAATGAAACGAGACATGATCGGGGAATGGGCGATCGACGATCTTGTTGTTGGTGTTACCCAGCAGCCCTCCTACCGGCGCCACGAACTCGGGGTTTTGGGAATAAGGCAGGCGACCCTGCCACAGGTTCTCCTGCAACCAGCCGGGGCTGGGGATGCGGCCCTTGCTTTGATGGCGAGGGTTTCTGCTGGGCATCGCACCGATCAGCTTCATCCCGATAGTTGTCTTATCCACGAGGGACAGATTTTGCGACGGTGCCAGAAAACCTTCGGCTCCGCGAATGGCCTGACGAACATTGTCCGCGTTCATCAGGGCCATAGCCGCAGTCATGGATGTGTCCTTTGGGCTGAGTGCAGTCCATGACAGTGAAGCGACGTGGCCGGGTGGCGTTATGGTTTCAAGATTATAGTGGCTGCCGGGCAGAACCGGCCCGTTTTCGGTCCAACGCAGGGTCAGCGTGATTGGCGGCGCATCCTTGATCTCGATGATCGACGGGCGGGACCTGAATTTTTTGAAACCATCCGGAGACAGATATTCTTCGGGGTTATCCGGATTCAACTGTTCGATATGAACGTCCTGATCGTCCAGATAGGATGAGGTCACGCCCCAGCCCAGCCGATCACTGCGCCCAGTCAGGATCACCGGAATACCAGGAATTGACGCGCCGATAACGCCACCCTTGTCCAATTCAAGCCGCGCCAGATACCAAGTGCCGGGGGCTGTGAAACCCAAGTGCGGGTCATTGGCGAGCAGCGTGCCACCGCTTGCAGAACGTGACGGTGCGGCAGACCATGCGTTAGAAGCACCGGCCAGACCGCGTTTGGGAAATGGTGAAATTGGGCTGTCCGCGGCAGGTGTGCCCTGGGCATAGCGGGGCAAACTTGGAAACAGTACCGAGTATTCCGGAAGGGCGGCAATACCGGCTCCGGGGACATCGGGCAGAACATCGGCCAGACGGGCAGGGTTGTCCAGCATCAGCGATGTACGCGCGCGCAGAACCTCTTCCTGAAGATGTCCGGATAGCTGAAGCCCCATCAGCTTGATTATCGCGATGCTGTCCGCAGGCTGCCACGGGGCGACCGGCGCATTGAACAGAAACATTTCAGGGGCACCGCGTCCCAGCGCTTTTTCATTGATTTCAGTCAGCCGGGCATTGACGCCCGCTGCGTATCCTTCAAGCGCAGCAAGGGTATAATCATCCTGTACTTCTGTTGATTGTCGGGCCAGACCGTAAAGATCCAGACGGCGCAACAGCTTGTCGACAGAAACGGTGCGGGTTCCGAACACTTCGGACAAACGCCCCTGTACCGTGCGCCGCATTACGGTCATTTGCCAAAGACGGTCCTGCGCGTGGGCATATCCTAACCCGAAAAAGACATCCGGATCGGATTCACCAAAAATATGGGGCACATTGGCGTTGTCCCGAACGACTTCGACTGGCGCGGATATCCCCTCGACCTGTAGGGTCTGATTGTACTCGGGCAGGGATTGGCCGGCGAGGAAATAGATCAGCACAATAGCGGCGACAACCAGTGCGACCAGACCTGCAGCTAACCGCACAAGCCAGCGAAAGATAAGACCCATCTGTTCTCCGGTGTCATCAGGATATTTGTTTTGCAAAGTTTAGTTCAAGGCGCGGGAAACCGAAAGGGAAACAGGCCGGGAACCTTGGGAAAACCGCCTTAAAACATAAACCCCGCCAAGGTGAGATACCGTTGGCGGGGTTGCCGAGAGGGGGGTGGTGAATAACGGTTTAGGGGATGATGCGGGTATATTTCGTGCCGTCCAATGTCGCACCGATCTGCAGTCCGGCCTGACCGAATATGGCCGCCAGAACGGGCGAGCGCAGGGTCGTGGTGTCGGTGGACAGGGAATCGCCCTGATCGCTGACGACATAGCCGATATCCGCACCGGCGGTCCAACCGCTGGAACGGCGGAAATCGTTCAGTGCGTCCTGAGTCATAAAGAACAGGACGTGCGCATATTGCTGGGCACCGATCTGCAATCCGGCGCTGCCTTTCAGGGCGGAGTAGTAGTCTACCGTGACACCCTGAATGCGCAGTGCGCCGCGCCCGTAGCCCGCGCCAAACACAAATCCCGCCTCGGTGACCAACGGCATCACCAGCAGGCCCGTTGCCTTTTCAGAGATTTCGATCGTGTTCGGGTAACGGCTGTACATTTCGTTCAGTGTCGCATCCACGCGCGCGTCGATCGTGGCTGCGTTCGAGTTGCCAACGCCGTTGCCGCAGGCGGCCGTCAGCGTCAGTCCGGCCATGCCAAAAGCAAAGCCGCGACGGGTCAGTCGTGGAGATTGGGAACTGCTCATTTTTCTTTCTCTGTCGATACGCCTGATTAAGCCGGGTTGGCCCGGTCTTGGGCGCAAGAATACGCCGATTAGGTGGCGCTGTCACGGGAAAGCTGCCAGTCACCGTTCCTAAATAGGCGAAAAATTGCGTGAAATTGGAGTTTTAGCCGTTCAGCATACGAGCAACTGCGGGGGCGAAATACGTCAGAACTCCGTCACAGCCAGCCCGTTTGAATGCAAGCAGGCTTTCGAACATCGCCTTTTCACCATCGATCCAGCCATTCTGCGCCGCAGCTTTGATCATCGCGTATTCACCCGAGACCTGATAGGCGTATGTCGGGGCTCCGAACGTGTCCTTAACCCGGCGACAGATATCGAGATAGGGCATCCCCGGTTTGATCATGACCATATCGGCGCCTTCGGTCAGGTCACGTTCTATAAGGCGCAGGGCTTCGTTCGAATTGGCCGGATCCATCTGATAGGTCTTCTTGTCGCCCGTCAGCGCGCCTGACGCGCCCACGGCATCGCGAAACGGTCCGTAAAAAGCACTGGCATATTTTGCGGCATAGCTGAGGATCATGACATTGTGGTGCCCCGCACCTTCCAGCGCCTTGCGCATTTCACCAATCCGCCCGTCCATCATGTCCGAGGGGCCAATGATGTCCGCGCCTGCCTCGGCCTGTGCCAAAGTCATTTTGACCAAGGCCTCGATCGTGGCATCGTTCACGATTTCCCCGTCAACAACATAGCCGTCGTGGCCATTGATATTGTACGGGTCCAGCGCGACATCGGTCATGATTGCAATATCGGGTGCCGCAGCCTTGATCGCCCGAATGGCGCGATTGGACAGATTGTCGGGGCTCCAGGCCTCGGCGCAATCCTCGGTTTTCAACGACGGATCGGTGTAGGGAAACAGGCATATCGCGGGAATCCCAAGTGCCTGCGCCTCGATCGCGGCTTTCGCGATCAGATCAACCGAGCGGCGCATGACGCCTGGCATCGAAGGCACCGGCTCTTCGATCCCTTCGCCATCACGCACAAAAACAGGCCAGATCAGATCGTTTACTGACAATTGGGTCTCGCGCACCAGCCCCCGAACCGCCTCGGATTGGCGCGCGCGGCGGAACCGGGCGAGAGGATACGGGGCGACGGTGGGTTTCATGGCACGCTCTCCTTGCACTATCGCGCATTGGGTGGCATGAATTCATCCAGTTCTCAAGGGTACCATTGGCCGCGTTTGCGCGATAGAACCCCCTAAAGACGTTTAAGAAAAGGGCAGGGGCTTGGACTGGTATTCCACGATTCTCGAACTCATAGACATGCGGAGTTTCTCGAATCTGTGGTTCTGGATCGCTTTGGCCGTGGTTTGGTCCTCTGCAAGTCATTGGATCATGGGCGTCCCGTATGACATGATTATGCGCGCCCGGCGCGTCGGCGGTCAGGCCGAAACGGACCTTCTGGACATTGTGAGGATTAACAGGAACAGGATCCTGTACATTGTCGAAGTGTCCGGTTTCATGATTTTCCTGATGGGAAGTTTTCTGTTTACCGGACTGGCAATGCTTGGATTTTATTATGGCGTCGAATTTGCACAGGCTGTGTTTCTGCTGATCTTCCCGATGAGTTTCGTCGCAATGCTCAATTTTCGGTTGGCCCGCAAACTGGGCAGCCAGGAGATGACGCTGGAGCTGGTGTCGAAAGGTTTGCTGCGGTGCCGGTTGTATTCTCAGCTAATTGGCATGGTTGCGATACTGGTGACTTCGCTTTGGGGGATGTATCAGAACATCGGGATCAGTGTTCTGTACTAACAACAATGCAAGGGCAACCGATGAAGGCTCTGAACTGTGTAACAGTTGGCGGCGCGCCCGAAGGCTTTGACGCGCAGCTTGTTCTGAACGAGGTCGCGCGTTCGGGTGGACCGGTCTGTCACGTTGCCCGTGACGACAAGCGGATGGAGGCGATGCGCGCGGCGCTGGCCTTCTTTGCCCCCGACATGCCGGTCTTCTTTTTTCCGGGCTGGGATTGCCTGCCATATGATCGGGTATCACCTAACCCGGATATCGCCGCTGCTCGGGTGGCGACGCTGGCCGCGCTGGTGCATCAGATGCCCCGGCAATTTGTGCTGCTGACGACCCTGAACGCCGCAACCCAGCGGGTTCCAGCACGGGAAGTGCTACGCGAGGCTGCCTTTACAGCGCGGGTTGGAAATCGCATCGACGAAAATGCATTGCGGAACTTTCTGGTTCGTATGGGGTTCACGCAAAGCCCAACGGTAATGGAGCCCGGTGATTATGCCATTCGGGGTGGCATTATCGACATATTCCCACCCGGAGAAACCGGCCCGGTGCGGCTGGATCTGTTCGGCGATGTTCTGGATGGCGCCCGCCGGTTCGACCCGGTGTCGCAGCGTACGACCGAAAAACTGGACGTGGTGGAACTTTCCCCAGTGTCCGAAGTCATACTGGACGATGCCGCAATAACCCGGTTCCGCCAGAATTACCGGATCGAGTTCGGTGCCGCCGGAACTGATGACCCGCTATACGAAGCAGTTAGTGCAGGGCGCAAGCATCAGGGGATGGAACACTGGCTGCCGTTTTTTCACGACAAGCTCGAGACTCTTTTCGACTACCTTCCCGAAGCAACCATCACACTGGATGATCAGGTCACTCCTGCGCGGCTGGCGCGCTGGGAGAGTATCGAGGACCAGTATGAAACAAGGCGTCTGGCGCTGGAAAACCGATCGCGCATGGACACGGTGTACAAACCCACTCCGCCCGGTTTGCTTTATCTGGATGACGCTGCATGGGATCAAACCGTCGATGATCGCCGCGTGTTGCAGTTCAATCCGCTGCCGCAGGCCAGCGGCCCGGGTGTGATTGATGCCGGGGGGCGGATCGGGCGCAATTTCGCCCCTGAGCGGCAGCAGGAAAGCATTAGTCTGTTTGGCGCGTTGGCAAGCCATATCAAAGACAAACTGGACAAGGGTCCGGTTCTTATCGCCTCGTATTCCGAAGGCGCGCGCGAGCGTCTGACGGGGTTGATTGAGGATGAAGGGCTGGCCGAAGCCATTCCCGTGACCGACGGCAGCCGCGTTGGGAAACGTGGTTTGTACCTGTCCGTCTGGGCGTTGGAGCATGGGTTCGAAACGCCCGGTCTGACGGTTATTGCGGAACAGGACGTGTTGGGCGATCGCCTGATCCGTCAGCCCAAAAAGCGCCGCAAGGCCGAGAATTTCCTGACCGAAACCCAGTCCCTCAGCCCCGGTGATCTGGTAGTGCATGTGGATCACGGGATTGGGCGTTATAGGGGGATGGAGGTCGTGACCGCAGCCGGCGCGGCGCATGAATGCCTGCTGCTGGAATATGCTGAACAGTCCAAGCTGTACCTGCCAGTTGAAAACATCGAACTGTTGTCGAAATACGGCCATGATGAGGGGCTGCTGGACCGGCTGGGTGGCGGTGCATGGCAGGCCAAGAAAGCCAAGCTGAAAGAGCGCATCCGCGAGATGGCGGACAAGCTGATCCGCATCGCCGCCGAGCGCGCCTTGCGCAAAGCTCCGGTCATGGACCCGCCACCCCACGCGTGGGAGGAGTTCAGCGCCCGGTTCCCATATCAGGAGACCGACGATCAGTTACGCGCCATTTCGGAAGTGATGGAGGACATGCACTCGGGCGCGCCGATGGACCGTCTGATTTGTGGCGATGTCGGGTTCGGCAAGACTGAAGTTGCCATGCGCGCGGCGTTTGTCGCGGCGATGTCCGGGGTTCAGGTGGCTGTCGTTGCCCCGACCACATTGTTGGCGCGGCAGCACGCGGCCTCTTTCAAAGAACGCTTCCGGGGGTTCCCTCTGGAGGTCCGGCAACTTTCACGCTTCGTCTCGGCCAAAGAGGCACAGCAGACCCGAGATGGGCTTGCGCGCGGTACTGTTGATATTGTGATCGGTACGCATGCCCTGTTGGCCAAGGGGGTACGGTTCAACAATCTGGGCCTGTTGATCATCGACGAAGAACAGCATTTCGGTGTCGGTCATAAAGAGCGCCTGAAACAGCTGCGCAGTGACATCCACGTTCTGACCCTGACCGCGACTCCTATTCCGCGAACTCTGCAACTGTCTCTGACCGGCGTACGTGATCTGTCGATCATCGGCACACCGCCTATCGACCGGCTGGCCATTCGCACCTATGTCAGCGAGTTCGACGCGGTCACGATCCGCGAGGCGCTGTTGCGCGAACATTATCGCGGCGGTCAGAGCTTTTACGTGGTGCCGCGCATCTCGGACCTGCCGGACATCGAACAATTTCTGAAGGATCAACTTCCGGAACTCACCTACGTCGTGGCCCACGGGCAAATGGCGGCAGGTGAACTGGACGATCGGATGAACGCGTTCTACGACGGAAAGTATGATGTCCTGCTGGCTACGACGATTGTGGAAAGCGGACTGGACATTCCCACCGCGAACACGATGGTCGTGCATCGGGCGGATATGTTCGGTCTGTCGCAGCTTTATCAAATCCGAGGCCGGGTGGGGCGGTCAAAGACACGCGCCTATGCCTATCTAACGACGAAACCGCGCCAAAAACTGACCGCAACCGCCGAGAAACGCCTGCGTGTTCTGGGGTCGCTCGACACGCTTGGGGCCGGGTTCACGCTGGCCTCTCAAGACCTCGACATTCGCGGCGCGGGCAACCTGCTGGGCGAGGAACAGTCGGGCCAGATGCGCGACGTGGGCTATGAACTCTATCAGTCGATGCTGGAAGAGGCGATTGCCAAGATCAAGGCAGGCGAGATGGAGGGGCTGTCGGACGCCGACGACCAATGGGCGCCTCAGATCAATCTGGGTGTCCCGGTCCTGATCCCCGAAGATTACGTGCCCGATCTGGACGTTCGTCTGGGCCTGTATCGTCGCCTGTCATCCCTGTCGACCAAGGTTGAACTGGAAGGATTTGCAGCCGAATTGATCGACCGGTTTGGGGCGTTGCCGAAAGAGGTGAATACCCTGATGCTGGTCGTCCGCATCAAGGCGATGTGCAAGCGGGCGGGCATTGCCAAGCTCGACGGTGGCCCCAAGGGCGCGACGATACAGTTCCACAACGACAAATTTGCCTCACCTCAGGGGCTGGTCGAGTTCATCCAGAACCAGCGTGGGCTGGCCAAGGTCAAGGACAACAAGATCGTTGTGCGCCGCGACTGGAAGAAGGACAGCGACAAGATCAAGGGTGCTTTTGCCATAGCGCGCGATCTGGCCGAAAAGCTGATCGCCGAAAAGAAAAAGGCCCGCGCCTGAGTCAATCACCGGCAACGAACGTACACAACTGCCACTGGCCCGCGTCGGATTTCACCAACGCCGCGCGATATCCAACCATGGACCACAGGAAGTCGCTGTGCATAAACCCGGTGGTGCCGTCGGTCAGGCGGACCCGTTGATATTCGGCGGCCGGCTGAAAGTCAGAAACAATTACGACTTCGTGGCTGATTGCGTCTAGGATTGGCGCGTCTCGGGATGGCTCTTTGCGCAGTGACACGCGGTTGCCCGTCACGAAATAGGCGGTGAAGGGATCAAGTGCGGCGGGCAGTGTGATCTGCCACTGATGCGGCATCCAGAATTCACCCAGATCGTCGAAGTAACCCGGTTGCGACAGCGTTTCCTGTAGCGCGTCCCAATAGAGTTCGGTCTGCCCGACATTGCCGTCCGACGAAGTATCCGCAGTTTCAGTCAGGTTCGCCCGCAACTCCAGCGGTCCGCCGGTTCCGCCGTGACTGAGGTAAATATCCGGGCAGGCCAGATCAACGACCGCCTCAATGTCACGAGACGCGATCTTTTCTAGCAGTTCGTTCCGGAACACGACCAGCGTGTTATCATCGGCGGCCTGATCGACAGGAGGAAAGGACAGGCGTTCAGCAGTTACCGGGCTACCAATGAAAGCAATGGACAGCAGCATGGAAAAGTACTTCATTCAGCGGCCCTCATCGCAGCTTGCGCACAGAAACAGGACGCGCCGACCGCACGGTCGGCACGGGCAAGCGCAAGGTCCAGACGTTGTTTGATCTGAAGGATTTCAACAGTTTCCCCGCGTGCCTTCAGGCAATCGTGCAGTCCCTTGAGGCTCCAGACGTTGTCTGGGTGAATCGATGCGCGGCTAAGACTGCCCCCCAAACCAAGATCCTCGCGATAGACCGCTTCTGCTTCGGCCGCATGCCCCTGTTCGAACAGCAATGCCCCCAAGGCATGTCGCGTGGGCTGCATCCAGCCCCACGGCTCATCATAGGGCAGCGTGTCGTCCAGTTCGACGGACCTGCGCAAATGAGTATAGGCGAGTTCGTGGTTTCCCTTTCGGTACTCAATCTCACCACGCAGCATTTCACCAGCAATTTCAAGCAGGTCAACAACGCGGTTGTTGTGCAGAAGACGCGTTGCGGGAACCCGCTCTTTGGCCGCAAGAAACGCCCGTTCTTCTGCTTCCGCATCAGGGACCTGATCCGTCGCGGCGAAGGCTATCGCGCGTGCGTAATGCGTGGTCGCAGTCAGGGTTCGATAGAGATCGGGGTCAGAAGGCAGCTCTAGTGCCTTTGCTTTTTCCCATTGACCAAAGCGGATCAGAATATGCGGTCCCATCGCCATGTAACTTTCGAAGTAATCAGCCATGGGCGGGCTCTCTATGCGCAGCATGTCCTCGGGTGTTGTGTTCCAAAGGCCCTGATTGGCGCGCAGGGCGGGTTCCATCTGACCCAGAAACAAGGCGCCGTAGATTGCAAAGTGATAATTGTGCTGGCGATAGCCTGTATAGATATTAAACGCCCCTTCGCGCTCGTAATATTTGAGGTCGGCAACACTGGCTTGTTGGTTCCAGTGGACAACGTTTTGATAGTGACCGCATAAAACGTCGATATGGGTTGGCATATGTACAAGATGGCCCGCATCGGGGACCAATGTGCGCAACACATCACCGGCCTTGAGCGCCTTTTCGGGTGTCGGCGACATTTCCATCAGGTGTACATATAGATGCAGAATGCCGGGATGCGTCATGGCCGCAGGGTTTTCGGCCATGGCCCTTTCCAAGGCATCCTGAGCTTCGACTGTCTTTGCGCCTTTTGCTGGTTGGCCCGTGTTAAGATCCCACATTTTCCATGGCGTTAGGTTTAGCAGTGCCTCGACATAGATCGTGCGCACTTCCAGATTATCGGGTGCGGTTGCAAAACCCGCGCGCATCGCATCGGCAAATTCATGGTCCCAGATATGCATGTCATCTATCGGATCACGCTGCGGATAGCGGGCGGGCAGGGCGCCAATTAGCGCCTGCTCGACAGGCGTGCAGTATTCGGACAGTTCCAGTGCCTTTTGCGTGGCGTCATAGGCACAGGCCAGTGCCTTGGCGCGTCCGGCGTCGTCGCGTAAAGCCCAGGGCAGGTTGTAGTTCGGGCCAGCAGCATAGGCGACCCCCCAATGGGCCATTGCGCAGTGGGGATCATGTTCAAGTGCACGTTCGAAGCAGACGATGGCCTCTTCGTGATTGTAGCCATAGGTCCAGTTCAAGCCCCGGTCGAACCACAGCTGTGCCTCAGCCGACGAAGTGGATACAGGGCAGGAATAACTGCCTAAATCATAGTAGTCGCTCATCAAAACCTCCCCACGTTTTGCGGAAAGGTTAGCGCGTTTCATTTGCTCTGCACAGGTCAGGCAGGCAGTCTTTCCTCAATCCTACCCATGTGGACCATCAACCCGAAAGCGACCACGCACATCATCAGGATACCTGTTGTCAACGGAGTGATTGAGCCGTTGAAAAGCAACCCGATCGGCGCGGCGATTGCTGCGGCCAGAACCGTAGATATCGCGCCGATAACAGACGCTGCCATCCCGGCGATATGGCCCATCGGCTCCATCGCGATGGCGTTCAGGTTGCCAAGGGTGGTTCCCGCCATAAAGAAGATGGATGTTTGCCATGCGACAAACAGCGCAAATGACGCATTGGGTGACAGGTCAAGATTGCTCAGAAGGATGACCCCCGATGTCAGAAATATCTGCGCCCCCAACGTCCATGTCACCATCTTGCGCATTCCCACGCGGACTACGACGGCTGCGTTCAGCAGGCTGGCCGAACCTGAGATAAGCGCGACAAATCCGAACCAGAAGGGAAAGCTGTCTGCCCTGTCATGGATAATGTCATAAACCGGCTGCACCATGGTGAGCATGGTAAAGAGCGTACCCATGCACAATGTCTGAACCAAGATTGACAGGCGCACTGAAGGGTGCGCGAACATCTCTTGCGCCGCGGCGATCATCAGTGGCAGCCGGAATGGACGGCGATTTTCGCGAGCAAGTGACTCGGGCAGGCGCAGGCCCATCCAGATGATTGTAATCAGCGAGAACAGGATGAAGGATATGAATATACCGCGCCAGCCCGTGATGGCGATGACACCTGCGCCCAGCATCGGCGCGATGGCGGGTACAAGGGTGAATATCATCATGGCGATCGAAATGATCCGCGCCATTTCCCGTCCCGAGTACAGGTCGCGTACAATCGCCATGGCAACAACACGCGGCCCGGCTGCACCCAGACCCTGCGCCACCCGCGCTGCCAACACCAGTTCAAGCGAGGAACTGGCCCAAGCGACGGCAGAGGCGATGATATAAAGGCAGGCACCGCCATAAATCACTGGTTTCCGCCCAAATGCGTCAGACAGCGGACCCGTGAAAAAGGTGCCAATCCCCATACCCAACACAAACGATGTCAGAATCAACTGTGCCTTGTTCACGTCATCTGGGCTAAGCTGCATGCCGATTTCGGGTAGGGCGGGCAGCATCGAGTCTATCGAAAAAGCAATAGTGGCGAACATCATCGCGATAAGCGCGATGAACTCGCCCTTGGACATACGGTCAGCCATGTGGGACTCCTTACCCGTTCGCGCTATCACGCGGGATCAGGCGGCGCTAGGGATGAAAAATGCACAGACCTCTGTGCTATTATGCAGATGAAGGCTCGGATTGAGACATAATTTCACCGATCACCTTTTCCCATAGTTCAGGCGCCTGGGCGCCGGGAACGGCATGTTGATTGGCGATGATGTAGGTCGGAACCGAGTTCACACCCATTTTCCGAGAGTGGGTGTCTCTATTGCGGATATCCTCGCGGTCGGCATCCGATTTCAGCAGCTTTCGCACCACTGAGGCGTCCATGCCTGCAGCGTCGGCTATGTCGGCAAGAACATCGTGCTCGCCAATGTCCCGACCTTCCACGAAATACGCAGTGAACAGGGCATCGACGACCTCGTTCTGTTTTCCTTCGATCCCGGCCCAGTGAATCAGACGGTGTGCATCTAGCGTGTTGGGCGTTCGCCGCATGCTTTCAAAGTTGATGTTCAGACCAGCCTTTTCTGCATGTTCGACAACCGGAGTATAGGCGCGCACGGCGCCTTTTTGGCCGCCGAATTTCCGCTCAAGATATTCGCGGCGATCCATCCCACCATCGGGCATTTCCGGGTTGAGCTGAAAGGGATGCCACTCAATGACGAACGGATGATCGGGTATCGCCGCCAATGCCTTGTCCAGATGTGTCTTGCCAATATAGCACCACGGGCAAATCGGATCGGACAGAATATCGAGCTTGACGGTTTGTGTCATTTGGACTGAGCCTTGAAATAGGCCGGCAAAGCGCGGCGCAGAAGTTTGCCGTTGCCTCCGACAGGCAGGGCGGGAAGGTGGACGAAGGCGCGCGGTTGCTTGTAGCGTGCCAGGTTGGCCTCCACATAGGACTGTAACGCGGCCTCGTCCAGTCTTGCCGGTCCGGTATAGAAAGCTGCGATGACGAAGGTATCCTGTTTCACCTCGACCGAGGCCGCGCCAACCTGAGAGATTCCGGGGTATCTGCTCAAGACGGATTCGACTTCGACGGGTGAAACCCGATATCCGCCCGCATTCATCATGTCATCGTCACGACCGAGATAAGTGATCTGGCCGTCCTCGGCCATTGCTCCCTGATCGCCAGTCAGAAACCACTCATCCTGCATACGCGCCTCTGCCTCGTCCGGGGCATTTAGGTAGGTCAGCATCAGACCGGGGTCCGAGCGGTGAACGGCTATGGTACCCTCTTGTCCTGCCGCGACCGGGCCGTCCGGGCCAAGGATGGCCACACGGCGGCCTGATTGCGGTCGCCCCAATGTCTCACCCTGCGCTGGGTATGTCGGGCTGGACGAGATGAAGGTCGAACATTCGGACATTCCGTAGGCCTCGTACAGTTCGGTTTTGGTGACGTTGGACCAATGTTCGTGCAAGTGACGCGACAGTTTTTCGCCCGCACAAAGGCCGTGGCGAAGGTGGGGCAGATCAAACTCATCGATGCTTTGTAGCATTTTGCGGTACACGCCAGGCGCGGCAGCGAAAATCGTTGCCTCGTGGGTCTTCAACAGCTTGGGTAAGGATGACGGGTCCGTTCCGACTTCGGGGATCAGAGCGGTCGCGCCTGCCGTCCACGGGTCCATCAGCCCGGTGCCCAGTGTGTAGGTCCAGTTGAACGCGCCGGCGTGGCACAGCCGGTCAGCTTCGGTCAGACCGTACCACCCATCCACCATCATTTGACGCGCCCAGATGGCCCGATGTGCATGTGCAACGGCGCGCGGCTTTCCCGAGGTGCCGGAGGTGTAAACGACATAGGCCAGACGATCCGGATCCCCCATAGCGTAACCAGCTGGCGGCAGGTTCCGCATGGACGCAAGGTCGTGCAGTTCGATCTGGTGGGGATGCGTCGCGCAGGTGACTTGCGGGTCCCGCAAAACCGCTGCTGGTGACAGTTCGTCTATCATTTTGGTCGTTTCCGGCACGGTCAGTTGCGATGACGTCGGCACCGGAACAATTCCTGCAGAAATTGCACCCAGATAGGCGATGGGAAAATCAACCGTATTACCCAACCGCATCAGGACGATATCGCCGGCTTTTAAGCCCGCTCTCAATAATCCGGCACCGGTACCCAGAATGGCGGCCTCAAGCTGGGCATAGGTCCAGTCTTCGGACCCGTTTTCATAAAGGACGGAAAGTGCCGTCTTGTCTGCCAAATCTCCAGCACGGCGCATGACATGTGCTGCAAGGTTGAAGGGGGCCGGGCAGGGTGGCGGTGGGCCTTGATCGAATATCGACAACATGATCGATGGCTACCGCGCCGTCTGTCGCGTTGCAAGCGCCGGGCGCTGGCCCTATAGAAAGGCCCATGACCAACCGCGACCCCAAGTCCATCATCCGCATCGCCCGCGACAATGGCGCCGAGACCGAAGTCGAACCGCTTGACCTGGGCGCCCGGGTGCGCGAGTTGCGCAAGGCCCGGAACTGGACCCTCGAACAGGCGGCCACACAGGCAGGTCTTGCCCGTTCGACGTTGAGCAAGATTGAAAACGGTCAGATGTCACCGACATATGATGCGCTCAAAAAGCTTGCGACCGGGTTGCAGATTTCTGTACCGCAGTTGTTTACCGCACCGCAGCGCGAACAGGTGATCGGGCGGATGGCGATTACCAAATCCGGGGCCGGAACCGCTCATGCCACTGTGACATACGAGCATGAGTTATTGGCCGAGGCTTTGACCAAAAAGCAGATGCTACCGTATCGCGCACGGGTCCGTGCACGTTCCATGGACGAGTTCGATGGATGGGTGCGCCACGATGGCGAAGAGTTTCTGTATGTTCTGACGGGAGTGGTCCGGCTGTACACCGAATTTTATGAACCGGTTGAGATGCGACGTGGTGACAGCGCCTATTACGATGGCAGCATGGGCCACAACGTAATTTCCGTCAGCGATGAAGATGCATTGATCCTTTGGGTAACGTCACTCGCGTAACGAGTGGTCGAATTCCCTGTTCAAACCTTCGGTAAACAGAAAGTCCTCAAGTTCTTCGTGAGCTTCGTTAACCGTCAGATGATGGCGTTCGGCCAGATAAGCCTCGAACTGTTTGCGATCTTGTTTCACAAAAGCCATGTCTTTGTCGCGCAGGTTCGGAAATCGCTTTTTTGCACGCGCAAACGAAGCGCTCCAGTCTTGCGTGAGATCGGCCCAGTTTAACATATGTGAGCTTTCCATTCTTTGTGGTTTCAGGATCGCTCTCCCCTAGAATAGGTTACGGACGTTCAGGCGGTTTGATAGACAGGGCAAAGTGTCGCACCCCTCTTGAGCGCTGAAAGTCGAAAAAAAACCGCTGCGGAAAGGTGCAACAGGATGAACTGACCTGCATTTGAGTGGGTGGTGACCGGTCCAGTTGTTCCCCGTGTGTGAACAGCCAGTTCAGCACTATGTGGTCGATGAACACTGCAAGAATCTGCATCAGGATGAACATGGGTATGTGCCAGAGTATATGCCTGCAAATGTATTGGTGAGCCCTCTTGCGATTGTCTCGGTCGGGTTCGCAAAACTTGTGGAGGGCGTGTACCAATAGGTGCCGGTGATATAGTGGCCCACAAGGGGTGGTACCGCGTCCGGCTTGTGCCAAATTCCGCCGAAGATCACGAACAGCAGGTCCATGGTTGCGATGATTTCCGAAAATCACTGATGCAACCCTGTTCGATGCATCGTTGTCGAGGTTTGGAGAATTGACAGATCAAACATGTGATGTGTGGCCCATTAACCGATAATGCCGCCTGCGATCTGGCAGACCACATAGGGCGCGCCACCGTCTCAGGGGTGTTCTCACGCATGGCAAAAGTTAGTGTCACCGCTGGATCGAAATGTGCACCCGATATCGGACCGAGCGTCGTGATAATCGCATAGAGGATGCATCCCGTCGCGGTCGCGTTCTGCAGCTGCAAATTCATCGGCGGATTTCGAGCGCGGCATCAAGACGTAGTAGCCCTTATGCGGCAGCAGTTTCTACACTTCGGTGAGCTGACCTGCGGGAACGAAATATGGAAGTGATCACTCCTCATACCACCAGACATCGGGCATATATTGCGGCCCGTCGCCGTAAATCGGCAGAGTGTCTGGATATTTCAGTTCGGCAGCATGGGCGATACGGCCCACATCGAAGCTCCAGATGGGAATGACATAGCGTCCGGCCGTCAGAACACGGTCCAGCGCGCGGGTGGCGGCGACGAAATCCTCGCGTGTTTCCGACGCCAGCATAGCGTCGATCATGCCATCAACAGCCGGAGAGGCGACACCCATCAGATTGCGGGTGCCAGGAGTATTCGCGCCGTCGCTTCCCCAATAAAGCCTTTGTTCGTTGCCCGGAGATAGGGAAAGTGCCCGCCGAAACGGCGTCATGTCAAAATCAAGCTCCGCAATCCGACCCGCATATTGTGCGCTGTCGACCTTTTCAGCGGTCAATCCGATGCCAAGACGTTCCAGCGCACGGGCATAGATTTCAACAACAGTTTCCATTCCGGAATCGCCCTGTTGCAACAGGATGGTCAAATTGAACGTTTCTCCCTGCGAATTTCTGAGTTGCCCGTCCTGTACTGACCACCCCGCGTCAGACAACAGCCCGGCGGCCTTGCGCAGATTTCTGCGATTGCGGGCAGAGCCATCACCTTCGGGCAGATCGTAACCTTCCAGTGCGCCGGGCGGCAGATCCTGGGTGTACGGCATCAGCAGTTCTTTGACGTGCCCGGTTGCCGGGCCGGGTTGCATTGCCAGATCAGAGCCTGAGAAATAAGAGGTGATCCGGGGTTGCGCGCCGCCGGTGACGGTGTCGTTGATGTACTCAAAGTTGAAGGCAAGCATCAGCGCCTCACGAACGCGCCAATCATCAAGCGGGGGCTTTCGTGTATTCATGACGATGCCCGTCATGCCCGAGGGTTTGGCGTGCGGTATCTCGGTCTTTAGGACGTCACCGCGCTGGACTGCGGGAAAATTGTACTGATTATCCCACTTCTCGGCATTGAACTCTCGCACAGCCGTCAATTCCCCGGCCTTGAACGCTTCGAACAGGACAGTCTGATCGCCGTAGAATTCAATCCGCATTTCATCGAAATTCATTGTGCCCCGACGAAAGGGAATATCCGCTCCCCAATATTCAGGGTTCCTTCGAAGGGTCACATCGCGCCCCGCTTCGTAGTTCTCGACAACATATGGTCCAGAGCCGACCGGTACATCGTGAAGCTGCGCCTCGGCGAAATTCTTACCTTTCCACTGGGCCTTCTGCAGGATGGGGCGCAATCCGGCGATCAGTGCCAGTTCCCGGTCGGCCTCGGAAAACGTGATGCGAACAGAGCGGGGACCGGTTTGTTCGATACTGTCGATCTTGGACCAGAGCCCCCGGTACCGCAGATGGCCTTCGGTTCCCAGGGTCTCATACGACCAGATCACATCATCGACTGTGACGGGGCTGTTATCCGAGAATCGGGCATCTTCCCGCAGGGTAAATTCGACCCAGGAACGGTCCGGTGCGGTTTCAACCGATTCGGCTAAGAGACCGTAAAGAGTGAAAGGTTCGTCCCAGGAACGGCCCATCAGGCTTTCGTGAGTCCAAAATCGCAACTGCCAGGGCGACGTGCCTTTTTGCGTGAACGGGTTGAGGCTGTCGAACCCGCCGGTATTGCCAAAAACGACTCGGCCACCTTTCGGTGCATCCGGGTTTGCGTAGGGCAAGGACACAAAATCCGGTGGCAGTGCGGGGTCCCCATACATAGCTATGCCATGAACCGATTCTGCCTGAGCGATTGACGCAGACAAAAGGGCGGTGAATCCCGCGATCAAATGACGGATCGGGAGTGGATAAACTGGTCGCACTTTGGCAACAATCCTGCTCTGGCCTTATTTTCTTGGGATTCACCGTAGCGATGATTTTTCATATTTTCAAACTTTTAGCTTGGATGATGGCACGGAATTGCTTATAAAGGTTCCACTGCTCGATAGGTTTCTTGCCTGTATGAAACCTGCCTCAATAACTTAACGCCCGCTTCGTGCGGGCGTTTTTTTGTGGCCCTGTAATCACGGGGAAGTGATCATATCCGTTACAAAGTATGAGGTGAGGCAAACGACGTTTCCCCGTTTTATTTGCAAGTGCAGCATGGCAGTGTGACCCCAATTAAATCATTCATCGGGAGAGCCGCCATGAGCTTGTCGGGTAAAACAGCGATCATCACGGGATCGAATTCGGGGATTGGCTTGGGCGTCGCGTGGGAACTGGCCAGGGCCGGGGCCGATGTGGTGCTGAATTCATTTACGGACCGGGACGAGGACCATGCGCTAGCCGCGCAGATCTCTCAGGAGACGGGTACAAACGCCCGGTATATCAAGGCTGACATGTCCAGCGGCGACGAATGCCGTGCATTGATCGAGCAGGCGGGTGCTTGTGATATTCTGGTCAATAACGCCGGTATTCAGCATGTATCGCCCATAGATATTTTTCCGGTAGAAAAATGGGATGCGATAATCGCGATCAACCTGAACTCGGTTTTTCACACGACGGCTGCGGCTTTGCCGATGATGCGCAAGGCGGGTTGGGGTCGTGTCATCAATATCGCGTCAGCACACGGTCTTACTGCGTCGCCTTACAAGGCGGCGTATGTCGCCGCCAAACACGGCGTTGTAGGTATGTCAAAGACCATCGCGCTGGAGACTGCCCAAGAGCCGATAACCTGTAACGCGATCTGTCCGGGTTACGTTCTGACCCCGCTGGTCGAGGCGCAGATCCCCGACACCATGAAAGAATACAACATGAGTCGTGAGGACGTGATAAAGAACGTCATGCTTGAACGGCAGCCATCGAAAGAGTTTGCGTCAGTGGAACAGTTGGGCGGCACTGCAGTGTTCCTGTGTTCCGATGCGGCGGCGCAGATTACTGGTACGACGATCTCGGTTGATGGGGGTTGGACGGCCCTTTGATCTCTCGTGGGGGTTATTCCCCCACATCCCCGAGGCGTTTCTAAGCAGAAGAAGGGGCGAGGTTTGAAACAGATCAATCTGGCTTTGCAGGGTGGCGGGGCGCATGGCGCCTTTACCTGGGGCGTGTTGGACAGGCTTCTGGATGAAGAAGATATTGAGGTGGCGGCAATCACCGGTACGTCTGCGGGGGCGTTGAACGGCGCCGCCTTCAAGTCCGGGATGGTCAAGGCGGGCCGAGCCGGGGCGCGGGAATGTCTGGATGATTTGTGGAAGCGTATGGGGGCTGTCGGCGATATGCGGATTGCGCATTGGATGCGCGGGCTGGAACCTTCGCAGATCGCACAGGCCATAGAATATTCGGTTCCCTTTTCGGTGGCGGATGCCTGGTCGCGTATGGTGTCGCCTTATGCATATGGTCCGTTTTATCGCAATCCGCTTGCATCGGTTGTGGACAGATTTGATTTCCATGAAATCTGCGCTGATGAAGGTCCTGACCTGTTCGTCTGCGCAACTTGCGTGCGTAGCGGCAAGATCAGGGTTTTCACAGGTGGTGAAATATCGACGGATGCCATTCTGGCCTCGGCTTGTTTGCCGAACCTGTTTCAGGCGGTCGAGATTTATGACCCGAAGTCGGATCGAACCGAAGCCTATTGGGACGGGGGCTATACGGGCAACCCCGCCCTTTACCCATTGTTCAATGATGAGCTGCCAGACGACGTCGTGATCGTTAACATCAATCCGCTGGAGCGAGACGAGGTTCCCAAGACACCGCAGCAGATTCAGAATCGGATCAACGAGATCAGCTTTAATTCATCGCTATTGCGCGAGCTTAGGGCGATCAATTTCGTTCAACGGCTGCTGGCAGACGGTAAGCTGAAGGCCGGCGAGATGAACCGCGTTCTGGTTCACATGATCGCTGATGACGAATTGATGAACAGCTTGTCGGTTGCGACCAAAACGGTTCCGACCCCGGTCATTCTGCACAAGTTGAAACATGCAGGACGCGCAGCGGCTGAACGATTCCTTCAGGATCACAAATCGGATATCGGTGAACGCAGTACAGTAGACCTGCCGATGATGTTCAGTTGATCATTCCGGCGGCTGCGTCGGGTCTTTTTCGTTTGGATAGACAAGACCGGCCGAGATCACGAGTTTCGCCGCATCCTCGATCGTCATGTCCAGTAGAATGACGTCTTCGGCAGGGAAGAATAGAAGAAAACCCGAAGTTGGGTTGGGCGTGGTCGGAACGAATACGCTATACAACTCGCCAGCGGTTTCGGCCCTTTGGCTGATTTCACCTCTGGCCGTTGTCGAAACGAACCCGATGGCCCAAATTCCACGGCGCGGATACTGGATCAGACAGGCTTTTTCAAAGGACCGCTCGGTCTGCGCGAAAACCGTCTCAGATATTTGTTTGATGCCGGAATAGATAGATCGGACAACCGGCATCCGGTTAACCAAACTTTCTGCGAAATGTATCAGCGAGCGGCCCAGAATACCTTTGGCAATCCAGCCGACAATAATCGTGAAGAACAGAAAAAAGATGACACCGACGCCGTGAACATTGATGCCGACGTATTCTTCGGGCTGAAAACGCTGTGGCACCAGCGGCAGGACCGCACTGTCGATCCAGCCGACGACTGACCAGATCAGCCACCCAGTCAGCCAGACTGGCGCAATGACCACGATACCCGTCAAAAAAGAGGCGCGAAGTCCGGCCAGCAGACCTGGGCGGCGATGAGGTTCTTCGTCGAACGGTGTATTCATTACGTTTCCGAGTGGTTTACCAGATTAGTTAGGAAGTTTGGAACGCCGGCACAATAGTCTTTAATGCGTTGCTTTCATTACGTGCCGTCCGTTAGGGACTTGGCGATTTTGGCTGCAAGGCGCGCGTTGTTTCGCACAAGCGCGATGTTGGCGGTCAACGACCGGCCCTCGGTTTGTTCGAAAATCCGTTGCAGGAGATAGGGCGTTACGCCTTTTCCGGTAATCCGGTGCGCCACGGCATCCGACTGTGCCGAGGCGATGATGGGGGCCAGTTCCTCGGCTGGAATCTGTGCGTCGTTCGGAATGGGATTTGCGACCAGTTGGCCGCCCGGAACACCCAGCGCCCGGCGGGTTGTATGCGCTTTGGCGATATCTTCGGCGCTATCCATTCGTAGGGGTGCAGCAAATTGCGATTTGGCGGACCAGAATGCCGGAAACTCGTCCTGACCGTGGGCAATAACGGGGACGCCAAGTGTCTCCAACACTTCCAGAGTTTTGGCGAGGTCGAGGATCGCCTTTGCGCCAGCCGCAACAACCGTAACCGGGGTTTGGGCCAGTTCGTGCAGGTCGGCGGAGATGTCGAACGAAGTTTCTGCACCCTGATGCACACCACCGATACCGCCGGTAGCAAACACTTCGATCCCGGCGAGATGCGCGGCGATCATGGTAGCGGCAACCGTCGTGGCCCCTGTGCCACCTGTGGCGATACAGGCGGCCATGTCGGCGCGGGACAGTTTTGCAACGCCCTGAGCCTGCCCCAGTGCAGCCAGTTGTTCAGGTTCAAGCCCCACGTGCAGCGCGCCTTTGATCACGGCGATGGTTGCCGGAACGGCACCGGCATCGCGAATGTCCTGTTCAACCCTGGCTGCGACCTCGACGTTCTGCGGGTGCGGCATGCCATGTGTAATGATCGTGCTTTCCAGCGCGACTACGGGTTGACCTGCATCCTTGGCGGCGCGGACTTCGGTTGAGTATTGGATGTCGATCACAGCGGGGTTTCTCCGGAAACGTAAGTTGCGGCGGCGTGCAGGGCGCGGGCCAATGCCTCGTCCCTGTTTGCACCATTTGCTTCGGCGGCAATATGGGCCGCCATGAATGTATCACCAGCCCCGGTAACGCGGGTTACCAGAACCGATGGAGGGGTTTGTGTCACCACGCCCAGGGTACTGCCCTCGGTGGCAGAGTTGCCGCCGTCAGTCACAAGTACGCGTAGGGCGCCGCGATCGAGCAAGCCCTTGGCTGCACTTTCTGAATCGGAAAACTCGCGCTGGCAAAGCAATCCTGCTTCTTCAAGGTTCACGTACAGAGTTGCCCGCGCGTGTTTGAGAAACGGCAGAAGCCGCTCGGCCTTGCCGGGCGAGGCTGGGGCCACGCGCAGGTCTGCCCGGGCGAAAGCCGGGCTTTGAGCGATATCTTCCAGTAAATCCAGCGTCAGGTTCCCGTCCAGAGCGATCAGCCCTTCGAACGGCGTGTTTTCATATCCGAGCGGACCGTGAAGCAGGGGGCGCAGGATTTTTGCGCCTGCAGCCTCAAGCGAGTGGGCGTCGGCGATGGCTGCAATCAACCCGTTCGCGCCCTCGACCGCCATATATCTGTCGGTCGGCAGGTCCTGCGAGCGATAGACGTGATCGGTGACCATACCCAGACGCGCGCAGGAATGGACCAGTTCGTCACCTTCGGGATCGCGGCCAATCGCAGTCAGCAGGGTCGGCGTCATACCGAACCTGACCAGGGTCATGGCGATATTCATCGCGACGCCGCCGGGCAGGCGCGTAATTCGGCCCGGCACGTCCGATCCCTGACGCATATGGCTGGCGGATCGGCCGATGATGTCCCAAAGGACCGAGCCGATGCACAGGATTTCAGTGTTCTGAGTCATGGCGCTGTCATGCCGCAGCCCCGGTGCAGGCGCAAGTCGGAAGGTGGACATTAGGTCCGGGCATTCAGCAACGGATGAGCTGGATTTGCGCTTGATCTCGTCTGAATTCAGTCGGACTATTGGTGGACAGATACTTGCGATTTGCAAAAAGTTTTATGGTGATACGCAAATGAAGACTGTTTCGGGGGCTTTGCGCTCTGGTCTGCTTGGGCCGCTTTGTTTGCTTGCGGTTTTGCTTTTTGCCCCGAACCAATCCGTGTCACATGAGATCACGCCGACAGTCGCAGACTTTCAGGTCAAAAACGGCGATTTGTTTATCGAGCTTCACTTCAATGCCGAAGCATTTGTTGCCGGTATGGATCTGGATAGTCTCTCAGACACAGCCGAAGCGGACGAGTCTGTAAACTATTCGAAGCTTCGTTCTTTGGTTTCCTCGGAACTGGAACCATTGGTGCGAGAGTTCGCAATTCCTTGGATGGACAAGCTGGATGTTCAGGCTCAGGGTCGGGTCAAGCTGTCCTATGAAGGTGTTAATATTCCTGTTGTCGGCAACAGGGAGGCCGCGCGAACGTCAACTTTGCTGTTAACCGGGAATATCCCCGAAAACGCCCATAACCTGCAGGTGAGTTGGCCGGTTGGTGCCGGCTCTCTGGTTCTGCGGCAACAAGGCGTTGAGGCCCCGTATACCGGCTATCTGCAGGGTGGTGAGACCAGCCCCGCAATTCCGTTGGCCGGGGGATCAGCGCTGGGATCGACCGAAACGATGGAAACCTTTTTCTCATTGGGGTTCAGTCGTATTCTGCCCAACGGTCCTGAGCAGATCGCGTTTGTACTGGCTATGTTATTTCTGTCCGTCAGGGCCCGACCGCTGATCTTGCAACTCATCCCTTTTTCATTGGGGTTTTCCACGATGCTGGCCTTGGGTACTTTGGCGATTGTCGCCGTGCCGCAGGCTGTGGTCGCATTATTGATTCCAGCGGGTATCGTTTTGCTGTCCGTCGAGAACATATTTGCCCGCCGGTTGCACCTGTGGCGAATGATTGCTGTCTTCGGATTTGGATTGCTGCACGGATCAGATGCGGCATCGGATCTAATCAAAGGCGCGATACCACCAAATCACGCCATGTCCGCAATCATTGGCTATGGCGTGGGTGCAGGGTTGGCAATTCTGGCCATTGGCATTGCCGGATTTTCCGTCATTACACTTTTTTCTTTTGGTTCACAGCGATTTCGCAGTCGGATCAGAATACCGGCCTCGATGGTGATAGCGTTGGTTGGCGCGTACTGGTGTATCGCGCCATTCCTTGCCGTCTAGGCCATCGCCGCAGTCAGCTTTTTGAGTGTGGCCAGCGGATCATCGTTCGACCAGATTTCATCCCCCAATCCGAAGAAATCCGTGCAGGGGGTGAGGGCGCGAATGCTGTCTTCGGTCAGGCCGCCCTCGGCGACGACCGGAACCTCGATCATATCAGACCACCACTGAAACAGGTCGGCCTCTGCCACTGTTCCATCACCGAGCGAGGCATTGCCCACCGGACCGAAGGCGACATAGTCCGCACCGGCCTCACCTGCGTTCATCCCGTCGTGACGTGAGGCCCCGCAAAAGCTGCCGACGATGGCATCAGGCCCGAGCTCTTTTCTGGCGGCGCGTACCGAACGTGCTGCGTCGCCCAGATGCACACCATCAAGGCCCAAACGTTGAGCGAGAAGAACGTGGTTCGAGATTACAAGTGCTACGTCACGCGCGTGGGCAACTTCGCGACAGGCATCTGCAATGCGAGCAATAGTGTCCTCGTCATTGCCTGCGAGCGCGAGCCTTATGCAGGCAATTTCGGCCCCGTCCAGAACGCGGGCGAGTTGATCGGGGTAGGTGTCCAGTTCGATGGACGGCGGTGTGATCAGATAGATTTGCGGCTGCTCGGGGGCGTCCATCGTTGCGGTCCTTCGCGTTGTCTTTCGCGCGGTTTAGCGGATTGTGGGCGGGAAGCAAACTTTTATGCCTCCGGCGGGGATATTTGGGGCAAGAGGAAGAGTGGTGAGGGTTGCTCTGCCGGGGCCGCGCGACTAGAGCAGGCGCAGCCATTCGGAGTTTGACATGCCCAGCGACAAATCCCAGCCTTCATTTGTGCTTGTGCGCCCCCAGATGGGTGAAAATATCGGGGCCGCAGCGCGGGCGATGTGGAACTTCGGTCTGGACCGGATGCGTATCGTGGCGCCGCGCGATGGCTGGCCGAACCCCAAAGCCGTTGCCATGTCCAGCGGGGCAGGCCGATTGCTGGACGAGGCTCAGTTGTTTGACGATCTGGCGGAGGGTCTGTCGGATCGGACGTTTGTGTTCGCTACCACGGCCCGCCAGCGGGGGTTGACCAAACCGGTTTACAGCCCCGAGCGCGCGATGCAGATCGCTGCGGAAAAGGTAGCGGCTGGCGAGCAGGTGGCGGTTCTGTTTGGTCCGGAACGTGCGGGGCTTGAGAATGAAGATATCGCCAAAGCCAACGCCATCATCTCGGTCCCGGTGAACCCGGAATACGCCTCGCTGAATCTGGGACAATGCGTGTTGCTGACCGCATATGAGTGGATGCGTCAATCTGCCGATGTCGTGCACGAGGCGACTGATCTGGGCAAGGGAGATTGGGCCACGGGCATCGAGGTCGAAAAGCTGGTTGAGCACTATGAGGACCGGTTGGAGGAGGCAGGGTTCTTTTATCCGCCGGAAAAGGCCGAAGGGATGAAGGTAAACCTGCGCAATCTGTGGTCGCGGATGCGCATGACGCGCGCAGACGTTCAAATGTTGCACGGGATCATGCGTCAGATGGTCCGGTGGAAGGACAAGGGCTGAGGCTGGACCTCGGTCGGCCATGGCCCTAGCCTGCGTGAAATTCAAGGACATGAGGATGGCATGAGCGGCAAGCGCAGCATCTTTGAGGAAGTCTCGGACAATCAACAACAACAGGCGGTTCAGCCCGGCTTGATTGATCGTGGCAGGGGTGGGGCAAGGCGCGCAATCCGGGCCTGGTTGATGATCCTGTTCGCTTTGGTCGTGGCCATGATCGTTGTCGGCGGTTTGACTCGTTTGACCGACAGCGGCCTGTCCATCACCGAGTGGCGCCCGATCACAGGAGCCATTCCCCCGATGAGTGAGGCGGACTGGCAGGTCGAGTTCGACAAGTACAAGCAAATTGATCAGTGGCGCATTCAGAACCAGTGGATGGAGCTTGATGATTTCAAGTCGATCTACTGGTGGGAATGGGGACACCGTCAGCTTGGCCGGGTAACCGGTATGGTTTGGGCGCTAGGCTTTTTGGGGTTTTTGGCTGCGCGGAAAATTCCGGCAGGCTGGACCGGGCGTCTGCTGCTGCCCGGAATTCTGGGAGGCATTCAAGGCGGAATCGGATGGTGGATGGTCGCCTCGGGCGTGACGCAGGGCGAGGGAATGATTGCCGTCGCCAGCTACCGTCTGGCGGTTCACCTCGGACTTGCCTTTGTGATCCTCGGCTTTCTGGCGTGGTATATCTTTATGCTCGGCCGGGAGGAGCGGGACCTGATGCAAGCGCGGCGCGCGAAGGAGGATCGGTTGTTTTCGTTGTCGACCGGCCTCATGCATTTTGCCTTTCTGCAAATTTTAATCGGTGCGCTGGTGGCGGGTATCGACGCCGGGCGATCCTTTACCGATTGGCCATTGATCGGAGGGCAGTTGCTGCCGCCCGATGCAACAATGCTGGAACCAATGTGGCGGAATTTCTTTGAAAGCCCGGGGTTGGTGCAATTCATACACCGCTGCGCAGGTTATCTTCTGTTTGCTTTTGGAGTTGTCGTCTGGTTGCGCGGGCGGACTAGTGCGCATCCACAAACGCAGTTTGCGTTCAATGCCGTGTTTGCCGCGCTGTCGCTGCAAGTGGTGCTTGGTATCGTAACCGTCGTGTACGCCGCACCTTGGCAAATCGCCATATTGCACCAGTTAATGGCCGTTGTGGTCTGGACGCTGATCTTGCGCGCGCGCTTCCTGACCGCCTATCCGATCCCAACCTCTTTACGTGGAGCTTGAACTTATGACCGCATTTGACGAATTGATGGCCTTTCAGCGCGAAACATCTGCACTGGGCCAGATTGCGGGCCGTCTGGGCTGGGATCAGGAAACGGTGATGCCGCGCGGTGCCGCTGCGCAACGGGGCGAAGAGATGGCCGCGATCGAGGCTGTTCTGCATGCCCGTCGTTCCGACCCGCGTGTGGCAGATTGGTTGGAAGAAGCCGAAGGGACATGCGAAGTGAGTGAAGCTCAGCTTCGTGAAATCCGTCGTGCGTTCGAGCGTACGGCCAAAGTACCTGCGGACCTAGCAAAGGCCATCGCGCGCGTAACCTCACAAGCGCAGGGACAGTGGGCGCTAGCCCGTGCGGACGAGGATGTGGCCGCCTTCCTGCCGGTTCTGGAAGAAGTGGTCGCCCTCAAGCGCGAGGAAGGCGCTGCGCTGGCTCAGGGTGGCGACATCTACGATGCCATGGTCGAAGATTACGAACCCTACACAACAGGCAGCCAGATTGCCGCGATTTTTGATGAGATGCGCCCGCGGCTGGTCGCTTTGCGGGCTGCGATTCTGGAAAGGCCGATGCCCAAGGGCGTGGTCGGATCATTCGCCGAAGGCGATCAGATGCGTCTGTCGCAGAAACTGGCAACCGTGTTCGGATATGATCTGAATCGGGGGCGCGTAGACAAGGCCGTACATCCGTTCAGTTCGGGCAGCGGATCAGACGTGCGAATTACCACGCGCACCAGCGAAACCGACCCGTTCAACTGCTTTTATTCCACGATTCACGAGGTTGGCCACGCGGCATATGAACAGGGGATCGACGCAGCCTACGCCCTGACTCCGCTGGGCAGGGGCGTGTCGATGGGCGTTCATGAAAGCCAAAGCCGAATTTATGAGAACCAGCTGGGGCGCTCTCGCGAATTCACTGGGTGGCTGTTTGGACAGATGACCGATGTTTTCGGTGACTTTGGTATCGCTGATGCCGACGAGTTCTATGCTGCCGTCAACAGGGTGCAGAACGGTTATATCCGAACTGAAGCTGATGAGGTGCAATACAACCTCCACATCATGCTGCGCTTTGATCTTGAACGTGCACTGATGGCTGGTGATCTGGAAGTCAATGATTTGGAGGCGGCGTGGAACGATCGCTTTAAGTCCGATTTCGGTTATGCCGTGGACAAGCCTTCGAACGGATGTTTGCAGGATGTGCACTGGTCGGTGGGCCTGTTCGGCTACTTTCCAACGTACTCTCTGGGCAATGTCTATGCGGGATGTCTGTATGAGGCATTGCAAGCCGCAGTTCCCGATCTGAACGAACAGCTGACCCGGGGCGAAACGTCTGGCGCGACCAGTTGGCTACGTGAGAATTTGCAACGCTACGGTGGGCTTTATGCGCCGCGTGACGTAATCGAACGCGCCAGCGGCCAGAAACCGGGACCGGAGCCACTGCTGCAATATCTGGAACAAAAGTTCGGACAGATTTACGGGCTTTAACGAAAAAAAGCCCCGCCGAACATTGCGGCGGGGCTTTGGGTACAGAGTATTTTATTCCGGAGTGTCGTCGTCGCCCTGATCGGCAATCCAGGCAACGCTGACCACCTCTTCGCCCTTGCCGGTGTTAAAGACTTTGACGCCACCCGCCGAACGGGAACGGAACGAGATTCCGTCGACGGGAACCCGGATCGACTGGCCCTTGGATGTCGCCAGCATAATCTGATCGTCGATTTCGACCGGGAAGGACGCAACCAGTTCCCCGCCGCGCATCGCCTTATCCATGGCTGCAACACCCATGCCACCACGTCCGCGCACGGGATAGTCGTGGCTTGAGCTCAGCTTGCCTGCGCCTCCTGCGGTGATTGTCAGGATCAGGTTCTCGGCCGCCGACATTTCGGCATAGCGTTCCTGCGGCAATACGCTGTCCGCGTTACCTTCGTCTTCGTCGCTTTCGGTCTCATCCGTAACGCCAGCCATCAATCTGCGCATCTTGAGGTAGGCCGCGCGCTCGTCCGGTCCGGCTTCGAAGTGACGAATGACGGACATCGAGACCACCCGGTCGCCATTGGTCAGCTTGATACCGCGCACGCCAGTGGATTCGCGTGAGTTGAAGACACGAACGTCGGTGGTGCGGAACCGGATGGCGCGACCCGAATTGGTCACCAGCATCACGTCCTCATCCTCGGAACAGATGCGTGCATTCACCAGTTCCACCCCCTCGGGCAGTTTCATAGCGATCTTACCGTTACGACGGACGTTGGTGAAATCCGACAGCCGGTTACGGCGGACGTCTCCGGCGCTGGTTGCAAAGACGATCTGCAGGTTTTCCCACTCATCGTCCGGGACATCCACAGGCATGATCGCCGCGATGGATACACCGGTCGGAATTGGCAGGATGTTGACGATAGCCTTACCCTTACCGGTGCGCCCCGATTGCGGCAGGCGCCAGGTCTTGAGTTTGTAGACCATCCCGTCGGTGGTGAAGAACAGCAGCTGCGTATGCGTATTCGCCACGAAGAGGTTGGTAACTACGTCCTCTTCTTTGGTTTGCATGCCGCTCAAACCTTTGCCACCGCGTTTTTGGGCGCGGAAGTCAGCCAGAGGGGTGCGCTTGATATAGCCGCCCGAAGTTACGGTCACGACCATATCTTCGCGCTCGATCAGGTCCTCATCATCCATATCACCGGACCAATCGACGATCTCGGTGCGGCGCGGCACGGCGAACTGTTCGCGAACCTCGCGCAGTTCATCGGCGATGATGCCCATGATGCGCTCTCGGCTGGACAGAATTTCAAGGTATTCCTTGATCTTGCCTGCCAGCTCTTCCAATTCGTCGGTGACTTCTTTGACGCCGATCTGGGTCAGACGTTGTAGCCGTAGTTCAAGAATAGCCCGAGCTTGTGTTTCAGACAGATTGTAAGTGCCATCATCGTTCGCCGTATGGGTCGGATCGTCGATCAGCGCGATGTATTCCAGGATCGGCTGGGCAGGCCAGCGCCGTGTCATCAGCTTTTCACGGGCTTCCGCCGCGTCTGCTGATTGCCGAATCGTCGTGACGATTTCGTCGATATTGGTGACGGCAACGGCCAGACCACATAGAATGTGGCTGCGTTCGCGCGCCTTGCGCAGCAGGTGCGCTGTGCGACGTGCAACGACGTCTTCACGGAAATCAATGAACGACGTCAGGAACCGGCGCAGTGTAAGCTGCTCGGGGCGGCCACCGTTCAACGCCAACATGTTGCAGCCGAAATAGGTCTGCATTGGTGAAAACCGGTAGAGTTGGTTCAGCACCACTTCGGGCGTTGCGTCCCGTTTCAGTTCGACCACGACACGCACGCCGTTGCGGTCGGATTCATCCTGAACGTGGGCGACACCTTCGATCCGTTTCTCGCGCACTGCCTCGGCGATCTTTTCGATCATTGCAGCTTTGTTCACCTGATAGGGGATCTCGTCCACCACAATCGCGTATCGGTCCTTGCGCAGTTCTTCGACGCGGGTCTTGGCGCGGATGATGACGCTGCCGCGCCCTTCCAGATAGGCTTTGCGCGCACCGGATCGGCCCAGCATCACGCCCCCGGTCGGGAAGTCGGGGCCGGGGACGTATTCGATCAGTTGCTCGGATGTCAGATCCGGATCGTCGATCAGCGCCAGAGTGGCGTCGACCACTTCGCCCAGATTGTGAGGCGGTATGTTGGTCGCCATACCCACGGCGATGCCGCCGGCACCATTGACCAGCATGTTCGGGAAGCGGGCGGGCAGGACGGTCGGCTCTTTGTCCTTGCCGTCGTAGTTGTCCTGAAAATCAACCGTTTCTTTCTCGATGTCTGCCAGCAGGGCCGCGGCAGGCTTGTCCATGCGAACTTCGGTATAACGCATGGCCGCCGGGTTATCACCGTCCATCGAACCAAAGTTGCCCTGACCATCCAGCAGCGGCAGCGACATCGAGAAATCCTGAGCCATCCGCACGAGCGCGTCATAGATCGCGCTGTCACCATGCGGGTGGTATTTACCCATCACATCACCAACCGGACGGGCCGATTTGCGATAAGCCTTGTCATGGGTATTCCCGGTCTCGTGCATCGCATAAAGGATGCGCCGGTGCACCGGTTTCAACCCGTCGCGCAGATCGGGGATCGCGCGGCTGACGATGACCGACATCGCATAATCGAGGTACGACGTTCGCATCTCGGATTCGATAGACACCGTCGGGCCGTCATAAACGGGGCGTTCCGGTGGGGTTTCGTCCATGTTTTCAGGAGTTTCTGGCGTATCGCTCACGTAACGGCCCGTTCTTTGTGCAGGGTCTATATCTTGTGGATGCATCTTATCAGACCCGGCACATAAGGTGCAAGCAAGCAACGGAATTGGGGCGAATTTCACCGCTCACGCAAGGTTAACGCATTGTTTTAATGAGAGTTCGGTTGAATTCGTGCTATGCTAAAGAGACCTTGCAATAAATTGGAGGTCTGCATGGAGCAAAGCGAAACAGAATTAATGCTTAAGGGTTACGGGCTGACTACGGCTGAATTCTATTATCACATGCCCGACTACATTCACGTTTTGAATACCTTCACATGGCAGGAATATGATCTGGCGCCTGATCATCCGAGGCTGTTTGATTTCATTGAGTTCTGGCAGCGCGAAATCGAAGGGCCACTTCATTCCGTCCGTTTCACACATCGCAAAATGATCGCTCCGGGTGAGTGGCGTAATGTAGTGGGCGAATTCAGACTGAATTGACCGATGCCTAAGCGGCGCATTTGGCGTTTCCCGGGCTAGTTTGACGATTGTATTTCGTATTAGGTCGCGATGTTCGCGACGAACCGGATTTTATTTTTGACAACAATGGGTATTGTCAGTGTCGAACGCAGGTTCTGACATTGGATCATTCCATGATGAAGTTACCAATTTCCATCGTTGCGGGGCTTCTGCTTTGCGGAACTGTCTCAGCCGAAAATTTGCTCGATAAGGTCAAAAAGGGCGCTGAAAGTACGGCAAACGCCATTAGCCGCGGCGCTGAAAGCGCTGGTGAGGCTGTTGGCAAGGGCGCCGACATCGTCAGTGATACGTTCGATTCCACCGCTGATTTGGTGACCAATGAGGCGACGCCCGAAGAAACACGCGCCAAGCTGGATACGATGTCTAATGAAATTCTGACGCGCCTTCTGGCAGAGAATTCGGATGCTGATGCGCTTTATCCGGATAGCGCGGGATATGCCGCTTTTGATACCCGCAAGATAACAGTGTTTCCCGTATCCGCGGGATACGGTCGTGGTGTTGCTGTTTCAAAGGAAGACGGCAGCCGTACATACATGAATATGGGGACAGGCGGCGTTGGGGCGGCCATTGGTATCGGTGGGTTTGAAACCCAGCTGGTGATCTTGTTCGAAACACAGGCAGATTTCCAGAAGTTCATTACCGAAGGCTATGATGCCACGGCGGAAACAGGCGCCATGTATGGCGATGAGAGGGCGGACCAGGCCGCCAGGTTCGTCAACGGGAGATCGATATTCGTGCTCGACAAAAAAGGCTGGCGCGTTTCAGCGAACGCGTCCGGAACCAAGTATTGGAAATCACCCGAACTGAACTGACGTCAGGCCGAACAGCTTGCTCCGCCCAGAACGCAGAACTTCGCACAATGAGGGTGGTTCAGGTGAACATCCGCTTCGGCTTCGGCCAATGTTGTTCCCAATTCGAATTCCGGTGAATAGGGCAGCAGGGTACAGGCCAGAACGGCTGGCTTGGATGCGCCCTTGCGTTTGACCACCATGCGGGAACTGGCGCACATCACGGCACTCGGTGTTTTGTCGAGAATCCCCCAGCAGGCTGTGGTTATTTCAGGTACTTCCGAGGTTTCGTCCATTTCGGGGAACAGTACTGTTTGGCCAGGGTTATTGGCATCAATGTCAAAGCCATGTTCGGCGTAGAACGCGGCATAGCCCGCGCGACTTTCCGCATCGGACTCGCCCCAGACAGTGCGTCCTGCCACAGTCATCCGAAATCCATTGTCCCGAAGCCATTTCATTCCATCGAGGGTTTTTTCAAAACTGCCAGCGCCCCTTTCCGCTTCGTGCAGTTCAGAGCGATAGTGATCGACCGAAATCCGAAGTGTAAGCTTTTCCCCGTAAACGCGATGAAGTTCCAGTAGTCCTTCGCGCACCTTTCGGCGCATCATCGGGCGCATCGCGTTGGTCAGAATCAAAACCTCATATCCGCGTTCAAGGGCGGATCTTGTGATTCCGATAATCTCGGGGTTCATGAAAGGCTCACCGCCGGTAAAACCGATCTCGCGCACTGGCCAGTTCCGCGTTTGAATCTGATCCAGAAATTCGATGACCTCGGATTCCGAAATGTACACCAGTGCATCATTTGTGGGGCTGCTTTTGATATAGCAGTTCAGGCATTCGATGTTGCACAGCGTACCGGTATTGAACCACAACGTCTCTGGATTGCTCAGCGGTACTGCTGCACGCTGCTGGCCATCGGCTGTCACGAATTTGTTCTGAAACTTTCCGATATTGGCTAACTGAGGCGCGTTGTCTTTCATTCCGGCATCCGGTTCCTTGCAACTGTCCAACTGATCTAGCTTATTGCCACAGGTGAATTAAAGACGGACGCGACGTATCTGACAGAGTTTTGATGGTGGGTAACGAAAACGAAATGATTGCGCTAACATTGGACACGCGACGGATTGGGAGTTAAGGAAAACCCATGGTTTCTCGCATCATACCGGTAGATCCTTTTGATCTGGTCATATTCGGCGGAACCGGCGATCTTGCCCAGCGTAAGATTCTGCCGGCGCTGTTTCGCAGATATTGCGCGGGACAATGGCCCAAGGACGTTTTAATCGTCGGCGCGGCGCGAAGCGATCATGATGACGAGTCGTTTCGTGCGCTCGTCGCCGAATCTTTGCGACAGCTTGTTCCGGTGTTGTCAGCCCGGCACGCCGTCCTGAATGAGTTCCTGCAGCGGATTGTCTATTCCCGGGTTGATGCATTGTCCAATGACGGATGGGAAGGTCTTGCTAAACGGCTTGATCCGCAACGGGTCAGGGCGTTTTACTTTTCCGTTGGCCCCCGTCTGTTCGAACCGCTTGCGGAGAGGATCGAAGCATTTGGTATGGTCACGGATCAGACGAGGGTTGTGGTCGAAAAGCCCTTTGGTCATGACCTCGCCAGTGCTCGTGGGCTGAACGCGACGCTTGCTGCGTATTTCGATGAAAAGCAGATTTACCGCATTGATCACTATCTGGGCAAAGAGACGGTCCAGAACCTCATGGCAGTCCGCTTTGGAAACATGTTGTTCGAGCCTTTGTGGAACAGCCAGTATGTCGACCATATCCAGATCACGGTGGCCGAAACCGTAGGTGTGGACGGGCGCGAGAATTACTATGATCGCGCCGGTGCCATGCGCGATATGATACAAAACCATCTGATGCAGCTTCTGTGTCTGATCGCCATGGAGCCACCGGCGAAGTTCGACCCCGATGCGGTACGTGATGAAAAACTCAAGGTGATCCGCGCACTGGACCCCGTTGAACCGCACCATATCGTACGCGGTCAGTTTGTGGCCGGGGCCGACGGGCCAGGCTATCGAGATGTGGTTGGCAAAGAGAGATCGTCAACCGAAAGCTATATCGCTTTGCGCGCGCATATCAGCAACTGGCGGTGGGCCGGAACACCGTTTTATCTGCGTACAGGAAAGCGGTTGGTTGCGCGTTCATCCGTGATCAATGTGATGTTCAAGGACGCGCCGCATTCGATTTTCGGTGAGGGGGCAGGGCGACACGCAAACGTGTTGTCGATCCGCTTGCAACCGAACGAGGGAATTACGCTGAAAGTGACGATCAAAGAGCCGGGCCCAGGGGGGATGCGTCTGGTCGACGTCCCACTGGACATGAGCTTTGCCGAGGCATTGGGGGCGGAAAACCAAGACCCGCCGGACGCCTATGAGCGCCTTGTGATGGATGTAATCCGAGGTAACCAGACCTTGTTCATGCGCGACGACGAAGTCGAAGCTGCCTGGGCCTGGACCGATCCGATCATCGCTGGATGGCAGGCGCGCGGCGATGTACCAAAACCATATGACAGCGGCAGCACCGGGCCGGGCGACGCCGAGCTGCTGATGAAACGCGACGGTCGCCGCTGGCAAGGGATCAAGCCATGAATATTCAGGAATACGCTGACAGGGATTTGCTGGCCATTGATGTGGCCAACAAACTGGCGGGAGAACTTGAAGCATCTCTGTTGCACAATGATACCATCGCTTTCGCTGTCCCCGGGGGAACCACGCCAGGTCCGGTGTTCGACAGCCTGTGCGCGGCTGACCTGGAATGGGATCGGGTGCGTGTTCTGCCAACGGATGAACGTTGCGTGCCGTCAGATCATGAGCGTTCAAACGAGCGCCTGATCCGCGAGCACTTGTTGGTCAGCCGTGCTTCGGCGGCAGAATTTGTTCCGCTTTATGTTCCGTCGGAACATCCCGAGGATGCATTGGCACACATCGAAGCCCTGATCGCACCGGTTTTGCCGTTGTCTGTGCTGGTACTGGGGATGGGCGAAGACATGCATACTGCCTCGCTGTATCCCGGGATGGATGGGCTGGCACAGGCCCTTGACAGCGACGCGCCGACACTTGCCGTCGCACGAACAGCGGTGCAGCCCGAACCTCGTATCACGCTAACCGCACCTATTCTGGACGGTGCCTTGTCCAAGCACCTGATTATCTATGGCGCGGCCAAGCGCGACGCGCTGGAGCGTGCCATGTCATTGCCTCCCGAAGAGGCGCCAATCGCTGCGGTTCTGAGTGGGATCACAGTCCATTGGGCGGAGTAGAAAAGATGGATATTGGCAGACTTGCGGAACAAGCTGATCACGTGCGGGACCGCAGGATAACTGACTTGTTCGATTCCGATCCAACCCGGGCGCAGGGGTTTTCCGCCTCGTCCGGTGATTTGTTGTTCGATTATTCAAAAACTCAGATCGACGACCAGATCCGCGCGTCGCTGCTGCGGCTTTGCGAAACGGCTAATTTGGCCGCAAGGCGCGATGCCATGTTTTCCGGCAACAAGATTAACGAAACCGAAAATAGGGCTGTTCTGCACACCGCTCTGCGCAATCTTGACGGTGATCCGGTCGAGGTCGATGGGACAGATGTCATGCCCGGAGTGCTGGAGACCCTTCAGCGGATGAGGGTTTTTGCAGAAGAGGTCCGAGGCGGGGCTATCGAGGGGGCAGGTGGGCCGTTCACTGATGTGGTGAACATCGGCATCGGCGGGTCCGATCTTGGGCCGGTCATGGCTACACGCGCTTTATCGCCTTATCACGACGGGCCTCGGCTGCACTATGTATCGAATGTTGATGGCGCGCATATCGCGGACACGCTACGCCCGCTGGATCCTTCGCGCACGCTGGTCATTGTCGCATCCAAGACGTTTACGACTATCGAAACCATGACCAACGCCCGCACAGCTCGTGCGTGGATGCAGGATGGCGGCGGTGATCCGGCCAAACAGTTCGCCGCAGTTTCCAGCAATCTGGACAAGACCAAGGCATTTGGCATTCCGCAGGAGAGGGTGTTCGGTTTTGCGAATTGGGTTGGCGGGCGTTATTCGATCTGGGGGCCAGTTGGCTTGCCGGTCATGATTGCCGTAGGCTCAAATGCATTCGACGCGTTTCTGCGCGGCGGGCAGGCGATGGACCTGCATTTCCGCTCGGCCGACTTGGTGGAGAACATGCCGGTGATGCTGGCCTTGGTCGGGATATGGCACCGCCAGATTCTAACTTATTCCAGCCGCGCCGTTTTGCCATACGATCAGCGATTGAACCGCCTTCCGGCGTACCTGCAGCAGCTTGAGATGGAATCGAACGGAAAATCCGTTGCCATGGACGGCTCTGCTTTGATCGGCCCGTCAGGCCCGATTGTCTGGGGTGAGCCGGGTACCAACGGACAGCACGCATTCTATCAGTTGATCCATCAGGGAACGGATGTTGTCCCCTGCGAATTCATGGTTGCAGCCGAGGGTCACGAGCCTGAGTTGGAACATCACCACCGGCTTTTGCTGGCAAATTGTCTGGCCCAGTCCGAGGCACTGATGCAAGGCCGCTCATTGGACGAGGCGCGCGCGCTTTTGGCTGACCGCGGGCTCGGTGATGAGGAACTGGATCGTCAGGCCCGGCATCGAGTTTTCCCCGGCAACCGCCCATCGACCACGCTGATGTATCCCAAACTGACGCCCTATGTTCTGGGGCAGATCATCGCCTTGTACGAACACCGGGTTTTTGTCGAGGGCGTGATCCTTGGCATCAATTCATTCGATCAATGGGGTGTGGAGCTGGGCAAGGAGCTTGCAACTTCGCTTGGTCCAATTGTGGATGGCGATCGCGGGACCGAGGGAAAAGACAGCTCAACAGCCGCCCTTGTTGCCTATGCGTTGCGCCACCGAAGCTGACTTTGGCTTGTGAAATCAGGCCTGCCGTTACGGCAGATCGTATTCACGTTGTTGTCAGCGGGGGAATTGCTTGGCAGGTTCTTCCTCATGGAAGAGCCATGAGTGATCCGACAAGCACAGCCTTGCCGCCGCTCATTCATGCAGAAACAACAGGCGCTGTTCAGTAAGTGCGGCGCCGACAGGGGAGGACGCCCATGCTGGGACAGATGATGACGCAGCCCTTGCTGATTTCGTCACTGATAGAACATGCCGAAAAATACCATGGTCAGACTGAGGTATGGTCGGTTGAAACCGATAACACGATAACCCAGACCAACTGGGCGGAAATCTCGAGAAATGCCCGGCGAATGGGGTCTGCGCTGGCCAATCTTGGGCTGGAACCGCAGGACCGTATTGGAACGATCGCATGGAATAATCGCCGCCACCTTGAAATATATTACGCGGCCTCCAGTGCTGGCTTTGTCTGCCACACGATCAACCCGCGTCTTTTCCCCGAACAACTCACCTACATCATCAATCATGCTGAAGACAGGGTGCTGTTCTTTGACGCGACCTTTGCTCCGCTGATTGCCGCGCTCAAAGACAAGCTGACCGCGGTCCGTCATTTTGTACTGATGGGGCCACGAGATGAGGCCGCGTTGTCTCAGGTGCCTGGCCTGTTGTTCTATGATGAACTGATCGAAACAGGAGATGCGGATTTCGAATGGCCGGGCTTGGATGAAAACACGGCTTCCAGCTTGTGTTACACATCCGGTACGACCGGCAATCCCAAAGGTGTGTTGTATTCCCACCGGTCTACGGTTTTGCACAGTTTTGCTTCGAATACGCGTGATGTGATCGGCTACTCGGCGATGGATGTCGTGCTGCCGGTTGTTCCGATGTTTCACGTCAACGCATGGGGTTCACCCTATGGGTGCGCCATGTCTGGCGCCCGGATGGTGTTGCCGGGGCCGGATCTGCATGGCGAAGCTCTGGTCAATTTGATCGATACCTACGATGTCACGCTGGCGATGGGTGTTCCGACGATCTGGCAGGGTCTTTTGGCCCATGCGGAAAAATCGGGCAGTAAATTGGAAAGCCTTGAGCGCACAGTAATTGGCGGATCGGCATGTCCGCCATCGATGATTCAAACCTTCCGTGAAACCTATGGCGTCGATACCGTCCACGCCTGGGGGATGAGCGAGATGAGCCCCCTTGGCACAGCCAACATTCCCTTGGCCAAGCATCGGAATCTGGCCACTGAGGATCAGCACAGATTGCGAGAAAACCAGGGCAGGCCGCCTTATGGTGTCGAGCTGAAAATCGTCGATGACGACGGGAAGGACTTGCCGAATGACGGTGTGACCCAGGGCGATCTGATGGTGCGTGGGCATTGGGTTCTGGACAGTTATTTCCATATGCAGGACCAGCCCTTGTTGCAGGATGGCTGGTTCGCCACGGGCGATGTCGCAACCCTTGATCCGGATGGGTACATGACTATCCGCGATCGTTCCAAAGACATCATCAAATCCGGGGGTGAATGGATCAGTTCGGTTGAGTTGGAAAATATTGCCGTGGCGCATCCCAAACTGGCAACTGCAGCCGTCGTTGGAGTGCCTCATCCGAAATGGGATGAACGGCCATTGCTTGTCGCTGTCAAAGCCGAAGGCGAGGACCCGTCCCAAGAAGAGCTGCTAACATTTTTCGATGGAAAAATCGCGAGTTGGCAGGTACCAGACAAGGTCGTGTTTGTGGATGCATTGCCGCTGAACGCCACGGGCAAGGTCCTGAAACGCAATCTGCGGGCTGAGTTCTCGGACGTGCTTTCCGACTGAGAAAATGGCAACGAGCCGCACAAATGGTCCGATTTGAGGAAGAGGAGATATGGCTCCGGCGGTAGGGATCGAACCTACGACCAATTGATTAACAGTCAACTGCTCTACCGCTGAGCTACGCCGGAACGGTTCGCGCCGTATAGCAACCAGAATATCGGTCGTCCAGAGGGGTGATAAAGTTTTTTCGACGAAAAAACTCACCCGTCTGCAGCGGCCTAGAAGGGCTCTTACATTGTGTCATTTTGTCAGTGAAAATTGGCTCCGGCGGTAGGGATCGAACCTACGACCAATTGATTAACAGTCAACTGCTCTACCGCTGAGCTACGCCGGAACTGCGGGCCGTATAACAATCCGACATTTTCCCGTCCAGAGGGGAATGACGCGAAAACAATATTTTTTTCCAGCATCAGTCAGCTATGCTGAATTCTGCCGTTATCGAAATCTCGCTGGCCGGTGAAACATGAGATTTTTCGGCAAGATCAACCAGATGTGCAAACACATTGCGCTCTGCGGCAGGCAGCAGGCGGGGCGGAGTGTCCGTATAGATTCGCTCGGCCAGGTTCCGTGCCGTTCCGGGTTGATCGGCTAACGCGGTCAGAATCTGTGCCTCGCGGCTCTGGCGGTGTTGGATCAGCCAGTCCAGACGCCCTGCGGGATCTGTGACAGGTGCTCCGTGACCGGGATGGAACACGGACCAGTTTCGAGCGCGCAGCTTGCGGCATGCCGACATAAAGTCGGTCAGGTCGCCGTCAGGAGGCGATACCAGCGAACTGGCCCAGCCCATCACATGGTCTGCGGTGAAACAGATATCGTTCCAAGCAAGTGCGATATGGTTCCCCAGATGCCCGGGAGTATGAATGACTTCTAGGTTCCAGCCGTCGCCGTCGATCATCTGGCCATCCTCAACTTCGATATCGGGGCTAAAGGCCCGGTCAATCCCTTCACCACCCCCGGTGAGGCCCCGCGATGCCAGGCGTGTCATGACCGCACTACGCCCCGCTTCCGGCCCTCCGAAGGCAAGGACCGGGGCGCCGGTTTTTGCCGACAACGGAGCAGCCAGCGGTGAGTGGTCCAGATGGCTGTGGGAAACGATGATGTGACTGATTCTCTGCCCCGGTTTCAACGCATCCAGAATCGCCTGCAGATGACGATCATCCGCCGGACCGGGATCGATAACCGCTACGTCGCGGCGACCCAGAATGTAAGTGTTTGTACCACGATAGGTCATAGGTGAGGGGTTTGGCGCAACAACCCTCAGCAGATCATCGTCAAGCTGAAACGGGATGCCAACTGGCGGATCGAATTCATCGGGCGGTAGCATCTTGGCCTCTTTCTCTTGCCGGGGTGCAGGGTTAGGCTTAGCGCATGTCCTTCCGTTGGCTCAAACCTTATATGCCCCGCAGCCTTTATGCCCGCGCAGCGATCATTCTGGCACTACCGATGATTGTTGTTCTGCTGGTTGTTGCGATTGCGTTTCTGCAACGTCATCTGGAAGACGTTACCACTCAGATGACGCGGACTGCGTCGCGTGAAATTGGATTTGTGACGCAAGTCATGCAGTCGGCCGAAACTCAGCAGCAGGCGTTGGCCGCAGCTCGGCCGATTCTTGCGGCGCTTGAGATGAAGGCCGTTTTTCTCAATCAAAATGAAAAACCAACTGTTGCGTCGCGCCGGTGGTACGACTTCATTGCGCCACTGATTGTCACGCAATTGCAAGGGTGGCTGCCTGATGTCGCTGCGGTATCGTTGCCAAGCAGTCGTGAGGCGCGTGTTTATCTGAACACTGATCTTGGCGTTCTTGAGTTGACGTTTGATCGCAGGCGTTTGTCACCTGCCGCTCCGCATCAATTGATCGTCACGATGGTGTTCTTTGCCGTGCTCATGACGTCGATATCCTTCCTATATATGCGCAATCAGCTGCGCCCGATCACAAAGCTGGCCGAAGTTGCGCAGGCCTTTGGGCGTGGCCGGGTGGTTCCATATTCGCCCGGCGGAGCGATTGAGGTACGTGCCGCAGGCAGTGCCTTTCTTAACATGCGCGCGCGCATAGAGCGGCAAATCGAACAGCGGACGCTGATGTTGTCCGGTGTCAGTCATGATCTGCGAACGCCACTAACTCGGCTAAAATTGGGTCTTTCCATGCTGCCAGCGGAAGACGCCAAGCCGTTGCTGCAGGACGTGGATGAAATGCAGTCTTTGCTGGATGCGTTCCTTGATTTCTCGCGCGGCGCCGCAGAAGGGGCGCCTGAAGCGGTGAAACCAGCCGTTTTGCTGCGCCAGATCGCAGAGGATGCAAAGCGGGCAGGGCGGGTTGTAGAACTGGTGCCAACCGAGGAACAGGGAGAGGTCATGCTACGCCCTGTGGCGATTCGGCGCGCAGTTGAAAACCTGATCGGAAACGCCGTGAGATACGGAACACGGGCCCGGGTCAGTCTTGTGATGACACCAAAATCAATGCGCATCCGTGTCGAGGATGACGGGCCGGGCATTCCACCGGAACAAAGAACCGAAGCTGTCAAGCCGTTCTCCCGGCTTGATCCCGCACGCAACCAGAATCAAGGAAGTGGAGTGGGGCTTGGGCTTGCCATCGTGGCAGATATCGCCCGCGCGCATGGAGGGGCCTTGCGTCTTGGCGTAAGTGAGGAGCTTGGGGGTCTGTGCGTAGACATTGTTATCGGGCGATAACAATGGGTTCTAGCTGAACATTATCTAAAGAACGTACAGGAGATTGAGATGCCCCGACCTGTTCAGGCCGGGGCAATCCGAACTTAAAGACCTGGAATTTTCGCGGCAACGCCGCGGGTTCCGAATGTAGTGCCGCGCGATGCGCCCAGATTGATACGGACACCCACACCGACATACGTCTCGTTGGTGCTGCCGTTTCCGATGGCGTAGCGGGCATTGCCAACTTCGCCATAGACCTTGGCATTGGGGCTCAGATCGTAGTCGGCGCCAATCGACAGCGTGCTGATGTCTAGCGCGCCCTCAATATTGTCCACCAAGTCGTAGTTCAGTGAAAGTTCCCAGCTATCGGTTACGTAGCTGTTAACAGAAATCCCGAAAATGGTACCGTTAGCGTTGTTGACGACATCCACGTCCTGTCGGCCTAGATACCCTTCGATATCCACCTGACCGGCATCATATCCACCTTCGATACCAAAGAACCGGAAATCTTCGGAAATGAAACCGTTGGTTGCCGGCAGGTTCTCCTGACCATAGAAAACCCCCAAAGAACCGTTCGGGCTAACGTGAAAAACACCGTGCAAGGTGGCGTTCGTTACGGTTTCATCAAGGGTGTCGAAACGGTAGGCGCCAAGGTCCAGCTGAAGCCCGACGCTGCGCGAAAAGGCAATTTCACCCGCTCCGTTCAGGTTGTATCGCTGAAAGTCGGTCTGGTCGGTCAGGCCCGAGTAACCGAGATCAACGTAACCTCCGGTAACTTCTACCGCCTGTGCAGCACCAGCGTAAATTCCGGCGGTCAAGGCGCCGAATACAAAAAGATTTTTCAATGTCCTGCTCCGTCTTCTTTTTTACGACCGCCCATTCCAAGGAGCGATGCGTTGATTGTCAGTATCGCGATCCTGCGCGTTAGGGTAGAATCCGTCGTGTGAATTTTAAAACTGTGACTATGCAGGCACATGTTTCCGGGTAACCCTCAGATTGGTTGGGAACAACCGATTGGACCCTCTACCAATGCACTATTCGATTATCCTGGGAATTTTGTATTATGCTAAGGCAGCCCGAGAGCCTGCGTAAACACTCGTGTAACCCATCTGAGCAGAGGAGCCAGGATGCCCCAGTATAATGACGTGTTCGAGTTGTCGGTTGAAGACATGGATTTGATCGAACTGGCGCTGAGGCAGGCTTCGGCCTCATTCTCGCAGGAACAGATGGGTGAATCGGACGAAGCGAATGCTGATCGTCAGGATACCATTAGACGTATACACGATCTGTTGGGGCGCCTGCATGACCAAAAGATCTTTTACCGACCCAAAGATGGGGTCTATGTCGGTGGGTAAGCGCGTTGCCATGATACAACCCGACCGCCCGAACAAGCTTAAAACCGTGGACAGGGCCTGATCGTTTGGTTTGAATTTTACGCCGTCCGAAACAAGTTCATGATTTCCAATTGGTCGAACTCATAACGCATTGAAATTGAGTTAAATATTCAAGGCTGTCACTGGTGCATGGGGGTTGACCTTCCCGGCGGGTTGGGTGATCTGGTATCTTTTCTAGGAAAAAATGCGGATTTTGGTAGGCCCGGAGGGACTCGAACCCCCAACCAAAGCGTTATGAGCGCTCTGCTCTAACCAATTGAGCTACAGGCCCGCCTGAGCGCCTTGGGTATCACGCTTGTCGTCCGCGTCAAGCCTGACCGTTGCATGAAAGGCCACAATCGACTAACCCGCGCAAAAGCAATCATGAGGGATTTGCCATGACAGCGGGCAAGAACGGCATGACCTATGCCGATGCAGGCGTGGATATTGATGCAGGAAACGCCTTGGTGGATCGGATCAAGCCAGCCGCCAAGCGGACCAACAGACCTGGAGTGATGAGTGGTCTGGGTGGGTTTGGCGCATTGTTCGACCTTAAGGGGGCAGGCTATCAGGATCCGATTCTCGTGGGTGCCACGGATGGGGTCGGAACCAAATTGCGGATCGCCATTGATACGGGTGTTGTTGATGGCGTTGGCGTCGATCTTGTTGCCATGTGTGTTAATGATCTGATCTGTCAGGGCGCCGAACCGCTGTTTTTCCTGGATTATTTTGCGACCGGCAAGCTGGAAACCGAAACGGCGGCACGGATCATCGAGGGGATTGCAGAGGGGTGCGTACAATCCGGATGCGCTCTGATCGGTGGTGAGACTGCTGAAATGCCCGGCATGTATCCCGAAGGTGATTTCGATCTGGCCGGGTTTGCGGTTGGAGCAATGGAAAGGGATGCTCATCTGCCTGCGGATGTTCAGGAAGGCGATGTTCTTTTGGGGCTTGCCTCGAACGGTGTTCATTCGAATGGATATTCCTTGGTGCGCCGTCTGGTTGAACATTCCGGTCTGGAGTGGGATTCGCCGTCGCCCTTTGGCGAGGGTCTGCTGGGCGAGGCCCTGCTGACACCGACTCGGCTGTATGTGAAACAGGCGCTGGCTGCGATCCGTTCCGGTGGGGTTCACGCCCTTGCCCACATTACTGGTGGCGGGCTGACCGAAAACCTGCCGCGTGTTCTGCCCGAGGAGCTGGGTGCGCAGATCGATCTGAATACCTGGGACTTGCCGCCAGTCTTCAAATGGATGTCCGAAGTTGGTGGAATTGCCGAAGCGGAAATGCTCAAAACCTTCAACTGTGGGATTGGCATGATTGTGGTGTGCGCTTCCGACCAAGCCGAAGAGCTGGCGAACACGCTGCGTGAAGCCGGTGAAACAGTGTACCCGATCGGCAGTGTCACCAATGAGCCGGGCGTAGAATACTCGGGCACTCTGTCGTGACCAAAAAACGCGTTGCGATCCTGCTGTCGGGTGGCGGTTCAAATATGGTGTCGCTGGTCGACAGCATGACTGGCGATCATCCGGCACGCCCCTGTCTGGTTTTGTCCAACGACCCTCAGGCGGGCGGATTGAAGAAGGCCGCCGCCCGGGGAATTCCTACTGCGGCAGTCGAACATCAGCCATTTCGCGGGGATCGTTCAGCGTTTGAGGCTGAATTTCTGAAGCCATTGCTGGCGGCAGAGCCGGATATCGTCTGTCTTGCTGGTTTCATGCGCGTTCTCACCGCAGACTTCGTTTCGCGGTTTCAGGGCAGGATGTTGAATATTCATCCGTCGCTTCTGCCCAAGTACAAAGGGTTGAACACGCATGCTCGGGCGATTGAGGCCGGTGACAGGGAACATGGTTGCACCGTGCATGAGGTGACGGCGGCCCTTGATGACGGTCCTATTCTTGGGCAGGCGAAAGTACCTGTCGAAATGGACGATACACCGGAAACGTTGGCTGCGCGGGTTCTGTCGTGGGAACACCGGCTTTATCCCGCCGTGTTGCAAAGGTATGCGAAAGGTAACAGGTCTCCGGTTCTGTTGCCCTGAAAGCTCGACGGTGATTTACACGCATGTGTTTATCGGCCTATGTTCACCGGGATCGCTCGGAACGAGGACAGGTTTATCGGGCAGTAACAAGAACAAGAGCAAGACCTAGCACAGCGCATGAGAACCCTGAAAACGACGCAAGAGCTGGCCGAATTTTGCAAGGCCGCCGCCGCTTATCCCTATATCACTGTAGACACAGAGTTTCTGCGTGAGCGGACATATTATTCCAAACTGTGTCTGGTTCAGTTGGCTGTACCTTCGGACGACAAGGACAGTGCCGTTCTGGTTGACCCGTTGGTCGAAGGCATGTCGCTTGAGCCGTTGTATGATCTGTTCCGCGATGAAAACGTGGTCAAGGTCTTTCACGCGGCCCGGCAGGATCTGGAGATTTTCTGGGTCGAAGCGGGTATCTTTCCGAAACCGCTTTTCGACACTCAGGTCGCGGCCATGGTCTGTGGGTTCGGTGAGCAGGTGGGCTATGAGACGCTTGTGCGCAAGATCTGCAAGCAGGGGCTCGATAAGACTTCCCGGTTTACCGACTGGTCGCGCCGCCCACTAACCGATGCGCAAAAAACTTATGCGCTGGCGGATGTGACGCATCTGAGAAAAATCTATGAATATCTGGCGGATGAACTGGCCAAGACCAATCGTAGCCACTGGGTCGCCGAAGAGTTGCAGGTGCTGACCGGCGCCGAAACCTATGATATTCGCCCCGAAGACGCGTGGCGCAGGGTCAAGACCCGCACCAATTCCGCAAAATTTCTGGCGGTCGTTCGCGAGTTGGCGCAATTCCGCGAGGCATATGCGCAACAAAACAACGTCCCGCGGAGCCGGGTTTTCAAGGATGACGCGCTGATCGAACTGGCGTCAACTAAGCCCAAAACGCCTTCAGACCTAGGCGGTTCCCGTTTGTTGCTGCGTGAGGCCCGTAAGGGTGCAATCGCCGAAGGGATTCTGGGGGCAGTCAAGCGCGGTGTGAATTGCCCGCCCGAGGACATGCCTAAACCGGATAACAGCCGGGAAAAGCTGAAGGTCAATCCTGCGCTGGCGGATCTATTGCGGGTTTTGCTTAAGTCGAAAACCGAAAGTTCCGGTGTGGCCGCTAAGTTGATTGCCACCAGTTCGGATTTGGATCTGATTGCTGCCGGTGAACGTGAAGTGCCCGCCATGTCCGGTTGGCGCTATGAAGTCTTCGGACAGGATGCGCTGCGGCTGTGTGAGGGCAGGATAGCACTGGCGGCCAAAGGGCAATCGGTCGACGTCGTTTCACTCTGACCGCTGGTTTCAGCGTCTTCTTGTATCAAGCGTATTTTGCTGGCCGATGACCCGGACCAGACGCACGCCCTGTAAGTCCTGATTGCTGATATCCACCGCCTCGACAATTGTCCGCGAACGTTCCGGCCCTTGGGGCGTCGGGCCTTCGGGATAAACGACGCGGAAGGTATAGGCCAGAATGCCGTTCTTGGTGTTTTCTTCGGATATGACCGGTCGCAATTCCGCGTTGAATGCACCCTGGCGGGAGGCAATCCCCTCAACATAGATGATCGCACCGGTCGAGGTCGGATCAACACGCAATTCGCTGATGACCGCAATAGGTACGCTGAGGTCCGGGCGATCGGGGCGCGAGAGCAATCCTTTACCGCTTCTCTGCGGCACCAGAGCCGTGGCGGCGTCGGTTGTCGGTGCAGTTGTCGCAGATTTGGATTTTCTTGAATTTCCGCAAGCAGACAGGGCCAACGCGGTAACCAGAAGTACGGATAGAGTTTTTTTCATGAGACCCGGCGATCTGAGTGGATTGTCTTGCAATGGGTTAGCCCATCTTGCACGTCTTGAAAAGCCACCGCAGGACTGGACACGCCCTGTGCGGCGTCATAGTTCACTATCGTGAACCGCAACAAAAGGATCGCTGCATGGCAAGCCCCGCCTTTGAAGAAATCGTCGAAGATTTCGAATTCCTGGAAGATTGGGAAGACCGCTATCGCTATGTGATCGAACAGGGTAAGGCGATGGAGCCGCTGGACGACGCGCTAAAGGTTCCGGCGACCAAGGTTCATGGCTGTGCGAGTCAGGTCTGGCTGCATCCAATGATTGACGGCGGTACGTTCCGGTTCGACGGCGACAGTGACGCAATGATCGTGCGGGGTTTGATTGCGGTTTTGCGAGCGCTCTACAATGGGTTGCCGGTCGATGGAGTGCCAAAAGTCGATGCGCGGGCGGAAATGGCAAGACTTGGCCTGAATGACCACCTGTCATCCCAGCGTTCAAACGGTTTGCGCGCGATGATCGAGCGGATTCGGGACGTCGCGGCCGAGCACGCCTGAGCTGGCAGGGAAAGGTTCAGGAATTCGCGGGGGCGACTGCCCATTCTTCCAGTGTTTTTGCCAAGTCACCGTATCCGGTAAATCGGCGCTCGAAAGATAGGCCCATTTTGTCAGCGCATTCGCGGGCACGCTCGGTCAGTTTCGGGTCATCGGTCTGTGCCTGATACACCAGCTTGGTGTAGTTTCCGAAATACATGTCCCGCAACTCGGGGTGTCGATCCAGGCCCAGTGGCTTCCAGACGAATGCATCGAACTGCCGGGCCAGAAAGTCCGTCAGATAGAATGCTGTCGTCTCATCCTCACCATGTTCGGAAAAGATGTCATTGCCTTCGAAAAACGAATAGCAATGCGGCCCCTTTACCATTTCAACACCCAAACGGTCGCAAGCCTGTTGCAAAAGGCCACCGGTTCCGCAGTCGGCATAAACCACAAAGATTCGGTCAAAATTTTCGCGATGTTTTTCAACAGATTCCTCAACAGCCTGCGTAATTTTTTCCGGATGGACATGAAGGATTGCGGGTAGGCATGTCAAAGATAGATGGTCCCAACCATTGCGGTTCTTCAGGTCAAGAATCTCTCTGGCCAACGCACCGCAAGCTATCAGCAATATGCGCCCGTTGTCGTTTCCGGGCGCGAGACCATTGTCGGTCAGGCTTTCATCATCTGGCAATTGCTGTTGGGTCATTCGATTGCCTCCGTCAGGTTCCGGTCCAGAAAATCGTGGAACGCGGTCCGAAACAACACCGCAGCCGACGTCACATATCCGCCCCGCGACATAAAGGGGAACCGCCGAAAGCCGTCGTTTGATTACATAGTAAATAGAGCGCCGGAGTCGTTGGTGCAAATTTCAACAAAAAAACCCCACCGTTTTGGTGGGGTTTGAATTTTCGGGTTGGTGGATTTAACCGGCCAACTGATTGTGTTTGCGCGACACAAAATCCTTTGCCGTTTCCACGGCAACCGCAGCATCGCGGCAATAGGCGTCGGCGCCAATGGCTTTGCCGAACTCTTCGTTCAGCGGAGCGCCGCCAACCAGGACGATATAGTCGTCGCGTACGCCTTGCTCGACCATGGTGTCGATCACGACCTTCATATAAGGCATGGTGGTCGTCAGCAGAGCCGACATGCCCAGAATGTCAGGCTGTTCGTTTTCCAGTGCCTCAAGGTAGTTTTCGACCGGGTTGTTGATGCCCAGATCGACCACTTCAAAACCTGCGCCTTCCATCATCATCGACACAAGGTTCTTGCCGATATCGTGGATGTCGCCCTTTACGGTGCCAATCACCATCTTGCCAACGCGCGGTGCGCCGGTTTCGGCCAGCAACGGTTTGAGGATGGTCATGCCGCCCTTCATGGCGTTTGCGGCCAGCAGCACCTCGGGAACGAATAGAATGCCGTCGCGGAAATCGTGCCCCACGATGGTCATGCCGCCCACCAGTGCCTTGGTGAGGATGTCGTAAGGGGTCCATCCGCGTTCCAGCAGGATGTTCACACCTTCTTCAATCTCTTCCTTGAGACCGTCATAAAGGTCGTCAAACATCTGTTCGACGAGTTCCTCGTCGTTCAGTTCCGACAGGACGATGTCTTCTTCATCCGACATGAGTCGTTTCCCTGAGCTGTAAGGGGCCGCGGCCCGCAGTGGCAATTTTTTCCGTTTTGGCCATTTCGCCGCAGTTCGACTGCGTTGATTGCGACGTCGGCAGTTCTGCAACCGACCTATAGGTCAGATTTTACCCCGACTCGACAGAATTTTCCGCATGATCTTGTTTCATTGTGCTCACATCAGCATTGCCGAACGCTGGCTGAGCATCGAAATCTGCGCCTGAGTATTGTGAATGTTCATGCAATGTTCTAGTTTTTGATATGGAAGCTCGCGGGAACAAAGAAAACGTGCACAGAACCGTAAAGGGCAGGGGAGCTGTATCCAATGACACGCCCAGATTCGAACGTTTTGTGACAACGCCCACAGATGACGGTTGGGATACAAACGAAGACGCTCCTTTGCTTCGAACGCAGGTTCGCGATGAAATTGCGCGCAGTTTGATCTCCTACAATCGTTCGCCGGATTTGCCATTCGATCGCTCAATCAATCCCTACCGCGGTTGCGAGCATGGCTGTGTTTACTGTTTTGCGCGCCCGACGCACGCTTATCTGGGATTGTCTCCTGGATTGGACTTCGAAACCCGCCTGATCGCGCGACCGAACGCAGCCGAGCTGTTGCGCAAAGAGTTGTCCCGACGATCATACAAGGTCGCTCCGCTAGCCTTGGGTACAAACACGGATCCATATCAACCAATCGAAAAAGAGCGCATGATCACAAGGTCTTGCCTAAAAGTTCTGGCCGAATTCAGGCATCCGCTGGCAATCGTCACCAAAGGCGCCCTGATCGAGCGTGATCTCGAAATACTTGCCCCCATGGCCGAACAAGGGTTGTTACGTGTGGGTATTTCACTGACGACATTGGATGCAGAACTGTCGCGCAGTATGGAACCACGCGCCCCTGCACCCGAACGGCGTCTACGTGTTATTGAGCGCTTGACCGAGGCTGGCGTACCGGTGCGCATCATGACCTCGCCGATCATACCCGGATTGACGGACCATGAACTTGAAAACCTGTTGCAGGCCGGCAAACAGGCGGGGGCGGACTCAGCAAGCTGGATCATGTTGCGTCTACCGCGCGAGGTCTCGCAGCTTTGGCAGGAGTGGTTGGCTGATCACCAGCCGGCGCGCGCAGAGAAAGTCATGAGTCGCCTTCGCGAAATGCACGGCGGGCGCGACTATGACCCACGTTGGGGCCACAGGATGCGGGGTGAGGGGGTCTTTGCCGAAATGATCGCAAAACGGTTCAAGGCGGCGGTGAAACGATTTGATCTTGAAACCGAAACTCAACCTTTGCGATGTGACTTGTTTGGCTGTCCCGCTCAGGCGGGCGATCAACTCTCGTTGTTCTGAAACGAAACAAGCCCCGGAGTTTTCCGGGGCTTGTTTGTAGGGTGCGCTGTTAGATTCAGCGGTTTTCGATGTCCACATAATCGCGGGTCGTTTCGCCAAGGTACAACTGGCGTGGACGGCCGATTTTGTTCTGCGGGTCGGCGATCATCTCTTTCCACTGGCTGATCCAGCCCACGGTGCGCGACAGCGCAAAGATCGGTGTAAACATCGAAGTCGGGAAGCCCATCGCCTCCATTACGATTCCCGAGTAGAAATCCACATTCGGGAACAGCTTTTTCTCGATGAAGTACGGATCTTCCAGAGCCTGCTTTTCAAGGGCTTTCGCAACCTGAAGCTTTGGGTTGTTTTCAACGCCAAGCAGATCCAGGACCTCGTCCGCCGATTGCTTCATCACAGTCGCGCGTGGGTCAAAGTTTTTATAAACCCTGTGACCGAAACCCATAAGGCGGAAGGGATCGTTCGGGTCTTTAGCGCGGGCGATGAATTCGGGGATGCGGTCAACCGTCCCGATTTCCTCCAGCATTTCCAGACACGCCTGATTTGCACCGCCATGCGCAGGACCCCACAAACACGCGATGCCAGCAGCGATACAGGCAAATGGGTTTGCACCCGAAGAAGAAGCAAGTCGCACAGTCGATGTCGAGGCGTTTTGTTCGTGATCGGCCTGCAGCATGAAAATCCGGTCCATGGCGCGGGCCAGGATCGGGTTGACCTCATAGTCTTCGGCCGGAACGGCGAAGCACATGCTCAGGAAGTTCGACGCATAGTCCAGGTCGTTGCGCGGGTAAACGAAGGGCTGGCCGATATGATACTTATAGGCCCAGGCCGCAATCGTCGGCATCTTGGCGATCAGTCGATGCGAAGCAATCTCACGCTGTCGCGGGTCCGAGATATCGGTCGAGTCGTGATAGAATGCCGACATTGCGCCCACAACGCCAACCATGATGGCCATTGGGTGCGCATCACGGCGGAAGCCGCGATAGAAATACTGCATCTGTTCATGCAGCATCGTGTGGCGGGTGATCGTGGTTTCAAATTTTTCCAGATCCTGAGCAGCCGGAAGCTCTCCGTAAAGCAACAGATAGCTGAGTTCCAGAAAGTGCGATTTTCCGGCGAGTTGCTCGATCGGATAGCCGCGATGCAACAGCTCACCCTTTTCTCCGTCGATAAAGGTGATGGTGCTGTCACAGCTTGCGGTTGAGGTGAAGCCGGGATCGTAGGTGAACACGCCCGCCTGACCATAAAGCTTGCGAATGTCGATTACATCCGGGCCGGCGGTCGGGGAAAAAACCGGCAACTCGTAGCTTTCGCCATGGACAGACAGTGTGGCTGTTTTTTGGCTATCGGTCATGGTTGTCCCTTTCTCATTCATGCGTATGTCGGTTCGCTGTCCGACATTACGGGCAACGGCTGCGCGTAGCCGCGCAGTCCGGGTCATAGCGGAGCAGCGTTACCTGAATGTGAAGCCAGGATTAACCCGCTGCATCGGAAAGCCGCGCCAGGGTTTCTTCTTTCCCCAGCACAAGCATCATGTCAAAGACCGAAGGGGTCACTGCCCGACCTGCCAGTGCGGCCCTCAGTGGACCAGCCAGCTTGCCAAACTTCAGCCCATTCGTTTCGGCGAACGTGTTAAGGGCTGCCTCCAGTTCGTCTCGTGACCAGCTAGCATTTTGCACGTGCGGCGTCAATTCGTTCAGTATACCATCGGATACAGAAGTGAGCGCTTTTTGTGCTTTCTCATCAGGTTCAACAGGTCGCGATGTCAGCACAAAATGCGCTTTTTCAAGCAGTTCCGGGAAAGTTCGGGCGCGATCCTTGAGGCAATACATCGCACGTTCCAAATCACCGGATTGTGCACTTGTGAGAGGCGCTAGTTTCGCTGCGTCCAGATACGCTTCGATTTCATGCCGCAATGCAGCATCGTCGCTGATGGCAATGTGCTGACCGCACAGATTTTCCAGTTTTTTCAAATCGAACCGGGCCGGACTTTTGCCGATTCCGTCAAGGTCGAACCACTCCAGTGCCTGAGCGTCCGTAAAGAACTCGTCGTCGCCATGGCTCCAGCCCAGCCGCGCCAGATAATTGCGCATGCCCGCCGCCGGATAGCCCATTGCCTGGTATTCCTGCGCACCCAGCGCGCCGTGGCGTTTGCTGAGCTTTTTGCCGTCCGGCCCGTGGATCAACGGGATGTGGGCCCAGACAGGGACGTCCCAACCCATCGCTTCATAGATCATCATCTGCCGCGCGGCATTGTTCAGATGATCATCGCCGCGGATCACATGGGTTACCCCCATGTCATGATCGTCCACAACCACCGCAAGCATATATACCGGCGTTCCGTCCGAGCGGAGCAGCACCATATCGTCCAGTTGGTCGTTCCGGATGGTCACGTCCCCCTGTACGTGATCCCGGATCACGGTGGTTCCGTCTTGCGGCGCCTTTATCCGGATCACGAATGGCGCATTTGGGTGGTCGGCTGGATCGGCCTCCCGCCATGGGCTGCGGAACAAAGTCGACTTGCCTTCGGCCCGCGCATTTTCGCGGAAGGCGGCAATCTCATCCTGTGTCGAAAAGCACTTGTAAGCCTTGCCGTCTGCCAACAGTTGGTTGGCGACCTCAGCATGACGTTCGGCCCCCTCGAACTGGCTGATGACCTCGCCATCGTGGTCCAGACCAAGCCATTCCATTCCCTGCAGGATCGCTGCTGTGGCTTCAGGTGTTGAACGTTCGCGATCAGTGTCCTCGATCCGCAGCAGGAACTTGCCGCCGCGCCCACGCGCATAGAGCCAGTTGAACAGCGCGGTACGGGCACCACCGATGTGCAAAAAACCGGTGGGGGACGGGGCAAAACGGGTGACAACCTGATCGGACATTTTCTTGATTAACCTTTTGGTAACCACAGCGGGTATAGCGTTTCCGCCTGTCTAACGAGCCCGAAGGACGGGGGCAACCATGCGAGTTCTGACAGCGGTCGAGGCCGCGTTTCTGAACCAGCGCGGGCATCTGTTCCTGTGGTCTCCGATCTGCCTGGCAATTGGGATCGGTCTCTATTTTGCCTTGCGGTTCGAGCCGGGTCTGCAGATCTACGCCGCCCTTGTGGTGCTGTCCGCAGTGATGGCCGCAATGGGGCGCAGATTGCCTGAGGCCTGGGCGCCGTTGGCGTGGGGGATGGTGTTGATTGCGGCGGGCTTTGCTCTCGCGGGTTTTCGCACCCACAAGGTTGCAGAGCCGGTTCTGCAGTGGCGCTACTACGGCCCGGTCGAGGGGAGGGTCGTGTCACTGGACCGCTCTGCGTCGGATGCGTTGCGGGTCACACTGGATCAGGTGCGCCTCGGGGACGTGCCTGTGTATGACAGGCCCGCACGCATCCGGCTTTCGGTTCACGGCGAAAGTGTGCAGCTGGCACCGGGCCAGCGCATTATGACAACTGCACATCTGTCGCCACCGCAAGGTCCGGTTGAACCCGGTGGTTTCGACTTTCGACGCCATGCATGGTTTCAAAAGCTTGGGGCCGTTGGTTATTCGCGAAACCCGATTATGACCATTCATCCGCCAAGTGCGGGCCTTGGCGGTTTGCACGTGACGTCGCTGCGGTTCGCAATATCGGATAGGGTTCAATCCGAGCTGCCGGGCGATGTCGGGGGGTTTACAGCTGCCGTTACAACCGGTGATCGTAGCGCAATTGGTCAGGCCACACTTGAGAATCTCCGCGTATCAAATCTGGCGCATCTACTGGCCATTTCGGGTTTGCACATGGGCCTTTTGACCGGTTTCGTTTTTGTGGCCTGTCGTGTTCTGCTTTCCCTTGTTCCATTCTTGGCGTTGCGCCTGCCAGTGCGAAAGATCGCGGCGGTTTGCGCGCTTGTGACCGCAACAGGGTATCTTCTTTTGTCTGGCGGCGCAGTTGCGACCGAACGTGCCTTTGTCATGGTATCTGTAATGCTGGGCGCCGTTCTGTTGGATCGCCGTGCCATTTCCTTGCGAGCGGTTGCCGTGGCCGGTCTGATCATTCTTGTGCTGAGGCCTGAGTCGTTGCTGAGCCCGGGGTTCCAGATGTCGTTTGCAGCTACAACTGCATTGGTCGCGGTATTCGGATGTATCCGGGAAGCACAGCTTTCCCTCGGACCGAAATGGCTCCGCCCTGCAACCGCGTTGCTTCTTTCGTCGTTTATCGCGGGATTGGCCACGGCTCCAATCGGGGCGGCGCATTTTAATACAGTGTCGCACTATGGTCTGTTGGCGAACATCCTTTCGGTTCCGGTTATGGGGTCCGTGGTAATCCCGGCTGCGGTCATGGCCGCTTTGCTTGCACCTTTTGGTCTGGACTGGATTGCGTTGAACCTCATGGGTCTTGGACTTGGATGGATTTTAGGTGTTGCGGAATGGGTGTCCGGGTTGGATGGGGCGAGAGGGTTTGTGCCAAGTCCGCCCAAATTTGTCCTACCCATGATCGCATCGGGCGCCTTGTGGTGTGTTGTCTGGCAGGGACGGTCGAGGTGGTTCGGAATTGCCTCAATAATCTTCGCGATTTCGTTTTGGGGGCAGGGTGATCGACCGGAGGTGCTGGTGGCCGATACGGGCGGCCTTATTGGTGTGATGACCCAGAATGGCCGGGCTCTGAGTAAGGCAAAAGGCAGCGGCTTTGTCGCCTCGGTCTGGCTTGAGAACGATGGCGACGGTGCCGAACAGCCTACGGCAGCATCAAGATGGCCCGATGGCCAAAGCGGTGTGCGCCGCTATTCGTTCGGCGAAAGAGAACTAATTCACCTGATTGGGAAGCGCGCCGTATCGGAATTTTCGGCATGCTCCGAAAATCAGATCGTTATCTCATCCATACCGGTAAAATTCACCGATTCATGCACGCTTTTTGATCCCGACGACCTGCAACAAACTGGCAGTCTGGCCATTAAAAACGGAGAGATCGTGACAAGCGCGCAGGTTTCTGGTGCGCGCCTTTGGTCGCCCCGATTAGGCACAAGATGAAAGCCTGACAGTTCCTCAGTAGGTGCGGATCAGGCCGACCAGTCGACCCTGAACCTTGACCTTGTCTTCGGGCAATACACGGGTTTCATAAGCCGGGTTCGCAGCTTCGAGGGCGATTGCATTCCCGCGCCGGAAAAACCGTTTCAGGGTTGCCTCCTGATCTTCAACCAGCGCCACGACGATGTCGCCATTATCTGCGACCGACGTTTCCTGAATCACAACGACATCACCGTCATTGATGCCTGCGTCAATCATCGAGTCACCGCGAACCTCAAGCGCATAGTGATCGCCCTGACCGGAAATCATCGATCCAGGTACGGCCACGCGATGCGAAACATGGCTGATTGCTTCAATCGGAACACCGGCGGCGATACGGCCCATGACTGGCAATTCCATTGCGTCAACCGTGACCGGTTCAAAATTGGCAGGCCGGGGCGCCGTTGGTTTGTCGCCTTCAATCACACGCGGTTTGAAGCCTGCGGTAGGCTCTCCACCAAGGCTTTCCGGCAGTTTGACGATTTCGATAGCACGAGCGCGATGGGCGAGGCGGCGAATAAAGCCGCGTTCCTCCAGCGCGGTGATCAGGCGGTGAATGCCTGATTTCGAGCGCAAATCCAACGCGATCTTCATTTCGTCGAAACTGGGCGGTACTCCGTCCGCCTGAACGCGTTTGTGGATGAATTCCAGCAAATCCAACTGCTTCTTGGTTAGCATCGCTCACACCTCGTCGCTCATGCGTTTTCTTTTGTTCTACGCATGTTCACGTTTTGTGTCAACTGGGTCGCGAAACGTTCTAGATGGGCAGGTAAAGCACGTCGTCACCGACATCCCGCGGGGGATCTTCCGGAGGCCGTACCAAAAGCGCGTCAGCCTGCGCAAGAACACTGAGCAGAGAACTATCCTGATCCTCACAGGCGCGAATTCCGTCCTGATCCAGTGTCGCGCGCATATAATGCTCGCGCGGGCCATTGGCTTTTATCGGTTCAGCCAGTTTTGCATGCCGGAATGCAGGCAAGGCATCATTTAGGCCCAACATCCGGCGGATCATGGGGGCAATAAACAGATATCCGCAGACCATGGCACTGACCGGATTTCCGGGGAGGCCAACCATTGCGCTGTTACCCATACGGCCCGCCATCAGCGGTTTTCCGGGGCGCATCCGGATTTTGTAGAAAGACCGTTCCAGCCCGAGGCCCTGCGCAACATCGCCGACCAGATCGTGATCGCCCACGGATGCGCCGCCGATTGTGATCACCAGATCTGCGCTAGCAGCCAGATCAAACGCCGTTTCCAGCGACGACACCGTATCGCGCGCAATTGGCAGAACCCGGACATGTGCCCCAAGCTCCTCCAGCAAAGCCTTGAGGCCAAAGGTATTTGACGCGATGATTTGGTCTGGTCCGGGTGTTTCGCCCGGCATCACCAATTCGTTTCCAGTCGAGATCAACGCGACCTGCGGTTTACGCGTGACCGGCACCGAGGCAATGTTCATCGCCGCCATCAGAGCAACGTCTTCGGCCCGGATGCGGCGCGGTGCGTCGATGGTTGTTCCGGCCGTGAAATCAACGCCAACTGGGCGGATGTTGGTTTTGGGACCCGGTTCGTCGGTGATTGTAATCAGATCGTCGCGCCGATCTGCATCCTCTTGAATCACAACGAAATCGGCACCTTCGGGAACAGGTGCGCCGGTAAAGATGCGGACGGCCTGTCCGGGGCCGACTTGCCCAACAAACCGATGCCCGGCTGCGGCCTCGCCGATGACCTTGAACATCGCGTGTAGTTCGACCTCAGCGGCCTTGAGGGCGTATCCATCCATCGAAGACGACCGAAAGGGCGGCTGGTCCCGCGTGGCGGCGACATTCTGCGCCAGGATCCGCCCGGGTGCTTCGATAAGGGGAATAGTTTCGTGTGGAAGTGGTGCCACAAGATCAAGCAGCAGAGCGCGGGCTTCGTCGACAGTAATCATTCCGCCTCATAACGTCCTGATTTGCCGCCGTCTTTCAGCAAAACCCGAATGCCGCCAATTTCCATTGACTTATCAACGGCCTTTGTCATGTCATAGACGGTCAGCGCTGCGGTTGATACTGCCGTCAGTGCCTCCATCTCAACCCCGGTCTGGCCCGAAGTCTTTACCGTTGCCTCGAGGCGAACACCTGGAAGGTCAGGGTCCAGTGACAATTCGACGGCAACCTTCGTAACCGGCAGCGGGTGGCACAGGGGGATCAGATCGGGGGTCTTTTTGGCCCCCATGATCCCAGCGAGACGAGCAATACCCAGAACGTCGCCCTTTTTGGCGCGACCTTCACTAATGATATCAAAGGTTTCCCGCGCCATTTTGATGTGACCTTCGGCGACTGCAATGCGATCGGTCACCGCCTTGTCCGATACATCAACCATATGCGCCTGGCCTTTGGCGTCGAAATGCGTCAGCGGCATCACATTACTCCGGGGACCAGAGGGTTCGCCAAAAGTGCCTGGGTTGCAGCTTCGACGTCGTCCTGACGCATCAGGCTTTCACCAATCAGAAAACAACGAGCGCCGTATCGGGCAATGTCAGCCAGATCAGCGGGCGTGTTCAGACCGCTTTCGCAAACTATTGTACGATCACCGGGCACAAGTTTGGACAGACGTCGGGTTGTGTCCAACGACGTCTCAAAGGTTTTGAGGTTGCGGTTATTGATCCCGATCAGCGGGCTTTTCAGTTGAGTTGCTCGCTCCAGCTCTTCTTCATCATGTACTTCGATCAGAACGTCCATGCCCCAATCAAAAGCGGTTTGCTCCAGCTCAGAAGCCTGTGCATCCCCGACCGAGGCCATGATGATCAGAATGCAATCCGCGCCAAGTGCGCGCGCCTCGACCACCTGATAAGGGTCGTACATGAAATCCTTGCGCAGCGCGGGTAGGGAACACGCGTCGCGCGCAGCTGTCAGATACTCTTTGGCGCCCTGAAAGCTGGGTGTATCGGTCAAGACCGACAGGCAGCTGGCACCACCAGCCTCATAGGCATTGGCGAGTTCAGGCGGGTTGAAATCCTCTCGGATCAAACCTTTGGAAGGGCTTGCTTTCTTGACCTCGGCAATTAGACCGTAACCCCGACGCGTCGCGGCGTGAAGGGCGTTGGCGAAACCACGTACCGGAGAGGCACCGCGCGCTTCAGCCTCCAGATCATCCAGTGATTTCAGCTCTTTATCCGCTGCAACTTCTTCAAGTTTATAGGCTTTGATCCTGTCCAGTACAGTTTCGGTCATGCAGCTTCCTGTGTGATTTTGGCCAAAGCGGCGATCTTGTTTCTGGCGTTTCCGCTGTCAATGCTTTCTGCGGCCATGGCGACACCTTCCCGGAGGTCGCTGGCGGCATTGGCCACAACCAGAGCGGCGGCAGAATTCAGCAATACAGCATCCCGATAGGCAGATGGCGTGCCGTCCAGCAGGGCGCGGAAGGCAACGGAATTCTCTTCGGGCGTACCGCCAACGATGTCTTCAAACGGGTGAACCGACAGGCCCGCATCTTCGGGGTGCAACTCAACCTCTTTGACGATACCATCTTCCAAAGCGGCAACCCAGCTCACGCCGGTGATCGTCAGTTCGTCGGTACCATCTGACCCGTGCACCAGCCATGCCCGCTCGGCCCCTAGAACGCCCAGTGTTTCGGCCATAGGGCGGATCAAGTCGCGGCTGAATGCGCCGGTCAGCTGCCTTTTGACACCTGCCGGATTGGTAAGTGGGCCAAGGATATTGAAAATCGTGCGCGTCCCAAGTTCTTGCCGGGTCGGCATGACGTGGGCGATGGCCGGATGATGCATGGGCGCCATCATAAAGCCTATGCCGGTTGAATTCAGCGCTTTTTCAACAGTTTCCGGGCCAACCATCACGTTGATGCCCATCTGACCAAGCGCGTCGGCAGCGCCGGATTTGGAGCTGAGATTGCGGTTGCCATGCTTGGCGACCGTTACACCGGCACCAGCCACAACAAATGCGGTCGCCGTTGAAATGTTCAGCGTACCTTTCCCGTCGCCCCCGGTGCCGACGATGTCCATCGCACCCTCAGGTGCTGTGACTGAGTTGCACTTGGCGCGCATGACGGCGGCCGCAGCGGCATACTCATCCACGGTTTCGCCACGTGTTCGCATTGCCATCAGCAAACCGCCGATCTGACTGGGCGTGGCTTCACCTTCAAACAGGATCGTAAAGGCTTGTTCCGCTTCGGCGCGGGTCAAAGGGCGGTCTGCTGCCGCTCCGATCAGCGGTTTCAACGCGTCGCTCATGCGGGGACTTTCATTTCATTCAGGAAATTCCTGAGCAGGGCGTGACCGTGCTCGGATGCGATGGATTCAGGGTGGAACTGAACACCGTGAATCGGCAGCTCTTTATGCTGCAGGCCCATGATTGTTCCATCGTCCAGTTCGGCGGTAATCTCAAGGCAGTCGGGCAGCGACTCACGCTCGACCACCAGCGAGTGATAACGGGTCGCTTCGAACGGTGACGGCAGACCGGCAAACACGCCTTTGCCGGTGTGGCGCATGGTTCCCATCTTGCCATGAACGATTTCGTGGCAACGAACCACTTTTCCGCCGAAGGCCTGCCCGATGGTCTGATGCCCAAGGCAAACGCCCATCAGCGGGATACCGGTTTCAGCCGCAGCTTCGGTCAACGCCAGACAAATTCCGGCCTGATCGGGGTCGCAAGGCCCTGGGCTTAAAAGGATTCCGGCGGGTTTCATCGCCATCGCTTCCTGCACGTCCAGCGCATCGTTGCGGTGCACTTCCATTTCGGCACCAAGCTCACCCAGATAGTGAACGAGGTTGTAGGTAAACGAGTCGTAGTTGTCGATCAGCAGCAGCATTTGGCTCTTGGTCTCGGCTTTGGCAATTCGGGCTGGCGGTACAGCCTTGGTACACGGTATAATGTCGCGACATACATGCTCAGGCTTGTGCGGCAGCGTCAAGGGGACATCCATCCCAAGTCGCTTGTGCAGGCAAGCGCCGCATAAGACGGCATATGTGCAATTGAGGCGAACGACGAGATCAGAGGCAACGAAAATGGGCGGTTTTCTCGGAGGTATGATCGCGGGTGCGGTCACGGTTCTTGCTGTTGGTGCGTATTTTTCCCTGACGTCGCCACTGCCGGTCCGGACGAACGTTGCTGTCTCTGCTCAACAGGTGGCACCAGCAAGTGAACCGGAAACGAACAGTGACGTCAGCGATCCCGGCGCAGATGCCGATCTGGTGGAACTGGCCCCGCACGCACCGCAAGGCGCCAAATCCCGGCCGGATACGCTTTCGGCACTTGATGGGGCGGATACCGTGCCCACGGAACGTCCGGATGTGGGCGCGGCCACGGATGGGCTAACACAGCCTGACAGCGGTCGATCCGAAACAGTTGAGATCGCTGCCGTCGCGCCGATCGCACCTGCACAGCCCGGTCCCGCGCCAAAGTCGCCACAAGATGACGTTCAGCCTGTGGTAGTTGATGATGAACCCGCCACACCTTCGATCTCCGAGGCGGTTGTGGTGCCGGAACCCGAGGTGCAAATCGAAAACGAACAGCGCGCACCTGAAATCGCCCTGCAGACAGACGAGGAATCAGCCACCCCGCAATCAAAAGCAGCCGATAGTTCCGAAGGCCGGACACTTCCCAGGCTGGCAGCGGTTCCTCAGATCGGAAGTGAGCAGTCGTCGCAAACCCGCAAAATCGCCGGAAAGCGGGTCGTTCCACTGACTGATCGGGATGATTTTCCAAGTGGCGAGGAGCAGTCACAGACGGCGAAAAAGCCAATTGAGGCTTTTGCCGCCAGTTTCGATAATCCCGACGACAAACCGTTGATGTCCATCGTTCTGATTGACTTCGAAGGCGCATTTGGTGCCGAAGCGTTGCAAGGTTTCCCTTATCCGCTGAGTTTTGCCGTCAGCCCGACCGATCCAGAGGCCGCAGAGAAAATGGCGCGCTATCGTTCAGCAGGGTTCGAAGTTCTGGCCTTGGCGGACCTTCCCGAAGCTGCAAGCGCACAGGATGCGGAAACATCCCTTTCAGTCTGGCTGGATGCCCTGCCTGAAACGGTTGGAATTCTGGAAGGCGTCGACACAGGCATTCAGGGCAACCGACAACTAGCGGATCACGTCGCCGCCATCGCTGGTGGGACCGGACGTGGGCTGCTGACCCAGAACAATGGATTGAACACCGTACAAAAGTTGGCCGCCCGCAGTGGCATTCCCGCCAGCGTCGTTTTCCGCGATTTCGACGGGGCGCAGCAGGACGCCAAAGTAATGCGGCGTTTTCTGGATCAAGCCGCGTTCCGTGCAGGGCAGGAAGGTGCGGTCGTCATGCTTGGCCGGGTCCAGCCTGAAACCATCTCGGCCCTTCTGCTTTGGGGGCTCGAGGACCGGAGCAGCCGTGTGGCAATGGCTCCGATCTCAGCAGTGTTGATGAACGAAATCCAATAGGGCGCCTTGATACAGCCCCCTAAGGGGCTGCACCGTTTCGTATTCAGTGGTTGCCCGACCCAGTAAATCGCGACGCATCTGCGGCCGCGCGTCTGATGGCATTGGATTTATGCACCGTTTCCATATATTCGGCCTCGGGGTCACTGTCATAGACAACGCCGCCGCCCGCCTGGATGTATAGTTTACGATCCTTGACGATGGCCGTACGCAAGGCAATGCACATGTCCATGTCACCGCCGGCGCTGAAGTAACCTACGCCACCGCCATAGACACCGCGCTTTTCAGGCTCAAGCTCGTCAATGATTTCCATCGCGCGGACCTTGGGGGCACCCGATACCGTACCTGCAGGCATTCCAGCGAAAAACGCGTCCAGCGCATCTTTGTCTTCGGCCATCTCACCGACGACATTCGACACGATGTGCATCACGTGACTGTAGCGTTCGATGATGAATTTCTCGGTCGGGCGCACCGTGCCGATCTTCGCCACGCGACCTGTATCGTTGCGGCCCAGATCCAGCAGCATCAAATGCTCGGCCAGTTCCTTTTTGTCGGCCAGCAGATCGGCTTCCAATGCGCGATCCTCTTCCGGGGTGGCCCCGCGCGGGCGCGTACCTGCGATGGGGCGGATGGTAACCTCATCGCCGAAGACCCGAACAAGAATTTCTGGGCTGGCGCCGACAACCTGAAACCCGCCGAAATTGAAGTAGAACATGAAAGGCGAAGGATTCGTCCGACGTAGCGACCGGTACAGCGCAAACGGCGGCTGAGGGAAATCCTGTGTCCAGCGTTGAGCTGGAACCACCTGGAATATGTCACCGGCCCTGATGTACTCCTTGGCCTTTTCAACCGCTTCCATATAGCCGGATTTCGTGAAATTCGACACCGGCGGTGCAACTTCGTGCGCGTCGCCTAGATCGCGTGTTTCGGCGGGCATGGCCCGCTCCAGATCCCGGACGGCGTCCATGACGCGCTCGGCAGCTTGGGCATAGGCCGCCTTGGCCGTTTGACCATCGCTGACCCACGCAGGCGAAACAACGGTTACTTCGCCCTTAACGCCATCCAGAACGGCGACAACGGACGGCCTCAGCATCACTGCATCCGGCAGGCCCAGCGGATCAGGGTTGACGTTTGGCAGGTATTCTACCAGTCGCACCATGTCATAGCCCAGATAGCCGAATAGACCTGCAGCGGCCTGCGGCAAATCTTCGGGCAGGGCAATTCTGCTTTCCGCAAGCAGTGCTCGCAGGTTGTCCATGGGATTGCCGGACTGCGGTTCAAACGCATCCGCGTCGAACCGCGCAGACCGGTTGAGTGCTGATGTTTCTCCGTGGCAACGCCAGATAAGGTCGGGCTTCATGCCAATGATCGAGTACCGGCCCCGCACCTCGCCGCCAGTGACGGATTCAAGCATGAATGCGTCCTTCTGGGCACCGGTAAGCTTTAACATCAGCGAGACCGGAGTATCCAGGTCGGCGGCAAGCCGGGTGTACACGACCTGATTTTCACCGGCCTCATAGGCGCGAGCAAAAGTATCAAAATCTGGGGTCAGGGCCATGTCCGGTCTCTTGGAACGTCAGTTGTAATTTGCCTGCACGGCGTTCAGCGCACGCTGATCCACCGTTGGGCGGGCGCGGGTTTGCGCATCCTGGACGTAGATATTGAAGATGTTCTGCGCCAGGGCCTGATCCAGCTGGGCAGCCAGTGCTTGCTGCATCTGCTCAAGCTCAGCGGATTCGGCGGGTGGCAGTTCTTCATCCAGACGCACGATCAATGCCGTGCCGTTCCCGGCAACAACACGCAGTTCGCCCGGTTCCATTTCAAACACCTGAGGCATGAAATCGACGGGGACATCTTCCAGAAACGCCGTTCTGGTCAGACCGTTTTCGACCCGGAAGGGCAGTCCGATTGCGGTGAAATCCCCATCAGTGGCCAGTTGGGTCAGTACAGTGTTGGCCTGATCCTGCAACGCTTTGCTGGTCTCGTCCTGTACCCAGGCCGCAATAACCTTGTTGCGTGCACTTTCCAATGGCTCTGGCCGGGGTGCCAGTTCTTCGTCCAGACGCAGGGCAAAGATCGACCCGTCTTCCAGAAATGCGATTTCAGGAAAGTCACCTTCAGCCACGGCTTCAGCAGCCAGCCGGAAACCACCATAGGCGGCCACACCATCTGTGCTTTGGGTGGTCCAGTCGATTTCTCCCAACTCCATCTCGGATTCAGAGGTCACTTCTTCGAGTGTTGCACCGCCTGCCAGAAGGTCGTTGATATCCTCGGCCTGTGCCTCAATCAGACGACGGGCGCGGTCGGCAGCCAGTTCGTCGCGAAGTTCGGCCTGAGCTTCTTCAAAGGTGACGACCTGTTCGGCAAGTGAGCCGTTGATCCGAAATAGCGCGGGGCCAAGCGAAGAGGGCAGCGGGCCAACAACATCGCCCACTTCTGCGGCAAACACATCCGCAGCAGCTTCACCAAGATCATCAACGGTGACATCACCCAGATCCGTATCGCTCAGCTCAAGCCCGCGATCCTGAACCAGTTGCTCGAACGTGGTGCCGCCAACTTCGACCTGCGCCAGTGCGTCTTCTGCACTGGCTTCGTCAGAGAAAACAAGGCGTTCAACCAACCGGCGCTCGGGCTGCTGATAGGTCGACTTACGTTCGTCGTAACGGGCGCGCAGCGTATCCTCATCAATCTCAATCCCGTCCAGCAACATTTCCGGCGCAAGCAACGCGTATGTCAGGCGCTTGGTGCGGGGCAGGGTGAATAGATCGGTGTTTTCATCATAGAACGTCTGAACTTGCTGGTCCGTCGGTTCTGATACCGGGGTCGTCAAGGCATCTGCGCTCAAGGTGGCAACGGTGAAGCTGCGGCGCGCATGTACGTAGTCTGCCAGCGCCTCTACCATGGCCGGGGGCATGGTTACGCCGCTTGAGACTGCATTCTGAACGATGGTTCTGGCCGCTTCTTTCCGCAGGTCATCTTCGAATTCCGATTCCGACAATCCGGCCTGTTCCAGAGAAAACCGATATCCTTCGCGATCGAAGTTACCATCGACACCCTGAAATGCGGGGATGGCCACGATCTCTTTCTGCAGGTTCTCATCGCCGATCGAGATACCGATCTGTCCAACTTCGCTGTCCAGAGCGGCCAGTGCGACAAGGCGTGACAACGCGAGTTGATCAAGGCCAAACTCCCGCGCCTGAGACATTTGCAGCGGTTGCCCAGTCTGAGCTTCGATGGCCCGAATTTCGCGCTGAAGCTCCCGGACATAATCATCGATGCTGACGGATTCATCACCCACTTCGGCCACTGTTGTGACAGTTCCCGAGAGATTGACGGCACCAAACCCTGCTAGGCCCACGATCAGCAGACCCATCAGGATCCAGACAAAGGTTTTTGAAAAGCTTTTCATGCCTGCGGCCATGGTGCCCTCTTGTTTTGTGGCTGGTCTCTGCCCTGTCGATTGCGGCCCTGAATACGACGCGCGCCGCCGGGGGGCAAGCTCAGAAGGACAACGCCTGAAGACGCATGAACATTTCTTCGATTCCCGAACGGTCCAGATTGGCGAACGCGATGCGAACCTGTCTTTGTCCCATGACGTCATGATCCGGCATGAACATCGTGCCAGGGAGCAGCAGAATGCCTGCTTCACTAACCAACCTGCGGGCCAGTTCGTCCGAAGGGATGTCAAACGGATGCTCGAGATAGGCAAAATACGCGCCGAGCCCCAGCAGCTTCCAACCTTTGGACTGCAGCGCGGGCATGCCATCGGAAATAGCCGCGCGGCGGTCAAGTATTTCAGCCCGTTCACCGGCCAGCCATTGGGAAAGGTTCTGTATTCCCCAAAGGGCCGCAAACTGGCCAATCTGACCGGGGCAGATGGCGACCGTGTCCAGGAATTTTTCGATTTCGGCCAAAAGGCTAGGGCTTGTTGCGACGGCGCCGACCCGGTGGCCGGTCAGCCGGTAGGCTTTGGAAAACGAATAGAGATGAACCAGCGTGTCATCCCACTCATCAGCCGTGAACAGCGAATGGGGCGCACCATCGCGGCTGTCAAAATCCCGATATGTCTCATCCACAAGCAGGCGAATGCCGTGTTCCCGGGCCAGATCAAAGAACGCCAGTACCAGCTCCGCGGGATACTCAACACCGCCGGGATTGTTCGGCGTTACCAGAGAGATGGCACGCGTCCTGTCAGTGATAAGCGCTCGTGCCTTGTCCGGGTCGGGCAGCAGATCGTCACCAGTTGGCAGGTCAACCGACCGCACACCGGCCATGTCGAGCCACATCTTGTGGTTAAAATACCAGGGCGTCGGCAGAATAATCTCGTCCCCTTCACCAGTGATGGCTGAGATCACTGCCGAAAAGGCCTGATTGCAGCCCGAGGTAATGGCAACTTGATCAGCCTGAACAGTGGCATGATAGTGTGCGCCAATCTGGTCTGCCAATTCCACGCGCAGGTCATCATTGCCCAGAACCGGACCATAAAGATGCGCGCTGTCCTGAGTTACGGCGAATTCAGCCATGGCCTGACGCAGGGCCAGTGGTGGTGGATCAACCGGAGCGGCCTGACTGACATTGATCAGAGGGCGATCAGCTGAAAACGTAACGCCATCAACCCAGCGGCGCGCTTCCATCACGGGCGGGGCGAAGGTGGCGGCAGTGCGGGTCAGGGGCATAAGAAATCCGTGCAGTTCGTGCGAGGCTCTGCCTCACGCTCCGAGGTGTCTATTTTAAGCAGACGAAGGGATCAGTCCGTGCCGCGATATGGCTCGACGTATTGCAAGGCCATATCCCATGGGAAAAAGATCCATGTATCTTGGCTGACCTCGGTGATGAACGTATCCACCATTGGGCGTCCCTTGGGTTTGGCATATACCGTTGCGAAATGCGCCTTGGGGTACATCTGGCGCACAAGGTCCAGCGTTTTGCCGCTGTCCACCAGATCGTCGATGATCAGAATGCCGGTGCCGTCACCCATTAATTCCGAATCCGGTGATTTCAGTACTTCTGCCTGACCCTGCTCCTGGTGGTGATATGAACGAACACTGATGGTGTCGACGGTGCGGATGTCCAGCTCTCGGCTGACGATCATCGCTGGTGCCATGCCACCGCGGGTGATCGCCACCACTGCACGCCAGGCGCCGTCGTCTGGGCCTTGTCCGTCCAGCCGCCAGGCCAGCGCCCGCGCGTCGCGGTGAATCTGATCCCAGCTGATGTGAAAGCCCTTTTCGTGGGGCAGGCGATCCTTGGCGCTCATCTCGGTTATCCTTTTTCTACATCCGGCGCATCGACGGCCTTCATGCCGACGATATGATAGCCCGAATCCACGTGCAGATTCTCACCTGTCACGCCGCTGCTGAGATCGGACAGCAGGTACAAAGCCGAGTTGCCGACGTCATCAATGGTTACATTGCGGCGCAGCGGCGAGTTGTACTCGTTCCATTTCATGATGTAGCGGAAATCACCGATGCCACTGGCGGCCAGTGTCTTGATCGGCCCTGCCGAGATAGCGTTGACGCGAATACCGTCCTTACCAAGGTCTTCGGCAAGATATTTCACCGACGCTTCAAGTGCGGCTTTGGCGACGCCCATGACATTGTAATGGGGCATCACCTGCTCGGCACCGTAATAGGTAAGAGTGATGGCGCTGCCACCTTCGGTCATCAGCTTTTCGGCGCGTTGCATAACAGCAGTGAAGGAATAAACCGACACATCCATGGTCAGCTTGAAGTTCGCGCGCGACGTATCGACATACCGGCCACGCAGCTCGTTTTTGTCGGAAAAGCCGATCGCGTGCACGATAAAGTCCAGTTTGCCCCACTTTTCCTCCAGCGAGGCGAAAAGGGCGTCGATCGATTCTTCATCGCTGACATCGCAGGGCAGCACGATCTCGCTCCCCAGTTGTGCCGCCAGCGGATCGACCCGTTTTTTCAGAGCGTCCCCCTGATAGGAAAAAGCCAGTTCAGCTCCGGCCTCGGACAAGGCGCGGGCGATTCCCCATGCGATTGATTTGTCATTGGCCAGTCCCATGATGAGGCCGCGTTTGCCAGCCATCAACTGATTTGACATGTTCGGTTCTCCGCCTTCGTCGCGTTATGTTGAAGTGGTTTATGCCATTGATTGACCTGCTTCAAGGTCACGCGCTCTTGCCCGGCGCGGGTTCTCGCCGTAGGGTCGGGCACAAATCGTTCCAGGGGATGGAAATGAGCGAGAGAGATGGCATCTTTGCCGGTGCCGACCCGTTTGTGATTGCGGGGCGTTGGCAGGCCGAGGCTGAACAGAGTGAACCCAACGATCCCAATGCGATTGCCCTGGCGACCGTGGATCCCGATGGCATGCCTAATGTCCGGATGGTGCTGCTAAAGGAAATCGAGCCCGACGCGTTCGTGTTTTATACGAATTACGAAAGCGCAAAGGCCGCCGAACTTGACGGTGCAGGTAAGGCCGCGTTCGTCATGCACTGGAAATCTCTTCGCCGTCAGGTACGAGTTCGCGGGACAATTGCACGCGAAGATGGTATAAAGGCGGACGAATATTATGCATCAAGATCGTTAAAAAGCAGATTGGGGGCCTGGGCATCGCGCCAATCACAGCCGCTGTCCAGTCGGACGGCCCTTATGGCCGAAGTGGCCAAAGTGACCGCCAAGTATGGAACTAATCCGCCGCGCCCTGATTTCTGGGGTGGCTATCGGTTAACGCCGACTGAGATCGAATTTTGGGCCGACGGCGCGTTTCGCCTGCATGACAGGTTTGTTTGGCGGCGAGAGGAAGTTGGAATGGAATGGCAAGTGCAGAGGCTGAATCCATGACGTTCACGTATCGCGAATTGCAAGGTGCTGAAAACAAACGCTCTTTTCAGCTTGAATTTGTCCGCCAATATCCTACACATCAACCCCTTAACGACCTGTTAAAAATCGTGATGGGAAAACCGTGCCAGAAGACTTGAACAGCATGTATCGCGTTCGTGGACACGTAAAATGGTTCGATCCCGCTAAGGGGTTTGGATTTGTTGTGTCCGAGGAGGGCGGTCCGGATATTCTGTTGCACGTGAACGTGTTGCGCAATTTCGGTCAGAGTTCCGTAGCTGACGGTGCGAGAATCGAAATCATGACTCACCGGACCGATCGGGGTGTTCAGGCTGTCGAAGTCGTCAGCATCGAACCGCCCGAGCGGACCGACACGATGATGCTTGCAGATTTTGCCGAGCTTGATCCGGCGGTCATCGAGCAGGCGCCGCTTGAGGCGGCCCGTGTCAAATGGTTTGACAAGGGTAAGGGGTTCGGTTTCGCCAACGTGTTCGGCCGTGGCGAGGATGTATTCCTGCATATCGAGGTTTTGCGCCGCTCGGGTTTGGCAGACCTTCAGCCCGGCGAAGCGCTGGCTATGCGGGTGATTGACGGCAAGCGCGGGCGTATGGCCGCTCAGGTTCTTGCCTGGGAAGCAGCTCTGACTGACTGATTTGGCGACATGAAGAAAACCCTCGCGATTCCGGCCATGCTTGCACTCATGATGACCGGAGCCGTCGAGGCGGCGTGTCGACCGGATGTTGTCGATCTAAAAAACGAACAAACGACAATCCGCTTCAACATTGAGTTGGCCGCCACCCCGCAGGAACGGTCACGTGGATTGATGTTCCGCGACTCGCTCCCGAACAGGTCGGGAATGCTGTTTGTATTCGATCCGCCACAGCGTGTTGCGTTCTGGATGAAGAACACCCTGATTCCGCTCGACATGATCTTTCTGGACCAGACCGGTACCGTTGTTCATGTGCATCAGGGTGCGGTGCCGGGTGATCTGACCCCGATCGAAGGGGGGGATGACGTGTTTGCCGTGCTCGAAATCAACGCAGGCCTGTCCAGCCGCTATTCGATTCGGACCGGGACTGTCATGCGCCACGAAATTTTTTCGCAAGGTACCGCAATCTGGCCCTGTTAGGGCTTTTCAAATCAGAAACACCCCGTTAGGAAGGCGCACGGTCCGGGGCGTGGCGCAGTCTGGTAGCGCACCTGTTTTGGGTACAGGGGGTCGTGAGTTCGAATCTCGCCGCCCCGACCACTTCCACATCACTTTGGTGTACCGCCGGCGACGCGGTAAAGGCGGGTCAGCTTCCTGTCCAGCGTCTGGCTTTTCACAGGTATGCGTAGGGTGGTGCCATCTTTTTGTGGCACCGTTAGGAACAGATCCGCATCGACCTGAAACCCGACCTGATTCTTGGTCGTCGTAAGCTGAATGACGCTTTGGGGTAGTTTCAGCGTATAGCCATCGAAATTCAGGATAAGGTATGCGGTTGTCTCAGGTGGCAGGAACTGCCTGCATTCGCTGGTACTTGGGCCAATTTTTCGAAACTCCTCACCAGGATCCGTGCATGATTCTTCGAAGGCGTCGAACAACTTTTCAGGATATTCCGAAAATTGAGCACTACGAGAAACAGGGCCTGTTTCCTGTGGTGTACAGGCCACGATCATGACCGAGGCGAACAAAAGATGGAACAGGCGCATAGCCAGATTGCTCCAATTCAGAATGCTTGATGCATTTACCCTAGGCGATCTGTCGCGTTCTAGCGACCGTGATTCTTTGATGGGGGCAGAAACCGGGATCAGGGTCAGGACGTTCTGGTAACTGTGCCACAAAAAAAGGGAATTCCTGTCCGGACTAAATCCGGTGATCCGTATCAGACCATGGACAAGTCTGTGGAGGAATCGAAATTCCGTACGATGGCCCGGCAGGTCAACACAAAAGATATCAAAATCCGCGAAATTTTGCCGTTGACCTCGTAGGGGTCTATACGCCAAATTGTGTGGGCCGAATGTGCTGCCACTAAATCTGGTAGGTGATGACCAGAAAGGCAGCAGGCGAGGGACAAAGGCACAGCTATAGTTTCGTGCGACCATTCAGATGGTTTCGACCGCATTTTGCGGTGACGGGATCACTGCGCCCTAAAGTATTCGGTGCGCCGGAAAGCAGCAAGCTTACGGCATTTGTGGCGGATTGAGCCAGGTATTGAATTGGTGAAGCTAGGGCGGCGGACATGAAGATTGAAAGAAAATTTACCAAACCGGGGCAGGACGCATACGCGGAACTGAACTTTGTGTCGGCAACGTCCGAAATTCGTAACCCGGATGGAACGATCGTATTCCGCCTTGAAGGTATCGAAGTCCCTGAACGTTGGAGTCAGGTTGCCAGCGATGTGATCGCGCAAAAGTACTTCCGCAAGGCCGGTGTTCCGTCGCGCATGAAGAAGGTCAAGGAAAAGGGCGTTCCGGAATTCCTCTGGCGGTCCGTTCCCGAAGAAGGTGCCGAGTTCATTGGTGAAACATCGTCCAAGCAGGTGTTCGACCGGCTGGCGGGCGCGTGGGCGTATTGGGGCTGGAAAGGCGGATATTTCTCGACCGAGGAAGACGCGCGCGCCTATTTCGACGAGATGCGTTACATGCTGGCGACCCAGCGCGCCGCGCCGAACTCACCTCAGTGGTTCAACACCGGTTTGCACTGGGCATACGGCATCGACGGACCGGCGCAGGGGCACCACTATGTCGACTACAAAACCGGCAAGCTGACCAAATCGAAATCTGCTTACGAACATCCGCAGCCGCACGCGTGCTTTATCCAGTCCGTCGATGATGATCTGGTGAACGAAGGCGGCATTATGGATTTGTGGGTGCGTGAGGCGCGCCTGTTCAAATACGGCTCGGGTACCGGGACCAACTTCAGCCATCTGCGCGCAGAAGGCGAAGCGCTGTCGGGTGGCGGCAAGTCCTCGGGCCTCATGGGCTTTCTCAAGATCGGCGACCGCGCCGCTGGCGCGATCAAATCAGGCGGGACAACCCGTCGGGCAGCAAAGATGGTAATCGTCGATGCAGATCACCCGGACATCGAGCAATTCATCGAATGGAAGGTGATCGAAGAGCAGAAGGTGGCCTCGATCGTTGCCGGATCGAAGATGCACGAGAAGATGCTGAACGGCATTTTCGAGGCCATCCGCAGCTGGGACGGTGCGCAAGACGATGCGTACGATCCCAACAAGAACGACAGCCTGAAGAAAGCGGTTCGCGAGGCGAAAAAGGTCGCGATCCCAGAGACTTACATCAAGCGCGTGCTGGACTATGCCAAGCAGGGTCACGACAGCATCGAATTCCCGACCTATGATACGGACTGGGATTCGGAAGCGTATAGCTCGGTTTCGGGCCAGAACTCGAATAACTCGATCCGTGTAACCAACGCGTTTCTGACGGCTGTTGAAAAGGACGCCGACTGGGAGTTGATCAACCGCACCGATGGCAAAGTCGCCAAGACCGTCAAGGCGCGTGATCTGTGGGAGAAGGTCGGCCACGCCGCATGGGCTTGTGCCGATCCAGGCATCCAGTTCCATGACACCGTCAACGAGTGGCACACATGCCCCCAAGACGGTGAGATCCGGGGCTCGAACCCGTGCTCAGAATACATGTTCCTGGACGACACAGCCTGTAACTTGGCGTCGATGAACCTGCTGACCTTCCTCAAGGATGGTGAGTTCCAGGCAGCAGATTATATGCACGCTTCGCGTCTGTGGACCCTGACGCTGGAAATCTCCGTGACGATGGCGCAATTCCCGTCGAAGGAAATCGCGCAGCTATCTTACGACTTCCGCACGCTGGGTCTGGGCTATGCGAATATCGGCGGCCTGCTGATGAACATGGGCTACAGCTATGACTCGGACGAGGGGCGGGCGATCTGTGGCGCGCTGACGGCGATCATGACCGGTGTGGCCTATGCGACTTCGGCGGAAATTGCTGGTGAGCTGGGGCCGTTCAAAGGCTATGAGCGCAACGCCGACCATATGCTGCGCGTCATCCGCAATCACCGCCGCGCTGCGCAAGGTGTGACAGAGGGTTATGAGAAGCTGGCGGTCAAGCCTGTGCCGCTGGACCACGGCAACTGCCCCGACAAGCGTCTGGTCGATCTGGCCATGACGGCCTGGGATGAAGCGCTGAACCTTGGTGAACAAAACGGCTACCGCAACGCGCAGGCCACCGTGATCGCACCGACCGGCACTATCGGTCTGGTGATGGATTGCGACACAACTGGGATTGAGCCGGACTTTGCTCTGGTCAAATTCAAGAAGCTGGCCGGTGGCGGTTACTTCAAGATCATCAACCGCTCGGTTCCGTCGGCGCTGGAAAAGCTGGGTTATTCTTCGGCTCAGATCGAAGAGATTGTGGGCTACGCGGTCGGCCACGGCACCATCGGCAACGCGCCGGGAATCAACCACACGTCGCTGACCGGCCACGGCTTTGGCCCGAACGAGTTGGCCAAGGTGGACGCCGCGCTGGAAAGTGCCTTCGATATCCGGTTTGTGTTCAACCAATGGACACTGGGCGAAGATTTCTGCACCGGTGTTTTGGGCATCCCGGCCACCAAGCTGAATGACCCAACCTTCGACCTGCTGCGCCATCTCGGCTTTACCAAGGCGGATATCGACGCGGCCAACGACCATGTCTGCGGAACGATGACGCTTGAGGGTGCACCGCACCTGAAAGAAGAACACTATTCGATCTTCGACTGCGCCAACCCGTGCGGCAAGAAAGGTAAGCGTTTTCTTGGTGTTGACAGCCACATCACCATGATGGCGGCGGCGCAGAGCTTCATCTCGGGTGCGATCTCGAAGACGATCAATATGCCGAATGACGCAACCATTGAGGATTGTCAGAAAGCCTATGAACTCAGCTGGTCGCTGGGTGTAAAGGCCAACGCGCTCTATCGTGATGGCTCGAAACTGTCTCAGCCTTTGGCTGCGGCATTGGTCGAGGATGACGATGAAGCAGCCGAGGTTCTGGAAACAGGATCGGCGCAGGAAAAGGCGGTTGTTCTGGCCGAGAAGGTCATCGAAAAGGTTGTGGTCAAAGAAGTTATCCGCAGCCATCGCGAAAAGCTGCCGCATCGCCGCAAGGGATATACTCAAAAGGCGATCGTAGGCGGGCACAAAGTTTATCTGCGCACCGGCGAGTTCGAAGACGGTCAACTGGGCGAAATCTTCATCGATATGCACAAGGAAGGCGCGGGCTTCCGGGCGATGATGAACAATTTTGCTATCGCAGTGTCGGTCGGTCTGCAATACGGCGTACCGCTGGAAGAATTCGTGGATGCCTTTACCTTCACCAAATTTGAACCGGCAGGGATGGTACAGGGCAACGACTCGATCAAGAACGCGACGTCGATCTTGGATTACATCTTCCGCGAACTGGCTGTTTCTTATCTGGACCGCACTGATCTGGCGCATGTCAAACCCGAAGGCGCTGCGTTTGACGACGTTGGGCGTGGCGAAGAAGAAGGCGTGTCGAATGTCGCCGAGATCAGCGACAGCGCTGCAACCAAGTCGCTGGAGGTTCTGAAGCAGATCAGTTCGACCGGCTATCTCCGCAAGCGTCTGCCTCAGGACCTGATGGTGTTCAACGGAGGCCAGACTGAAATTGGCGGCATGTCAGAATCCTCGGTCGAATTCCAGACACAGACTGAAACTGTTGTCGTCAGCGAAGCCGCGACCGGAATGGATGCCCGCACAAAGGCGAAGATGCAGGGATACGAAGGGGACCCGTGCGGCGAATGCGGAAACTACACGCTGGTGCGTAATGGCACCTGCATGAAGTGCAACACATGCGGATCCACAAGCGGATGCTCGTGATCCGAAACTGAAAACGCACTGGCAACGGTGCGTAGGGGCCGGGGTATCCCTCGGTGATCCGGTCCCGACGAATACGGGGCGAGGCAATGCCTGAGACTTACCCAAGGCGCCTTGTCTCACTCGGTGAACATGCCCGTGTTCACCGGGAACAGGGTGGGGCGGAATATATTGCTCCCTCCCACTCTCTCACGGGGCGGGTGCGCTCGTCCCATGCGACGTCCAGGCCGCAGGCAAAAAAACACCGGGCGGTCAATGAAATGAGCCTGGACGGCGAAACTGACAGGGGGCTTCGGCCCCCTTTCTTTTTCATCAGCGAGTCGCACTGGTTGAGCAAGGTATTGCCATTTCACCCCCTGGGTGTCGGACAAGACCGGCCGAGTTGAGATCTGATGATTTGGCCAAGCGGCAGACCGCATATGGAAAGCGTCGAATCGCGCGGGCTTTGGCGCGAATTGCTATGTCATCGGTCAGGTTGGTGACACAGGGCAATGATTGGGTGTTTCTGATGCCTGTCCGGACGCAATAACCCCCTCAATTCAATCAGGAGTATCCATAATGAAACCGAACAAAGTAGCCGTTGTCGCAGCAATCGCATTTGGGCTGCCCGTCGTGGCCTTCGCCCAATCAGGAGCGGATGCCAACGGCGATGGCGTTCTGACCATAGATGAAGTTCAGGCGGTTGTGCCTGAAATGGATGCCGATGGCTTCTCGCAACTGGATGCAAACGGGGACGGGGCGCTGGATCAGGCCGAGATTGCAGCAGCCCAAGAAGCAGGCTTGCTGCCCGCAAGCAACGGCTGATCCTGCATTGCATCCAAACGGCGGCCCGAGGCACTTCGGGCCGCCACTTTTGTTTTCAATGTGTTACGCGGGCAAGTGAATGTGAAACTTGGCGCGCAATTCTGCATCCAGCAGCGGGTCGAACCGGGCCGGCGAAGGATTTGAAAGGATTTCCTCTTTGCGGGCTGTGGCCTTTTCCAGCAGATCGGGCTTGCCCAGTTCAGACCATTCCTTAGGTGAAGTTCGATCCCCGAGTGTCGGATAAACGTAATCCACCTGCATCCGGCTGAGCGTCGCGTCCGTGCCCAGGTAGTGTCCGGGCCCACCCAGACAGACCTCGGCGATCTGATCCAGCGCCAGTGTGTCGTCGTTAACTTCGATCCCACGGACGCAGCGAAGAGCCTGACCAATCAGGTCGTCGCTGAGGATCAGGCTTTCAAAGCAGAACCCAAGAAGCGAGGAATGCATACCGGCAGATTCATAAACCATGTTCAGTCCCGACAATCCGGCCATGACGTTCGAGCACATCTGTTCCCACCCGGCTTGCATGTCGGGCAGTTTGGAATCTGATGCCCCCGCAGCAGCGCCACCGGGCAGGCCGTAAAATTTGTGCATCTGAGCACAACCGGCACTCAGTAAGGCCTGTTCGCCAGACCCCACCGACATCGCGCCGGTCCGCAAGTCCAGACCAAAGGGCCAGGTGCCAAAAATCGCGGGTGCACCGGGCTTTACGGCATTTACGTAAACCAGCCCCGCAAGGCATTCGGCAGTGGCTTGGGTGATGGCACCTGCAACCGTTGATGGTGCAGTTGCTCCAGCCATACCGGCTGACAGCAGCAGCACCGGCATCCCGGCCTTGATGCATTCTTCCATCACTTCGCAGCTTTCGGTTGCGAATTTCATGGGGGGAACGACGAAGCAGTTCGAGTTGGAAACAAAAGGCCGTTCGCGCCATTTGTCTTCTCCTCCCGCGATCATGTGCAGCATTTCCATCGCAGGCGCGACATAGCTGGGATCGGTGAAGGAAGTACCGATGTGTTTGTACGTTCCCGAACAGCACGCATAGATCGTGTTCAGGTCCATTTCCTGATTGTCCAGAATGTCACGACACACCATAGGGCGTTGTACAAAATGGATATTTTCCAGATTTTCGCAGATTCGGGACGCGTCATGCAGATCCTGAACCGTCGAATCGCGATATTCGCGCCCATGCACGTCGACCATGTGCACAGCAGCACCCGCCGTGCCATAGTGGACGCGGTGGCCTGACAGCTCCAGATCGGTCTTTCCATCGCGGCTGTACAGGGTGACCGAGCGGTTGGCCTTGGCCAGCATGTCCTCGACCAGCGCGCGGGGAAACCGGATGCGGCCGTCATCGCCCAGTATGCAGCCCGCTCCAACCAGATAGTCGATACCGCTTTGCGGTGCGTCGGCCAGACCGATGGTTTCCAACGCGGTCAATGCGGCGTTATGAATACGCTCCATATCCTGTTGACTGAGAGGTTTGTATGTGCCGCCCTCCATGCCGGGGCGTACAGGGCGCAGATGTTCGGGCAGGGCTGCGGCCCGTGCCGCACGGCGCGCAGAGCGCCCGCCGCTACGAGAAGAGCTTCGGGATTGATCGTTCATGAGAGTGTTCCGAATTTTTGAACTTGAAGAGGTGGTGAATTCTCAACAAGAAAAAGGGCGACCACGCGCAGCGCGCCCGCGGTCGGCACCGATGGTACGGCTTACCAAACGGATCTTCCAAAAATCGCCGTGCATTCGGCCCCTCTAACATTCTCCGGTCTAGATTGGCATCTTGTCCGGATTCGATCTGTTCTGTTTGCGACCTGAGTTCAGTTGTTTTTTGGGCAACGGAATCAACGCTGATCCAACAGCGTTCCTAACTTGAGTTTTAACGATTTTTCGAGCGATTGAGAGCGCTTGTGATCAGTGCAAAAGCATGCGTACCAAAGATTTTTTCCCGTATGACGAGAATTTTGCTATACTCACTTCACATTCGTTAGAGAAGGGCATCCGTTAGGTTGAAGCATTCAAGATGTTATTCCATATCAATTACTAAGGTCCGGGCTGTTCTACCGATCGAAATGGTCTGGTTGTTTCCGATTTTCGGAGTCGCAATATGGCAAAGTTGATTTCAGTATTGGTGGCCTTTTCGGTTCTCGTTTCGACCCCGGCGTGGGCTGAGGACTGGACCGGGCCATATGCTGGTTTCAGCTTTGGATATTCCGATGCGGATGGGCCGGGTGGTCTTGGCGGTAGCGGAACAAATTTTGGCCCGCATATCGGGTATGACTATGATTTCGGTAGCCTTGTTCTGGGTGGAGAGCTGGAATTCAACTGGAATGATCTGGATTTGGGAACAGGCGGCGGCAGCATCGACGATATCACGCGTCTGAAGCTGAGGGGCGGATATGATTTCGGTCCGGCACTTGGATACGTGGTTGTTGGTGCCGCACGTGCTGGCGCTTCGGGTGACAGCGATACTGCCGCGGTTTACGGGATCGGCGTCGCCTATCCGGTAAACGACCGATTTGTCATCAGCGGTGAGGCGTTGCGCCAGAACTTCAGTGATCTGAACGGACAATCCGGCGACGCCGATACCAACACATTCAATCTCAGGACGACCTTCAGGTTCTGACAGAACGCTCGACGGCTCATCCGCTACTCTGCAGCGTGCTGGTCGGCCAGACCTGCAGCAAAGTCGCACAGTGTTTGCAATGCAGTGGCAAATGCATCGTCTTCAATTGTCATGGCGACGCGGACGTGTCCGGCAGCAGACGTTCCAAAACTTTCGCCGGGCATTACCGCGATTGAGTGTTGGTCCAACAGCGCATTTGCGAACTCGTCGCCGCTGAGGCCAGTGGCCCGCACGTTCAGCATCAGATACATCGCGCCCCCTGCCGGAATAAGTCCGACGGTGTTTTGACGCGAAAGGATGCCCATGGCCAATGCGCGCCGACGACGAAATGGTTCGGCGATGGTTTTTTCTAAATCGGTGCCGGTGCTGAGCGCATAACTGGCTGCATCCTGAACAAATCCCGGAACGCCGTATGTGGTGTGCGTGGCAAGGTTGATCAGATGCTCGATAATCTCCTCGGGTCCAACGATCCAGCCACAGCGCGACCCGGTCATTGCGTGTGATTTCGACATAGAACCAACAACCAGGGTCCGCTCGGTCATGCCGGGCAACGCGCGGGGTGAAATGTGCTCGCCTTCCCAAATTTGCGTGTCGTAAACTTCGTCCGAGATCAGCCACAAGTCGCGTTTTCGGCAAACCTCGGCGATGCCTTCCAACGTTTCACGCGGATACACGACCCCTGTGGGGTTGTTCGGTGAGTTGATCAAAAGCGAAACGGCGCCATCCGCAGCACTGTCGATGTCGGCAGGTTGCGGTAAAAAGGCATTTTTTGCCCGGGTGGGAACGGCCTTGGCAATAGCTCCGACCCCGCGAATGGTGCCGGGATAGGTCGCGTAATACGGATCAAGATACAACGCTGTATCGCCTGCGTCGCAGGCAGCCATGTGTGCCGCGAAAAGGGCAGCCTGACCACCGGATGTGATCAAAACATTGTCGCGCTTCGTCGGAACCCCGGTCCGTGTCTGAACGCGCGCGGCCACAGTGTCGCGCAGCAAGGCCGTACCCGGAACCATCGCATACCCGGTGTGGCCGCCGCGGGCTGACGCATCCATCGCTGCCAGAATGGAGGGATCGGTACGAACGTCATGTTCACCAATCGTCAACTCCGTCACGGCGATGCCTTCGGATTTCATCCGGCGTGCACGATAAAACACCTCCCAGCCGTCTGATCCCCCGCTGGTCAGGTTTGTGATGCGATGCGACAGTTTCATCACTGGACTCCTTGGAACGTTCCAGCGCGGAGAGGGGCAGACGGATGACAGTTTGTCAATCAACTTCGCGGCGGCAAAGTCGCCTTTATCTTTTTCGTCAGAGATGCCCGTACGATGTCATACGATGAGACCACCCGATGCCGGATTTCTTCCTCGTCCGTACCCCATGGCAGGCGAAGCCAGCTGCGATGAAAATAGGGCGCTTTTGTTCCGACACCTGCGTCGACTAGCATCTGTGCGGTTTCAATATCGGGCGTCTTCACCGACACGCCGTCATTTGCTGTACCGATGCAGGCAAACATCTTACCTCCAACTTTCCATGCATCATGACCACCACCCCATGGGTCCGAAACTTCGGCCCCGGGGAGTGTTTTGCAAATTGAATTCACTATCTCTCGGCTCATTCATTCAGTTTGCACGGGTTCAACGATCACTCAAGCCTTGGCGTTGGTGCGGGCTCGTGATATGGCGGTTGGCATGAATCGGATGACTTGCATCATTATCTGCTGCATTTCCTGCTGAACTTTCAAGCGGGCCGGTTTCTTTCGTTTTCATCTCTGAGACAAGTTGCTAAGCCCGCGTCAACGCGCAAGCCCATGGCTTAAGGACCTGACCGATGACGACGATCAAGCTGCACAACACCCGGACCCGGACGAAAGAGGATTTCGTTCCAATCGATGCTGAAAATGTCCGGATGTATGTCTGCGGACCGACCGTTTATGACCGGGCGCATTTGGGAAATGCGCGGCCTGTCGTGGTCTTCGATGTTCTCAACCGATTGCTGCGCCACGTCTATGGCGCGGATCATGTGACCTATGTGCGCAATTTCACTGACGTGGATGACAAGATCAACGCGCGCGCAGCCGAAAGCGGACGGCCAATCAGCGATATCACCGCCGAAACCACGCAGTGGTTTCTGGATGATATGGGGCAACTTGGTGCGCTTGAGCCGGATCATATGCCGCGCGCCACGCAATATATCGAGCAGATGATCGCGATGATCGAAATTCTGATCGATAAGGGTCACGCCTATGCCGCCGAGGGTCACGTTCTTTTTGCAGTGGATTCGTGGAAAGAAAAATACGGAAAGCTATCCGGTCGTTCCGTCGATGACATGATTGCCGGTGCGCGGGTCGAAGTTGCGCCCTACAAAAAGAACCCGATGGACTTTGTTCTGTGGAAACCCTCGACGGATGACCTGCCGGGATGGGATTCGCCATGGGGCAGGGGCCGTCCGGGCTGGCACATCGAATGCTCGGCCATGGCATATGAGCTGCTGGGTGAGAGTTTTGACATCCACGGCGGCGGTAATGACCTGATGTTCCCGCATCACGAGAACGAGATAGCGCAAAGCTGCTGCGCGCACCCGCATGGCGAGTTCGCCAAAGTCTGGATGCACAATGAGATGCTACAGGTCGAAGGCAAGAAGATGTCCAAATCGCTGGGCAACTTCTTCACCGTGCACGATCTGTTGGAGCAGGGCGTGCCGGGCGAGGTGATCCGCTTCGTATTCCTGCAAACACATTATCGGAAACCGATGGACTGGACCGAAAAGAAAGCGCGCGAAGCCGAGGCAACCTTGCGAAAGTGGCGGGCGCTGACAGCGGGCATCGAACCCGCTGCCAACGCGTCGCCCGCCGTCATCGCTGCGCTGGCCGATGATCTGAACACTGCGGGCGCCATCACGGAACTGCACCGTTTGGCGGCGGATGGCGATCTTGCGGGCCTGTTGGCGGGCGCGCAGTTGCTTGGCTTGTTGTCAGAAGGGTTGGGCGCGTGGGCTGAAACTGCTGAACTGGATTTGTCTTCGCATGAAGAGAAACTTGCAAGCGCCCGGGCAATTGCCATGGAAAGCAAGGACTTCGCCGAAGTGGATAGGTTAAAGGCTGCGTATCTGGAAGCCGGTCTGGAGGTTCGCATGAGCAAATCAGGTGTGGAGCTGGTTCCAGGCCCCGGATTCGACGCCGCAAAGCTGGAGGCGGTCTGATGGTATTGGAAAATCAGTCAAAGGAACGCCTCTATCTCTACGACACCACGCTGCGGGACGGGCAGCAGACGCAAGGCGTGCAGTTCTCGACCGCTGAGAAGGCGCAGATCACGCAGGCATTGGACGAGTTGGGCGTTGACTATGTCGAAGGCGGCTGGCCCGGTGCGAACCCGACCGACAGCGCATTTTTTGACGCGGCACCGGCAACGAAGGCGCGCCTAACCGCTTTCGGCATGACCAAGCGATCGGGGCGGTCGGCGGAAAACGACGATGTGCTGGCTGCGGTAATGAATGCCGGTACACAGGCAATCTGTCTGGTCGGCAAAGCGCATGACTACCATGTCACGCAGGCGCTTGGCATCCCGTTGGAGGAAAATGTCGAGAATATCCGAGCCTCGATGGCCCATATCACCAGTCAGGGGCGTGAGGCGTTGTTCGATGCCGAGCATTTCTTTGACGGTTACAAGGACAACCCGGAATACGCCATTGCAACCTGCCGTGCCGCGCTGGATGCGGGCGCGCGGTGGGTGGTTTTGTGCGACACCAATGGGGGCGTTTTGCCTGCCGAGGTCGGGCGGATCGTGCGCGATGTTATTGCCGCCGGACTGCCGGGTGATCGACTGGGCATCCACTGCCACAACGACACCGAGCAGGCGGTAGCTTGTTCGCTTGCCGCAGTCGATGCGGGTGCGCGGCAGATTCAGGGCACTTTGAACGGGCTGGGCGAGCGATGTGGCAACGCGAACCTGACAGCGCTGATCCCGACGTTGTTGTTGAAGGAACCTTATGCGTCGCAATTCAATATCGGTGTAAGCCGCGAAGCTCTGTCCGGGCTAACACGTATCAGCCGGATGTTGGACGATATCCTGAACCGCGTACCAAGCAAGCAGGCGGCGTATGTGGGCGCCTCGGCCTTTGCGCACAAGGCGGGCCTGCACGCCAGTGCCATCCTGAAGGATCCGACAACCTATGAACATGTTGAACCATCAACTGTAGGTAACAGCCGCATTATCCCCATGTCGAACCAAGCGGGTCAGTCGAACCTACGCAACCGGCTGGCTGAGGCGGGAATTGTGGTCGAAAAGGGCGATCCGGCTCTGGGGCGCATTCTTGAGCGGATCAAGGTGCGCGAGGGTGAGGGGTATTCCTATGACACCGCTCAGGCCTCGTTCGAATTGCTTGCGCGGGATGAACTGGGCCAGTTACCGCAGTTCTTCGAGGTCAAGCGGTACAAGGTGACGGTCGAGCGGCGCAAGAACAAGTACAACAAGATGGTCAGCCTGTCCGAGGCGGTCGTCGTGGTGAAGGTGGATGGCGAGAAAAAACTGTCTGTCAGTGAATCGCTGGATGACAGCGGAAGCGATCGCGGTCCTGTGAATGCTCTGGCCAAGGCGCTGGCCAAGGATCTGGGGCGATATTCAGAAGTGCTAGATGACATGCATCTGGTGGACTTTAAGGTCCGCATAACTCAGGGCGGGACCGAAGCCGTCACGCGCGTCATCATCGACAGCGAGGACGGTACAGGACGGCGATGGTCTACTGTTGGCGTCAGTGCGAACATAGTTGACGCGTCATTTGAGGCTCTGCTGGACGCAATTCAATGGAAACTGGTGCGCGATTGCGGGGCACAGGCCACAGCGGCGGAATAGCGGTGCAGTTCGACGATGACTTAAGAGCTTGTGCCGAGCTGGTGCAACGGGCCGACCCCGATAGGTTTCTTGCCACCATGGCGGCCCCGGTTGCAGCCCGGGCCGTTCTGTTTCCGTTGTATGCCCTGAATGTCGAAGTTGCGCGGGCGCCATGGGTTACACAAGAGCCGATGATTGCCGAAATGCGGCTGCAGTGGTGGCGCGATGCCTTGCAGGAGATCGCCGAAGGAAAGACAATTAGGCGGCATCAGGTTGTAACGCCACTTGCACAGGTTCTTTCCTCTCATCTTGCCGGAAAGCTAGATGAATATGTCGCCGTAAGGCGTTGGGATATATACAAAGAACCCTTTGAGAATAGCGAGCATTTCGACAATTACATCGACCAGAGTTCGGGCACTTTGACACTGGTTGCCGCACAGGCGATGGGTGTGTCAGAGGAAAGCGTTCTGCGGGATTTTGGCTATGCGTTGGGCGTTGCAAACTGGCTTCGTGCAATTCCGGAATTGGAAGCGCGAGGTCGAATTCCGCTTTTGGACGGAACACAGGACGGTGTTCGTCAATTGGCAGGCAAGGCCATGGAGCGATTGGCGCGCGCCCGTTCAAAGCGCACCTTGATAAGTGCTGAATCACGGCCTGCGATGTATTGTGGCTGGCAAACCGGTGAGATCCTGCGCCAAGCGACCGCAGACCCCTTAAGGGTGTCGGGCGGGACGCTGGGTCAAAGCGAATTTCGCCGCCGCGTGGATCTGATGGCGCGTGTAGTGACGGGGCGGTGGTAGGTCGGCCGTCAGGCTTCCTTCGGGCGCATCGTCAGCCACATCAGGGCTCCGCCTGCCAGTGTCAGCAACGGAACCATCGCCAGATTGACCGCCGTCCATCCCTCGACTGGTGAACCGCCCGAGCAGTTCATCAACCCGCCAGAGGCCAGCGACGCCATCGTCACCCCACCAAACACCAGAAGGTCGTTCAGGCCTTGCATCCTGCCGCGTTCGTGAATCTCATGCTCGCTGGCCAGCATTGTGGTTGCTCCGATGAATCCGAAATTCCAGCCAATGCCCAACAAAATCAGCGCAATAAAGAAGTTTCCAAGCTCAACACCTTGCAGCGCAACGACGCCCGCACCCGCCAAAATGGCCAGTCCAAGGGCAACGATTTTTTCGACCCCGAACCGGGCGATCAGGTGGCCGGTGAAGAAACTGGGGACGTACATTGCCAGCACATGGCTTGTAACGACATCGGCCGCGTCACCTTCGGTATAACCGCAGCCGACGACGGCCAGTGGAGTTGATGTCATCACCAGGTTCATCAGCGCATACGAGACCATCGCACAGATGATGGCGACTGCGATACGCGGGGTTTTGAGTAATTCCAGACGACTCCGCCCTTTAGGCGCGTCGGCCTGAGGGCGAGGAGGTTTAGGGATATCGAGGAAAAAGAACAGTCCTGACCCCACGACATTGACCGCGATCACCGCAAAATACGTGCCGAGAAATGGAATCACGTAAGATTGCGAGGTCAGCTTGACGATCTGAGGACCGATGATAGCAGCCGCCAGACCACCCGCCATGACATACGAAATTGCCTTGGGGCGAAACTCGTCCGAGGCTGTATCTGCAGCGGCAAAGCGGTAAAATCCGTGTGCGCTCATGTAGATGCCGGTCAGCAGGCTGCCCAGCAGAAATATTGGGAACGACCCGAGGTACAGGCCATAAGCGCCCACCATGCCACCGAGTGCCCCCGCCGTGGCACCCACCAGAAATCCGGTGCGCCGTCCCCATCTTTGCATGATGGCTGAGATCGGAGTGGCGGCCAGCATTGAGCCAAGGACAATCAGCGATATCGGCAGGGTGGCAAGACAGGGATTAGTTGCCAGCGACTGTCCGGCCAGCCCGCCAACCGTGAAAATCATCGGCATCTGCGCGCCGAGAATGGCTTGCGCAGCAACCAGAACGGCAACGTTGCGTTTGGCCTGACTGTTGTCGGGGGCGGTCGAGATCATCGTCATGCACGCATGGGTATCGGTGAATTCATTTGCGCACAAGCGGGTTGCATATGCGGCAAAGGGGCCTAACGTGCAGGCATCCACGGAAGGGGGGAATATGTCCGTAGGTCGGATTATCGAGACACCGGATTGCGTGACCGAAGGCGCCACGTGGCTGGCGGGTGCCTGCCCGCGCATGGCCTATGCGATGGAACAAACCGGCCCCTTACCGTTGCGACGTCGACCGGACGGATTTGCGCAATTGCTCAGCGCGATCGTCAGTCAGCAGGTCAGCGTCGCGTCGGCCAATGCCATCTGGAAAAGGATGCAGGATGCAAAACTGACCGGGCCTCGAAAAATTATGTGGGCCACGGACGAGGATTTGCGAGCTGTTGGACTGAGCCGACAAAAAATACGATATGCACGGGCGTTGGCTGAGGCTCGTATAGATTACAAAGCGTTACGAGATGCTTCTGACAAAGAGGTCGTCGCGATCCTCACTGAGGTGCCGGGAATTGGCGTCTGGACCGCTGAAATCTATGCGATGTTTTCTCTTGGCCGTGCGGATGTCATCGCACCGGGCGATTTGGCCCTGCAAGAGGCGGCGCGCGTTCTCTACGATTTGCCAAAACGCCCCACCGACAAGGAACTGCGGCAAATGGCCGAAGCATGGTCACCTTGGCGTTCGGTTGCGGCCCGCGTCCTGTGGGCCTATTACCGCGTGGCCAAGGACAGGGAAGGGATCAGATGACAAGGGTTTTGAACGCGCTCCGGAAAGAACCGGTTTCGGGCGACACGCGCTCGGTCGTGGTATTCGTGCACGGTTATGGTGCCAACGGGGCGGACCTGCTGGGGTTGGCCGATGTGCTAGGTGAACATCTGCCTGACACACTGTTTGTTGCCCCCGATGCGCCTGAGCAAATTTCCGGTATGCCTAACGGGTTTCAGTGGTTCCCGATTCCGTGGATCGATGGCTCATCCGAGGAAGAGGCCCGTCGAGGCATGGAAATGGCTGTTGAAGACTTCAATGCCTTTCTTGATGCCCTGATGGTCGATGAAGATGTGCTGCCGGAACAGGTTGTTCTGTTCGGATTCTCGCAGGGCACAATGATGAGCCTGTTCGTCGCCCCACGTCGCGAAGACCCAGTGGCTGGCATCGTCGCGTTTTCCGGGCGTTTGCTGGAACCGGACCTGTTGGCTGATGAGGTAGTCAGCCGGATGCCAATTTTGCTGGTGCATGGCGATGCCGATGATGTGGTACCGCCCCAATCGCTGCCGGAAGCCGCTGAGGCCCTGCAGACTGCTGGTTTCAAAGAAGTTTATGCGCATGTCATGAAAGGCACAGGGCACGGCATAGCACCTGATGGGCTGAGCGTGGCGCTGGCATTTATGCGTGACAAATTGAGCCTCTGAGCATGATCGCTGTCCGCCCGATGATGCGCGAGGATGTGGCGGATGCTTGCTGCATCCTCAACCAGATCATTGCCATTGGCGGAACAACGGCGTTTGAGATCCCGTTCTCGGAACCTCTGTTCGCACAGAGTTATCTGGGTGGGGCAGACAAGATTTGCTGTAACGTTGTGTTGGATGAGCAGGGTGAAGTGGCGGGATTTCAATGGCTTGGCATACATGAAGCACTGCCCGATGATTGCGCGGACATCGCCACCTTCACCAGACGTGATCCAGTCCTGAAAGGGGCAGGGCGCGCATTGTTTTCTGAGACAGTCAAGGCGGCAACTTCGTTGGGATTTCAATCGATCAACGCCACAATCCGCGCCGATAACGCACCAGGCTTGAGTTACTATGACAAGATGGGATTTCGGGATGTGTCAATCGCTTACGGCGTACCGCTTCGCGACGGGACCCCGGTGAATCGGATTTCGAAGCGGTTCAACCTGCGTTAATCCCACAGATGCCCCTCGGCGAATTCGACCGAGTTGCCGGCAGGGTCGCGGACATACAACGACCTTACGCCACCGGGCCAGTCGAATTCGGCATCAAGCGGAATGTTCCAGTCCAATAGATGTTTGCGCATGATTGCGATCTCATCCCGAGACAGAACAAGGCAAACATGCCCTGCACCGCGAGCTCCGTGCGGGGGAACGGGCAGATCGGGGTTATTCGGCGGTTGTTCTGTTTGGTCCGGGTTGAACAGCAACAGGACCGAGCTGCCGACCCGATAAAAAACGTGTCGGTTCTCGACGCGCTGTATTTGGGTCAGCCCTAGAATTTCGCCATAAAACCGCTCGGCGGCATCCAGATCGTCCACATAGAGGGCAGCTTCCAGAATGGCGGAAGGGGCCGGTATGTCCGGTGTGACCTTCATGCATTCAGTTTAGCCACTGTAACGCCTTCTGTCACCGGCGGGGGCGTCGGTCGCGTTTGCGCTGAGGTGCGCTGTTCAGATTCGGCAGCGGAAGGCTTTCCCATTGACCGGGTTGCAGCCCATCCAGTGACCAGTCGCCAATACGTGCGCGGATCAGGCGTAGTGTAGGGTGGCCCACAGCGGCCGTCATCCGGCGCACCTGGCGGTTGCGTCCTTCGCGCAACGTCAGTTCGATCCAGCTATCGGGAACCGTATTGCGCACTCTGATTGGTGGTACACGTTCCCACAGATCAGGTGGCTCATCCATGAGTTGCACTTTGGCGGGGCGGGTCAGACCGTCTTTTAGCTCGACACCTTTTCGTAAAGCGTTAAGTGCAGCAGCATCAGGTTCACCTTCGATCTGAACCCAATAGGTCTTGGCCATTTTGTGCTTCGGGTCCGAGATTTGCGCCTGCAGGCGCCCGTCGTCTGTAAGCAGCATCAAACCCTCGCTATCCCGATCCAGACGACCAGCCGGATATACGCCAGGCAGGTCGATAAAATCCGACAACGTAGGACGTGGCGAATCCGAATTTGCCCGGTCAGTGAACTGGGGTAGGACATCATAGGGTTTGTTGAAACGGATAAGCCAGGACATGAAACCGCCATAGCCCGTTGAAGGGCCACAGTGCAACCTGTGGATAACTGTCACGTATCTGTTACGGATTCGGCTTACCCAGTCTTCGACATATTGTGTAAACTCAGGGCTTGTCAGAGTTTTACCACGATATATAGTCATAGTAAGACCGGGGCGGGTGCTCCCCGCTCTGATGTCACAAAAGGGCAGTACAGAGCGAGGAGAGATTCTGTAATGGACGGAGATTTCAGGACTGAATTTGTCAGAGAGCCGGGTGCGCTTAAACATCATCCGGCGTTGGTTCTGAATGCTGACTACCGCCCACTTTCGTATTATCCGCTATCTCTCTGGCCCTGGCAGGAGGCGATCAAGGCTGCATGGCTGGATCGCGTGGACATCGTTGCCGAATATGACGAAGTAGTCCGCAGCCCCAGCACTCAGATACGAATACCGTCGGTCGTTGTTCTGAAAGACTATGTAAAACCCAGAAAGCGCGTGGCCTTCACGCGCTTTAATTTATTTCTGCGGGACGAATTCTGCTGTCAGTATTGCGGCAGCAGGGGGGATCTAACCTTTGACCATGTTGTCCCTCGCGCGGCGGGCGGCGTAACAAGCTGGCAGAACGTTGTTGCGGCTTGCAGCCCCTGCAATCTTCGCAAGGGCTCAAAGTCGTTGCGACAGGCTGGAATGGCCTTACGCAAACCGCCGAGGCAGCCCGAAGCAGAAGAACTGCAAAATGTGGGCCGCAAATTCCCGCCCAACCACCTGCATGAGAGCTGGATGGACTTTTTGTACTGGGATGCTGAACTGGACGCGCAGTAGCTTCAGTTACTTTTCCAGGCTGCGATCCACACAAGAACCAAGCCCATTGAAACCAGCGCATTCCAACCGGCCATCGACACTCCAAACAATTCCCACGGAATTTCGTCGCATCTGACCAGCGGCGCCGCCAATATCTGATCCATTAACTGTTTCGGTGTCAGTCCGCCAATATCACCGGACGTGCATGTGGACGGGCCTTCCCACCAGCCACGTTCCACACCTGCGTGAAACAGCCCCACCGCAGCGGTGGTCAGCGCAGCAAGCGCGCCCAGAGCGGGCAAAATCCGGAGTTTCGGCACCGCCAGCGCGACAACGCCGATGACGGTGGCGGCTGCATGCGGATAACGCTGCCAGATACACATCTTGCACGGCGCAAGACCACCTAGGTATTGAAACCCCCACGCGCTCAGCAACATCGCGGCAGAACCCAGCGCCGCAAGCATAACCAGCTTATTTCGATTTGTCATAGGTATCGTACCACCGCGAAGCCTCCGATCAAGAGGACGATGAAGACTGTAAAGACCAAGCCCAGACGCTTTTCAATGAAGTCGCGGATAGGCTCTCCGAAACCCCAGAGCAATCCTGCGACAACGAAGAACCGGAGTGCTCGGGCCAGGATCGAAGTCGCGACAAATGTTCCAAGTGGCATTCCGGTCCACCCGGACATGATCGTGATGACCTTGTAGGGGAATGGCGTTACCCCGGCGGTTAGAACAGCCCAGAACCCAAAGTCGTTAAAACGCTCATTGAATTCTTCCATAGCGTGCGCCTTGCCCATCGACTCGAGGATGGGCTGGCCGACGCTTTCATAGAAAAACGCCCCGATCGCATATCCCAAAAGCCCGCCCAGAACCGACGCGACCAAAGCGACGGTCGCTATCAACCACGCTTTGGACGGACGGGCGAGAATCATTGGAATCATCAGCACGTCCGGAGGAATCGGAAAAAATGAACTTTCGACAAAAGCGACGACAGCCAACGCCCACATGGCGTGTGGATGCTCGGCCAGACGAATCGTCCGGTCATAAAGTGCTCGCAACATCTGAAGCGCAATCCTTGAAACTGTTGCGTTAAGCCAAATCATGAGGTCAGCAAAGCGTCAACCACTCTGGATCGAAATCAGGTCTGAATTCTGTGCTTTTGCCTCTGGACCTTACTGCCTGTGGGCGCTAATCCAGTGGTCGTGGCCCAAGTGGCGGAATGGTAGACGCAGGGGATTCAAAATCCAAGGCGCACCCACTTAAAGACATTCCCGCTTGTGCAGATAATCCACGCTCACTCCACGGAAAACGCCGGTAAAGCTCAAGTTTTTATGGGTTTCAATGGCTCTCCTAGAACCGGGAAAGTCCCGCCAATGCAACTTTCCCGCATGTGCAGGTCACCGAATACAGTGACTTGGATAGAGAGTGTCCGTCACAGGTTGTTGGCGAGCGGCTGGTCACCCAATGTCACTCTCGCGTCACCGATGGTGACAAAGTGACGTTGTAGCAATTTGAGTAAATTTAGATGCCGCTTGATACCTCAATCTAAGAAAGATGAGTCGCGCGCTGAGTACTCGACCTTTGGTTGATCGCCCACAATTGTACGGGCAAGAATAAAGACCATTGGAACAGGGAGGAGCAGTCCTTCGGGCGGCTTTTTAGAGGTATTCAAATTGGAAAGAAATTCGGAACACCTGCGGACGATATGGAAGCAATCGGCCACGCCGGTCATTTTACGGCGAACAGGGAAGGGCGAATTACTAAGAATGCGAACTCCGGGTGGCATATTTGACGACCGGTGGCTTACACCCGCTGGATCAATGGTCAGATGGCCGATAAACAATTTATGGTCAAAATCGCACATGGCGTTGATCTCTCCGTTTACCCGGTCCCGGAAACCTTTGCGGGTGATGCTCTGAGATAAGTGAGCTTGGGGGGTGGGAATGGTATCATTCGGATAGGGTGTTTGAGACTTCGACCGGCCCTCGATCCAACGGTTCCCAGTCTGAGTCGATTTCCCAGGGCGGCGGTAAGTCCAGCGGCCAAGGTGTGCCAGTCTTCTGAGGGATCGCGCCAGATTGGCAAATGAATTCTGCGCGAAGTTCATCTTCTGATGCGAATTCGTCAACAAACGTCTCAACCAGTATATGCCACGATTTTGGCTCTTTCGCCCAGCAGGAGGGGATGAATAAGGGCTGTCCTGTGTCAGGGTTCAGTTGGTCGGGTAATAGAGTGTGCGAGTTTCCGACTAGCGACAAAAGGCGGTCTTGTGTAAAGTCGAGGCTCCCTCTGAAATCCGTAAAATGGGCAGGTGAAACGTTAACCGCACCGTCCCATTTTACGGATTTCATCAGTGCGCCTTGTAGATTCACCCCTTCCATCTCCGCGCTGCGTAGATCCACACCTTCCATCTGCGCGCGCCTTAGATTTGCCCCTTCCATCTGCGCGCCGCTTAGATCCGCCCCTTTCATCCGTGCGTCTTGTAGATTCACCCCTTCCATCTCCGTGAGGAATAGATCCGCCCCTTCCAACTGCGCGCTGCTTAGGTCCGCGCCTTTCAATTGCGCGCCGCTTAAATCCGCCCCTTCCATCTGCGCGAGGAATAGTTTCGCTCCTACCAACCGTGCGTTGCGTAGATTCGCCCCTTCCATCTGCGCGAGGACTAGATTCGCCCCTTCCATCTGCGCGAGGACTAGATTCGCCCCTTCCATCTGCGCGCTGTTTAGATCCGCCCCTTTCAATTGCGCGCCGCTTAGATTCACACCTTTCATTTGCGCGCCGCGTAGATCCGCCCCTTCCATCTGAGCGCCGCTTAGATCTACCCCTTCCATCTGTGCGAGGACTAGATTCGCCCCTTCCATCTGCGCGCCGCGTAAATCCGCCCTCGGCAACACGGCATTCGCCATATCAGCATTGCGGAAATCCGAGTTGCGCGGGGACCAACGTTCCAACGTTCTCAGTTTCGCCAGCCGTTCGGTTTTCCAAGCTCGATTGAATTGCGTTTCAAGATCTAAAAAAAATCCTGCGCATTTGGCTTGCGAAGTATAGCGATCTTGGTCGCACCATTTTTTGCGCGCGGTATTGTTGTGTTCTTTGAGAAAGCTATCATGCTCAGTTGGCCCGCAAATCTCCGGATCAATGCCTTGTTGGGCACACCATTGAATGCGAAATTGTCGTCGATTGTCCTCGTAACCTAGCCAGTTTGCAGGAATAGACACGAACTCGACCTCCCTCAAATCAGCCGACGCAATCTGAAGGGCATAAGGATTTGCGCCATCGTTAGGGGATAAAGGCTCAGCCAAGAGCCCAATCTCAACTAAAACGCGATATGTCCCCGAATGGGCTTTTTCGGTCGCTACGCGAAGTAGCCCTAGTCGCTCAGGTCCGTCGGTTTTTATGACAGTTAAGGATAATGCTGGGAGCACAATAATTAAAGTTGGGACAATAGCCATCAGGTGCCACCACCCGCCTCGGTAGGTCCAGCCATAGCGCAATCGTGTGATGGCTGTGAATAGGCTCGACAGCATGGTCATTGTTGTTAACGTGAAGAGAAGCGCATTGAAAATTGAAAACCCAAGTTCGTGAGCGGGCCAATAACGTACCCAGAAATATCCGATCACAACTGGGCCGACGGCAAAGACCAGCAGGAAAGTCACAATATGTGATAGCCAATCCATCGGACGGCGGTGAAATGCGTTGTCCCGGCGAAGCGCAAGCCCGAGATCGTTGATTAGCCAAGGAGTGACCTGCAGCGATAACGCCTCACCCTTTGGTCGCGGCGGAGCCTCAGCCAGGGCTTCCCACAATTTCAGGAGATAGAGATGCAGGTAAACAAATAGTGCGGTACCGAGAACTGGACCGAAGATAAAGAAATCTCGGGTCGGTATATCGACTCCAACCAGTGGCAGTGTCGTTTGACGGCTTTCAATAAAGAAATCGGCGTCCTGAACCCCCAAGAGAGTGATACCAGCAAAGGACAAGTATGCCAGAAGACCGAACCAATTGGTCCGCGCAATCTTTGATAGCTCATTAATCCGGTCAATCGCGGAAGTGTCCGGAGACTTGGGACGATTTATGTAAACTCGGCGGCGCATGAAATATCTCTAAATACCAGCATATTATCGTGAATACACGCATCGCGCAATTTTGGCATTTCGGTCAAGCTAGTAAAGGACTTGTTTGGTGCACCGATTGGTGGTGAAACCACCATAGGTTCAAAAGCCATTCGGTCACATAGCATCGATCTCAAACTTCGTGCGCTTGACGTATCTATGAGCAGGATAAACTCTGCTGCCTGCATTGCAAATGTACTGAAATGGGACGCCGGTAATAGAAGTATCGCATGGGCAGCAAACCTGCGTTCAAAACGCGCCAGATGGACATGACTGTCATGTCGTTCCGCTCATTATTACCGTCTATACGAAGCAGCTTCTGGCTGGCGTTAACGCCCGTGATTGGGAAGCCTTCTCGGCTGCTATGACGTCCATGTTCTTCGGGGACCTGTTCTATGTAGGTCAACAGGTTCTCAACGCGCAGGGCCGACCGGACAAGGAAGAATGGCTGAAGGAACGCCTCTCGACCGCATCCATCGGTAAGGCTGCCTTCCAACGTGCTGCGTTCTCGTCCTTCATACCCATGGGTGTGGACTTCGTGTGGGGCTTCGGAGGTGGTGAACCTGTCTTCGACTACCGTTCCAGCGGCCTTCGCAGTGGCGGCGGTCTAATGAACTCTTTCATGTCCAATCCAACTTTTGATCTAGCACGGAAAGCTCAGAGGGCAGGGCAGGGCGTCACAGCAGCTTTCCTCAACCCGAACTATGACTTCAGTCCGCGGGACTGGAAGGCATTGACCTCGACGTTCTTCTTCCAGAACGCATTTATAGTCCGCATCGGACTACATATGATGGGTTCGGGTCTTCCTCGCTACTCGCGTTGAGCAACTGGTGGCCGCCTTCGGGTGGTCACCGCCAAATTGTTTCAGTAAACTCGTTCAAGGACAGCCATATTGGAGGACATTTTATGGTTGAGCGACGGGAATTTGACACGATAGCCTTGCAGCAAAGTGCATTGACCTCGCGGCTTGTGGAGGAAACAGATAAGCTGACTAGAATGAACGTCTATCTTCAGATTGCAGGAGGCGCTGGTGCTACAATCACTTTTGTTGCCTTGCTTATTTTGATCTTAAAGATGTGGTACTAATACTGCGACCGAAACAGCGGTAAGCGTTTCTAACGGTGGCCGTTGGCCTCTACATTTACAGACCCTATTGACGACCCCTGACGGGTCGCCTAAACGACAACCTTAGTGCCCTTCTGGTGGAATGGTAGACACGAGAGATTCAAAATCTCTTGCCCGCAAGGGCGTCCCGGTTCGAGTCCGGGGAAGGGCACCATCTTGCTTTCAGACGTAGAGAAAAACCTCAACCCCTCGTAAGGTAGGGTAATTTCTCCGGTTCGAAGTCCCTCTTTCCGCATGTGACCAACGGTGCTGAAATCGCCAACGCAACCAATTGCTTTTGAAAAAGTAATCCCGCTGAACTCCCGTTTGTTATCAACCCGAGGCTTGCCGTGCGACTTCGGGAAAAAAGGGGTGAGCTTGGCTATCTGCTCGGTGGTCAGTCAATAAAGGTCGCACATATCTCCGCTCCGTTTTTAGAGCCGTGAAACACGGAGCGAAGCGAAAATCAATGTATCCTGACCCTAGCCAAAAACCGACAAATGATGTCAGTTACAAGCGGATTCTGCGTCGTGATGTCGGTAAACTAGCCATATACTCCTCCAGAAACTCTTCCGGAATCTCCTCATCCACAAATTCCCTTGGCATAGGTGTCCGAGTTTTTAGCTTCGGAAGTGGCAATAATTTGTACTTCATAGAGTTCGTACTTGCCTTTTCGTGGGCCGAACTTGCTTCCACATCCCGAAGATCATCGTCTTGGTATCGATGAATAAATCTATTGAACAGGTCATCGTGATTTGGATCGTAGAACTTCAAATTCATTGAAAATGCATAGTAAATGGCGTCGTTTCCTCTGGCGGTCGCGCTTACTAAGATTGGAAGCAAGTCGTCCGTTAGCTCTGCTTTCTCAATGGCCTTAAGAGCAGCAAGTATTTCCCAACAATAACTGTCCCTGTAGGCGCTCATGATCTCGTTGGTGAAACGCAATCCACGCCGTGCCAGTTCGGCTGCGCGTTGGTTTTCTGCTTCGCCCAAACGCTCCATAGCGTTCAAGGCAGATCTAATTCGAGTTTTGTGAATTGTCGTTTCGTCGCTAAAATTTCCCGGATTGATTACTCCGCCTGAACGAACGATTTCAATCAGCCGAAACGCTCTATCTTCAAGTGTTCTTTTCGTGAGTTCATTTTCGGTCGCAGTGTTTAGGCTTGCTTGAAGGTTGAGTGTTTGTTGGGCAAGATTCCGTTCCTCTCGTACGAGTTTCAGTTCCTTCCGTTGGTGAAGCATTGCTACAAAGAGCCCTAAGTAGGCCGTTCCGGTGAACACCGAAGTGACAAAACCGAATGAATCACCGAATTCACCAGTACCCCAACCACCTTGGCCCGTGTAAGTGAATTGCGCGTTTGCCAAAAACAGTGTGGCCAATAGCAACCCGAAACCTGCTATTCCTACTATCGCGAAAAAGACGTACAGCGTCGTCAGAAACAACGACTCGCGTTCGTCAGAAGATTGCGTGCTTTCAGTGTCTTCAGATGGATTGTCTGGTGTCATTTTGGTTTTCGGGATTGATGGTTGCAATGTATGGAAGGTGCCGTTGCGGTAGATCAGTTTCGGTGATCGAGTCGATAACCCAAAGTCCACCTGTTCAACGCAATGTAGGTTTTAGGCGCTCACCAGTGTTCGGCTAATTGAACCAAATGCGAGCTAGTTGGAGAGCGCGCTGTAGAATCTGGTGTTCATATTGGAAGCGAGGTTAAGGTAGGTAATATCCGCACACATAAACGGTGAAGCGTCATTCACCTCTAAAAATGAGGGAATAAGGTTCTTTCCTGAAATGTCACTAATTTGCCAAGGTTCAAATCGGATGGGGCAGCCAACAACTGCATTGGCTTTCCTGACTCCCGTAAAAATAGTGTCAGACAAACTGCTGTCGCGTAAGGTGTAGGCTACGAAAGCCGAAGGTTTTTCTGTGTGCATGTTGGCTGCTCGAATTTTTTTCCACCACTTCAGATAGAATGGCAAAATCGAGTAGGGGCGGCAAGCGTCGACCACAGTTTTTTTGTTGTGGAGTACGAACTTACGCGAGGGCCTTAGCTTACACGTGAGTACCCTAGTCAACGGCGAAAATACTACCGCCGACGACCAGAGTTCGATTTGCCACGCACCCAAATACCCCGCTTTGCATTCGGCCTTGAGTGCCGCTTCCTAATGGGCAAACGACTGGAACAAGAGATTCGAGGTTTCTGCCTTTAGGCGCACCACCACCACTTCTAGACAAGCAAAACGTCCGTGACAAAATTTCGAGACTACGAGTGGTTGCGTGTAAGTCAGTGAAAAAGTCCGCAAATGGTTACGCAGCAGGACATCCTATGGCATGACAGATTCCTACCCGACATCGGTGACGCCGTTTGGTGACATGAAAGTGACGAGGTGACGTGGGTAAATGCGTAAAAACAATATCTTACAATCCCGGCGTCGGATTCAAAATCCCCCGCCTTCACGGGCGTGAGAGTTCGAGTCTCTCCTTGGGCACCACTGATTTTAATGGGATAGTCGCATTTTCCGCTCTAGTGAGTTTAGGGGCGATTACATTTACTAACACTTTCACGTCCTAGTCCCGTTCTGTTCTAGCCTCAGATTCGGCGTGTCTACGCGACCTTTGACAACCAGCGACGATCCACCTTGTAGCGATAGTAAGCGACCATTTGGGCACTTTGGTTTGTGACGGCCTGATTTTCAGCTTCTGAACATCCAGCCTCGGCCAGCCGGATAATCGCGGGTTTTCGCAGGCCACGCAGAACATAAGGTTTAGCGTTGGCCCCCAGATCCTTACGCCAAGCGCGAAACGCTTTTTCAACGGCATAGTAGCCCAACGGCTCGCTTCGGTTCACCGCTAAATGTCTCGACTGAGCCTGCAGCCAGTTCAAGTGCAATCCAAGCTTCCGGGGCTGTCAGGGCGTCAGGACACGGCGTCTGCTTACTGGTCGGGGCAAACCCATAACGAGGGTAGAACATCGGCGCGACCAAGGCGGCAAAAAAGGTCGCGCAGTGGCGGCTATTGCAGGCTTCAAGGAGCACTTGTTTCAACAGGACAACGGGCGGGAAACAAATTGTGATTAGAAATTAGACAATTACGGACCAATTTTGTGGTAGACTAGGATGAACTTAGCGCGCTGGGACGAAGGAGAACGAAACCTAGAGGAACTTTTAATATGGAGATTTTCGAGCAGTTTGCAGAAGAGTATGGGCGAACAAAGCTCATCGAAATGACATTGCAGGACTATTTGCTGGAATGTCGTGAAAATCCAACGATGCGGGCTACCGCCGCCGAGCGGATGGTCGCCGCAATTGACGAACCAGAGCTTGTCGATACCAGTCAAGAGGCTCGGCTCAGTCGCATTTTTCTTAACCGTACAATCAAACGATACAAACCCTTCCAAGACATCTATGGCGTCGAGGAAACCATTGAGAGAATAGTCGGTTTTTTCCGCCATGCCAGCCAGGGCCTCGAGGAACGCAAGCAAATCCTCTATCTGTTGGGTCCGGTCGGTGGGGGCAAATCAACACTTGCCGAGATCCTCAAGAACCTTATGGAGCGGCAGCCGATTTACGTGCTGAAGGCGGGTGACCAGATCAGCCCAATCTTTGAGTCTCCGCTTGGCCTTTTCGACCGTGCGAGGATGGGGGATCTGCTGGAGAACAAGTACAATATCCCCAAACGGTTGTTGAACGGATTGATTTCGCCCTGGGCTGTCAAACGCCTGCAGGAGTTTGACGGCGATATTTCCCAATTTTCGGTTGTGAAACTCTACCCGTCGAAACTGCGCCAGATTTGCGTTGCGAAAACCGAACCGGGCGATGAAAACAATCAGGACATTTCTTCGCTTGTCGGGAAGCTCGATATCCGCAAGCTGGAGGAATTCAGCCAGAACGACCCGGACGCTTACTCCTATTCCGGCGCTCTGAACCGCACCACGCAAGGCTTGATGGAATTCGTGGAGATGTTCAAAGCGCCAATCAAGGTGCTGCATCCCTTGCTGACCGCTACGCAGGAGGGGTCTTATGCGGGCACAGAGAACATCGGTGCTTTCCCCTTCCAGGGGATAATAGTCGCGCATTCGAACGAAGCAGAATGGCAGCAGTTTAAAAACAACAAGAACAACGAGGCCTTCCTGGATCGAATCAGTCTGGTTAAGGTTCCCTATTGCCTGCGTGCCTCCGACGAAGCCCGAATTTACGAAAAGTTGCTCGAGGAAAGCAGCCTTGGCGAATCCCCCTGTGCGCCGGAAACGCTGTCCATCCTGAGCCAGTTCAGTGTTTTGACACGGCTGAAAGAACATGAAAACTCACCAACATTTTCCAAGCTTCGCGTCTATGACGGTGAAACCCTGAAGGATACCGATCCAAAAGCGCGGTCAGTGCAGGAATATCGGGATGTTGCCGGGGTGGACGAGGGGATGACGGGCACATCCACCCGCTTTGCGTTCAAAGTACTGTCCGAGACCTTCAATCACGACACCGAGGAGGTGGGTGCCGATCCGGTTCATCTACTCTATGTTCTTGAACAGGCGGTGAAACGCGAACAATTCCCCGACGAGGTTGAAAGCCGGTACTTGTCTTTCATGAAAGACGATCTGTCGCCGCGCTACGCGGAATTCATCGGTAACGAGATCCAAAAAGCCTACCTGGAATCCTATTCTGACTTTGGTCAGAACCTTTTCGACAGATACATCGCCTATGCTGATGCCTGGATCGAAGATCAGGACTTCAAAGATCCGGATACTGGCCAGATTCTCAATCGCGGCGTTCTGGAGCAGGAGCTTGAAAAGATCGAAAAACCGGCCGGAGTTTCCAACCACAAGGACTTCCGAAACGAAGTGGTCAAATTCGTGCTGCGTGCGCGGGCCAACAATCGCGGTCGCAATCCGGATTGGCGCAAATATGAGAAGCTGAGACGCGTGATTGAAAAGCGTATGTTCGGTCAGATCCAGGACTTGCTGCCGGTCATCAGCTTTGGCGCCAAGCGGGACAAGGAAACCGAAGCCAAGCATAACGAGTTTATTGATCGCATGATCGGCCGCGGCTACACGCGCCGTCAGGTCAGGCGCCTGGTTGAATGGTACATGCGGGTCAACAAGGCAGGATGAGGAGTCTATGCTCAAATGGCCCATTTCATCGACCGAAGGCTAAACCCCAAGGATAAGAACCTCGGGAACCGTAGGCGGTTTTTGCGCCGGGTTCGTTCCGCCGTCAAAGAGGCGGTTGACGAAAGCGTACGACGCCGGAAAATCGCCGATGTCGGCCAGCAGGAAAATATCTCGGTACCATCAGAAGGGATCGGAGAACCGCATTTTCAACATGACGGCAAAGGTGGTTCCAGACACCGGGTTCTGACCGGAAACAAGAAGTTCAAGGCTGGTGACCGGCTCAAGAAACCTCCATCGGGTCAGAGTGGACAAGGTGGACGTGAGGGTGCGCCGGATGGAGAGGGCGAGGACGAGTTCATGTTCGTTCTCTCGCGGGACGAATTTCTCTCCCTGTTTTTCGAAGATCTCGAACTGCCCGACATGGTCAAACGCAGTCTGAAAGAGGTTGCGGTCTCCAAACCGCATCGTATGGGCTATACCGCCGCCGGGACACCCGCCAACCTCAGTGTTTCGCGGACGATGCGCAATGCGTTCGGTCGACGTCTTGCTATGCGGCGCCCAACAAATGCCGAGATACAGGCTCTCACGCTACAGGTTGAAGAACTAGAGGCGCAGGAAAAGCCAAATGCGGCGCGAAAGGCGGAAAAGCATTTGCTGCGTGAGCGGCTCGACAAGATGTTAAGGCGGCGCAAGATCATTCCCTACATTGACCCGCTGGACGTACGTTACAAGTATTTCGAGATGCGCCCCGAGCCGGCGGCAAACGCGGTGATGTTTTGCTTGATGGACGTTTCAGCCTCTATGGGAGAGCGGGAGAAGAGCCTTGCTAAGCAGTTCTTCGTCCTGCTGCATCTTTTCCTCAAGCAACGCTACGACAAGATCGAACTTGTGTTCATCCGCCACACCCAGATCGCCGCGGAAGTCGACGAAGACACTTTCTTTCACTCTCGCCAAACCGGCGGTACGGTCGTGAGCAGCGCGCTCAATGAGATGAAAAAGATAATCGAAGCCCGCTACCCGTCCGCACTGTGGAATATCTATGCCGCGCAAGCATCAGATGGTGAGAATTTCAGCGGAGATTCGCAACTGTGCGCCGACCTGTTGAACAGTGATCTGATGAAGGGCTGCCAATACTTCGCCTATACGGAGATCGTCGACGAGACCGAAGCCAATCTGATGAACAGCGAAGATAATGGCATGGAATTGTGGCGCTCGTACCGGCAGGTCGCAGAGGCCTGGCCGAACTTCGCCATGAAGCGGATCGCGCGCGCCAGTGACATCTACCCGGTTCTGCACGAGCTGTTTGCGCGCAAGACGAACGGAGTTTCCAATGGCTGAGCGGGCAGAAGCTAGGACGCCATTGTTTGAAGGCGCGGAATGGGATTTCGATACCATCCAGCGCAGCTTTGACGCGATCGAACGTGTGGCGATTGATGATCTCGAACTTGACGTCTATCCCAACCAGATAGAAATCATCTCGTATCAGCAAATGCTGGATGCCTATTCGTCGACCGGGATGCCGCTCATGTATCGGCACTGGTCCTTCGGCAAGCGTTTTGTTCACGAAGAGAAAGCCTACAGCAAGGGCGCAAACGGTCTTGCCTATGAGATCGTCATCAATTCCGATCCCTGTATTTCGTACTGCCTAGAAGACAACACGATGGCGCTTCAGGTCCTTGTGATTGCCCACGCGGCCTTCGGGCACAATCATTTCTTCAAGAACAATCATCTGTTTCGCCAGTGGAGCGATGCGCAGGGTATTCTCGACTACCTCGACTACGCACGTGGTTTTATTGCCCAATGCGAAGAACAGCACGGGGAACGCGAGGTTGAGCAACTACTCGACGCTGCCCACGCGCTTATGCCATCGAGCGTTTTCCGACACAGGCGCCCCCCCCACTCATCGCTTGCGGACGAGAGAATCCGACAGCGTGAGCGGCGCATCGAAGAAGAACGGGCGGTACATTACCTGTGGGACGCTTTCGATCACCCCACACAGTCGTCGAAAACCGATGAAGAGGCGCAAAAACGTAAGCGAGAAATGGGGTTGCCAGAAGAAAATCTGCTCTATTTCGTCGAACGTCACAGCCCGGTTCTGAAGTCTTGGCAACGCGAGGTTCTGCGCATCGTTCGCAACATAGCACAGTACTTCTACCCGCAGCGCCAGACCAAAGTGATGAACGAAGGATGCGCATGCTTCGTCCACTATTATATCACCAACGAGTTGCACCGTGCCGGTCTGCTAACGGATGGCGGCATGCTCGAAATATTGCACAGCCATACCAATGTGCTGACGCAGCCCGACTTTGACGCCCCGAACGCAATGGGGATCAACCCTTATGCGCTGGGTTTCGCGATGATGCAGGATATCAAGCGTATCTGCACCGACCCAACCGAAGAGGATCGGGATTGGTTCCCGGACATTGCAGGCAGCGGCGCGTGGCGGGATGTATTGAAGGATGCCTGGGCCAACTATCGGGACGAGAGTTTCGTGCAGCAGTTCCTCAGCCCCAATGTTATGCGCCGATTCCGCATGTTTTCGCTGACCGATGAAGAGGGGAAACCTTTCTACACCGTCGATGCAATTCATGACGAGCGCGGTTATCATAAGGTGCGCGACACCCTGGCGCACAGTTTCGACGTTTCGGAACACGATCCCGATATTCAGATTGTTGACGTGGACTTGATGGGCGATCGTCACCTCAGGCTTAATCACTCCGTGCGCAACGGTGTGCCGTTAAACAAAAAGGCGTCGGAAGCGACTTTGGGCTATCTGCAGCAAATCTGGGGTTTTGATGCGGCGTTTGAAAACTAGGTTTGGGACCCATTGATATCCGTTTTACGGTATGATTCATCATTCGAAGAACGAGCGGTGAAATGTCTGATCGTCTCTGGCTGAGCCATACGCAGATGGCGCATTTGTAGACCTGTTTCCCAAAGTCCTACGGCAAGCCGCGTGCCGATGACTGGGGCTCTGTTATATACTTTTTGCAATTGACGGTCTCGTGATTGGTGAGGTCTGTCTTTACCCCACGTACACATAATATTTTTTGCCGCTGCAAGTTCGCTTTTTGGGAACTTTCTCAAAAGAAACTTCCGATCTGACATTTGGTAGCACAAGGACTCCCGAGTGCTTGGCTTCAAATTGGTGAGGTGCACGGCACGAATAAACTAAAATCTCTGATTGAACTCAGTTTGGTCGTTCGCCGCGGAGTAACGGGCTAAAGTCAATTGAGTGTTTGCTTCGCGCTCATCGCAGATATTCGAAAGTTCACAATAGGGAGGAAAACCAGTTGTCAAAATTCATTGTTATTGCAACTTTTATTACGACAAATCTCTTTTTCTATTCGCTTGCTCAAGCACAGCAAGGTCCACTTGGGTACGTAGATATCGGTGGAGTTCCGATGCACTGTACGTCAAGTTCAGGGCAAAGGGTGGCGATCTTCATCGACCCCAATGTTGACCACAACATCGGGCGTGCAATGAACAATGGCTACCCGATAATCGTTTTGGGCCCGGGATTTTTTAACCGCGTTCCGCCTTTGGTGGGTCAGTTTTGGTTCTTGCATGAGTGTGCCCACCATGTTGTCGGCGGAAATGAGGCGGCAGCTGATTGCTTTGCAATTAGGAACCTCCGCGATTTGGGTCTGATCCGGCACCCAAGGCAAGTAGACGAATTGCTGTATCAGATTTCTCAGATGCCGGGATCATTCAGGCACCTGCCTGGCCCGCCGCGCGCTCAGAACATTTTCTTTTGCCTCAACAGTTAAATTCGATTGGAATGCGGTTCCAAGAAAGGAGTGGAGTGATGGCTTTTTGGTCGCTTATCCAGGATCGGTTGAGCACGATTCAGGATCACTTTTTTAAACCCTCAGATGAGCAAATGTTGAAGTCTGCAGAAGAACATGGTCTCGACTTAACGCAACCTGCTCCTTTCACGTTTTACCTTGCCTTCAAGAGTCGGCGGGATGCGGATATTGCGGCAAAAGAATTGGCTGAAAAAGGTTACGTGATCACACAGGAAACCGATGAAGAGGGCGATCAATATCCTCATGAGATCGAAGCCGAGGTGAGCTTCATCCCTAGCGGGTCAGAGATCAAAAAACATGACGAGCTATTCAAATCTACTGCTGCGCAATATTCAGCGAGGTATGATGATTACAGCATCGGGTTTGGTTCTGATTTACCCTTCTATCAGGGTGACGGCTGAGCGGACGAAGCTGACGTTCGGCAAGAGTTAGAGAACGTCTGGTCCTAGCGCTTCGCGGTCCACTAGATAAGGAAGCCTTGCTTGTGCGACTGACACTTTGTCTAGGTGCAAAGCACCGTAGATGATATCGGGTTGCGCCTTTGCGCGTGCCAGTTCCCGCCCATCTGGGGTTGCAATAAAACTTTGGCCCAGAAAGGTCATGCCGTTTTCGCTGCCAGCGCTGTTGGCGTACGTAAGATACACACCGTTCTCAAAAGCGCGGGTTGGAATCATGCGTTGCGCGACCCACTCCCACTGAGCGCCTAGTGCGGTGGGCACGATGACAAGCTCTGCTCCAATCGAGGCCACGTGCCGCACCGTTTCCGGAAATTCTGCATCATAGCAAATCAGCGTCGCAATCCGTACATCTCGGTAAGAAAAAAGCGTACACCCTCGACCGGGTGTGAAGTAATTTCTTTCGAATCCCGGCGGAATGACGAGCTTACGGTGCCCGCCCAATCGTGCACCGTCCGGCCCGATGCATTGTGCCGCGTTAAAGATCGTTTCCCCGTCAGCTTCAGGAAATCCATAGTGGATTGCGAGGCCGTGTTCCTTGGCAAGTGTCGCAATGGCCTGAGAAATAGGACCGTCAGCAGGTTCGGCCCGCGCGACGACCTGATCGCCGATATGATAGCCACTGGCAAAAAGCTCGGGCAGCACCAGAAGGTCAGCTTGCTCGGCGGCGACCTCGGGCATCACCCTCGACAGCCAATCCAGTCGATCATGCACCGTAGCCAATTCTGCTGGCGATTGTCCAACCGCAAGTCGGAACACACGGTCCATCCTTAGTTGTCCGTGACCAACAATGTTCGGGGATATTCGGTGATGTAGTCAAATCCCGTCTCCGTCACCACGACGGAATCGCCGATACGCCCCGCGGTCACCCCATCGATAGAGATGCCCCCATCCACTGCAAAGGTCATGCCCGGTTGCAGAATGGTGGTGTCGCCGGTTTTAAGCTCGGGCGCCTCAAGATAGGCCACACCAATCGATCGCCCCGTGCGGTATCCGGTCTCATATCCCCGTTGGGCATAGATCTCATTGGCGGCTGCAGCCACTTGTTGCGCTTCGACCCCAGGGCGAATAGAGGCGATTGCAGCTTGTTGGGCGTCAATGGCGGCTTCTTGAACACGGGCGGCGTCATCGCGCACTTCACCGATGTGGAACATCCGGTCGAAACCCAGTTTGTATTGTTTGAACTGCGCCATGTTGCAAAAGCAGAAATAGACCGGATCGGCGCGCTGATATCGACGCACCGAGGCGCGGCGGTGCACCATGGATGTGTCCTTGCCGCTTTGCAGGATTTGCAGGTTGTGGATCATGGGCGAGACAAATCTGTCCCAGCCTTTATCCGTAAGAAACGTGGCAGCCTTGCGAGATCCGGCCTCAATAACGGCCAGTGCACTCTCATATTCCGGAGCACCCTCCTGCAAGCTGTCATGAGCGGCTTTCATCATTGCGCCAGAGATCTGGCCTGCTTCTTTCATCACCTGAATTTCAAAGGGAGTTTTGATCATCCGCATGGCCCCCAGTATCGGTGAGATGTCTTTGATCGGCACCCCCGGATAGGTCTCATCCAAATGATTGCGCACAATTGCGGGGATGCTGCCGCGCTCCACCCAGATGTCACCCGGATTATCACCTAGGGCGCTGGCAAGGGCGCGGCCCCATGTGCGTTGCCCCATATCTTCCCAAGTCCGAACATCCTCGACCCAGGTCATCGCGCCCACCAATTCGCTTTCCATCAGCGGGGTGATCACGATTGGCGCCTCATCGGCATTTACTACTAACATTGAGGGGCGGCCAAATTCGATACCCAAATAGCCCCAAAACCCCGCGAGGTAAGCGATGGAGCTTTCATCCGTAAATACGGCCCGCTGGATACCCAGATCTTTCATCCGGGCCTGAAGGGTGAAGGTGCGGGTTTTGGCTTCGTCTAGCATTTGCGTTTCCTCGAATGGGGGCTGGAGAGGTATCTCCAAACGCTTAAGCTGTACACAGCTAAAGTGTCAAATTTATAATGCACCCCAATTATTGCCGTCAATTCGCCATTGGTGTATGCACCTTATGCAAAGGAGATCATATGCCCCTCTCTCAAAATGCCACCGCAAGAGAAATCAAAAGTACGGCCGAAGCCATCCAGACCGAAGTTTTGAAGCGGATTTGTTTTCTGGAATACCCGCCAGGCGAACAACTAAAAGAGGCTGAACTGGCTGCTGAATTTGGCGTCAGCAGAACTCCGATACGCGATGCGATCAGCCGGATCAGTCATCTGGGGCTGGTGGAAACCCGTAATGGGGTAGGTACGGTCGTGGTCGCACTGTCAGCTGCGCAAATCCGTCATGTTTATGACATGCGGCTGGAGCTTGCGCCGTTGATCGGCACCATGTCACCCCGCGTCATCACCGAGACAGATTGCGAGATCGGACAGACATTGCTGCAGGACGCGAAAGCGTTGTGCAGTGCTTTCGATTCCCGGCGATACATCGAGATCAATCATTGCCTGCATGTGCTGATCACCAGTCTGATCGGCAACGGTACGTTAAGGTCATTTTGGTGGCAGACCTATTGTCAGGCGGCCAGTACCTGGAACCGGGTCGGCAACCAAAGAGGCTCGGAAATGGCACTGGCGCTAGTAGCGGAACTTAGCGAGATCAACACCGCGCTGAACCTAGGCGATGTCACTGCCATCGGGTTTATCCAGCGAACCCATATCGGATATGGCTACCAACGGATTAAAACCCACTTACTGTCGACTGAAGCGGAATGACGAGCCTTTGTCGTGTGGTCGATGTTATGATGGTATTGCCGGAAGACCACTACCGGTATCGGGAAGGGCTAAGAAGCGCTTTCGGATCCTTCAAGGACAAGCAGGCCGAACACATTAGGGGAACACCCGAAAGAGAACGGCTGACCAATTCTTCGGCGTTGCCCCCGGTGCAATTTCTCTCTGCAGTCAGGACCGGTGACGCTCTGATGGCCGGTGCCCGTCAGTTTAACAGCGATCACAATAAGACTTGGGCTGTTGCAAAAAACGCTCGAAGCCAGCGCGTGGATGGATCAAAGGCCAGCAGTCGATTTTGACCGCTAAGTTCAGGCTGATCAGCCGACTAATATGCCAATTTTAGCTTACGAAGAACGTTTCAGGCGAAGCTTCGCGGCGTGACTTAGATTTTTCCAAGGGTATCTTTTTGCGTGGTCACGCTCTGCAGTCACTCTGTCACGCTCTGCCGCTGCCTTGTCACGCTCTGCCTTGGCTTGGTCACGCTCTGCGGTTGCTTTGTTGCGTTCTGCAGCAGCTTTGTTGCGCTGTGCTACAGCTATGTCACGCTCATTGGCAGTTTCTTCCTGCTTTTTGGAAATGGCTTGTACCAACTTCAATGCATCTTCGCTGAGGCGAACAAAAAACTGCTTCTTGGCGTAGTCATAGAGTTGATGATCCAACTTCGTAAGCCGGTTGAGTTCAGCTTCGATATCTTCAGTTATTTCATAGCGTTTAGTCGCCGAGGCTTCAGCTCCTGACGCTATCTTGCCGGCCTTTTTTGTGCTTGGGTTTACCTGGAGATGTTTCAACCTATCCGGATGTTCTAAACCCAGCGATTGAAAAATTAGTGCAGCGGAAACATCGTAATACTCAAATATTCCTATTGCGCTTAACTTATCAACTTTGTCGAATGCGTTTTCGACTTTTTCGCTGTCCGACATGTCCTCGTAGGTTGCCCCTGACGGAGGCACGACAATTGCACGCGCCATTGTGTTGCACAAATTGTCGTCATCCTGGATCTCACGCAACCAAGTCAGGAGATCGTTCTCTTTTGCTCGTTTGGCGCGTTCTAAACCGCGTTCTTCTATGAAATCCCAACTAAGGGAACGATGGTAGTAGTAGGTGGAAAGCAGTCGATCCCTCGGGTTGCGAAAAATCGAAACTATATCCTGATCTCTAAGCGCTGCAGGTATCTCTGCCAGCTTATAATGCCCCGAGAAGAACTGGTATTTGGAAAGATCACCATCCTCTAACGTCATCAGGTCATTGACCCGTTTTGGGCATACCTGAGCTGCGTCAAAGTGATTGGAAAGCATAGAAGTTAGACTTGTACCACCCGTTTTGGGCAGGTGAAGAAAAATCAATTTTCGATGCATTGAGCGCTTTCATATTTCTGGCAATCTTCGGGGACGATAAGCACGTCTGCGCCGTATCTGTCAGAAAGTCGGTGTCAGAAGCAAGGCGCTTGGGCTAAAAATGCCGGTACCCGGCACAGAGTTGCCATGCCTTTTCGCCGGCGTAGAAGGCGTGAATGGCACGGGTGCACTAGCCACCATCAGTTTGCGTGATGCCCTGATAGTTAGAGTTTGAATATGGTGGTTGTTCCGTTGATATCGATGCTTCCGATTTTGGCCAGACTGACGTGCTTGAAGCTGCGTAGAACGAACACGAGTACCCATGTTAAGCGCGTCACCTTCAAGTGAAACACAGCGATCCCACTGTTTGGAATTGTCTCTGCATTGCGACGCTTCTTTGATCACCAATCGTGTCGCAATAGACAAAACAGATGGCTCTAGGCAACAAAGCATGTCTTGCCTGAGTTGCGCGCGCAATATGGGTGTATTTCTGTTTGGCGCTTTGTTTTGATACCTGTCAGGTCGGGAGGTTTCGGGGGGAATGTTCCTGCCTCTTCGTCAAATCTGCTTCTTTGGGCGGTCTGCGCTGGTCCGAGCCTTGACAATGCAGGTATCTGAATGAAACCCTTGAACTGTCGGGAGAGAAAGGAATTTCAGGCGTTTGCGCCATTGAACGGTGCGCGTTTGATCTGTATTGGCCTCCATCTCGGATGGGTCGGACAGGTCGCAAAGTCGTTCTTCCGTCCACTGAATAAATACCTGGGAGTACATAAATGAAAAATAGCAGCAAGCTTAGCCTCGGCGCCATTGTAACGGCGGCGTTCATGGCACCGGCCGCTTACGCGGAAGAGTTCATCACCATCGGTACCGGCGGTGTGACCGGCGTTTATTATCCGACCGGTGGCGCTGTCTGCCGTCTGGTCAACAAGGGCCGAAAGGAACACGGCGTTCGCTGTTCGGTCGAATCGACAGGGGGATCTGTCTATAATATCAACACCATCCGCGAAGGTGAGCTGGAGTTTGGTGTGGCACAATCCGACTGGCAGTTCCATGCTTATAACGGCTCGTCCAAGTTTCAGGATGCGGGCAAGTTCGAAGACCTGCGCGCCGTGTTTTCGATCCACCCTGAACCCTTTACCGTCGTAGCGCGTGCCGATTCCGGGATCACAACCTTTGATGACCTCAAGGGCAAGCGGGTGAATGTCGGCAACCCCGGTTCCGGTCAGCGTGGCACCATGGAAGTGGTGATGGGTATGAAAGAGTGGGGCATGCAGGACTTTGAGCTTGCAACCGAACTCAAGGCTGCCGAACAGTCCGCCGCTCTGTGTGACAACCAGATTGACGCCATGGTCTACACCGTTGGTCACCCATCGGGTTCGATCCAGGAAGCAACCACTGCCTGTGACTCGGTTCTGGTCAGTGTTGAAGGTGCCGGAATCGATCGTCTGGTCGATGAAAACACATTCTACCGCAAAGCCACCATCAAAGGCGGCACCTATCGCGGCAACCCGGATGACGTAAGCACATTTGGTGTTGGCGCAACGTTGGTGACTTCGGCGAATGTATCGGACGAGGCGGTGTATACGCTGGTTTCGTCAGTCTTTGAAAACTTCGACGACTTCAAGAAATTGCACCCTGCGTTTGCCAACCTGACACCGGAAGAAATGATCAAGGATGGCCTTTCGGCCCCACTGCACCCGGGTGCTGAAAAGTACTATCAAGAAAAAGGCTGGCTGAACTAAGCCACCCATTAAAATTCTACGAGGCGCCTCCAAAGGGCGCCTCGTGGCAACCCGGTAAACCGGGGCAATAATGCCGGCACAACGGCCGCTGGACGGGGAGATACGTTGATGAGCACTGACCAACAGGGCAATCGTCCTTTATCCGAAGAGGAACTACAGGAGCTGGTTGCCTCCTCGGACGCCGGTGCCCGTGATCCGGCTGGCATGGTTGGGCTAACGCTTGCGATCATCGCAGTGAGTTGGTCGCTTTTTCAGGTTACTCTCGCATCTCCGTTGGCTAACTACCTTTTGCCGGGTGCGGTAAGTAACAACTCACGTCTGATCCATCTAGCCTTCGCGCTTATGCTTGGTTTCATGGCCTATCCGGCTATGGGGCAGGAAAGCAGGAACTTTCTGAAGTTCTGGTTGAGTCATTTGGGCACTGCTCTGGGACTGGGTAGCTTTGCACTTGCTCTGTTTATGGCGGTGTCTCCCGATCTTACCGCGCTTTTGGGTCTCCCTTCCGATCTCAGCCTTGGGGTGTGGGTTGCACTTTCAGCCATCATTGCGATTGCGTTGATTGCTCCGACGTTTCTGAATGGTTCCGGAGAGCCGATGGCGCTGGAACGGGTATTTAGCGCGGTTGGTCTTTTAGCAGCGATCGCGACCCTGACTTATGGGGCCATGGCAATTTTGGTCCAGTACGCCACGGACAGCTTTTCAAGCACGGCGCAAGTGGCGTGCATTGTCATAGGCGTGGTAATTGGTGCGCTGATTGCGGGTAGGTATCTTCTAAGGGAAGAATACGACGGCAGCGGTTTCATTCCGGTTCAAGACTGGGTTCTTTGCGGGGCAGGGGTGTTCTCGGCGCTGTATGGCTTTTTGTTCTATGAGAAAATTGTTGATAGCGGTGGATTGGCCGACGATGTAGACAAGTTCTTTGCACTTGCAGGCTTGTTGATCCTGTTCGAAGCGGCGCGCCGGGCCCTGGGTCCCGCAATGGCGATCATTGCCACCATTTTCCTCGCCTACGTATTCTTTGGGTCTTCCGAATGGGTTCCTGACGTCATCCGTTGGAAAGGCGCGAGCCTGCAAAAGGCGATGAGCCATATGTGGATCACCTCCGAAGGAGTTTTCGGCATCGCTTTGGGGGTGTCAACCAAGTTCGTTTTCCTGTTCGTCCTGTTCGGCGCATTGCTGGAAAAGGCAGGGGCAGGGAATTACTTCATCAAAATGGCGTTCGGCGCTTTGGGTCACCTGCGCGGTGGTCCGGCGAAGGCTGCTGTGGTGGGGTCGGCTGCAACTGGCCTGATCTCAGGCTCATCGATTGCAAACGTGGTTACAACCGGCACCTTCACCATCCCGCTGATGAAGCGCGTGGGCTTTACCAGTGAACAGGCCGGATCGGTTGAGGTTGCATCCTCGGTCAACGGTCAGATCATGCCGCCGGTGATGGGCGCCGCGGCCTTCCTTATGGTGGAATACGTTGGCATCTCATACGTCGAGGTGATCACGCATGCCTTCCTGCCCGCCGCGATTTCTTACATCGCGCTGGTTTATATCGTTCACCTGGAAGCGGTGAAGCGGAACATGCCGACGCTGGGGGATCGAGAAGTTCACCTGGCCCGAACAATCGTGGGAATGTTGTCATTCTTCGTTGTATTCGCAGGACTTTGCTACAGCTCTCAGTTCCCTGTCGAGGCAATCACGCAATGGGCGCCATCGCAGGCGGGTCTGATCCTCAGTGCGATTGTCTGCATCGTCTATGTCGCGTTGGTGTATCTCGCCGCGCAGGTGCCGGATCTTGAACCCGATGATCCGAATGCCAAGGAAGTTTCCCTGCCGATTATCAAGGACATCTACAAGGCTGGTCTGCATTATCTGCTGCCGATTATCGTTCTGGTCTACTTCCTGATGATCGAACAGAAGTCGCCGGGTCTGTCGGCCTTTTGGGCAACTGCGCTGCTGTTTGTGATCCTGCTGACCCAAAAACCGCTCAAGGCCGTATTTCGTGGTCAAAGCAACATGGCCGCGACCTTCATGGAAGGCGTCAGTGATCTGTGGCATGGCCTGATTGTTGGTGCGCGGAACATGATCGGCATCGCTCTTGCAACGGCAACCGCCGGGGTGATCGTTGGTACGGTGACCCTGACCGGTGTCGGACAAGTGATGGCCAATCTGGTTGAATTCCTTTCCGGCGGCAATTTGATCCTGATGCTAGTGATGGTTGGCCTGCTCAGCCTAATTCTGGGCATGGGGCTGCCGACGACAGCAAACTATATCGTCGTAAGTTCGCTGATGGCGGGTGTTGTTGTCGAGCTTGGTGCGCAGGACGGCCTGATCGTTCCGTTGATCGCCGTGCACCTGTTTGTTTTCTACTTTGGCATCATGGCGGACGTTACGCCCCCTGTCGGATTGGCAAGCTTTGCGGCTGCTGCTGTGTCAGGTGGCGATGCGATCAGAACTGGTTTCACAGCGTTCTTCTATTCGCTGCGGACCGTCGCGCTGCCATTCGTGTTCATCTTTAACACCGATCTGCTGCTGATCGATGTCACGTGGGTTGAGGGCATAATCGTCGCCATCTCGGCAACGATCGCGATCCTTGTCTTTACTGCCGGAACAATGGGCTATTTCATTTCGCGCAGCCGTATCTATGAAAGCGTCGCGCTGATCCTGGTTGCCTTTGCCCTGTTCCGACCGGATTTCTTAATGAACTATGTGTCGCCTCCTTATACAAACGTTGCGCCTGCCCAACTGGTGCAAACGGTAGGAGAAGCGTCACCTGGTGACGAAATCCGCATTGTCGCAAGCGGACCCGATTTTGATACCGGTGAAATGGTCGATACTACTGTCGTTCTGACCGTGGGCTCCGAGGAAGGCGGCCAGGCACGTGTTGACGCCATGGGTCTGCTGCTGATCGAAGAAGATGGCATGGTCAAGCTGGATGAGCCGATGTTTGGCACACCGGTGTCGGATGACATGGATATCTTTGACTACTATGGGGATGAGCCGGTTCAGCTCACTTCTGTCAGCGTGCCTGCAAGTCAGCCGCCGAAAGAGCTGATGTTCATTCCGGCGCTGATCCTTCTTGGACTCATCGCCTTTCTGCAACGCGGCCGTGCCGCCAGACAAGAGGTTCCCGCATGACAAATTCAGTACTCTGTGCAGTTGACCTCAGCAATGGTGATCACGACGCGGCGGTTCTGCGTCAGGCGGCAAAGCTTGCTGAGCTTGAAGGGGCGCAACTGGATGTTGTGACGGTTTTGCCGGATTTCGGTGAAAGCTGGGTGTCCGGTTTCTTTGAGCCCGGGTTCCACGAAAACGCGGTCAAGGAAGCTCAGGCAAACCTGCTGCGCCTTTGCGTTTCGACGCTGGGCGAGGAAAAAAATGCTTCGGTCCGGCATGTCGTGGCAACAGGAACGGCCTATCAGGAGATCCTGAACACGGCTGAGAATGCAGGTAGTGATCTGATTGTTATCGGGGCGCACAAACCCGAATTCAGGGATTACCTTCTGGGCCCGAATGCCGCTCGCGTCGTTCGCCACTCCACGGTTTCGGTCTACGTGGTTCGATAACGCACCGGTCTCGCGAGGTCGGCACAATTCTGCTATTGTGCGACCGGGGGAGACGAGATGGAACGTCGTTTGGCCGCCGTAATGGCATCCGATATGGTCGGGTACTCCAGGCTGATGGAACTGGATGACGAAGCTACGCTTGCGCGGCAAAAACGCCACCGCAAGGAATTGATCGACCCAACAATCGCGACCAACCGGGGCCGGATCGTAAAGACCACCGGCGATGGCCTTTTGGCCGAATTCCATTCGGCGCAGGATGCCGTGCGTTGCGCCGTGGATATCCAGTCCCAGATGAGTGAACGCGAATCCGGACAAGCGGATGATCGCAGGATCAAGTACCGGGTCGGAATCAATCTGGGTGATGTGATTTTCGACGAATCCGACATGTTCGGAGATGGCGTCAATGTTGCCGCTCGCCTTGAAGGATTGGCGCAGCCCGGCGGCGTGTGCATCTCGGACATCGTTCATCAGACGGTTCAAGGCCGTTACGCCGATGATTTTCGTGATCTTGGAAGTCAAAGGGTCAAAAACATCACGCGACCCATTCGGGTCTGGCAATGGGCACCGGAACAGCCAACAGAACGCCCCAAATCGCATCTTGCGCACAACCAACAGATCGAATTCTGCACCTCAGCGGACGGGACACACATAGCCTTTGCGAGTGTGGGACAAGGATTTCCAGTGTTTAGGGCGCCGCACTGGCTGAACCACATCGAGTATGAATGGCAAAGCCCTTTCATGTCCCCATTCCTGACCCGGTTTGCCGAAAACCATCGCTTTGTCCGGTTCGATCAACGTGGCAACGGTTTGTCCGACTGGGACGTCGACCGAATAGATGCCGATGCCATGATCGAGGATATGGAAGCTGTGGTTCAGGCTGCTGGCTTGGAAAAGTTCGCCCTGTTCGGTATTAGCCAGGGGGCAGCGTTCTCCATTAGCTACGCCCATAAACACCCCGAGCAGGTTGCCTGCCTGATCTTGTTCGGCGGGTACGCGCAGGGACGCCTTATGCGGAACGACCCTGAGGAAGTTAAATTATACGATGCAGCAAGGCTTATGATCCGTGAGGGGTGGGGATCGGACACGCCAATCTATCGAAACTTTTTCACCTCAGCCTTTCTGCCGGACGCGCCAATTTCCGTGCAGGAGAGTTTTGATGAGTTGCAACGTGTAACTGTCACCGCAGAAAACGCGGGTAAGATCTATGAAATGAATGGAAAAATAGATGTGCGGACGCTGGCATCCGAACTGAAAGTGCCCACAATGGTCTTGCATTTCACCGGAGATCGCGTGGCCCCACTGTACCAGGGGCAATTGCTGGCAAGACTTATCCCCGGTGCGCGGTTCGTAGAGCTGCCGGGCAACAATCACGTTGCTATCGAAGGGCAGCCGGGATTCGAATTGTACTTCGAAGCGGTTGAACCATTTATCAGCGAAAATTCGTAAATACTGCTCAAACTTAAGAGGATGCGAAGCGTTTACGCACCTCTCATTGATACCCTGTCATTTCCAGATATCCGCGACCGAGGTGACTGCCGGATACTTCGACAGGACCTTCCCAATAAGAAAAGGTTGTTCCCATCCATGCATCGGGGTTCATCGCCTGTACCTCTATATCCAGATTTCGTTCCGGCAGGTTGATCCGCCATTTGATTGGTATGTCACGATCGGCAACTGATGCGGATTGCAATGGTGTAAACGAAATTGCTTTATCGGGCAGGACGGTTGTGGTGCCATCTCTTGCAATCCATGTGGCCGAGGTGAAGTCTCCACGCCCGCCGCGCAGGCGAAATGCCATCAGGCGCTCGCCAGTGTCGAAGTTGAGCGAAAACCAATCCCACCCGGTCTGATCCTCAGCCAAAGGCTGCGACGACCACTCCCGATCAAGCCAAGCCTCGCCGGACACTGGAACTTCGCCATCAGGCAGATTAAGGGTTCCGGTCACGGAATACGCAGGTTGTGAATAGTAAAAACTTGCCTGTCCCGCGGCGGATTTGACCGAAAAACCAGCGTCACCATGAAAGACCAGTGGTCCTTGGGCCCGAAGGCTCAGGTCGTATCCAAATTCCTGCCCTCTAGCCGTCAGATGAATGGTGTTGATGTCGGGGCCTTTCATCTGCCACTCGTCTATCCATGCGGCAAACGGGGTGGCTTTGACACCAGCCTGACCGATGCCACCACGGGCGAGGCGTTCGTCAAAGTAGTGTTCGGTTGGTGTCGTAATCGCAGCATGCCCCATCCACAACTGCGGGCTTTGCCAGCCTTCCTGTTCAAAAGGCTTCAACGCCGACCGAAACAGGGTCCATTGAATGCCGTAGTCGTTCCCATCCTTGTCTTCCAATGTGGAAGTCACGTACCACCATTCAATCCGAAACGCTGGATGCGGGCCATGATCGGCGGGAAACTGGAACTCATAACCCGCGTAAGGGACGTCGAAACCTTCTGCGTCTCCACCCAACCCCGCAAACCCCTGAGCCAGAGCGGCGATAGGCGCCAGAAGAAAGGTAAGAAGCAGCTTAACGTTCATTGGCAAACACTTTCAGCAAATCAGCTGGCGGCAACCGACGCAGCCGCAGGGCGGGCAGTGCCGCCGCTATTGCCGCCGCAAGCAACGTCAGCAGCAACAAGCGAATCCAGTCCATGGGGAACAGGTGCATAGGAAGCCGCCATCCAAATGCCTCGACGTTTATGACCACAAGCAAAACCCAAGCGAGAACAAGGCCCAAAGGGAGCGCAAGGCAACAGGTCAGTGCGGCAAGCAACACGCTGCGTAGAATTTCCAGTGTTGCCAGCCGACTTCGGGTCATTCCCAGCGCCCAGACTGGCGCTACCTGCGGTAAGCGCTGTGTCCAAAGTGTAAGCAGGCTGGTCAAAATAGCAAAACCAGCAACGCCCAGTGTCAGGATATTCAGGGCCGAGGTCACAACGAATGTCTTCTCGAAGATGGATAGCGATTGCGCTTTCATGGCAGCCTGATGAACCACAGCCCGATCGGGGAGTTCGAATTGCTTACGCAGAGACCGGGCAAGATCGGTGGCGCGGTCTGGGGAAACGCGAATGCCAAACCGGCGATGAGGGCTAGTCGGGAAATGTGCGGTAAACTGATCCATCGAGACGATGGCTTGCCCGGTTGGATTGCCATAATCCGAATAGACTCCGGCGACCACCAGCTGCCAGTCGGGCGACAGCAAGATAGTTGAGCCCGGCCAAAGATCGGCCCTGCGCGCCAGTTGTTCATTGATTAGAACAGCGTTGCCTGAGGCCACCTTGTCCCAGGCATCAGGATCTGCCGCTATCAAGGGCCATTTTTCCCGATAAGTCTGATCGTCAACGACTCCGTATAGAAACAACGGTCCTGTCTCATGGCTCATTTCGACCCGCCTTATTGGCAGCACCGCATCCACCTGTGGACTTAACCACTGGGTGATTTCCAAGCCTTGCTGGTCGTTTACTGCCGTAACATAAAGCTCGGATGTCAGTCGCTGATCCAGCCAACCGGTGAATGTCAGGCGAAAACTTGATACCATGGTTCCGACGCCGATATTGGCCGCCAAGGCGAGAAGCAAAGCCATAAGAGCGAGCGACAACCCGGGTAGTTGGGCAAGCATATCCGCCCATATCCATTGAAAAACAGGGCTTTGCGCGCGTGTTTTAAAGCCTCGCAAAAAGGTCGAAAGCACAAGGGGCAGTAACAATGCCGCGCCGGTCAGAATTCCTCCAAGCATGAGGAAGCCCGGAACAAGGCCGCCAAAGCTCCAAAAGACCAAGATACCAGCTCCTATCAGCAGCAGGCCCAGATAGCCGGGCAGAGGGTTTGCAGTACCGCTGGAACTCCATGCCTGCACCCCGGGGCTCGCCAGTAGCGGCATCTTGGCTAAACGCCACAGGGATTGGCCACTTGCAAGCAGAGTACCACCCACGGCCATCAATAAACCCGCGGCCACCCAAGTCGGCCGGAGGGCGAGTTGCCCGTCAATCGGGGCGCCGTACAGCCCCCGCAGGGTTGCTGCTACATCCGGTAGCAAACCTCCGGCGATGAAAAAGCCCAACAACAATCCCAACACGCCGCCGACTAATGCCAAAAGCGTCAATTCCCCAAGGATCAGCCAGATCAGCAGACGCAGCGAAAGGCCAAGTGCGCGAAGTGTGCGGATCATGCTGCGACGCTGCGCGAAGGCAAGGCCGACCGTTCCGTGAACGATGAAGAGACCGACAGCAAATGACAGTAGACCAAATGCTGAAAGGTTCAGGTGAAAGCTGTCCGTCAGTTGCGCTGTGTCCATCTGTGACGATGCAGTGATCCGTTCCAGTTCAGGGGCGATTTCCGCCAAAGGCGGAATCCCTTTGGGCTGATTTGGCAGAACGACAAGACGAGATATCTGGCCGGGCTTGGCCAGCAACTTTTCGGCGACACTGATATCCGTCAGGATCAGATCAGGGGGCAAAGACGCTGACACAATGACCGGTGGTAAATCTTCCTGATCGCCAAGTACAGAAACCAGATCAGGACGGGCCAGTAATCGACCCGGAGGTGTCAGGATGTCCACTAGGTCAGGCGGTGTATCGCCCCGATCGGTCTGGGTCATTGCCGGTAATGCCGGATAAGCAATCATATCGACGCCCATTAGGCGCAAGGTGCGATCTCCGACCCTGAATGGCCCCTCAAGCACTGCCGCGACCTGCCATCCGGCTCGGCGAAGATCGATATATCTTTCCAGCGGGATAAGGCCGTTTCGGTCGCGCAACTCGTCGAACTGACCGATGGCAAGCTGGGCGTTAGCCCGGGCATAGCTGGCGCGGGCCTCGGCATTTATTGCCTGAACGGCAGACCACAGGCCGGTGGCAAGTGCAATGCCGATAAGCAATGTGGCCAGTTGCAGAATATGCGCCCGCCAATGCGACAGCAAAACCTGCAACGCCGGGCCGATCATGAGATCTTTCCGCCAGCCAGATGCGCGTGCCGGTCCAGTTGCCCGGCAATTTCACTTGAATGCGTGACCAGTAGCAGCGCGACACCTGCATCCCGCACCAGTTCCAGCATAAGCTTCATCACGACGCCACTTGCGGTTTCGTCGAGATTGCCGGTCGGTTCATCCGCCAAAAGTAGTTTGGGCTTTGCTGCCATCGCCCGCCCGATTGCGACCCGTTGTTGCTGGCCGCCCGACAGATGTTCAGGATAACGGTCGCCCAATTCGGAAAGGCCAAGCCGATGTGCCAACTCGTCGGTCCATTCGGCGTCAAAGCATCCGGCCAACCGCGCGTGAAAAGACAGGTTCTGCGATACGGTCAGCGAGGGAATCAGGTTATATTGCTGAAACACTAACGCAACGGTGCGGCGGCGCAGCTCGGCCCGTCCGGAATCGCCCAGACCGGACAGGCGAATACCGTCCAGCAGGATTTCCCCCTGATCAAAACTGTCCAATGCCCCCGCAAGGTTAAGAAGGGTGCTCTTGCCGCTGCCGCTTTCGCCTGTAAGGGCCAGTGTCTGGCCATGGTCCAAATTTAGGGACACGTCCTTAAGAACCGGTCTGCTGCCGGGATAGGTCTTAGTAACTTGATTTAACTCTAAAAGCATTCTGACGTTCACCTTGCGCCTGACACAATGTGCAGCCACCGCGCGCTGTGTCCAGTAGAGACATGTGGGGTATTGCCATTCGTCGCAGGGCAGGGCAGTGGAACGCACGTGCAGGGGTTGCCCCTAACAGGGCTGCGGGTCATTCTGACCGCGCAATTGGTGCGCTTTTTGGAACCGGGGTTTCGTGACATGACGTTGTCGCAGCAGATATTTTGGGGCAGCGTCTATCTGGGCCTTTGTTTCCTGATTGAAATTGGCCTTTTGACATGGTGCACCATCATGATCCGCCGCCTGCTGGACAGATGGGAAGGCAAAGGGCAAGTCCTTAGAACGGCCGGTCCGGTTTGCATGGCATTGGCGTTCATTGTTGCGACGCACACCATACAGGTATGGATCTGGGCGATTGTCTGGGTTTTGGGCGATGTGCTGCCGGATTGGAACTCTGCTCTGTACTTCTCGCTCGTTACATTCACGACCTTGGGGTATGGCGATATCGTTCTGGGTGAAGGATTGCGCATTTTTGGTGCGTTTGCTTCTGTTACCGGCCTGTTGGCCTTTGGTCTTTCTACCGCCTACATGGTTGCCCTGATGACCCGCGTGTTCGAAGAGCGGTTTCTGTCCTAAAGGATCGGGGCAAAAAGGCGCGCAATGGGCGCCCCATGCCGAATATAGGCCGGTTGTTGATGAAGAGAGCGCACAAGCTCGTAGCTTGAGTTGAAATCGTCTTGCAGCATCTGACTGATTGCAACTGCAGCTTCTTCATCAAAAAACAGGGCCATTGCTTCGAAATTGAGCCTGAAGGAACGATTGTCCAGATTGGTGGTGCCAACCGCACCCAGGGTTTCATCCACGACAAAAACCTTCTGGTGCATGAAGCCGTCTGTATAGCGAAACACCTTGGCGCCACAGTCCCGGATTTCATCGAAGTAGGCAAAAGCAGCCAGCCATGGAATACGGTGGTCGATCACTTCGGGCACCAGAATGCGAACATCGACGCCGCGCAGCGCTGCATGCTGCAAGGCGGTCATGATGTCGAGATCTGGAATGAAGTAGGGTGACGCAATCCAGATCCGTTCCTTTGCCGCCGCAATGGCGGAAAAAAACATCATCGCACCGGTTTCCGTGTCATCCCCCGGTCCCGTTGCAACTAGCAGGGCATTCATGTCCCGTTCTGCGTCGGAACCATTCCAGTCAACCAGATCAATCAGGTCTTCGTTCCGGGCCCAATGCCAGTCTTCGGCAAAAATAAGTTGCAACTGCCTAACGATCGGGCCGTGCAGTTGAACATGAGTATCGCGCCAAGGCCCGAATTTGGGATTTTGACCAAGATACTCGACGCCAACATTGTGTCCGCCGATAAAGCCGATCTCTCCGTCAACGACAACGGATTTGCGGTGGTTGCGATAGTTGAGTTGGAACCTGAAATTCGGTCCCCTCTGATCCCGCGGATCTGCGACATCAATCCCGTTTTGGCGCATCCGGTCAAAGTAGTCATTGGACAGGCCATAGCTGCCGACACCATCCGTCATAAAGCGTACGTGCACGCCCCGTTTCGAAGCGGCGATCAGACGGTCCTGAAGTTCCACGCCCAGTTCATCGTCGCGAATAATATAAAACTGAATCAGGATGTATTTTGTAGCCCTATCTATGGCGTCGAAAATGGCCTGAAAGGTCGCTTCGCCGTCGATCAAAAGATGGGCGTCATTCCCACGGGAAACAGGCAGGTGGGCCAGGGCTTCGAAAGGGCGGGGGTTTATCCGCATCGTGGCCGGGTCAGGTTTTGCTATATCGGCAAAGTTCTTGATCCCTTCGACAACCCGCTCGCTTTCCTTGCGGGCAATTCGATAGCCGCGGAAGCGATGATGGCCGAGGAACAGATATAGCGGCACCGCAAACAGAGGCGCGGACAAAAGAAATACCACCCACCCAACCGATCCCTGCGGTGTCCGTGACGTCTGAGCGGCGCGCACCGAGCAAAAGACGGCAGAGCCATAAAGCCCAATAACAAAAGCTGAAACGAGGGTGGTCCACATGATGGCCCGGCTTCCTGAATGATTACTTCGAGCCAGTGTAGATGCGAGACCAGTCTTTCTCCATATCTATGATTAACCAACCCATCCCGGGGCCTTTATCCAACCCGTCAACTAGGCGTCCAACGGCGCTTTCCCTATCATAGGCCCATTCACGATTTTCATCGGTATGGTGCACCAGAAGCCCCAGACGAGGCCCTTCTCCGGCGGTTGTCCATTCGAGCATCGCAAAATCCCCGTCTGAATTGCCGCCTGCCAATATGGGGCGCTTTCCTATGGTGCGCTCAATATTGATCGGCTTGCCTTCCTTGTCATCGACAAATGCAATGCCCGGAGTCTTGCTGATGGTCGGCACACCGTCGATCAGTGAATAGGTGCTGTTGGCATAGGTTCCGAGAACCTGCTCGGGTGGAATGCCATATGCCCTTTCGGCAAAGACACGCATGAAATGCACGCCACCGCCCGAGACGATATAGGTCTTAAACCCTTCATCGCGCAGGTATCTCAACAACTCGGCCATTGGCTGGTAAGTCATTTGATCGTAGGCCAGATCTGTTTCGCCGTGACGAGAGGTAAGAAGCCATTCTGAAACTGATTGCTGGAACTCGTCGACGGTCATACCCGCATGAGACGCGTTGACCACGTCCAGCAGGGCCTCCATTCCACCCGCCGCAATCGCTTCTAGATCGCCCCGGGTGGCGGCTTCGAGTGCGGGGCTTGTCACGATTGAAGGATCTTCCTGTGCCAGTTGGGCAACCTGATCCATGGCATAGATAAGCTGAAAATACACAGGCTTCTCGGCCCACAATGTTCCATCGTTGTCAAAAACCGCGATGCGGTCAGCCGGAGTCACATAATCCGGCGAGTCAGCGTCGGTGACAGATTCGACGAATTCAATAATCCGGGATTTGGTTTCAGTCTCATTCCACGAGGGCAGGGGATCGCCAGCTGCGGCGGATGCGGCAAAGAGTGCTGCCAGACAAATGCTTGCAATTTTCATCAAAACGCCTCCGTCAAAATGCCAGCGAGGGCCGCAACATACTTTTGCGGCCCTCGCCGATTGTATCAACAGAATCAATCGCCTATCGGCGACAGCATTTTTTCCATCACCTGCTCCAGATTAAAGCTGGCTGCCTTCTGGCGAGGTGGAAACTCCTGGAAGGTTGCCAGGAAATCGCCGACATACGCCTGCGCAGGCACCAGGAAATAGGCCCGGTCCAATAGCCAGTCATAATAGGTGTTCGACGTGCGGTAGGCCCGTTCATAAGGATCCCGGCGCAGGTTGATCATCAGCGGAATGCGCAATTCCGTCCACGGTTCCATCCACGCCCGCAATGTGCCCCACGCCTTTTGCTCAAGGAAAATCAGCTTCCAGTCGTCATACCGCAGCGCGGTCATGTCGCCGTCATCCGAAAAGTAGAAGATTTCCTTGCGCGGGCCCACTTCGACTTCACCCTTGAAATAGGGAAGGAAGTTATAGCCATCCAGATGCACCTTGTATTCGCGCCCGATGGCTTGAACGCCGCCCTGTTTCAATTCCTCTTTGATGTTGTCGCGGCCAACTGCCGCCAGATAGGTGGGCAGCCAGTCCATGTGGTGCATGATCTCGTTCGAAACCGAACCGGGCTCGATCACGCCGGGCCAGCGGACCATGGACGGAACGCGCCATCCCCCTTCCCAGTTGGTATTCTTTTCACCCCAAAACGGAGTCATCGCCGCATCCGGCCACGTGTTCATATGAGGGCCGTTGTCGGTTGAATAGTGAACGATGGTGTTGTCGGCGATACCCAACTCGTCCAGCAGGTCGAGCAACTGGCCAACATGCATATCGTGCTCGATCATGCCGTCTGTGTACTCGTCATTGCCTCGATGGCGCCGATCATCGGCCACGTGGGTGCGAAAATGCATCCGGGTTCCATTCCACCAGACATAGAAAGGCTGACCTTGTTCGTGGGAGCGTTTGATAAAATCGATAGCGGCGTCAACGGTTTCGTCGTCAACGGTTTCCATTCGCTTTTTGGTCAATGGGCCGGTGTCTTCGATGGTACCATCCGCCGAAGACTTGATGACCCCGCGTGGCCCAAATGCTTCTTGGAAGGTACGGCCATCTGCCAGAATCGCGTCACCGGGATAGTCTTCGTTCTCGGGTTCTTCTTCGGCGTTCAGGTGATACAAATTGCCGAAAAACTCATCAAAACCGTGGTTTGTCGGCAAATGCTCATCTTTGTCCCCGAGGTGGTTCTTACCGAACTGGCCAGTAACGTATCCCTCGGCCTTCAACAGTCCGGCAATGGTGGGATCTTCTTCCTGCATTCCAAGCTCTGCGCCCGGCAGGCCGACTTTGGACAGGCCTGTACGGAATACAGATTGCCCCATGATATACGAGGATCGCCCAGCGGTGCAGGACTGTTCACCGTAATAATCTGTGAAAATCATGCCGTCTTTGGCAATGCGATCTATGTTGGGCGTATGATAGCCCATCAGGCCCATTGTGTAGGCTGAGATGTTTGATTGGCCGATATCATCACCCCAAATGACGAGGATGTTCGGTTTTTGCTCCTGCGCAATAGCTGGCAGTGCCATGACTGCCGTAACGGACAGTGCCGCCAATCTTCGAAAATACGAGCGCCAACGTGGCGATGACGGAAACAATTCTGGCATAAGTCTCTCCTTGTAATTGCGCCGACCACTCCGCTGCCGGATGGTCTGTTTTGAGAAGCGAAGGCACGTTGAATAAAAGGAGCCTTCGTAAGAGATTGATTTTACGCGAATTAGCTTAGGTGCGTCTGCGGTAGGAAGTTTACGGTTATAATCCAGTACGTGATTGGAAAACTATCAGATCAAAATATTATTAGAAACGGATGTTTGAGAAATCGTCAAAAATTTAATTTACAAGAACGGCCTTTGTTATTCCGCTGTCAAATCCGAGTAGCGAGTTTAGCAATGTTGCTCACCAGCTCACGATCGATTGCCCCACTATTCACCGCATCCCGCAGTGTCGTGAGCCAGTGGTCGGGCGGGTTACGGCCGGCGGCACGGGTCCATTGTAAATTTTTCAGAACCGACTGCGCCTGAAGTGGCAGCACGTCAGGTATTTCTTGATGGCATAATATCGCCCAGACTCCGGCCCAAAGCCGGGCAACGGACCACGGATTGTACCCACCCCCGCCCAGCACCAGCATTCTTGGTGAAAGCTCGCGTAATTCAGCAACCGTTCGCCAATGAGAAGTGTTGGAGAGTGCGAGGCGCGACAAAGGGTCTTCGAAGACAGCGTCCGCCCCGCATTGGAGCACGATGGCATCCGGGCAAAATGCGTCGGTTGCGGGCAGGATTAGCCGATCCAATATCAATCTGAACTCGTCGTCGTTCAGGTTGCGATGCACGGGCAGGTTAAATGCCGAACCACCGGCACGATCCTCTAGGGCGCCCGAAAACGGCCAGCGTTTGCCCTCATGGACCGAAATCATGCGTACACATTCCGAGCCATGAAAGGCGACTTCGACCCCATCACAGTGATGGGCGTCTATGTCGATGTAGACGACGCGTTGAATGCCTTGATTCAAAAGGGTTTTGATCGCCAGGACCGGATCGTTGAGATAGCAAAAGCCATTTGCCCGGTCAGGCATACCGTGATGGGTTCCGCCTGCCGGATTATAGACCACACCACCTCTGGCCAAAAGTTCAGCCCCAAGAATAGAACCGCCCGCAGCGGTGGCCGGACGCCGATACATTTCCGTGAAAACCGGGTTTGATATTGTACCTAACCCGTGTCGGCGCTGTATTTCAGGCGAAACCTTTTGGGATCTTTCGGCCTGCAGCAGTGCCGAAATATACTCGGGTGTGTGAAATGCCTCTAGCGCTTTGGGTTTTGCGCGCGGGCTTGTGCGGTAATTGTCCTGCGTCAGCCAGCCCATCGCCCGGCAAAGGTCGATTACCGTAGATACACGCGGAATCGCCAGAGGGTGTTTGGAACCATAGGTCGAATGCCGATAGATTTCCGAACCTATGAACAGCGGCGCCTGCACTGCTCACTCCGTATCAGTTCTTGCGGCCTCTTCACCTAAACGGCCATCAAGGGACATCATTATTGCAACGGGTCTGAGAGCCGGGATGTGGCTAAAGATGATCAGGATGCAAACGGTAAGGGGGACACTCAGGAATGCGCCGATCAGTCCCCAGACAGTGGTCCAGAACGTCAGTGCCAGAATGACCAGAAATGTGGACATGTTGAGGGACCGGCCAAGCATTGCCGGATCAAGGAAGTTGCCGATTAGAAACTGAATGGTCCCGCAGCCCAGCACGATGATCAGAAACGGTCCGATGGATTCGAACTGGACAAGGGCAATCAGCGACGGGAAGACCACCGCAATGACCGACCCGATCGATGGTATGAAATTCAGGGCAAATGTCAGAACTGCCCATGTCTCGGCATATTCAAGGCCTAAAGCGCGGAATACGGAATAGCTGATCAGGGCGGTGATCAGGCTGATAAGTGTCTTGACCCCGACATAACGTTGCAGGCTGAACGAAATGGCATCCAGAACCGTGGCCAGTTCGGCCCCCAACTCCGGGCTGCCAGCGGCGAGCCTTATCTTTTTCCGAAAGGCCAATCGTTCTGCCATCAGAAAGGCGACATAAAGACTGATCAGGAAAAACTGGTTCAATAGCGATGTGGCGCTGCCCAGCAGCAGGCGGGCGACAAAGGACATGTCGAGGCTGATCAGATTGTCGCGGATGAATTTTGTCACATCGTTGCCAACCAGTCCGGTAATACGGTTTACAGCGTTGTCGAACTGGCTTTCATAAGTGTTGATGGATCGCGCGAATTGCGTAGCTTGACTGCCCATAATGTACATGATCATGAACAAACCGGCCAAAACCACGGTGACACCAGCAACGTTGGCCAGCCAAACGGGTGCACGTGTCAGGGCAACAACCCGGTCGCTCAGTGCGATGATCAGCACATTGATCAATAGGGCCATGGTAAGGGGTATTAGGAATCCGGCGCCCGCATAGAGGCCCAGTATGACCAGGGTCGCCACAATTGTGATATCCCGGACCAGGGTTAGGTGCAGGCTGTACGTGTATTTGGCGGGTCGTGTCATATTTTTTGCCTGCAGTTCGATCAAAATGGCGGGCCATAGGGCCTTGGACAATAGAACGTCTGAGCGATCCTGCACAGGCGGTTCGGTTTATGCAATGGCATCAGGCGGTTAAGCGGGCGAAATCGTTACCCTTTACGCTTTGATGGGTTCTGCGGGCGCCTGATGCAGGCTAGGGTGGGCGAATGACACGCCCGGCGAATCCCCAATTCGGACTTCCAGTTCAGGCATTGTGGCTGGCGTTGCGCCGTTTCAATGACAAGAACGGCTTTGTCATGAGCAGTCACGTCGCCATGTCGATGATGCTGGCACTGTTTCCTTTTGTGTTGTTCACAGTGGCTTTGGCAGGGGCACTGTCTCAGGATCTGGTGACGGACGAACTGATCGAACTGATCTTTGGGGCATGGCCCAAGGATGTGGCCGATCCTATCGTTTCCGAACTGCGTGCTGTTCTTGCAGGTGCAGGGTCGGGTGCCATTACCCTCGGCGGCCTGCTTGCGATCTACTTTGCGTCGAACGGAGTGAATGCGGTACGCACCGCAATTACCCGCGCCTACCATGACGAGGATGTCTGGCCGTTCTGGAAATCGCGCCTGCTTTGTATCGTACTGGTGATCCTTGGCGGAGCTGCGATCCTTGCTTTGGCTGCTTTTGAGCTGGTTTTACCGGTCTACACTCAACTTGTATCCGAGAATACGGCGGTGAACGTGTCAGAGTGGTTGTCCGTCGACCGGCTGCGCTGGACTTTCACCGTTGCTGTGCCGACGGGAACGGTTGTTCTGGCCCATCTCGTGTTGCCAACGCGCAGGCATAGTCTTGGCCAGATTTTGCCCGGCGTTTTGTTGACACTGGCGCTTTTGGCGGCAGGCGGGTGGGGATTTTCGGTCTACATTGGAAAATTCGCAACGTACAGCGCCACATATGCAGGCTTGGCCGGCGCAATGGCCGCTTTGATTTTTCTGTATCTGTGCGCTGCCATTCTGATCCTTGGAGCCGAGTTCAATGGTGCTTTGATTGATCTGGCCAGCCGAAAAGCTGAGGCTGGGAAAAACTGATGTGCAAGCCAGAAACAGGTGCAGTGAGCAGCGCATGACGACAAGGATATTCTCTTCGATTGCAGTGTTTGTTCTGCTCGCAACCAGCGTATCAGCGCAATCGCCTGAATATGTCGGATCAGAGCAATGTGTGGAATGTCACGAAGAAGAAGCTAACGCGTGGGCGGGTTCTCATCATGCAAAGGCCTGGACCGAAGTCAGCGATGACATGGTTCTGGCCGACTTCGACGGCACGGAGTTTCATCACGATGGCATGACGGCAACCTTCCGACGGAACGGCGAATCCTATACCGCACAGGTCACCGAAAAGGACGGAAAAACAACTGAATACAGCGTGCATTCGGTTGTCGGAGTTGAGCCGCTGCAGCAATATCTGTTTGAAACCGAACCGGGCAGGCTGCAAAGCTTTGATGTGGTATGGGACACGGAGAGGCAAGAGTGGTTTCATCTGTATCCGGATCAGGATTTACCGCCGGACGACGGCTTGCACTGGACGGGACCGTACAAGAACTGGAACGGTCGTTGCGCCGAGTGCCACGCAACGGGTTTTCAGAAGAACTTTGGTGCGCAAACAAACAGGTACGCGTCGACTCAATCTGAAATCGGGGTGGGGTGCGAGGCTTGCCATGGCCCGGCCTCGGCGCATTTAGACTGGGTGGCAGGAAAAACGCCGGAGGATCCGCTCGACCAATTTGGTTTTTCGGTGAATTGGGATGAAACGGAATCGGGAATTCAGCAATGCGCCGGATGCCATTCCCGTCGAGAAGCATTGGAAGATGGCAATCCACTGCCCGGTACGCCTTTTCACGAAGCCTACAACCTCGCGCTGCTCCGGCCGGGATTATATCATCCGGGCGGTCAGATTCTGGATGAAGTCTATGTTTATGGCTCGTTCCTGCAATCCAAGATGTACGCACGAGGAGTTGGGTGCATGGATTGCCATGATCCGCACGGGGCCGATCTCAGGGCCGAGGGGAACGCGATATGCACCCAATGCCATTCGCCGGCAGGCAACCCCAATTTCCCGACGTTGATCAACAAGGCCTATGATGCCGCAGAACATCATCATCATTCCGAAAACAGTGAAGGTGCGCAGTGCAAAAACTGCCATATGATCGAACGAGTCTACATGGGCGTCGATGGCCGTCGGGATCACAGTTTCCGCGTGCCCCGGCCTGATCTTGGTCTTCGAACTGGTTCGCCGGACGCGTGTACGGATTGCCATGAGGACCGCGATCAGAACTGGGCGGCTGAACTGATTGAAGGTTGGTTTCCCGACTCAAGTCACCGGGGCAGGCATTATGGGGCGGTTTTTTCAACGGCCATAGCAAACCCGTCCGAGTCCGCCCCCAATCTTTTGGCAATCGCGCATGATGAGGATTTGCCCGGCATTGTACGCGCAACGGCGTTGTACCTTTTGCAATCTTATGGATCGCCTGACATCGCAGAACAAACTGCGCCGCTGTTGGACGATGAGGACCCGCTGATACGGGCCAACGTCGCGCCGTTACAACGCCACGCTCCGCCTGCGGAGCGTGTGGAACGGCTGGCGCCTTTATTGCAGGACCCAATGCGAAATGTGCGTATTTCCGCAGCAAAGGAATTTCTGACGATTCCCGCAGCGGCGCTTTCCCCCAGCCAACGGGCCCTTGCAGGGCAGGGGATGCGCGATTGGCAGAGGTCGTTGTCAAACCGTCTGGACTTTCCGGAAACACATCTGGTTCTGGGGGGGATGGCACTCACCCTACGTAATCCCGTAGCTGCCGAGCGCGCTTTTCGTGAGGTCGTGAGTCTGGACCCGCAGAGGGCCGAAGCCTGGCCGATGCTGGTTCAACTGGCCCAGATAAACCGGGGTCCGCAAGCGGCGCGCAACGTGCTGCGCGAAGCGATGAATATTCTGCCGAATGATCCCGCACTGAAAGACCTGTCGGCGCAACTTGGACGTTGAATCGGCACGGTCAGGTCTGTTTTGCGCCATTTTCCCCGCAAATTGCTGAGATAGACAGAGGTTAGGAGTGATGTCTGACCGCCTTAGAGGTGCTGTATGTCCAGGATTCAGAATAGTTCGCAAGGTTTTGCTTCGCCCGCTAAATCAAAGGCGGGGAAGCAGAGAATTGAAGAATTGCGATCCAGAAAACCTACTGATGTCAGTCACGGGGATGCGTTACTGTTGCAAGGGTTGGCGGTCGCGTCGTTTCGCGAACAACGTCTGCCCGAGTTGAAGCCGGATCGTCGATAACGGCTTCAGCCGCGGAACCCGGTGGCCACGACGAATTTTTCGGAACTGTCCGACCGGGACGAGGGCGGCTTTACATTCGCGACCTTCTCAAACTTTTGCTTTAGCAGTTTCTGCAGATCGCCTTCGGCCCCTCCGGCCAGAACCTTGGCAACAAAGGTGCCGCCCTGTTCCAGAACATCAAACGCGAAATAGGCCGCTGTTTCACAAAGTGACATGATACGCAAATGGTCGGTCTGCTTGTGCCCGGACGAGGCCGCAGCCATATCGGACATGACCACATCCGCCTTGCCCCCCAGCCATTCCTTGACCGCCTCATCCGCCCCGTCATCCATGAAATCAAGCTGATGAATTTCGGCACCTGCGATCGGTTCAACCTCTTGCAGGTCGATGCCCAGAATCGTGCCGATTTTTTTCCCTGACTTTTCGCCCAGCGCATTCACGCGCTTGACGGCCACCTGACACCATCCACCTGGTGCACAACCCAGATCGACAACCCTTGCTCCGGGGACCAGAAATCGAAACTTGTCGTCCAATTCCATGATCTTGAATGCCGCGCGACCGCGGTAACCCTCGGCCTGTGCACGCTTTACGTACGGGTCGTTCAACTGGCGCTGCAACCAGCGGGTAGAACTAAGCTTGCGTCCGCGCGCGGTTTTTACGTTGACCTTCAGATCACGCTGTCCGCGACCCGACGTGTTTTTTCCGCTAGGTGTCTTTGCCATCAGAATGGTCCGTCTTCCAGTACGCCGTCCGCACTCATCTGCGCATAAAGCAGACCTTCGCGCAGCCCCCGGTCCGCCACGGAAAGGCGATCGGTGGGCCAGAGCCGCAAAAGCGCCTGCAAAATGGCCGAGCCGGACATGATAAGGGCCTGCCGGTCCTCGCCGATGCGCGGGTCACGGCGGCGGCCCTGAGGGCCGAGTTCTAGATAGCCACGTATGACTTTGTCAATCTGATCGCTGGTCATGCGCAAACCATCGACTTTGGTCCGGTCATAACGCTTGAGCCCCAGATGCGATGCAGCAACAGTAGTGACGGTGCCGCTGGTTCCAACAATCTGGAATCCTTCGCGGGCCTGTTCGTCCTTGTAAGGTGCGAAGTCGGCAAGGTTCTCTTCGAAGAACCAGCTCATCAGGGCAAACCGTGCCGAGTCATCCTCAACATCGTGAAACTGATCTCGCAATGTCGCCACGCCCAAAGGTACGCTGATCCAGTCGACGACCTTGGCAGAAGGGAAGGGGCTTTCGACTGTGTGAAACCCGTTGTGCAACCGCATTATTGCCGCAGGCCGGTCCCGGCGTGGGATCGAAGATATATCGATCCAGACCAGTTCGGTCGAGCCGCCGCCGATGTCCACAACCAATAGCTGTTCTGTCTTGGTCGACACCAAAGGCGCGCAGGAAATGACGGCAAGGCGGGCTTCTTCTTCAGGCTGAATGATCTCAAGCGTCAAACCGGTTTCGCGTCTGACCTGTCGGATAAAGTCGCGGGAATTCTTGGCCCGTCGACAAGCCTCGGTCGCGACAAGGCGCATCCGCTTAACCTTGTTCCGCTTCAGCTTTTGCTGACAGATACGAAGTGCCTGAATAGTGCGCGCCATGGACGAACGCGACAGTCGTCCGGTCCGTTCAAGGCCCGCGCCAAGCTGAACGGATTTGGAAAAACTGTCCACCACATGAAAGCCGCTGCCCTTGGGTTGGGCAATCAGCATGCGACAACTATTTGTTCCCAGATCCAATGCGGCATACAGCGCATCGGGATCGGGTCTTGCTGGCACGGGGCTTTCGACCGCTTTTGGGAACGCGCCCGCACCTTTGGGACGCCTGGGCGCCATCTTCACGCCCTCCGATTTCGAGTTACCTCGACCATATGTCGCGGTGTCCGGTCACGCAAGCGGCTCATTAAAGTCATGAGAATTTTGATGTGCCGTGTTTTGACGATGGCAGGTAAACAGTTCGATATCATTGCGGGCAAAAACGTCGCTGAGAATGCGTTGTGTGTCGAAATTCGACTGACCCGAACAACCATAGACGTCTAGATACTGTCCATCAGGCTAGGAGGAATCAAAGCGATGCCCGACGTCACAATTGTTTATTGGCGCGACATCCCTGCTCAGGTCATCGTCGGCAAAGGCCGTCGAGGTGCCAAACGGCAGCTGGAGGAGCGGTTCGAGCAGGCCATTGATCGTGCCGCGATGAAAGTTAATGCAAAGGATGCTGATGCCTATCTGGCCGAATGGCGGAAGGCAGAACCTTTCGAGGTCGAAGGTGATCCGGCAGAAATAGCCGAGGCGCAGGCGCTGCGTCTGGAAACGGAGTACGATCAGGAACGTGTGAAATCCCTGATTGCCAATGACGGTTGGGCGTGAGCCCTTACATTAATGGGAGGCCGCAATGGCTTTGCTGAACTTCAAGAAACGTGATGTGGCTGAAAAGGCCCCGGTGAACCCGACCGTCGAAGCCTTTCTGAAAGGCTATTCGATCGAGGTGATGCCGCGCACCGCCGAAAAGGTCGAGGATTTCCGCGCGCTGCTACCCGAGGGCACCCGCGTCTACATCGCTCATATCGAGGGCACCCCGATCGAGGACATGGTCAAGACCGCCAAGCGGATCGCGGCCGAAGGGTATCCGGTCATGCCGCACTTCCCGGCGCGCATCATCAAGGATGCGGCGACGCTGGAGAACTGGATCTCGATGTACCAGGGTGAAGCCGGTATCGATCAGGCACTGTTGCTGGCGGGTGGGGTTGCAAAACCGCATGGTGACTTTGACAGCTCGATGCAGCTGCTGGAAACCGGCCTGTTTGACAAGGCAGGTTTCAAGCGTCTGCACGTTGCCGGTCACCCCGAAGGCAACAAGGACATCGACCCGGACGGTTCGACCAAGAATGTCGATGACGCGCTGCGTTGGAAGCAGAAGTTCAGCGAAACAACGGATGCGGAGATGGCGCTGGCCACACAGTTCGCATTTGATGCCAAGCCGATCATCGAGTGGGCTGACAACCTGAAGGCCGCAGGTATCGATCTGCCGGTTCATATCGGTATCGCCGGTCCGGCCAAACTGCAGACCCTGATCAAATTTGCCATTGCCTGTGGTGTTGGGCCGTCGCTCAAGGTATTGCAGAAGCGCGCGATGGACGTGTCCAAGCTGCTGCTGCCCTATGAGCCGACCGATGTGATTACCGAACTGGCCGAGCACAAAGCGGCCAACCCGGATTTCAACATCACCAACGTGCACTTCTTCCCGCTTGGTGGCATCAAGACCAATGCCAACTGGGCGATCAATAACGGCGGTGCTTCTGCAGCGCCCGTAAACTCCTAAGGATCGGACATGACCCGTACAGTCGTAGAATCAAAAACAAAAACTGCCGTCCTGGGCTTTGACGAACCGTTCTGCGTGATCGGAGAGCGGATCAACCCGACTGGCCGTAAGAAGTTGGCTGCGGAACTCGAGGCGGGCGATTTCTCGACCGTCGAGAAAGACGCGCTGGCTCAGGTTGCGGCAGGGGCGACCGTTCTGGATATCAACGCAGGCGTCGTTTACAACTCGAACCCCAACCCGAATGAGACCGAACCGCCACTGATGACCAAAATCGTCGAGCTGGTACAGGGACTGGTCGACGTGCCGTTGTGCATCGACTCGTCGGTACCGGGCGCGTTGGAGGCCGGTCTTGAAGCGGCCGAGGGCCGTCCGCTGCTGAACTCGGTCACCGGCGAAGAAGAGCGCCTGGAACTGGTTCTGCCGCTGGTCAAAAAGTACAACGTTCCGGTTGTTGCAATTTCGAACGACGACACCGGTATTTCGGAAGACCCGGATGTGCGTTTCGAAGTGGCCAAGAAGATCGTTGAGCGCGCTGCCGACTTCGGCATTCCTGCTCATGACATCGTGGTTGATCCTCTGGTTATGCCGATCGGTGCGATGGCAACGGCCGGTCAGCAGGTGTTTGCTCTGGTCCGCCGCCTGCGCGAGGAACTGGGCGTAAACACGACCTGCGGTGCATCCAACATCTCGTTTGGTCTGCCTAACCGTCACGGCATCAACAATGCGTTCCTGCCAATGGCGATGGCTGCTGGCATGACCTCGGCGATCATGAACCCGGTCGCGCTGCCGGTCGGCCCCAAGAAACTGGCCGAGAAGAAAGCTGAAGTCGAAGCCAAAGGCATCGTTCTGCCCGCTGACATGGACGACGAAACCTTCTGTCAGCTGTTCAACATCGGTTCGACTTTGCCACGCGCGGGTAAAGAGATGGAGGCCATTCGCGCCGCCAACCTTCTGACCAACAACGACCCGCATGGCGGGGCGTGGATCAAGTTCAACAAGGCTCCCGAGGCCGCAGGTGCCGAAGGAGAAGGCGCCCGCGGTCGTCGCGGTGGCGGTCGTCGCCGTCGCGCCTGATCCGGGTTTCACACACAAACGCAAAGGCCGGGCAGTTTGCCCGTCCTTTTTTCTGTCCGAAGAGCTGTTGCCAAAGCCTGCATGTCCCGGAAGACTAAAGTCGCGCGAGAGACATTGAGAAGGTGGCCAAATGAAACAGCATCGTCCCCCCAGATTGTCGGACGCGGACTTGTCTCTGCGTTTGGGTAAAAAGGACTATTTTGACGCTTTGGCTGAGCTGCAGACGAAACTTTCCCGCATTCAGCAGGCGTTTCTGTTTCATGGCAACAAGGGCGTCATTGTCTTTGAGGGATGGGATGCTGCGGGCAAGGGCGGTACAATTCGCCGTATCAGTCAGGCTCTCGACCCGCGAAGCTTCAAGGTCTGGCCCATCGGTGCTCCGCGCAACTACTATCTCAATCGTCACTATTTGTTGCGGTTCTGGGAGAGGCTTCCGCCTGAGGGGGCAATTTCGGCATTCGACCGAAGCTGGTACGGGCGCGTGCTGGTCGAGCGGCTGGAGAAGTTTACACCAGAACATCGTTGGCGTGCCGCATATCGCGAGATCAATGAATTTGAGCGTATGCTGGTCGATGACGGCACGCGCATCGTCAAGCTGTTCTTCCATATTTCACCCCAAGAGCAGATGGACCGCTTTACGGAACGCCTGCGCAACCCGATGAAACGGTGGAAGCTGACATATGAGGATTTCCGAAATCGCGAGAAATGGAGCGAAACCGAAATCGCTGTGGATGAAATGCTGGCCCGCACTTCCACGGATTTCGCACCCTGGACCGTAATTCCGGCCAACAATAAAAAATACGCCCGTATCAAGGCCATGGAAACTATTGTTGATGTGTTTTCGCAGGATCTGGATCTGTCTGAGCAGCAATTGGACATGCGAACACTGGATGAAGCCAGCAGGGTTCTGGACGTGGACAAGAACCTGATAGAAAGCCTGCGATCCCGTACCGAGTGAATGTGAGTGCGGGATCGATACTCGCTTGAACCTGCCTAGGGTGCGATGCTATCCAATCTCTCGCGGCGGGTATGATGTAATGGTAGCCTGTCAGCTTCCCAAGCTGAACGCGCGGGTTCGATTCCCGCTACCCGCTCCAGACTTTTTCAGTGGTGCTTTAATCGGGCCGACTGGCCTGAAACAGGTTAATCGTCGCAGGAATACGAACGCCCTGTTCCGTTCTGAACTGTTCAAAATCCTTAGCGACCTCGGCTTGAATGGCCGTGGCATCCGCTTCGGTCCCTTCAAAATGCGATATCACCCGCGCGGCAGGGCCGACGCGAGCACATAGCGTGGCTGCATCTTGGACTGTCCCTTTTGGTGTCAGCGAAAGTTCAACCTTTTCCGCATGAATTTGAACCAATCCGGCGTCTGACAACAGGTTCGCGATACGGTCAAGGTCCTGAAACGCCAATGGACCCGGGGCATTGGGGTCAACCTTGGGTGGGGTCCCAAGTCGCCTTGCGGCGGCGACAAAAGGAGTCTTGAACCATAGATTGTCAGCCAGAGGTGCCCACGCGGCGAAGGTCATTTTTGCCTGCGGTTTTAGCGCCTTCGCAATGTTCGCAAAGGCGGCAAGCGTGTCTTCAAAGAACATGACGCCAAAACGTGAAATCGCTGCGTCTCTGTCATTGGCTGGAAAGGGTTCCACTTGCGCATCGGTGACCTCGAAACTTAGATTTTTCAATCCTTTGGCCTGAGCCCGGTTTCGTGCACGTTCCAAAAAGTCGTTTGAGATGTCGATACCCAAGGCATGGCCATCCGAGCCAACACGGTGCGCAGCAGCAATCGTACTGGCACCGGTTCCGCAACCGATGTCCAGGACACGCATGCCCTGGGTCAAGCCGGACCGGTTCAGAACAAGGTCCAGCACTGGCTGCATCAGGTGATCAAGCTGATCTTCGTATGTCAGCCAGCTTGTGCCCGACGCAGAATTTCCCCAGTACTCGGCCTGCTCTTTGTTTGCGAAATCCACGGGCACCTCTTTCGATTAATGGAACTATGCCTTCCGTCTGCGGCGGCGACCTGCTTTTTCCTCGTCTCCGCCAGTATTGAAGGAAGGCGCGGGCAGGGTGACAACGCTGGACAATTCCGGGAACGGGTCCGTTTTATGCGGAATTGCATTGGCCGCAACAAAATGATCCTGAAACTTTGGCTCGATCGCGGTTTCCACCTTGGTGATTTCGCGAACGACGCGTTCGATTTCGGCCCGCGACGAAATATTGCACAAAGCGATCCGCGCGCCTGTGCCGGCTGCGTTGCCTGCGCTCATGACCTTGTCCAGCGGAGCATCCGGGATCATGCCCAACACCATTGCGTGTTTGGTCGAGATATGGGCGCCAAAGGCACCTGCCAAAACCACGCGGTCGACTTTGTCGACGTTCATTTCATCCATCAGCAGGCGGGCACCCGCGTAGAGGGCGGATTTCGCAAGCTGGATGGCCCGAATATCACTCTGAGTTACCGTCACCCGCGGTCCGCCTTCAGCGCTGGCGTCATGAATGAGATAAGAGTGTGTCCGCCCCTCGGGTAGGCAACGCGAAGTGCCCGTTTGTTCGGCTGAACCGATCAAACCGCTTTCATCAAGCAAGCCGGCCATTCGCATTTCGGCGACGGCCTCGATAATGCCCGAACCGCAGATGCCGGTGATGCCGGTGGTTGCGATATCGGCGTCAAAACCTTCGTCATCCGACCATTTGTCCGAGCCTATGACGCGGAACCGGGGTTCCTTGGTCACAGGATCAATTTCGATCCGCTCAATCGCACCGGGGGCGGCACGCTGGCCCGAGCTGATCTGCGCCCCTTCAAATGCCGGACCAGTCGGGGACGAGCAAGCCAGAACCCGGTTCGTGTTTCCCAGCAGAATTTCGGCGTTGGTCCCGACGTCGACGATCAAGACAAGATCCTCGGATTTTCCGGGCTCTTCCGACAGGGCGACCGCAGCGCAGTCGGCACCCACATGGCCTGCGATGCAGGGCAGGATGTATACCTGCGCACGCGGGTTCATCGCGGTCAATTCCATGTCTCGGGCGGGCAGGGACATACTCTCTGACGTCGCCAGAGCAAACGGCGCTTGACCGAGTTCCACCGGATCAAGACCCAGCAGCAGGTGGTGCATCACCGGGTTGCAGACAAACACCGTTTCGACGATCAGGCTTGCATCGATCCCGGCCTCATCCGCAATGGACGTTGTCAGATCGTTGATTGCCTCGCGGACGGCACGGGTCATTTCCTGATCTCCGCCCGGATTCATCATTGCGTATGACACACGGCTCATCAAATCCTCGCCAAAGCGGATTTGCGGGTTCATCAGGCCGGATGACGCCTTGACTTCGCCGGTTTCCAGATCGGTGAGATGCGCCGCGATAGTGGTCGAGCCGAGGTCAATGGCCAACCCGAAAAGGCCGCTTTCGTGCAGGCCGGGCCATATTTCCACGATTCGGGCCACGTCATCCTTATGGCTTTTGTGGACGGCCACGGTGACCTCCCACTTGCCCTTTCGCAGGATCGGCTGAAGCTTGTTCATCAGCGACAAATCTGCTGTGACTGCCTCGATATTCCATTGCTGGCGCAGGGCGCGTTCCAACCTCTCCAGATCTCCGGTTGGTGAGTGCATATCGGGTTCTTCGACGACCACGAAATACAGCCTTGTTGCCGGATCCATCACGATGGCACGCGCGGCGGCGGCTTTGCGGACAACCTGACGGTGGACCTGGCTCTCTGGGGGGACATCAATAACCACATCGCCCTGCACGGCAGCCTGGCATCCCAGGCGGCGACCCGGCTTCAGGCCACGCTTGTCGTCATATCGTTGTTCAACCGCATTCCATTCAGACAGCGCGCCATCACTTACAGTCACGCCATGTTTAGGAAATTCACCATAGGATGGTGTGATCTGGCACTTGGAACAGATGCCTCGCCCACCACAGACAGAATCCAGATCGACGCCCAGCTGGCGTGCGGCTGTCAGAATCGGTGTGCCCACTGGAAAGTGGCCGCGTTTGCCGGACGGTGTAAAGACGACAAGTGGATCGGTGGTCATGAGAGGCCTGCCTTTGGTGTTCGCGCGTATTCCGCGCAGGATATGGCTTTGAGCGAAAAGAGAAAGGGCATTCAGCGGCACGTTTTGTGCGTGTAGCGTCGTTTTATAACCCACGCCTGCATGTACAAAGCGACAAGTTGCGGCGGGGGGCTTTCCCTTGGGTGAAATCCATGTAATAGGGTCACCGCCAAACGGGCTTTTGCATGGGGTTAGCAGATGCAGATTCGTGAGGCACTTACCTTTGACGACGTATTATTGGTTCCGGGCAGTTCTTCTGTCCTGCCATCTATGGCGAATACGTCCACGCGCGTGACGCGCGAGATCACCATGAATATTCCGCTTCTGAGTTCGGCCATGGATACCGTGACCGAGGCTCGCATGGCTATCGCAATGGCGCAGGCCGGTGGAATCGGTGTCATTCACAAGAACCTGTCCGTCGAGGAACAGGCCCGTGAGGTTCGGCGGGTTAAGCGTTTCGAATCGGGTATCGTTTATAACCCCGTGACACTGCGCGCTGATCAGACTTTGGCGGACGCCAAGGCTTTGGTGCAGCGCTATAACTTCACTGGTTTCCCCGTCGTGGATGATGCCGGACGCGTTGTTGGCATCGTGACCAACCGGGATATGCGGTTTGCAACGTCCGATGACACTCCGATCCGGGTGATGATGACATCCGACAATCTGGCGATGCTGCAAGAGCCTGCGGACCTAGAAGAGGCGAAAAGCCTGATGAAGGCACGCCGGATCGAAAAACTTCTGGTCGTTGATGGCGGGGGCAAGCTGACCGGATTGCTGACCCTAAAAGACACGGAACAGGCCGTTCTGAACCCCACAGCCTGCAAGGATAGCCTGGGCCGGTTGCGTGTGGCTGCTGCAACATCGGTTGGAGACTCGGGTTTTGAGCGATCCGAGCAACTGGTTGACTCCGGCGTGGATATTATTGTGGTCGACACCGCGCACGGGCATTCGCAGGGCGTTCTGGACGCTGTGAAGCGGGCCAAGACTTTGTCGAACGAAGTTCAGATCATTGCGGGCAATGTCGCTACATCTGAGGCAACCAAAGCCCTGATCGATGCGGGTGCGGACGCAATAAAGGTTGGCATCGGCCCCGGATCGATCTGTACCACACGCATGGTCGCGGGCGTTGGTGTTCCGCAGCTGACTGCGGTTCTGGATTGCGCATCCGCCGCCGGAGACGTGCCCGTAATTGCAGATGGCGGGATCAAGTTTTCGGGCGATTTCGCCAAGGCAATTGCTGCCGGGGCATCCTGTGCAATGGTGGGGTCCATGATTGCGGGCACGGACGAATCTCCGGGTGAGGTTATTCTCTATCAGGGGCGTTCCTTTAAATCGTATCGCGGTATGGGAAGCCTGGGCGCTATGGCGCGCGGTTCGGCCGACCGCTATTTTCAGAAGGACGCAGCAAGCGACAAGCTGGTTCCCGAAGGGATTGAAGGCCAGGTGCCTTACAAGGGATCGGCAAGCGCCGTGATCCATCAACTTGTGGGCGGGCTGCGCGCAGCGATGGGCTACACCGGGTGTGCCACCGTCGAAGAAATGCGGAGAAACTGCCAGTTCGTGAAAATCACCGGGGCTGGATTGAAGGAAAGCCACGTGCACGACGTTCAGATCACAAGGGAGAGCCCGAATTATAGGCTTGCATAAACAATGGCTTATGCTTGATTCCTTAACGGAATTGCATCAGTGAAACGTTTCATCGTGCCACGGAATTCTCAGTTTCACTGAAGCAAACCGAAGCAAATAAGCCAGCTCGTTGTTTCGCTTAAACTTGCTTGCGATCTGAATGCGGTTCGAAGAAGGCGCTAACCTTTTTAGGTGTGCATGCTCACTGCCTTAGTGGCCGTTTCGGAATGTAGGATGTTCAGGGCTGGATCCCGGGTTTTAAAGATCCCCAAGGGCGAGCCGTGGAATCCTTTACACGGGTGGTATCAACATGAAGATGGACGTTTGACATTGGATATTGAGTCACGATGACCCCGGCAGCACGCATAAGCGCCGCAATTGGCTTGATGGATCGCATTTTAAGCGGAGAACTTGCAGATCGTGCGCTGGCTGATTGGGGGCGCAAAAATCGGTATGCCGGGTCCAAGGACAGGGCCGCAATCGCAGATCTGGTGTATGATGTTCTCAGACGAAAGCGCAGCCTCGCATCGCGGGGAGGCGGTGATACCGGCAGGGCCCTTTTGCTTGGCTACGTCAGAGAAGCCGAACAGGACCCTGAAACGATTTTTGGTGCGGGTCCTTATGCTCCGTCCTCATTGACAGAGTCCGAACGCTTACCTGGTCGCTCACCACGGCCGGATGGCGGCGAAAGTGCGGATTTCCCAGAGTGGCTCTGGTCTCATCTTCAGGATTCACTTGGGGAAAAGACCCAAGCCGTCGCCGATGCCATGCGAAACAGGGCGCCGGTCCACCTTCGGGTCAATCTGTCCAAACTGAGCCGCGAGAGGGCAACGGCTGAACTTGCCGATGAGGGAATAACGGTACAGCCACATGTGCTGTCTCCCTCGGCTCTCGAAGTCACGGACGGGGCAAGGAAAGTAAGGAATTCGCAGGCATATTTGCAGGGAAAGATCGAACTGCAGGATGTCTCGTCGCAGGCTGTCGCCGACTTGGTGCCGCTTGAATCAGGTGAGACACTACTGGATTTTTGTGCCGGCGGGGGTGGTAAGGTTTTGGCTGTAGCCGGGCGTGTGGCCGGTGAATTCTATGCCCATGATGCGGATCCGGGCAGGTTGAAAGATTTGCCAAAACGCGCGTCTCGTGCAGGCGTTGCCGTGTCTCTGGTTTCGTTGCCGGAGTTGGAGAAACAACCATCGTTCGATTCAGTTCTCATTGACGTACCTTGCTCGGGTACCGGCTCGTGGCGCAGGGATCCGCAGGGAAAATGGTTGCTTACCCCGGATAAGCTACGTCAGACATTGAACACGCAAAAAGAAATTCTTAGTCAGGCTAGTCGACTTATTAAGCCAAAAGGGCATCTGGTTTATGCGACCTGTTCCTTGCTGGATTGTGAGAATGGCCAACAGATCAGTGAATTTGTAAAGTTAAATTACAATTTTTCACTGGTGAGCGAAAGGCGATTTACTCCGCTGGATGGCGGGGATGGGTTCTACTGCGCTGTTCTTCGCAAAGTTCAATGAGTAGTGGCAGGAAATCCCTCCTTCCTGGCGCTCGTGAGTGACAACCAGAACGCCCTTTTAAGGGCAATCCAGTAAAACCGTTCGACGAGTTCCAAGGCGGGGGGTTAGCAATACCCGCTAGGCCATGCGGGAGATGATGATTTTATGGCTCGCTCAGAGCGAAATTGGATGTGGTAACACAACTAGGAGTGGCGTGTCGCTAACCTGAGGCGTTAATAGTGGGTTAACTGTTGGCGGGCGAACAATCGTTCGCCAGAATTAGTCGAGTCGCCCATGCCCGCTCCAACCGCGTTTTCGCACCACGAATTTCGATACCTGCTATCCGGCAGCTTTCGCGGTGTCTTGTTGTTGCTTATCGGCATAGCCTTGGTGGCGGTTTTGTTGTTTGGCGAATTGCCTGAATCCGTTGACCAATTGCTGGTTGTTTTGGGATTGTCATCCCTTTTTACCGCCACGTTGATGTTTTGCAAAAAACAGGTCTCGAAGTTGGCACGCGCCAACACTTTAGATGTACTGAAATCTCTTTCCGAACAAGACACTACTCCGACCTTTGTGACGAACCTCCAAGGCTGTGTTCAATTCGCGAATGCACAGGCCCGGCAATGCAGTGGTGTTATTGATGGGAAAAGGCTGGATGATTGCCTGCAATCGGTTTTTGCGAACCCTTCAGCCATTTTGTTTCGGTTGCAGTCGACCGCACTGATACAGGGCCGCGCACAGGAAGATGTCGTGACCAAAGCCGGAACCGTACCGGTGACCGCACACGTGGTTGGCAGAGGACTAATCCTATGGCGTGTGGCGACAGGTACAGATAATCGAAATGAAAGCAGTTTGTTGCCCATTCTGACCATTGGTCGTGACGATGTCATTTTGGGTGTGAACGCGGCTGCCCGGGATTTGATTGACTGCGGCGTTGGGCCTCTGGATCAAGTGTTTACCGAACTTCCAGCCCGTCATGGTGAAATCACTCGCATCAGAACCCCGCAAGGGACCGTTCCTATCGTGGCATCGGATATTCGCGTATCGGGCGTGTGCCGTGAGATGGTATTGCTTCCGTTGAAGCAGTTGAAGGATGATCAGGACAGCACCACGTTTGCAGAACTCCCGATACCGGTCATGCGTCTTTCGCCGGATGGAGACATTCTCGAAGCGAACCGGCTTGCCAGGCAGTTGATTGGTGGCACTATTCCAAGCAACGCCAACATCGAACAGATTATGCAGGGCCTTGGACGCCCGCTTCGAAGCTGGCTCAGAGAGACGGCAGAGAAGAATACCGTGCCACATTCCGAATTCCTTCGGCTGACGCGCAAGGATAAAGAACTGTTCCTGCAAGTGACGCTGACGCGGATTATTCGGAACGGGGACGTGAATCTGATTGCGGTTCTCAATGACGCAACCGAACTCAAATCACTTGAGGCACAGTTTGTTCAAAGCCAGAAGATGCAGGCTGTTGGGCAACTGGCAGGCGGAGTCGCGCATGATTTCAACAATCTTCTGACTGCGATTTCTGGCCATTGCGATCTTCTCTTGCTGCGTCACGATCAGAATGATCCGAACTACGCCGATTTGATTCAAATAAACCAGAACGCGAACCGTGCAGCGGCGCTTGTTGGACAGCTTTTGGCGTTTTCGCGGAAACAGACACTTCAGCCCGAGGTGCTGGATCTGCGGGATACGATTTCTGATCTGGTTCACTTACTCAATCGTCTGGTCGGAGAGAAAATCACCCTGACACTAAGCCACGATCCGGTTCTCAGGCCGGTTCGCGCTGACAAGCGGCAGCTGGAGCAGGTATTGATGAATCTGGTCGTGAATGCGCGTGATGCAATGCCTCAGGGCGGTGAGATTCGTATTGAATCCGATGTCGTGCGACTGGAACAGCCGATGCAGCGTGACCGTGCTACGTTGCCCGTGGGTGAGTACGTCACGGTCAAAGTGACGGATGAAGGTATCGGAATCCCGCCGGGGAAGCTGCAGAAGGTTTTTGAGCCGTTCTATACCACCAAGCGAACAGGAGAGGGGACCGGCCTGGGATTGTCCACGGCGTACGGGATCGTCAAACAGACCGGCGGCTTTATCTTTGTCGACAGTATCGAGGGCAAGGGATCAGTATTTACGCTTTTCCTGCCCGCCTGTGTGGAGAAACTGAATTTGCCCGAAGCCCCTCAATCCACTCAACCGAGCCTGGGAATGGTGCAGGGAGAAGGAGTTGTTTTGCTGGTCGAAGATGAAGCTCCGGTAAGGGCATTTGCATCACGTGCTCTCCGGCTGCGGGGGTACACGGTGCTTGAGGCTGACTCGGGAGAAGAAGCCCTTCGCCTTCTGGACGACAAGGACCTGTCCGTGGATGTCTTCGTAACCGATGTCGTAATGCCCGGGATGGATGGTCCAAGCTGGGTAAGAAAAGCCTTGGATGATCGCCCGCATGTTCGCGTGGTATTTATGTCAGGGTATACCGAAGGGGCTTTTGGCGACACTGGCCCGGATGTTCTGAATTCGGTATTTCTGCCGAAACCCTTTTCCCTCAACCAGTTAACCGAAACTGTTTATCAACAGCTGCAATAAGGCGGGTGTGTAATCTAATACTGCCAAGTTTTTTGCTTTGAACCTGATGCCATTATTGGGCGGACCGGTGTAATTCGAAATCATCCTGAAACTTTGTACGAAAACACCCTTCTGTTTCCGAAGACAAAGACAGAGGCATTTTCGGAGAGACGTTTTCCCGCTTTAGGGAGATTTTTGTTTCCAACCGTGATTCCAAAAATGCAAGGATCTTATCCTGATGCTCGTACTTGAAGACGTGCGTAGCACCTGCACCGTTAGTACGGGTCAGAAAGAATCGGCTTTGGCTCCCCACGTCTGCAAAGGCCGGACGATTGGAGTTCATGTAGGCGCAGACAAATTCCTCAAAGCTTAGATGCTCTGTCGAGGTTGGGCTGCCCGAAAGGGAGGCGCGGCGGCGATACCGATACCAGCTTCCCAGCCAATCTATGGGTTCACGGACGACGGCCATGATTTCCATTTCAGTGTCGAACAGCTTTTGAAACATGTTCTGAAAAAACCTGTCGTATCGGCGAACGGGCGCGTGTTTTAGCTCCGGAGGTCCTGATACCACAATATCGGCCCGGTTTCTCAGCGCCATTTGATAGGCAGTGCTTCCCGTCTTGGGTACCGACAGAAGGGCTAATCGTTCCTTATAGAAAACAAGCATTTATGCAAATCTCTCAGGGGAATTCCATAAATCCAGATTGCCGTAAACTTCTCTTTAATACAATTGGCAAACAGTTGAATCTGAAAGTTTGAGTTGAAATGTTCTCTTTTTGATCCCATAAGGAACAAGGGGTGAACAAAGCAGCGATTGCCGCCCGGACGAGGGTGTGACAAAAGGAAAGCAACAGGACAATGGCGGATCTTCTGACGATGAGCGACAAGAAAAACGCAGACAAGCAAAAGGCGCTCGACAGCGCGTTGGCCCAAATTGAGCGGCAGTTTGGCAAGGGCTCAATCATGAAGCTGGGCGGTGATAACGTCCTGGCCGAGATTGAAGCCAGTTCGACGGGTTCGCTTGGACTGGATATTGCGCTTGGGATCGGCGGTTTGCCGATGGGGCGCATTGTGGAAATCTATGGTCCGGAAAGCTCGGGCAAGACCACCTTGACCCTGCATTGCATCGCGGAACAGCAAAAGCGCGGGGGCGTTTGCGCATTTGTGGACGCAGAACATGCGCTTGATCCGCAGTATGCCCGAAAGCTAGGTGTTGATCTTGATGAGCTTTTGATTTCACAGCCTGACACCGGGGAGCAGGCGCTTGAAATCACGGACACGCTGGTGCGTTCCGGTGCTGTGAATATGGTTGTGGTCGACTCGGTTGCGGCCCTGACACCCAAATCCGAGTTGGAAGGCGACATGGGCGACAGCAATGTCGGCGTGCAGGCCCGCCTGATGAGCCAGGCAATGCGGAAACTGACCGGTTCGATCAGCCGGTCCAATTGCATGGTGATCTTCATCAACCAGATTCGTATGAAAATCGGCGTGATGTTCGGCAGTCCGGAAACAACGACCGGCGGCAATGCGCTGAAGTTCTACAGCTCGGTTCGCCTGGATATCCGCCGTATCGGTGCGATCAAGGACCGGGACGAGGTTGTGGGCAACCAGACCCGCGTAAAGGTGGTCAAGAACAAGGTGGCCCCGCCGTTCAAGCAGGTAGAATTCGACATCATGTATGGGGAAGGCATCTCGAAGATGGGAGAGTTGCTGGATCTGGGCGTCAAGGCCGGTGTGGTCGAGAAATCGGGTTCGTGGTTCAGCTATGGCGACGAGAGGATCGGGCAGGGGCGCGAGAATGCCAAGCAATACCTGCGTGACAACAGCCGTATCGCACTGGATATCGAAGATAAGATACGCGCTGCACATGGGTTGGATTTCGACATGCCACCGGGCGCGGAAGAGGATGATATCCTCGAAGCCTGAAGAGTGCTGATGGCAACAGAAGAAAATCACCGGCCCCTTTATGGGGGCGAGAATACTCGGAACAGGGCGGTCCATCGGGCCGCCTTGTTTCGTTCTGCTGCTGCAATCCTGTGGACTATCTGCAGGGACAGGGATAAACCTTCGCGGAACAATTTGATTGCGCGCTGAGAGAACCTTATGCCCACGCTGAACGACATCCGATCAACCTTTCTGAACTATTTTGCGAAACAGGGTCACGAAGTGGTCGCGTCGAGCCCGTTGGTTCCGCGCAACGATCCCACCCTGATGTTTGTCAACTCGGGCATGGTGCAGTTCAAAAACCTGTTCACCGGGGTCGAAACCCGCGACTACAACCGCGCAACCACATCCCAGAAGTGCGTGCGGGCGGGCGGTAAGCATAACGATCTGGACAATGTGGGCTACACCGCCCGACACCATACGTTCTTTGAAATGCTGGGAAATTTCTCCTTTGGCGATTACTTCAAACCCGAAGCGATCCCATTTGCCTGGGAACTGATCACCAAAGAATTCGGGATTGATAAGAACCGGTTACTGACAACTGTTTATCACACCGATGACGAGGCGTTCGAAATCTGGAAAAAGGTCGGTGTTCCTGAAGACCGGATTATCCGCATCGCTACGAATGACAATTTCTGGCAAATGGGGCCGACGGGCCCCTGCGGACCCTGCACTGAAATTTTCTATGACCACGGTGATCATATCTGGGGCGGCCCTCCGGGATCGGCGGAAGAAGACGGCGATCGTTTCATCGAAATCTGGAACATCGTTTTCATGCAAAACGAGCAGTTCGAAGACGGTTCGATGGTCGAACTCGACATGCAATCCATCGACACGGGAATGGGTCTCGAGCGGATTGGTGCGTTGCTGCAGGGCAGTCACGACAACTACGACACAGACCTGTTCAAGACTTTGATAGAGGCATCTGCGGACGCAACGAATGTCGATCCCTACGGAGATCAGAACGTGCATCACCGCGTGATCGCCGACCATCTGCGATCAACATCCTTTTTGATTGCTGACGGTGTCATGCCATCGAATGACGGTCGTGGATACGTTCTGCGGCGGATCATGCGCCGGGCTATGCGCCATGCGCACCTGTTGGGCGCAAAAGATCCGGTCATGCATCGGCTTGTTCCGACCTTGGTTCAGCTCATGGGGGCGCAGTACGCGGAACTTGGACAGGCACAGGCGTTGATTGAAGAGACCTTGTTGCTCGAGGAAACGCGGTTCAAACAGACGCTGGACCGTGGTCTCAAGCTGCTGGACGATGAAGTAACGAACCTTGCAGAAGATGAGCCTTTGCCAGGTGAGGCCGCGTTCAAACTTTATGACACTTACGGGTTTCCTCTGGACCTGACGCAGGATGCATTGCGTGAAAAAGGGCTCAGCGTAGATACCGACGGCTTTGATGCCGCAATGGCAGAACAGAAAGCCAAGGCGAGGGCCGCTTGGGCCGGCTCAGGAGAGGCCGCTGATCTGGCGGTTTGGTTCGACGTATTGGACACTGTCGGCGCGACCGATTTTCTTGGCTACGACACCGAAATGGCCGAAGGTCAGGTCGGTGCACTGGTCGTTGACGGCGCAATGGTCGATGAAATTGAACAGGGCGGAACGGGTTGGGTCATCGTTAATCAGACCCCGTTTTATGGCGAGGCCGGTGGTCAGGTTGGTGACACCGGTGAAATGCGCCGGTTGGATAACCGTGATGATGTTGCCAAAATTGAGGACACCAGAAAGTTCGCGGACGGAAAGGTGTATGCACACAGAGTGACGGTTGCGCATGGGACGATTGCAAAAGGCGACGCGGTAGAGCTTGCGGTTGACCACGGACGCCGGACGGCCATTCGCGCAAACCACTCAGCAACTCACTTGCTGCACGAGGCGCTTCGCGAAACATTGGGCAATCACGTCGCTCAGCGTGGATCATTGAACGACTCTGACCGTTTGCGTTTCGATTTCAGCCACGCAAAGGCGCTGACCGCCGAGGAACTGACGCGCGTCGCCTCGGACGTGAATCAGTTTATCAGGCAGAATTCCACGGTAGAAACTCGGATCATGACACCGGACGACGCGCGCGCCATGGGCGCGCAGGCGCTGTTTGGTGAAAAATATGGGGACGAGGTGCGGGTCGTTTCGATGGGCCATGCGGAGACGGGCAAAGGCCAGGACGGCACGACGTACTCGATCGAACTTTGCGGCGGTACTCACGTGAAACAGACCGGAGATATCGGCACCTTCGTATTGCTTAGCGACAGTGCATCCTCGGCCGGTGTCAGACGGATCGAGGCTTTGACCGGTGCTGCCGCATTCGACCACCTTTCGCAGGAAGCTTCGCGGATGGCTGAGGTGACCGGGATGCTGAAGGCTCAGCCAACCGACGTTGTGGATCGCATCAAGTCTTTGATGGATGAGCGCCGTGCGCTTCAAAATGAGGTGGCTCAATTGCGGCGTGACCTTGCCATGGGCGGGGGAAATGGATCTTCGGCGGTAGAAGCGCGTGAGGTGAACGGCGTACCATTCCTGGCGCAATCCCTGAGCGGAGTGTCCGGTAAGGATCTGCCTGCATTGATCGATGAACATAAGGAACGTCTTGGTTCCGGAGCGGTTTTGTTGATTGCGGACACCGGGGGCAAAGCTGCAGTCGCGGCCGGTGTTACCAAGGATCTGACTGAAAAAGTGTCAGCGGTGGATCTGGTACGCGCCGCCGTTGCCGAACTGGGCGGAAAGGGCGGTGGAGGCCGTCCGGACATGGCTCAAGGTGGGGGCAAGGACGCTGCAAATGCAGACGCTGCGGTCAAAGCGGCAGAGCAGGTTTTGGGAGGATAAAATGGGTGCACTCTGGATCGCACATGTAACGGTCACTGATGCCGACGCTTACGGAAAATACGCCGAACTGGCTGGTCCGGCGATTGCCAAGCATGGCGGAGAATTCATCGCTCGCGGCGGGCGTTTCGTACAGTTGGAAGGAAAAGAGCGGCCACGAAATGTAGTGGCACGTTTTCCATCGGTAGAAGCGGCGGTCGAATGCTACAACTCTTCAGAATACCAAGAGGCGTTGAGCCACGCCCGCAATGCCTCTGAGCGCGAGTTGATGGTTGTAGAAACGATCGAGTGACGACAAGGAACCCGAATGCGGCGCGTAAACCGGGCCGCTGGGACTCCCTTTGCGTCAACAAGCTTGCCCGGTCGCTATACCCGACGTCCACACGCGCTGCAGAGGTTACGATCAGGGCTTCTGTGCGAATGCCGAGCAGGCATATCTTGGAAATCTGATCGTCGCTGAAGGTGGCACGGCATTGTGTCTTGGACGACACGGAGCGCACAACGAGCCTCCGTGTCACCGGACAGATGGTCGTCTTTCAGACGACCCTAATGTGAACATCAGTCCATACTGGATGCAAAGCTGACAAAAGTCTTTCCCAGCTATCGGTTTGCACCCAGTTCTTAATGTGGATTAAGGCCTAGGATACCTTTGACATCCGCTTTCTCTCATGCGGGTCAAGGTATCTTTTGCGAAGCCGGATCGAGTTCGGTGTCACCTCAACCAGTTCATCGTCGTCCACATACGCGATCGCTTCTTCCAGTGAAAACTGGACATGCGGGGTAAGTCGAACCGCGTCATCTGAACCCGAAGCGCGAACGTTAGTAAGTTTCTTGCCCTTCAGCGGGTTCACTTCCAGATCGTTGTCGCGGGAATGCTCGCCGATGATCATACCCTGATAAACGTCTGCCTGCGGACCAAGGAACATGCGCCCACGCTCTTCAAGGTTCCACAAGGCGTATGCAACAGCCTGACCATTTTCCATCGAAATCAGCACACCTGCACGACGTCCCGGGATGGCGCCCTTGTGAGGTGCCCAATCGTGGAAAACACGGTTCAGAACGCCCGTTCCGCGCGTATCGGTCAGGAATTCACCGTGGTACCCGATCAACCCACGCGACGGAACATGCGCGATGATCCGGGTTTTGCCCGCACCGGCTGGGCGCATCTCGGCCAGTTCCCCCTTGCGGGCACCAGTGATTTTTTCGATCACTGCACCCGAATATTCATCATCAACGTCGATGGTCACTTCTTCGACCGGCTCGAGGCGCTGGCCATCTTCCTCGCGGAACAACACCTGCGGGCGCGAAATGCTGAGTTCGAAACCCTCGCGGCGCATGTTCTCGATCAGGACGCCCATCTGGAGCTCGCCGCGACCGGCGACTTCGAATGCTTCACCGCTTGGCGTGTCGGTGATCCGGATGGCGACATTCGACTCGGCTTCTTTCATCAGACGGTCGCGGATCACACGGGACTGAACCTTTTTGCCGTCACGGCCCGCCAGAGGTGAATCGTTGATACCGAATGTCACGGTGATGGTCGGCGGGTCAATCGGTTGAGCGTGAAGAGCTTCATCAACCTGCGGATCAACGAGAGAATCGGCGACTGTTGCCTTGCTCATCCCGGCGATGGTGACGATGTCACCGGCTTCGGCCACGTCGATCGGTTGTTGGCTGAGACCGCGGAACGCCAGAATCTTGGTGGCCCGGAAATTCTCGATGACTGTGCCATCGCGTGACAGGGCCTTGAGATTGGCGCCAGCCTTCAGGGTGCCGCTTTCCACCCGGCCAGTCAGAATGCGACCGATGAAAGGATCACTGCCCAGTGTGGTTGCGAGCATCCGGAAGGGTTCATCCTTGCGTTCAATCTGTTTTGGGGCGGGGACGTGATCGACAATCAGATCAAACAATGCGGTCAAATCCTGACGAGGGCCATCCAGCTCCATGTCAGCCCAGCCGGATCGACCTGACGCGTACATTGCCGGGAAATCAAGCTGATCGTCATCGGCACCGAGATTGGCAAACAGATCAAAGCACTCGTCCAGTGCGCGATCCGGCTCAGCATCCGGTTTGTCCACTTTGTTCAGAACCACGATCGGACGCAGACCCAGAGCAAGCGCCTTGGATGTGACGAACTTGGTCTGCGGCATCGGACCTTCGGCAGCATCGACCAGAAGAACCACACCATCGACCATGTTCAGAATGCGCTCAACCTCACCACCGAAATCAGCGTGGCCGGGTGTGTCAACGATATTGATCCGCGTGCCTTTCCATTCGACCGACGTAGCCTTGGCCAGAATGGTAATGCCGCGTTCGCGCTCTAGATCGTTGCTGTCCATGGCACGCTCGGCCACGGCCTGGTTTTCCCGGAAAGCACCGGATTGTTTGAGCAGCTCATCCACCAGGGTCGTCTTGCCGTGGTCCACGTGAGCAATGATTGCGATGTTGCGCAGGTCCATGAGAGGTCAGCCTTTGAACGGGAAGTTGACGCGCGCATAGCGCGGCGCGACAAAAGATACCAGCCCTAACGCGAGATCAGTGGCCAGCAGTCTCGGAAAAAAGGTGAATGACCAATATACCGATCAAAATCAAACTAAGGCCAAAAATTGCGGGCCAGTCCAGCCGCTGGCCAAAAACGACAAATCCGATGATTGCGATCAGAAAGATTCCCAGACCCGACCAGATCGCATAGACGATGCCGACGGGCATGACCTTGAGCGTGAGTGCCATCAGGTAAAACGCTAAGCCGTATCCAACCACGACTAGAACCGAAGGCCAGAACCGGGTGAACTGCTGACTTGCCTGGAGGGCGCTCGTGCCGATTGTTTCGGCGACAACTGCAAATAGGAGGATCAGATAAGCCTTTGGCACAGGTGCAAGTCCTAACGTGGGAGAATTCGCGGAAACCTTGAGCACGAATTCCCGTCTGCGGGCAAGTCAAAACCTACTTGATCAGGTGCGTTCGACGCTACACCGGGCACGCTCTTTGGCTGGCTGAAGGTCAGGGAAACCCGACTATGATAATGACCCGAAGACGTGATAATGTATGCGTGTACTTGATGTTATTTTTAGTGAGTTCTCTTTCATGACGCGTTTTGCGATAACTATTATTATAGCTTCGGTACTTATCGTGGCGCTCGGGTGGCTTGCAGACGGGGGGTCCGTCGACATAGATGCAGCACAAAGTGTTGAGCGGTTTGAAGTTAATTTGGTTTGAGCGCCAACCGATAATGAAAAAGGGGTCTTCGGACCCCTTTTTCTTTGCAACTTGCAGAACCGGCGCCGAGGCAAACAGGTTTATTGCTTTTCGATGGATTTTGTCTTGGCGCGATGATCGGATAATTTTTTAATCAGAAATTGACGGGCTGTGCGTTCGGCCAGCCGTACACGTATCTCCGTCAGGAACGCTTCTTCCAGAGATTGAGAGGCCGCCGCAAGAACATCCCCGATCTCTACGAAAAGCCGATCATTCCCTGTCTCGTCCATGACCTTCATCGTGTCCTCGGCCAGTTTCCCGGCCAAGGTGTTGATGGTGTCAGACATCAGCGCGTGTTCTCCGTCAGTCGACGTTTTACATAGTCGGTAACGTCGGTGACCAAAGTGTCCATGTGTGGCTCCTGAAAGAAGTGATCGGCGCCCTCGACTTCGGTATGAGTGATCGTGATTCCCTTTTGCTCATGCAATTTGCTGACCAAAGAGGTCGTATCGGCCGGCGGAGCAACCCGGTCGGCCGAACCGTTGATGACCAAACCGGACGAAGGGCAGGGGGCCAGGAATGAAAAATCGTACATATTCGCCGGAGGGGACACGCTGATGAAGCCGGTGATTTCCGGACGGCGCATCAACAACTGCATTCCGATCCAGGCACCGAACGAAAATCCGGCAACCCAACAATGTTTGGAGTTGTTGTTCATTGACTGCAGATAATCCAGCGCCGACGCTGCATCGCTAAGCTCGCCAACACCCTGATCGTACTCGCCCTGACTGCGTCCAACACCGCGGAAATTGAACCGCAGAACTGTGAAGCCCATGTTGTAAAAGGCGTAGTGCAGGTTATAGACGACCTTGTTGTTCATTGTTCCGCCAAATTGCGGATGAGGATGCAGCACGATGGCGATCGGTGCGTCTTTTTCCTTTTGCGGGTGGTAACGGCCTTCCAGGCGGCCTTCGGGTCCGGGAAAAATCACCTCGGGCATGTGTGCTTTTGTCCTGTCTTATTTCGCTGGGTACCGGGATATTCTTGACGCTATCCGTCAGGCACCTTAGAACGGTTCTAATTATGTATGCATTGCGCAAGAGCGCTGTCAGTCGGAGATACGCACTGGTGGCGACGTCGTCAATGTTTTCGCGCAGTCAGGTTTGGGGGAATCGAAAATGAAGCTTTCGACCAAAGGTCGTTACGCGATGGTAGCGTTGGCTGATATTGCGCTTCAATCCAACGACGCCTTGGTTACACTTGGGGAAATTTCCGAAAGGCAGGATGTTTCACTTCCCTACCTCGAACAGCTGTTCGTCAAGCTGCGGCGGGCTGAATTGGTTACGTCCGTTCGGGGTCCTGGCGGTGGATATCGCCTTGCGCGCCCCGCGTCCGAGATTCGCGTGGTCGAAATTCTGGCCGCTGTCGATGAAACTGTTGACGCAATGCACAAGGGGGCCGGCGCGTCAGGTGCTTCCTCGGGCAGTCGCGCGCAGTCACTGACTAACCGTCTTTGGGAGAGCCTTAGCGCCCATGTCTATGTATTTCTGCACCAGACGCGACTGTCGGATGTAATCAAGAATGACCTGGCGCCATGTCCTGCCGTACCCAGTTTGTTTTCCGTAGTGGATGATTAAATTCCGCTAACGTGACTTTGGTCAATGCAACGAAATCAGACCCGCAAGAAAAGATGCATCCATGAAACGCGTTTATCTTGACTACAACGCCACCGCCCCATTGCGGTCCGAGGCTCGGGACGCAATGGTCGCGGCGATGGACGTTGTCGGAAACCCTTCTTCAGTTCATGCGGAAGGGCGGGCCGCAAAGTCATTGGTTGAGAAAGCGCGGGCACAAGTGGCTGATGCTGTCGGGTGCAAACCCCAAGAGGTCATCTTTACATCCGGCGCGACCGAGGCGGCCCGCGTACTGATGAACAGGCCCGATACCTGTGATGTATTTGTAGACAGCACGGCACATGACGCGCTTTGGTCGCATCTGGATCTTTCGAATGTAGCCGAGCGTCCGGTCGGTCCGGGTCACACTCTGGCAATGGGACTGGCGAATTCAGAAACAGGAATTGTGAGTTTGCCGCCTGAAAAGGTGGATGGTCAGTGGCCATACGGTCAAAGGCTGGCTGATTGGCTGTTACTGGATGTAACTCAGGCCATTGGTCGAATTCCGTTCTCGTTCGCGTGGAGCGGTGCCGATATGGCAATTCTGTCTGCTCACAAAATTGGCGGGCCCAAGGGCGTGGGGGCATTGATCCTCCGGCAGGGGTTGGATATCGAGCCGCTGGCGACTGGCGGTGGTCAGGAAATGGGGCGCCGCTCGGGAACGGAAAACATCGTTGGAATTGCCGGGTTTGGGGCGGCGATTGAGGCGGCTGTACGTGAACTTTCGGATGGTTCGTGGAATAGGGTCGAAAAACTTAGAAACATTCTAGAATCATGTCTTGTGGAATCCGTAAAAGAAACTATTTTTGTCGGGAACAAAGAACGTCGGCTTCCAAATACGTCATGCATGATCACGCCTGGTTGGAAGGGTGAAACCCAGGTGATGGCAATGGATTTGGCGGGCTTCGCCATTTCAGCCGGATCTGCCTGTTCCAGCGGCAAGGTGAAATCCAGCAGGGTCCTGGCGGCGATGGGGTTTGACGAATCCGAAGCGGCGAGTGCCATCCGTGTCTCGCTTGGGCCGGAAACGACGGAAGATGAAATCATGCGCTTCGCCGATGCCTGGCTGAAGCAGCGGGAAAAATACCGCGCCCGGACGGCGTGAGAATACGAGGAGAAGGCCATGGCGGCTTTGGACCAGACACAGGTCAAAGAAGGTGTCGATCAGGAAACCGTGGATGCGGTGCGCGAGGTCGGAACCTATAAGTATGGCTGGGAAACCGACATTGAGATGGAATATGCGCCCAAAGGCGTAAATCCGGACATCGTGCGGTTGATCTCGGAAAAGAATGACGAGCCCGAATGGATGACCGAATGGCGTCTGGCGGCGTTCGACCGCTGGTCCCAGATCGAAGAGCCGAACTGGGCTATGGTCAGCTACCCCAAGATCGATTTTCAGGACCAGTATTATTATGCCCGTCCCAAATCGATGGAGGAAAAGCCGAAATCGTTGGATGAGGTCGATCCAAAGCTGCTTGCCACATACGAAAAGCTTGGCATCCCTTTGAAAGAGCAAATGATTCTGGCTGGTGTCGAAGGCGCTGAAGACGCTCCCGCCGAGGGCCGCAAGGTTGCCGTAGACGCGGTGTTCGACTCGGTCTCGGTCGGAACGACGTTCCAGGCCGAACTGAAAAAGGCCGGCGTGATCTTCTGTTCGATTTCCGAGGCCATCCGTGAGCATCCGGAGCTGGTGAAGAAATACCTCGGTTCGGTCGTGCCGGTTTCCGATAACTTCTACGCCACGCTGAATAGCGCCGTGTTCTCGGACGGATCTTTTGTGTATGTGCCGCCGGGCGTGCGCTGCCCGATGGAGCTGAGCACGTACTTCCGCATCAATGCGGAAAACACCGGTCAGTTCGAACGCACTTTGATCATTGCCGACAAAGGCTCGTATGTGTCGTACCTCGAAGGCTGCACCGCACCTCAGCGTGATACGGCTCAACTGCATGCTGCGGTAGTTGAGATCATTATCGAGGAAGATGCCGAGGTCAAATATTCGACCGTTCAGAACTGGTACCCGGGTGATGAGAACGGCAGGGGCGGAATTTATAACTTCGTCACCAAACGCGCGGATTGCCGTGGCGATCGGTCCAAGGTGATGTGGACACAGGTTGAAACGGGGTCAGCAGTCACATGGAAGTACCCTTCCTGCATCTTGCGCGGTGACGACAGCCAGGGCGAATTCTATTCGATCGCGATCACAAACAATTACCAACAGGCCGATACCGGAACCAAGATGGTGCATTTGGGTAAAAACACCAAATCGCGCATCGTTTCCAAGGGCATCAGTGCTGGTAAGGCACAGAATACCTATCGCGGGTTGGTCGCAATGCACCCAAAGGCAAAAAACTCGCGCAACTATACCCAATGTGACTCATTGCTGATTGGCGACAAGTGTGGCGCCCATACTGTGCCGTATATTGAGGTTCGCAATAACTCCTCACGCTGCGAGCATGAGGCGACGACCTCTAAGGTGGATGAAGATCAGCTTTTTTATTGCCGCCAACGCGGCATGGACGAGGAAGAAGCGGTTGCGTTGGTGGTGAACGGGTTCTGCAAGGATGTATTGCAGGCTCTGCCCATGGAGTTCGCCATGGAGGCGCAGCAACTAGTTGCCATCTCGCTTGAAGGATCGGTTGGCTGATGACACGCAATTCCCGGAACCGGGTTCGACGGGATGACGTTTTGACCGCCCTCGGATATGCGTTGCCGGTTTTGGGCGGCCTGTTGGGGGTAGTGTACGTAAACATCAACCCCAAGGAATTCCTGAATCCCGTGTGGGCAGTAGGCGGCGGCGCAATCCTCGGCTGGGGCTGTTCTCTGATAATCCGAAAGCTTCTGAGGGAATGAATGAAATGTCCTGTGGCTCTGGGTGATGAACGTCAATCCGGGCCACAATTCTTTGGGCAAGAGCATGCTGATGGTTTGGGCCAGTTACCTGCGGTCAGCCTAAGATATGAACATGGCGGAGCTTTGCACTCCGAGCGAAATACGAAGGACGAAAAAATGCTGGAAATCAAAAACCTGCACGTCAAACTTGAAGAAGAAGAAAAAGAAATCCTCAAGGGTGTTGATCTGACCGTCGAGGCTGGCAAAGTTCATGCAATCATGGGGCCGAACGGGTCGGGAAAGTCGACACTGAGCTACGTGTTGTCCGGTCGCGACGGATACGAAGTGACTGAGGGATCAGCTGAGCTGGAAGGCCAGGATCTGCTGGAAATGGAGCCGGAAGAGCGCGCAGCCGCTGGTCTTTTCCTAGCCTTCCAGTACCCGGTGGAAATCCCCGGTGTTGGCAACATGACATTTCTGCGCACTGCGGTGAATGCACAGCGGAAAGCACGCGGACAAGAAGAGTTGTCGGCAGCGGAATTTCTGAAAGTTGTCCGTGCGAAGGCCAAAACTCTAAAAATCGACGCTGACATGCTGAAGCGCCCAGTCAACGTCGGATTCTCTGGCGGTGAAAAGAAGCGCAACGAAATCCTGCAGATGGCGATGCTTGAGCCCAGCATGTGCATTCTGGATGAAACTGATTCCGGTTTGGATGTGGACGCAATGAAACTGGTCGCTGAAGGCGTGAATGCCCTGCGGGACGAAGGTCGGGGCTTTCTGGTCATCACGCATTATCAGCGCTTGCTGGACCACATCAAGCCGGACGTGGTGCACATCATGGCAGACGGGCGCATCGTGAAAACGGGTGGACCCGATCTGGCGCTTGAAGTTGAAAACAACGGTTATGCCGACATTCTTGCCGAGGTAAACTGATGGCTTTGCCCGAAGTAAAACAATCAGCAACCGAGGCGCGCCTGTCGACGCTGCAACTGCCGGACGCAGGCTGTACCAAGGACGCGCGTCAGGCCGCCTTGTCCCGGGTTCGCGAGATGGGATTGCCCGGCCGCCGCGATGAATACTGGAAGTACACCCGGCCGGACACGCTGATTTCGCCGGAAGCACCAAGCGCAGCGGTGTTTCATTCAGATGAACCGGTAATGTTCGATGCAATCGATCGCCTTAAGATCGTGTTTGTCGATGGTGTATTTAGCGCCGAGGAATCAGACGATCTTGCCCTGGAGGGTATCAAGATCGATCGCCTGGAAGATATTTGCTGCAAAGATATCCATTGGGCCAAAGAGTTATACGGCGTTCTTGAAGCACGTGGACAACGCCCGGTGCAGCGTCCTCTGGCCGCACTGAACACTGCGTTTGCAACCGATGGTGTGGCAATCCACGTCACCGGTAAACCATCCAAGCCGATCAGCCTTTTTTATCGGCATGCGTCGGAATCTTCTGACGCCATCCTGCATCACGTAATTCGCGTTGAAAGCGGTGCCGAAGTTACCATTCTGGAAAACGGCCCGGCGGCTTCGCGTTTCAACAAGTGCATGGAAATCGATGTCGCGGATGGCGGTACATTGCACCACGTTCGCGCACAGGGCAGAGATCACCAGCGCCGCGCCGCGACGCACATGTTTACAAGATTGGGCAAGGAGTCCGTCTATAAGTCCTTCACGCTGACAGTGAACGGTGTGCTGACCCGAAACGAGCAGGTTGTTGAACTGACCGGCGACGATGCTGTGGCACATGTCGCGGGCGCTTGTGTCGGTGATGGCGATTTTCACCACGACGATACTGTGTTCGTCACCCATGATGCGGTAAATTGCGAAAGCCGTCAGGTTTTCAAGAAAGTGCTGCGTAACGGCGCGACCGGCGTGTTTCAGGGTAAGATTCTGGTCAAGGAAGGCGCCCAGAAAACAGATGGGTATCAGATCAGCCAATCCCTTTTGCTGGACGATGATAGTCAGTTTCTGGCCAAGCCCGAACTCGAGATCTATGCGGATGACGTTGCCTGTTCCCACGGGTCGACATCTGGTGCGATTGATGAAACGGCCTTGTTTTACCTTCGCTCGCGCGGTGTGCCATATAAGGACGCTACCAATATGCTGACACTGGCCTTTTTGGCAGAGGCGGTAGACGAGATCGAGAATGAAGACCTGATAGCTGATATCGTCGGACGTCTCGAAGGTTGGCTGGCACGGCGTAGCTGATGCCGGTTACCACCGATATCGTGGCCACTTACAGGGGGCCAGGCCGTGTCATGCGGCGCCTTTTGGATATGGGTCAACGTGAAGATCGCGCGTTGGCCATCGTTATGGCCGCGTGCGTTCTGGTGTTCGTTGGCCAAACGCCCCGTCTGGCCAGAGAGGCACATCTGACCGGGCAGGAACTGAACTCTCTGCTTGCAGGCGCGCTTTTCGCCTGGGTGCTGAGTGCGCCGCTGCTACTCTATATCCTCGCGGGTTTAAGTCATTTGGTGGCCCGGATTTTCGGCGGCAGCGGAGATTGGTTTGGTGCGCGCATGGCCTTGTTCTGGTCGTTTCTTGCATCAAGCCCATTGCTTATGCTGTTCGGCCTGGTGGCCGGGTTCATCGGCCCTGGTGCCGCTCAGAATCTGGTTGGCGGGCTGTGGCTTGTGGTTTTTGTCTGGTTCTGGATTTCCGGGCTTATTCAGGCAGAAGGCCGCGTCAGATGAGTTCAACCAACTGGAAAAATCTGGCCGTCCTGACGCTTACCGATCCGGCTGAGGCCGCGCGCCAACTGATGGCGATGAATCTGGGGCGAGAGGTGCTTTGGGTTGCGTTCGCGCTGGCCATAGTTCTCAACACACTGCTGCAAACCGCGTCCAACGTAGTTTTCCCGGTCATAGACAGCGAGTTTCAGGGCATTGCCAATTCGCTTGTGCTTTATGTCGCGATCGTCGGGGGTGGGCTGTTTCTGAGCATCCTTGCATTTTATCATGTTGGTCGAAGAATGGGCGGAACCGGGTCATTCAACGACATCATGGTCCTGATGGTCTGGCTTCAGTTTCTCAGAGTTGCCGTGCAGGCGGCCGGGCTGATCTTTCTGATGACCATACCGGTTTTGTCGGCGCTGCTTGCCTTTGCTGCTTTTGTCGTTGGCCTTTACATCACCGTCCATTTCCTTGATCAGGCACATCGATTGGGTTCTTTGCCCAGGGCGGTTGGTGTTCTTTTCCTTTCGGTCTTGGCGATTGCCGCTCTTCTCATCCTCGTGCTGTCCCTTGTCGGGGCCCCAATGTTGGGACTTTCCGCCCATGTATGATATCCAGAAAATCCGCTCTGATTTTCCAATTCTGTCGCGTCAGGTGAATGGTAAACCATTGACCTACCTTGATAACGGTGCGTCCGCGCAGAAACCACAGGCGGTGATTGACGCCGTGACGCGGGCCTATGCCGAGGAATATTCGAACGTACACAGGGGTTTGCACTATCTGTCGAATCTGGCGACGGAAAAGTACGAGGCCGTGCGCGGTACAATTGCCCGGTTTCTTGGGGCTGGCAGCGAAGATGAAATTGTATTGAATTCTGGCACAACCGAAGGGATCAACCTGGTCGCTTACGGCTGGGCGATGCCCAGACTTGAGGCTGGCGACGAGATCGTTCTGAGCGTGATGGAGCATCACGCCAATATTGTTCCCTGGCATTTCCTGCGGGAAAGACAGGGCGTTGTCCTGAAATGGGTTGATGTGGATGCGGATGGTGGTCTTGATCCTCAGGCGGTCATTGACGCGATTGGTCCGAAAACAAGACTTGTGGCGGTAACCCAATGCTCGAACGTTCTAGGAACTGTCGTTGACGTAAAGGCCATCACTCAGGGCGCACACGCAAAAGGCGTTCCGGTGCTTGTTGACGGTAGTCAGGGCGCAGTCCACATGCCTGTCGACGTGCAGGACATCGGTTGTGATTTCTATGCCATTACCGGCCACAAGCTGTATGGCCCTTCCGGTTCCGGGGCGATTTATATCAAATCGGAACGTATGTCCGAGATGCGCCCCTTCATCGGCGGCGGTGACATGATCAAGGAAGTTTCCAAAGATCAGGTGATCTATAACGATCCGCCAATGAAGTTCGAAGCGGGAACCCCGGGTATCGTGCAAACGATCGGGCTTGGGGTGGCATTGGACTACATGATGAATCTGGGGATGGATAACATCGCCGCGCACGAAGGTGGTCTACGCGACTATGCGCTTCAACGGCTAAACGGTCTTAATTGGCTGCAGGTTCAGGGAACGCGCCCAGATAAGGCGGCTATCTTTAGTTTTACGCTGGACGGGGCGGGGCACGCACATGATGTCTCAACCATCCTCGACAAAAAGGGAGTTGCGGTTCGGGCAGGGCATCACTGCGCCGGGCCGCTGATGGATCACCTCGGTGTGACCGCAACCTGCCGGGCGAGCTTTGGCCTCTACAACACAAAGGAAGAGGTCGATACGCTGATCGAGGCCCTTGAGTTGGCTCACGATCTCTTTGCGTGAAACGTATGGCTGGCGGCTTTTAATGCCGCCTTTGGGACTTCGATTTGCTGTTGCACCCGGATCGGATCAAGGTTAGCTAACGGCACAGGCACCTGTAGCTCAGCTGGATAGAGCGCTGCCCTCCGAAGGCAGAGGCCAGAGGTTCGAATCCTCTCAGGTGCGCCACTTCATATTACAGCAAAGTTCGTCGGTCAGATCTGACACATGCGGTTTGTCCAAGCTGAACATAGCAATCAGCTGGGAATGCTGAAGCGGCTTCAGGTCTCAAGGATTTTCGCAAATTTTACAGATCTCTATCGCGCCCGGCAGTTGCGCACTCGAAATGGCAAACAGAAAAATCCCACATCGGCTCACCAATGCAGGCTCGAGACTGTTTTGGGTGCATAATAGCAACCGGAAATTCGATTGTTGCCCGCAAAAAAGGGTGACTTAGCCACCCCAGGTACGGACATCTCCGCAGTCCATATGGACAAAGTTTGAGCGGTGGTACCGCCCAACTCCGCCGGCACGACAGGAAATGGCGGCCTTCGCCATCTGCGAGACAGAGCGGGATGCCAACCGCAAATCCGCCGCTTGACCCTGCATGTGAAGCGAATTCCGCGCAACTCCACGAGAGCGAGAGCGGAGCATGGCGTTAGTTTTGGGGCTGCGATAGCCGGACAACAACATATAGGGTTCGTTTACGTCCAGCAGATTATGTGAGGCCGCCATGATGTCGATGGTGCGCAAATCCATGGATTTGGACTGGTCCGTGCGCCAATCACGCATGAAGTGATTGATTTCCTTGACTGCGTCCTTGATATATTTGCCGTCCACCCAATATATCATGTCAATCCGTTCGCCTGTGCGACCGGAATACATACGAATGCGGCGAACGTCACCGCCGCCGCGCAAAAACCCTGCTGCTTGGGAATAGGTGGGGGCCGCTGTTACGGCCGTAGCTGCAAATGCCCCAAGAAGGGCACGTCGGGTTATGCCCGAAGTACTGCTCTTTATCATTAGCGTTTAGTCCCGTACTGTTCCTGCCTGCGCTCGATGTTACGCGCGCCTTCTTACTTTTTTACTTCCATCCCCAGATGCGGGATTTATGGCACAGTCGGAATCACGAGCCAAGAAGTCTTTCGCATGTATGTTTTCAAGGGGGAATTTTCGGCAGTTTTTTGCGCAACTGAAAATGTGTGCCGAAATTTTGCTGCAATTGGGCTAAGCAGCCTAGCGCTCCGATGCAAACCGGCATCAGGCAATGGAAGATGCATCAGGATAGAGTATTTGTGAATGGACATTTGCACCGGAAAACACCCAAACTTGGCTGGCTGAAGGAAATCGGTGCAAGTTATTGAATAGTAAGGTCTAAAGTATGAAAGTTGTCATTCGGCCCATCGCAGCAATCGCTATCGCGGCCTTTTTGGCAGGCTCTGGTGCCCACGCGCAGGGGGTATCGGATGCTGTCAGTATCTCGGCATTTCAGATCGCGGTGGCTGAAACTACCGCATCGGATTCCGGGCTGGCTGATTTTTATCGTACGAACAACTATCAGCCGGTCTGGACGGGAACCGGCCCTGACTATCAGGAACGTCGTCAGATTCTGATCGAATCCCTGTCACACGCCGACAATCACGGTTTGCCTCTTGCACGGTATGATGTCCAAGGTCTGCTTAACAAAATGCAGACGGCGCGGAGCAATCGTGACCTTGGACTGGTCGAAGCTGAATTGAGCCGTGTGTTCGTAAAATATGCCCGGGACGTCCAATCTGGTGTTTTGTTGCCTTCCAGTATCGATGACGGCCTTGTGCGCGAGGTGAAGCGCCGTTCCGCAGCTCAGCATTTGAACGATCTGGTGACAATGGATGCGGCGACATATTTTCAGTCTCTGCCTCCACAATCCCGCCAATACCGCTCTCTGATGAAAGAGAAGATTGCGCTGCAACACCTGATTCAGGCAGGTGGCTGGGGGGAAAACGTTCCGGTTGCCAAACTGGAGCGGGGTGATACGGGCGCAGCAGTCATCAAGCTGCGTAACCGGCTAGTCGCGATGGGTTATCTGAAACCAACCGCCAGTCCGCGATACGATAGCAACGTTTTCAAGGCAGTTCAGGAGTTTCAGTCCGCACACGGCCTGGAAACGGACGGCGTAGCTGGCAATGGAACTATTACTGAACTTAACCGCCCGGTATCTGATCGTCTGAAATCAGTTATCGTCGCCCTTGAGCGTGAGCGCTGGCTGCCCCGTGAACGGGGCGGGCGCCATATCCTTGTGAACCAGACCGATTTTTCAGCAAAGATCGTTGACGATGGGCAGGTTACATTTGAAACGCGCGCAGTCATCGGGAAAAACACCAGTGATCGCCGCAGCCCGGAATTCTCGGATCAGATGGAACACATGGTGATCAACCCCAGCTGGTATGTCCCACGTTCGATCATAACCAAGGAATACTTGCCGAAACTTCGCAGTAATCCCAACGCGGTAGGCCATATTCAGATCACTGATCGGAGTGGGCGCGCCATCAACCGGGGGGCAGTTGATTTCAATCAGTTTTCTGCCCGCAACTTCCCGTTCTCGATGCGCCAGCCTCCGGGCAAAAGCAATGCGCTGGGGTTGGTGAAGTTCATGTTCCCGAATAAGTACAACATTTACCTGCACGACACGCCGCAAAAAAGTTTGTTCGCGCGTGAAGTCAGGGCGTTTTCGCACGGGTGTATTCGGTTGGCACAGCCGTTCGAATTCGCCTATGCGTTGCTGGCCTTGCAGGAAGAAAGTCCGAAAAAGTTCTTTCATCGCGTGTTGAACACCGGCAATGAAACCAAGGTGAAGCTGGAAAAACCAGTACCTGTGCATCTGATCTACAGAACAGCCTATATTGGTCCAAAGGGTGAGGTTCAGTACCGCCGTGACGTGTATGACCGGGACAAAAAGATCTGGAATGCGTTGAACAACGCGGGGGTGGCCCTGCCGGCGGTTCAGGGTTAAGCACGGGGCAAATCCTTTGACAGGGAACCCCGACATGAAGTTCACAGTCCAACAGATTGCCGACACCCTTGGTGCGGACACGCAGGGCAACACTGACCTGACCATTTTGCGTGCGGCTGAACCAGCCGATGCAGGGCCAACAGACTTGGCAATGGCAATGTCGCCGAAATACGCCGAGGCTCTGGGGCAGGGTGCAGCCCGTGCCGCCCTGTTGTGGGAAGGCGCACCTTGGGAAGAACTTGGGTTGGAAGCTGCAATTTTCGTACAGCGGCCGCGCATGGCGATGGCCGGTGTCACGGCGATGTTGGACCGGGGGCAGGGGATTGAGCTCGGCGTTCACCCTTCGGCAGTTGTAGACCCTACGGCCGAGATTGGTGCAGATGTTTCCATCGGGCCTTTGACGGTGGTCGGCGCGCGAGCAAGAATCGGTGATGGCTCGGTCATTGGGGCACATTGCGTGATAGGCATGGATGCTCAGCTGGGCAGAGATGCGTTATTGCGTGAAATGGTCAGTATCGGCGCGCGTGCTGTTATTGGTGATCGCTTCATTGCTCAGCCGGGCGCCCGGATCGGTGGGGACGGTTTCAGCTTTGTCACTCCTGAGGTTTCGGGTGTCGAGAACGTCCGCAAAACAATGGGTGATCAGGGAGAGGCGAAAGCCCAAAGCTGGCTTCGGATTCACTCACTTGGCGCTGTCGAGATCGGGGATGACGTTGAAGTAGGCTCCAACTGCACCGTCGACAACGGCACAATTCGAAACACCCGAATTGGTGATGGCTCAAAGCTGGATAACCTTGTTCACGTGGGTCACAACACGCGTGTCGGCAGGGATTGTCTGCTTTGCGGCCAAACCGGCGTGTCCGGTTCCGTTGAGATCGGCAACAACGTTGTTCTCGGCGGTCAGACGGGTGTGGTCGACAACATCTTTATCGGCGATGGCGTGATTTCCGGCGGCGGCACCAAGATTCTGTCCAACGTACCCGCAGGCCGCGTCATTATGGGATATCCGGGTATCAAAATGGAAAGCCACACGGATATTTATAAGGCGCAGCGTCGTCTGCCGCGCTTGGCCCGTGACATAGAGGCGCTGAAAAAGGCTGTTTTCAAATAGTCCCCAAGCGATTAAATCAACCGTGAAGCGACAATCAGGGGATTGAAATGAGCATCAGCGACCGTGTCATCGCAATCATTGCAGAGCAGGCCGTGCTGGAGCCATCGGACGTCACGCCCGAAAGCACCCTGCAGGATCTTGGAATTGACAGCCTGGGGCTGGTCGAAAGCATCTTTGCGATTGAGGAAGAGTTCGACATTTCCATTCCGTTCAACGCAAACGAACCGACGGCTAGCGATTTTGACATCACCAACGTGGCGGCAATCATCGCGGGTATCGAAAAACTAGTGGCTGAAAAGGTCTGACGAGCGATCATGAAACGCGTCGTCATTACCGGAGCTGGCACAATCAACTCTCTGGGCCACTCTGTCCCCGATACACTCGAAGCGATGCGCGAAGGACGTTGTGGCATCGGCGAACTGGATTTTCGTGATGTCGAGCGTCTGGCCATCAAGATCGGCGGACAGGTACGCGGGTTCGAGGCCGAGGGCCGTTTCAACCGGCAGCAAATGACCCTCTATGACCGGTTTACCCAGTTCACGCTGACCGCCACCAAGGAAGCGATCGAACAATCCGGCATCGAGTTTCATGGCGAACTTGCCGCGCGCTCTGGTGTCGTTCTTGGGACGGCAGGCGGTGGCGTCTCAACCTGGGATGACAATTACCGCTCAGTTTACGAAGACGGCAAAAATCGGGTGCACCCGTTTGTTGTGCCAAAGCTTATGAACAACGCTGCGGCCAGTCATGTTTCGATGGAGCATAACATCAAAGGCCCCAGCTTTACCGTCTCGACCGCCTGTGCCTCGTCCAATCATGCGATGGCTCTTGCGTTTCAGATGGTGCGCAGCGGGGCTGCCCCTGCGATGATTACCGGCGGCTCGGAATCCATGCTGTGCTTTGGCGGCGTCAAGGCGTGGGAGGGCCTGCGCGTCATGTCCAAAGACGCGTGCCGTCCTTTCAGTGCGAACCGGAACGGCATGGTTCAGGGCGAAGGTGCAGGGGTCTTCGTGTTCGAAGATTACGAAAACGCCCGTGCACGTGGGGCAGACATCCTGTGCGAGGTTGTCGGCTATGCCATGTCATCAGATGCCGCAGACATCGTCATGCCCAGCAAGCAGGGCGCGGCCCGGGCCATGTCCGGTGCGTTGGCAGATGCCGGGATAAATGCAAGCGAAGTCGGCTACATCAACGCGCACGGCACAGGTACGGCTGCTAATGACAAAACCGAATGTGCAGCGGTTGCGGACGTGTTTGGACCACATGCGGATGAATTGATGATTTCATCAACAAAGTCGATGCATGGGCATTTGATCGGCGGAACCGGTGCAGTGGAATTGTTGGCCTGCATCATGGCGTTGCGGGACGGAATTGTCGCACCAACCATCGGGTACGAAGAGCCCGATCCGGAGTGCGCTCTGGACGTGGTGCCGAACGTGGCGCGTGAAGCCAAGGTTGACGTGGCCCTTAGCAACGCCTTTGCATTTGGCGGGCTGAATGCGGTCCTAGCGCTGAAACGAATTTAACTGGCAAAAAAGCCGCCAAGCTCATAGCTGGCGGCTTTTCGGTATATTGAGTCAGTTGCTTCGTGGAATAAGTGTTTCGAAGCCGGATGTGAATCCCTTCAGGGACATCTTCATTTGCAGAACCTGATTGGGTGCCTGAGCAGGCACAACCGAAACGATAGCTTCGGAACCGCCCTTCATTGCATCTACGTCAGATTGTGTCAGGCCAAGCTGAGAAAAGCATCCAACCGTGTTGCAGAAGCGATAGTTGTAGCGCTTTGACGGCGCACCATCGATAGAAAGCTCAAGCTGCGCCGGCAAAAAGGTTTCCAGCGGCACGATGACGGTGGCGCCGGCTACTGCGACCCCACCATCCTGAAGACGTGAGACTGTCACCTCGGCCATCGGGTTGCCGTCCTGACCCGTCAAAAGCTGTACCAATGCGCAAGGGTCGGCCTCGGTCTCGGTCTTGACGCACGCCAAGTCCCAATCGCCGAATTCTTCCTTAACATATTGCTCACCAATGCGCGGGCCGCTTTCACCCAGATCCAACCCGGTGCCGGTCGCCTGCGATGTCTCTGCCTGACTTTCACCGGCAGTGGTCGTCGTGTCCTGAGCGAAAACAGCACCGGCCAGAATCGCGGTTGCCGCTACGCTCAGCGGAATCAGTTTCTTGATCATGAATGCCTCATTTCATCCGATAGAACTTTTTGCCCCGTCTACCATCGTTGCCGTGCGGTGTCAGGTGCGAAGATCACGGGGTGAAAGAATTTGATCGGATTTCTGCTCAAATCGGTGATTTCCGGTTGAACAACGAAAAAGGGAGCCGGAGGAACGGCTCCCTTTCATAAATATTTCTCCCCGTCGGACTGGCCGACTTAGTTATGTCCGAGACGTTACGAAAGGGGAGGACATCGGTCAACAGCTATCCGGGAATTTTAATGCTGAAATATCGCTATTTCCCGGTGCTTGACCAAAAAAGGCCGTGCCCGAAGGCACAGCCAGTCGACAGGGAGGAAGTCTGCCCCCAAATCCGGCAACGCCAATAGGGGACAAAGGGACTATCGCAGGTAAAGGTTAAGTTTGTATGCTGGCAGTGGACCGTGAAATATTGAGGCATAACCATAATGAGTGAAAAGATTTTTTTGGGCGGGGCCGGAGCAGATTATGACCAGCCGCAGGAATTGTCCCTTAAATACGCCAACCGTCATGGTTTGATCGCAGGTGCAACCGGGACCGGTAAAACCGTAACACTGCAAATTCTGGCTGAAGGATTTTCCAAGGCCGGTGTGCCGGTTTTCCTTGCTGATGTTAAAGGCGATTTATCGGGGCTGGCCAAATCCGGGCGTGTTGATCACAAGCTTCACCAAGCCTTTCTTGATCGCGCCGAAACCATTGGACTTTCCGATTTCTCGTATCATAGCTGTCCCGTGACCTTTTGGGATCTGTTCGGGAAACAAGGCCACCCGGTGCGCACGACCGTGACCGAGATGGGGCCATTGCTTCTGTCTCGTTTGCTGGAACTCAGCGAAGCGCAGGAAGGTATTTTGAACATCGCGTTTCGCGTCGCGGATGAAGAGGGCATGCCGCTGCTTGACCTCAAGGACATTCAGGCGCTTTTGGTCTGGGTCGGAGAAAATCGCAGCCAGTTGTCGCTTCGTTACGGGAACATATCAACCGCATCGATCGGCGCGATTCAGCGGTGCTTGCTGGTACTGGAAAATCAGGGCGCGACGCAGTTGTTTGGCGAACCGGCACTGGATTTGTCGGATTTGATGCGCAATGACGAACATGGGCATGGAATGATCAACATTCTGGCGTCGGACAAGCTGATGGGCGCGCCTCGTCTTTATGCAACGTTTCTGTTGTGGCTGTTAAGCGAATTGTTCGAAGAACTACCCGAGGTAGGCGACCCTGAAAAACCAAGGCTGGTGTTCTTTTTTGACGAAGCGCATCTTCTGTTTGAAGACGCCCCAAAGGTACTTGTCGACAAGGTGGAACAAGTTGCCCGGCTGATCCGCTCAAAGGGTGTGGGGGTTTACTTTATTACACAAAGCCCGGCCGACATTCCCGAAGATATTCTGGGCCAGCTAGGCAACAGAATTCAGCACGCTCTGCGGGCATTTACAGCACGGGATAGGAAAAACCTGCGCATGGCGGCAGAAACGTATCGCGACAACCCGGCGTTCGAAACCGAAGAAGCAATACGGGAGGTCGGTGTCGGGGAAGCCGTGACCTCGATGCTCGAAAAAAAGGGGGTGCCGGGGATTGTGCAACGAACGTTGATCAGGCCTCCCAGTACGCAATTGGGTCCGATAACCGCCGACGACAGGAAGCAGGCGCTGGCAAACTCGGCAATGTCGGGCAAGTACGATCAACGTGTCGAAAGGAAGTCGGCATACGAAATCCTGACCGCCCGTGCCGAACAGGCCGCACGCGAGGCAGAACGCGCCGAATCTGACGATGTCGTAGAGCAGCAATCCGCCATGGAACGGGAGTTTTCTGCCGCCCGACGATTTAGTGGCAGCCGCGTTGGGCGGTCTTCTGCCCGGTACACACGTAAAAAGGACACGTTCGCATCTGCGATGTCAGAGGCCGTCATCAAGGAGCTTAAAGGCACAACAGGGCGACGCATCGTGCGCGGTATTTTAGGCGGTTTGTTCCGAAATCGGTAAGGCGGAACCAGCTGCAATACGCTGGTTCCAACCAGTCTTCATAAAGATTACTGAAGCAGGCGTTGGCCTTCCTGTTTGCAATACGCATCCGCTTCGGCAACAGACATTTTGGTCGCAGGGAAATCAATCGCGCGATCCCAGATTACCGTGTTCCGGGTGTACAACTGACAAGTCACAGCACCTTTGGGCGTCTGGACAGTAACCGGTTCAGATTCAAGTTTTTCCGGTGAAGGAACACATGCGGAAAGTCCAGCCAGAATTGACAGGAAAAGAGTGGTTTTGGTTGATCCAAGTTTCATTTTGGTTTGCAGTTCGTCTCTGAGGTTAAGATGGTGATCGTTACAGACCGTATGAGAAGCGAGTGAGTGAGTGCGGACAATCTGCGCCGAAAGAGTTTCTCGGCGATGAACCTCTTTAATTAATTTTGGGCTATCCATCAAGAAACTGCGCCGAAATCCCGGCGCAGTTTCAACAATTTGAATGGTTTGCTCTTATCGTTCGGGGATCAGACCTCTGGGGCTGAACCTGAGCACAAGCAACAAAATGAGCCCCATCGTCAGCAAACGCATATGCGCCGCGCTGTCCAACAGGTGTTCTTTCAGCGGACTTCCATCCGTCATACCTGCGGTAATGATCTGCATCAGCCAGATACCGATTGGTTCAACCTGAACCCAAAGGAACCAGATCAGCATAGCACCCAGAACCGCGCCAAAGTTGTTGCCCGATCCACCTACAATCACCATGACCCATACAAGGAAAGTAAAGCGGAGCGGCTGGTATGTGCCCGGCGTCAACTGTCCGTCCAGTGTTGTCATCATTGCTCCGGCAATGCCGCAGATCGCCGAGCCAAGGACAAATATCTGAAGGTGGCGGCGCGTAACATCCTTGCCCATGGCCTCGGCTGCGACCTCGTTGTCGCGAATGGCGCGCATCATACGGCCCCATGGGCTTTTGAGCGCCATTTGCGCCATCCAAAGCAAAACAAGCAGAACAATCATGAACAGGACTGAGTAGCCGAATTTGACGTAAAGCGTCGACGCGGTGACAGGATCAAGCCCCAGACTGGCTGCGCGCTCGACAAAATCCGCTGAGTTCTGCAGATCAATCTCATACGGCAAAGGACGGGGCAGGCCGATGACGTTCTTCACACCGCGGGCCAGCCAGTCTTCGTTCTTGAGAACGGCTATGATGATCTCGGCGATACCGAGGGTAGCGATTGCAAGATAATCGGACCGAAGCCCAAGCGCGGTTTTACCAATCAGCCATGCCGCGCCTGCGGCCAGAAGACCACCGGCGGGCCACGCCAACAAAACAGGCAGTCCAAGCCCGCCGATGTTGCCGGCAGCTGCGGGATTGATCGCCTCAACACCAGCGACGCTAGGGTCGAACACCTGACGGTATACGACAAAACCGACGACCAGAATCCCTAGTATCGAAATATTGCGAAGCCGCCCCTTGGGCATCTTTTTTGCCGTCAGAACAGCGGCGACCACGGTTGCGGCACCAAGCAGCAACGCGACGACGATACCGACACCGCCAGAGGACCACGCTCCCGGCGTCGGAGAAGCCGCGATCAGCACAACGGCCAACCCGCCCAACGCAACAAATCCCATGACGCCGACGTTGAACAGACCTGCAAAGCCCCATTGCAGGTTCACGCCGATCGCCATTATGGCCGAGATCAATCCCATATTCAGGATCAACACAGCCGAGTTCCAGCTTTGCATGAACCCGGTCAGCAGGATGAGTACTCCGACCAGTACGAACAGCAGGGTATTCTTGACTGTCTCGTTCATACCGCTTTTCCTTTAAAAAGCCCGGTGGGCTTGAACAAAAGTACAATCAGCAGGATCACGAAGCTGACCGCGAATTTGTAGTCCGTCGACATGAGCTGCACGAGGCCGGACGGCGCAAGGCTTTCCGGTGCAACGTATGTGATGACTTTTTTCCAGGCGTAAGTGATCGTGACTTCGGAGAAGGCAATTATGAACCCGCCCGCAATCGCACCCAGCGGATTGCCCAGCCCGCCGACGATGGCTGACGCAAAGATAGGCAGGAGCAGCTGGAAATAGACAAACGGCTTGAAGCTTTTATCGAGGCCATAAAGGACACCCGCCGTCGTCGCCAATGCCGCCACGATGATCCAGGTGATCATCACGACACGCTCAGGATTGATGCCGGACAGCAGGGCCAGATCCTCGTTGTCGGAATAGGCTCGCATCGACTTTCCGGTCCGCGTCTTGTTCAGGAACCAGAACAGCAGAACCACGGCGATAACGGCCACTACTACCGTAAGGCCTTGTGTAGTTTTGATGGCCAGCCCTTCACGAAGGCCAGTCATCTCTTTGAAATCCCGGGCGGAAATCAGAAATCTTTCACCGTCGGCAAACCGCTGATCGTTAGGTCCGATGACGAACCGGACCAATCCGTTCATGATGAACATGACACCCATCGAAACGATTACCAGGATTACCGGTTTGGCTTTCTGTTCTCGATAGAACCGATAGACCAGCCTGTCCGTAACAAGAACAAGGATGATGCAACCAAGAATGGCCATTGGCAGGGCCAGCAAAGCCGTAGGCAGGGGTCCAAAGCTGACGCCCATACTCTGCAGCCACCAAGTCAATAGTACGGCGATCATTGCGCCGAATGCCATCGTGTCGCCGTGGGCAAAATTGGAAAAGCGCAGGATGCCGTAGATCAGCGTCACCCCAAGTGCCCCAAGTGCCAGCTGACTGCCATAGGCAACAGCCGGCACGAGGACAAAATTCGCAAGCGCAACCAGCGCGTTCAATAGATCCATCAGTTCTTCTCACAGTCCGGGTGCGGCCTTATGGCACGGTGTGCGTACCAGACACAACATTTTGTGCCGGTTTTTTCATCATTACCGGACCGGTATTGAGAAACTGATCATTCGGCATTCAACTTACCGGATCACTGCAGGCACCGCGATCGTTTGTGGCGTTCGGCCCTTTGATCGTCAGATCATAGCTCAGGTCGTCAAAATCCACTACGAAAGTTATGACGTCCTTTCCCATAATATGAAGGAAAGTCAGTGAGTTAATGCCGGAAAGTATTGTAGCTTCACCCTTGACGGATTCGGTGATGATGAATCCCTTGTCCGTCCCACCGGAGCGCGCAAGAGTAACCGAGGTACCATTCTGGTCCGATACACAATTGACGACAAAATCTGCCCCATCCAATGGACCGCCAGCGGCAAAACCAAGCGAAGGAATAAGCAGGGCAAAAAGTTGAGTAATCACGTTCTTCATCGTTCACTGTTCCGTGTTTTGGCGAGTGCAAAGCCGAGAATTTCGACCTTGCAGGCGCCTGTCTATGGTCAGGTTAAGTGAAACCGAGGTGGGCCTTGAAAGCCCGACCGCGTTTCCACTTTTGCAACCTATGCCGGAACGGATTTCGAAAAAGCGATTGTGTCACACAATCACAGGCAGTTGAGAAGGCGTGTGAAATGTTAGCTCCACCATCCATCACTATGAATTTAAATAGATAGATGACACTCTAAAGGTTAGTGAACTTGTCACACTTCCTTGCATTTACCGTTGTCATTTTTGGGTTGAGGTCGCTGAACGGACAGGTCGTAATTCAGATCGGGAAGTTTTACGACGAAAGTCATGACGTTGCTTTCATCCACATACATGAACGTCAGATTACCAAGGCCCGGAAAAACCTGGGCCGAGCCAGCGATACCGTCCACCGCGATGGATCCGGTACTGTCATCGCCGCTTTTTGTTAGGTTAAATTCCGTTCCGTCGATATCCGAGACGCACACAAAACTACGTTCCGCCGCAACAGACGCGTTGGCAGAAAGGCAGAGAATGGCGGCAATTGTCAGTTTTTTCATTTTTGTTGGTCCGGAGTGTTGGGCAAGCCGGTCCCTCAGGGGGCGGCTCGGTTTTGGGGAGAGCTTAGCCGACACTTTTTTCGCGCCAGCCCCGTAAGAGTTCCCTTACGGCTCGCACCCGATAGGGGGGTATTGTGGCGCAATTTCAGCCAGTCATTGTCGAATTTCTGATACGGAAAAACGGATAGAAAAAAACATGCACGAAAAATACGAATTAATATCAACGCCTTGATCGCCCGAAGGTGTCGATATTAATTCGTGGCAGTGAAGGTCGCCACAATTGTGACAATTTTCAGATGCTGCGCGTGGAATCTACCTGTCAGCCGCCGAGGAAACTCTTTCGGACTTCCGGGTCGGCGAGCAATTCCTTACCGGTTCCCGTATAGGCATTGCGCCCCTGCACAAGAACATATCCCTTGTCAGCGATCTCAAGAGCTTGCCGGGCGTTTTGCTCAACCATGAGAATCGGAAGGCCTGTTCGGCTGACCTCAATGATCCGGTCGAACAGTTCGTCCATCACGATAGGTGACACACCTGCGGTTGGTTCATCAAGCATTAACACTTTGGGCTGGGTCATCAATGCCCGGCCTACGGCCACCTGCTGACGCTGTCCGCCCGACAACTCACCCGCTGCCTGATTTCGTTTTTCCTTGAGGATCGGAAACAGATGAAAGACCTGCTCCATCGTGTCTGTGAAATCGTCGCGCCGTATGAACGCGCCCATTTCCAGATTTTCCTGAACTGTCATCGAGGTGAATATGTTCTGGGTCTGAGGCACGAAGCCCATCCCGCGAACCACACGGTCCTGAGGGCTCAGATTGGTAATGTCTTCCCCATCCAGCCGAACAGAGCCGGACCGAACGTCAAGCATACCAAACACAGCCTTCATGGCAGTGGATTTACCGGCACCATTGGGGCCGACGATCACTGCGATTTCACCTTTGTCGACGGCAATCGTGCATTCGTGCAGGATATCCGGCCCCTTGCCGTAACCGCCTGTCATGGTGTCGCCAATCAGGAACGGTCCGCCACCGACATAGTGCGTTTCACCGCTTTCACGATGGGCTGGCGTCATGGTTCCCTGTCCAGCGGTATTGGTGATTGTTGCATCCTTGTTGCCGTGGTCGTCCTGATAGGGGTTGCCGCTCATGCCCCGGCCTCCAGCTTGTCTTTATTTTTCAGACCGGTTCCCAGGTAAGCCTCGATCACGTGTTCGTTGGCCTTGATTTCGTCCAACGTGCCCTCGGCCAGAACCTTGCCTTCGGCCATGCAGATCACCGGATCACAAATCTTGCCGATGAAATCCATGTCATGTTCGATAACTACAAAGGTGTAGCCGCGTTCCTTGTTGAGACGTAGAATCGTGTCGGCAATGGTCATCAGCAGGGTGCGGTTCACGCCGGCACCAACTTCGTCAAGAAACACGATCTTGGCGTCGACCATCATGGTGCGGCCAAGTTCCAGCAGTTTCTTTTGACCACCGGAAACCTGTCCGGCCTTGTGGTCGGCAAGATGCTCGATGGTCAGAAATTCCAGCACCTCATCGGCTTTGGCACGAAGGGCGCGTTCTTCGTCAGCGATGCGCTTTCTGCCAAACCATGTATTCCACAGCGATTCCCCGGATTGGGCGCCTGGAACCATCATGAGGTTTTCCCGGCAGGACATCGACGAAAACTCGTGGGCGATCTGGAACGTGCGCAGCAGCCCCTTGTGAAATAACTCGTGCGGGGGTAGTCCGGTGATGTCCTCACCATCCATCGTGACCTTGCCGCTGGTTGGCGGAAGAACCCCTGCGATCACGTTGAAAAGAGTTGTCTTTCCGGCCCCGTTCGGTCCGATCAAACCCGTGATCGAACCTTTCGCGATTTCCAGCGTAGCTCCATCCACCGCGTGAAAGCCACCAAAGTGCTTATGCACGTCCTCAACGACGATCATGTTATCCCCTGGCTGCATTAGTTAGGGCAGCTCTGTTTTCGTGTTGCCAGACCTCTGAACCGAGGTGCGGTCTTTTGTCATTGAAACAGCCCGGACACAAGGTCCGGGCTGCCTGATTTCATTCGAGTAGGTCGATCAACGGAACTGGACGGTCGTGATCTTGCCGTCTTCGATTTTGTACTCGCGATAGTTACCGGCGGATTCACCGGGGCCGATCAGTTCGACAGCAGTTGCGCCGACATAGTCGACTACGCCACCATCCTTGAGGATCTGCAGAGCTTTGGCCAGTTCACCCGGATAGATCTTTTCACCCGGCGCGTTGGCCACATCCATAACCTTGCCAGCATAATCAGCCGGAGCTTTCGAACCTGCGGCCTGCATGGCCAGCAAGATCAGCGCAGCTGAATCATAGGATTCGCCGACAAAGGACGATGTTCCGTCAAAGCCGTTCGCTTCGCCCATCGCCACAATGGTTTCTGCACCAGGGCTATCGGTGCCCGGCAGCTGACCGGTCGAACCGTCGATTTCAGAACCGAAATCGCTTTCCAGCTTGGCGCCGTACATACCGTCAGGGAAGTGGAAGCTGTCGAATGCGCCGGAATCCAGCGCCGCGCGCATAACGCCCGAGCCACCCTGATCGACATAACCAGCGATCACCAGCTTTTCGCCGCCCGCCGCAGCCAGCGCACCGACTTCAGCCGAATAGTCAGCTTTGCCGTCTTCGTGAGCGGCCGAGATGGTAACGGTTCCGCCAGCCGCTTCGAAAGCCTGCTGGAAGCTGTCGGCAATGCCTTTGCCGTAATCGTTGTTGGTGTAGGTCAGAGCGACTTCTTTGACGCCTTGATCCATCAGCACTTCGGTCATGATCTGACCCTGACGGGCATCAGATGGCGCAGTGCGGAAAAACAGGCCGTTGTCTTCGGCGGTCGACAAGGCAGGTGAGGTCGCCGAAGGCGAAATCATCACCATGCCGTTCGGCAGTGCAACGTTCGAAAGCACGGCGCCGGTCACACCCGAGCAGTCTGCACCAACGATACCGTCAACCTTGTCCGACGTAATCAGACGCTCGGCCGCCGCTGTGGCCGCACCGGAATCGATGCAGGTCGAGTCTGCCCGGATCGCTGTGACTGACGCGCCATCCAGCAGCAGACCGCTGTCGGCGACTTCTTTCATCGCCAGTTCCGCAGCTGCGGCCATCGGCGGGGTCAGAGATTCGATTGGGCCGGTGAAGCCAAAGATGATACCAAGTTTGACGTCTTCCGCGGATGCGGCGCCAGCCATCAATGCAATGGCCGCAGAGGCCGTAAGCAGCTTTTTCATATGGTTACTCCCGTATTGGAACGTATTCGTTCTGCCCCAGACCCTAGGCAAGCTGTTCGGAAAAGGAAAGTCCTAACGAAAAAGTGGTTTGTGCAAAGGAATTCATTTGATTTGATGGGCCTGATTTTGGTCCGCTGGGGCGTTTGATGCGACAAGGCGCGATGCGATGCTTAAGTATTTTGTGATTCTGCTAACGATCTTCTTCCCGGCGATTTCTGTCGCCGAACTGATCAATACATCAGTCGGACAGGTTCGGGTTACAAAGCTTTTGGGTGGTCTGGATACGCCCTGGGCCATCGGAATTCTGCCCGATGGCAGTTTTCTGGTGACCGAACGAGACGGCGATCTGCTGCGTGTGGCTGCGGGAAAAGCTGATCGCGTGACCGGCGTTCCAAAGGTTTACGCTTCGGGGCAGGGCGGTTTGCTGGACGTAATGATTCCACGCGATTTTTCCCGAACACGTGAGGTTTTTCTTTCCTATTCCAAACGTCAGCAGGGCGGGGCCGGCACAGCGGTTGCCGTCGGTCGGCTAAGTGAAAATGGCAAACGGCTGACGAATGTACGGGCAATTTTTGAAGCTGCGCCTGGCAGTTCCGGAGGGCGGCATTTTGGGTCGCGCATTGTCGAAGCCAGCGACGGCACGTTGTTTGTGACCATTGGCGAACGTGGGGACCGGCCATCAGCGCAGGACCGTGCCAATCACAACGGTTCTGTAATTCGAATCAATCGAGATGGTTCGGTGCCCGCAGGTAATCCCTTTCTTGGACAGGCTGGCATCCGGCCCGAAATCTGGTCCTTTGGCCACCGAAACCCGCAGGGGGCGGGATTGGATCTGCAAGGCCGCCTCTGGGTGTCGGAACACGGCGCGAAAGGTGGGGATGAGGTCAATCTAATCCGGAAAGGCGCGAATTTCGGATGGCCGGTGATTTCTTATGGAAAGCACTATTCGGGCGCGAAGATCGGGGAAGGGACCGCGAAACCCGGTATGGAGCAGCCTGAATTCTACTGGGATCCCTCAATCGCGCCGTCCGGACTGCTGGTGTATTCCGGAAAGCTCTGGCCAAAATGGAAGGGGAACATATTTGTAGGCTCTTTGAAATTTGACTACATCGCCCGGCTTTCCGGCTCGCCGCTACGCGAAGTCGAGCAGATCAAATCCCCCGAGACCGAACGCGTACGTGATATCGTCGAGGCGCCCGACGGTTCGATCTGGTTCATTTCTGTGGGGCAGGGCGCGGTCTACAAACTGTCAAAGTAGGCGCACCCTATATTCAGGACTGTCGGGTTACATCAAACCGACAGTCGTGCGCTGTGTGTTCCACGCTCGCGGTAGGGCGTTGTATTGTAATGCGCCCGGTAGCACTTGGAAAAATGTGAAGGGCTGGCAAAACCACAGGCCAGCGCCACGTTGATGACGCTCATATCCGTCTGCATCAGCAGGTTCCGCGCTTTTTGCAGCCGCAATTCCATATAATACCGTTTCGGTGACCGGTTCAGATAACGGCGGAAAAGTCGTTCAAGCTGTCGTGTGGACATTCCGACATCCTTGGCCAGAATCGAGGGCGAGATCGGTTCCTCGATGTTCTTTTCCATCATCTGGATGACCTGGCTGAGCTTCGGATGACGCACCCCGATCCGCGTCGGAGTCGACAGCCGCTGAGTATCCTGATCCGTTCGGATCGAGGAATAGATCATCTGGTCGGCAACCGCATTGGCAAGTTCTTCGCCGTAATCATCCGCGATCAGTTTCAGCATCAGGTCGATTGAGGATGTACCACCAGCTGTCGACATCCGGTTGCCATCGATTAGGAACACCGATTTGGTAAGTTCGACATTCTCGAACTCTTCGGCAAAGCTGTCCGCATTTTCCCAGTGAATCGTTGCGCGTTTACCTTCCAGAAGGCCCGCCTTGGCCAGCGTGTGCGCACCGGTACACAAACCACCGATGCGAATGCCCTTGCGTGCCTCTCGGCGCAACCAGTTCAGCATCTTCTTCGTGGACGCTTTCAGAACGTCGACGCCACCACACACCAACACAACATCGTCGCGTTGTAGTTCAGCTAGATCGTCATCCAGATTGAAAGAAGTTCCTGCCGAGCAGCTCGCGGTTTCTCCACCTTCACCAACGAGTTGCCAAGTATACAGTTCTTTTTCTGCCATGCGATTGGCAATACGAAGACTGTCCAGAGCCGATGCAAAGGACAGCATCGAAAATTTGTCCAGCAGGACAAAGATAAAGCGGCGTGGTTTGGCCGATGTGATTTCCACTTCGACAACTTGGCGTTGCTCTTGCATGGCTGATTGTCCTTATTACGGCGCGTCCGGCACGGAAACGACGGCAGAGTTGGCAAATACCATGCTCAAAGCTTGTTTCCGCCGTCAAGAGGCGCAATTGGGATATGGTCACTCTTCAATGCTTTTTGTATAGAGACCACCTGAAATACTTCAGCGGAGATCCAAGCTATGACCGAATGGCAAAAATCGAACTGGCGCAACAAGCCGCGGGTTCAGATGCCTGACTATACCGATGCGGCCGCACTGGCCAAAGTCGAGGCGCAGCTTTCCCAGTATCCGCCGCTGGTCTTTGCAGGCGAGGCGCGGCGCCTCAAGCAACATCTCGGTGCCGCCGGTCGCGGCGAGGCCTTCCTGCTTCAGGGCGGAGATTGCGCGGAAAGTTTCGAACAATTCAGCGCAGATGCGATCCGTGACACGTTCAAAGTAATGCTGCAGATGGCGATGGTCCTGACCTACGGCGCCAAGGTGCCGGTGGTAAAGGTGGGCCGTATGGCCGGACAATTCGCCAAGCCGCGCAGCGCGCCGACCGAGGTTGTGGACGGCGTGGAGCTGCCCAGCTATCGCGGCGACATAATCAACGAACTTGCGTTCACACCCGAAGCGCGCATTCCGAACCCCGGAAAGATGTTGCAGGCCTACACACAGGCTGCCGCTACGCTGAACTTGCTGCGTGCGTTTTCCACCGGTGGCTTCGCGGATATGAGCAGAGTGCACTCCTGGACGTTGGGTTTCACCGATGAGCAGGATGTTCAGAAATATTCGGAAATTGCCGATCGTATTCAGGACACCATCGACTTCATGGGCGCGGCGGGAATCACCGCTGATACCACTCACGAGTTTTCGACGGTCGAGTTCTACACCAGCCATGAAAGCCTGCTTCTGGAATACGAAGAGGCGCTGACACGTCTGGATTCAACCTCTGGCAAGTGGCTGGCGGGTTCGGGTCACATGATCTGGATTGGAGATCGCACACGTCAGCCCGATGGCGCGCATGTCGAATTCTGCCGGGGCGTTCAAAACCCAATCGGCTTAAAATGCGGCCCGACAACGACCGCTGAGGACCTCAAGGTTCTGATGTCCAAACTGAACCCGGAAAACGAAGAGGGTCGCCTGACCCTGATTGCGCGTTTCGGTGCAGGTAAGGCAGGTGAACATCTGCCGCGTCTGATCAAGGCCGTCAAGGAAGAGGGTGCCAATGTCACCTGGGTCTGCGACCCGATGCACGGCAACACGATCAAATCAGCCACGGGCTACAAAACCAGACCGTTCGAGTCGGTTCTGCGTGAGGTTCGCGACTTTTTTGGTGTTCACCAGGCCGAAGGAACGGTTCCGGGAGGTGTTCATTTTGAAATGACCGGCCTGGATGTTACCGAATGCACCGGTGGTGTACGTGCCGTGACCGAGGAAGACCTGTCCGACCGTTACCACACGGCCTGTGATCCACGTCTGAACGCCACCCAATCGCTGGAACTTGCTTTCCTCGTGGCCGAAGAACTTACAAATCTGCGCCGGGACCGAAACAAGCGCGCAGCCGGCTGAACGCCGATCCATTCAAAAACACCGATAACGGCGGGCCATTTGTCCCGCCGTTTTCATTTCGCGCCCATCGCCTAATCGGGGCCTAATCGGGCTTGTTTGATACAACCAGACGCAAATGTCGCGCCGGGTGGTCAAATTCATTCTGATCTTCCGCAAATTCCATTGCGGGTTCCTTGTGAGCGGTGTTGGAACCCCGAATGCCTGCGACTTCCCGCACCCGATTGGCGCAGATTTCAAATTGACTGGGTGTCGTCCCGACGGGGTCGTCACTGATTAACACACCAAGAATGCGGCTAACCTCCCCAAGATCACTTCTGAGGGGCAGCAGGATCATCCGACCTTCCAGCCGGGGGCATCCAATCCCGCCAGACGCGGAAAGTTGGAGCTCGGCAATTGCAGGTTCGCAGAAAACCCGTTCGATTGTCTGTGACACCTCTTCGCGGGCGGAAGCTTCGAATAAGGCTGATAGTGCCATCCCACGCACTTCCATACCCGCCAGTGCGCTCAGATGGTGCCCTGCCAGACGAAACCGGGCAATGCCGGGGGCGATTCGTTCAAGGATGAATGTGTATTCGAGTATGTTCTCTAGACCACGGGGATCGACCCGAGACCTTTTGGGAACGCCATCCCCATCCAGCAGAGCTGTCCAGTAGCCTTCCGCCTGACGTATTGGGGACAGGCTGCGCCCACTACGGAAACGGTCCATTGCAACGACTTCCCCAACCCTCGATCCGGGGCTTTTCCCAAAAACAGACTTCATCCTCGTTACCTTCACGTCAAAGGCCCGCAGTTATTTTGCAGGCCGCTATGCTGGAACGCAGTTTCGTAACACGTTCACTGTGACGGTCAGATTTGCACAGGTTTATTCAATTTTGGATCAATTCTTTAACGAATGGTTAACTTGCTGAGATCAAGGGCAGGCAACAGCAAGTACTTGCCCTCTGTCGTTGGATGGCATTAGGTGCGTCAACCGCGCTGGACGCATCAACCGACAGGAAAGGGCAGACATGATCAGATCCATGACCGGGTTCGCCTCAGACAAGGGTGAGTTTGGCCTGCACAGCTGGAGTTGGGAGTTGCGAAGCGTGAACGGCAAGGGGCTGGATATGCGCCTGCGCGTGCCCGATTGGTTGACCGGGTTGGAAACCGCTTTGCGGGCTGAACTGTCCAAGGCATTGAGCCGTGGAAATGTGACGCTGTCACTCCGCGTCACACGTCAGGAGGACACTGCAGACCTCAAGCTGAACCCGACTGCCTTGTCTGCGGCACTGGATGCATTGGCCAAAACCGAAGAAATGGCCGCCGCGCGGGGAATTGCGCTGGCGCCGTCGAAGGCCTCTGATCTGCTGGCCTTGCGGGGCATGATGGATGCAAGTGTTGAGGCTGACGACTCAGCCCCCCTAGTTGAATGCCTGAAAGGTGGCTTTGCGCCGCTGCTTGAGGCGTTTCTTGAGATGAGGGAAACCGAAGGCGCGGCGATGGCCAAGGTCATCACAGGTCAGCTGGATCAGGTTGAAAAACTGACAGGGCAGGCTGCGGATCTGGCCGAACGGCGCAAGGGCAAGATGCACGAAACATTGCATGCAAATCTTGCACGGGTCATGGAAAATACCGATGGTGCCGACCCGGATCGCATCGCTCAGGAAATGGCCCTGATTGCGGTCAAGATGGATGTAACCGAAGAAATCGACCGGTTGACTGCCCATATCGGCGCGGCCCGGGACCTGATGAAAGGTGACGGGCCAGTTGGCCGCAAACTGGACTTTCTGATGCAGGAGTTCAACCGCGAAGTAAATACGCTGTGTTCGAAATCGCAGAGTCCGGAACTGACGTCAGTTGGGCTTGAACTGAAGGCGGTCATCGATCAGATGCGCGAACAAGTGCAAAACGTGGAATAAAAACGGGAACAATTCGACATGGCTGATCGTCGAGGTCTACTGATCATTCTGTCTTCGCCCTCTGGCGCCGGCAAATCCACGCTTGCCAGGCGGCTCATGCAGTGGGACGACGGGCTGAAGTTTTCGGTATCCGCCACCACGCGCGCGCCAAGGCCGGGTGAGGAGCACGGGCGTGAGTACTATTTTCTGACAGAGGACGAATTCAGGCAGCAAGTCACGCAGGGCCAGATGCTTGAACATGCCCATGTTTTTGGGAATTTCTACGGCTCTCCGGCAGGGCCGGTGCGGGAAACCATCGTCAATGGTCAGGACGTTCTGTTTGACGTGGATTGGCAGGGCGAAGTTCAGATTCGAAATTCAGACCTTGGCAAGCACGCCCTGTCGATATTCATCCTGCCGCCATCAATCCGCGAGCTGCGCCGCAGGCTGGAAAACCGGGGGCAGGACAGCGAGGATGTGATTGCCAAGCGAATGCTCAAAAGCTGGGATGAGATCAGCCACTGGGGTTACTATGACTATGTTCTGATCAACGATGATCTGGATGAGACCGAAGAAAAGCTGAAAACCATTGTCAGCGCAGAACGTATGCGACGTATTCAGCAACCCAATCTGCAATCACACGTACGTACGCTGCAGTCCGAATTTGAGGAATTGCCATGACCCTTTATGCTTTGGGAGAATTCGCGCCACAGGTCCACAGCGACACCTGGGTTGCGCCCGATGCCAATCTGATCGGCAAGGTCGTGATGGAAGAAGGGTCTTCGGTCTGGTTCGGCTGCACGATCCGCGCCGATCACGAGGAAATACGGATAGGTGCAGGCAGCAACGTTCAAGAGAACTGCGTCATGCATATCGACGCAGGATACCCCCTTACCATCGGCAAGAATTGCACCATTGGCCACAAGGTCATGCTGCACGGTTGCACAATCGGTGAGAACACGTTGATTGGCATGGGGGCCATTGTTCTGAACGGCGCCAAGATTGGAAAAAACTGCCTGATTGGTGCTGGCGCGCTGATTACGGAAAACAAGGAAATCCCGGACAATTCTCTGGTAATGGGGTCTCCGGGCAAAGTTGTGCGGCAGCTTGATGAAGCGGCGGCGCAAAAGATCACCTGGAGCGCACTGCATTACCAAGAGAACATGCGTAAGTTTCGCGATACGCTTAAGCCAGTTTCTTAAGTGATTTGGTGGATTTGTTTTGCGGCGCTGCAACAAGAGTTTTGCAAAACAAGGCTACCCATCCGATAAATCCGGTTCCTTTCGAGGCACATCATGTCTGACGATCTGCTAAGTGAATTTCTTTCGGCGGTTCCGGCGGCCGCAGTGCTGGTGGATCAGTCCGAACGGATCATTGCGGCAAATGCAGACGCATTTTCATTGCTGGGCCCTCAGATCACGGGCCGCCACTTTGCCACGATCTTGCGGCAACCGCAGGTGATCGAGGCAATTGAACAAAGTCTAAAAACCAAGAGCCCGTCCAAAACCAATCATTTGTCCAACGACGGTGCTCAGGACACGACGTTTGAGGTTCAGTGCCGTTATATCAACGGTATCGGTGCTGTCGGGGGCGGGGCTGTCCTGACCAGTTTTGTGGATGTGACACATCTGGAACAGGCCAGTCAGATGCGGCGGGATTTCGTCGCAAATGTCAGTCACGAACTCCGCACACCTCTGACCGCGCTGATGGGGTTCATCGAAACATTGCAGGGACCGGCCCGCGAAGACGCCGAGGCGCGGGACCGATTTTTGCAGATCATGACGGACGAGGCCAACCGAATGAATCGGCTGGTCGGTGATCTTCTGTCCCTGAACCGGGTCGAAAGCGAAGAAAGAGTGCGCCCAACGGAACAGGTCAATCTGATAGGGCAACTCGAATCAACCTTGGACACACTTCGGCCATTGGCTGACAGCGCTGGCGTCGAACTAACGCTTCACGCGCCTGACGATCCCGTGTCCGTGACAGGTGACCGGGATCAGTTGCGGCAGGTTTTTACGAACCTGATTGAAAACGGTATCAAGTATGGCGGCAGCAAAGTCGACATCGACCTGACTTTGGAGGAACGGGACACAGCCGTGCGCGGACCGTCCGTCCGGGTAAAAGTCACGGATAATGGACCCGGCATCGATGCAGTACATCTGCCAAGGCTAACAGAGCGGTTTTACCGTGCGGACAGCCACCGATCGCGCCAACTTGGCGGCACGGGATTGGGCCTTGCGATTGTGAAACACATCGTCAATCGCCACCGGGGACGTCTGAGGGTCCACAGCGAGCTGGGGCAGGGCACGACATTTACGGTTATTCTGCCCCACTGATCAATGCGCGGCTACTCGCCAGTGTATATGGCCCGCAGCTCAGTAATGCTCCCTGCGCATAACAGCTTTGCGTCAGGCCATCCGAATTTCAGGCTCCTTGTCATAATACTGTTACACAGCTGTCACAAAAGGCTTACGTGCCGCTCGTAGGGGTTCGCGCAGGATCATCATAGGGGTGATCGTTGAAATTCATTACCAAGGAGACTGAAATGTCCTTTGTAAAACTGTCGGCTTCGGCGCTTGCTATCGCGGCCGTATCGGCCACCACTGCAGCAGCCCGTGATCAGGTTCAGGTTGCCGGTTCTTCGACCGTACTGCCATACGCGTCGATCGTAGCTGAAGCCTTCGGTGAGAACTTTGACTTCCCCACACCGGTTGTTGAATCGGGTGGCTCCTCTGCAGGCCTCAAGCGTTTCTGTGAAGGTGTTGGCGAAAACACCATCGACGTGGCCAATGCGTCGCGCCAAATTCGTGAGAAGGAAATCAAAGCCTGCGCCGACAATGGTGTGACTGACATCATCGAAGTTCAGATTGGCTATGACGGCATTGTCTTCGCCAGCGACATCAACGGTAACTCGTTCGAATTCACGCCAGAGGACTGGTACAAGGCCCTGTCCGCTCAGGTCGTCGTTGATGGCGCGCTGGTCGACAACCCCTACAAGACGTGGGATCAGGTCAACGCAAACTTCCCGGCACAGCCGATTGCCGCCTTTATCCCGGGCACCAAGCACGGCACCCGTGAAGTTTTCGAAGACAAAGTGATCCTGGCGGGTTGTGAACACCTTGGTGACTTTGACGTCTATCTTGCCGCTGCTGAGGGCGATAGCGACAAGGCCAAGAAAAAAGCAGCTGAGAAAGCATGTATTGCTCTGCGCACCGACGGCGTTTCTGTCGACATCGATGGTGACTACACCGAGACCCTGGCGCGCATCGACAGCAACAAGGACGGTATCGGCGTCTTTGGTCTGGCATTCTACGAAAACAACACCGACAAGCTGCAGGTTGCGACGATGTCGGATGTGACGCCGTCGACCGAAACCATCGCTACAGGCGAATATCCGGTTTCCCGCCCGCTGTTCTTCTACGTGAAGAAAGCTCATATCGGCGTGATCCCTGGCCTGAAGGAATATGCTGAGTTCTTCGTCGCGGATGAGATTGCCGGCCCTGACGGCCCTCTGGCACAGTACGGACTGGTTTCCGATCCGGAACTGGCCAAGGTGCAGGACGCAGTGGCAAACGAAACCGTCCTGGGCGGCGGTTCCTGATCCAGACCTCATTAGAACCGGGGCGTTACGAATGCCCCGGTTCACATTGACTCCAAACTTCTCCTCCCCACGGAGTTCTTATGCCTCTATCATGGCTGTTGATCGTCCTGATCGTAATTTCAGCGGTTGGCTTTTTGGCGGGCCGCACGCGTGCTTTGTCCAGTGCACAGGGTGACGCACGAGAGTTGCACTCTCTGCCGTCCTATTACGGGTACAACGTGGCACTCAGTGCGCTGGTTCCTGCACTCGCCTTGTTGATCATTTGGTTGTTGGTTCAGCCACTTATCGTCAACAATACCGCATCTGGCATGATCCCAGACGAGGCCATCCCGGAAGGTTCCACCCGTGGGCTTATTATGAGCGAGGTTCGCCGTGTCGCCGACGGGTTGGACGGCGCAATAGCTTCAGGTGCCATAACCGAGGAATTCGCGCAAAACGCGCGCGCGGACATCACGGATGTAACCGCCCGCCTGAAAGAGGCCGGACAGGTAATCACTCAAAACGTAACGACGCCTGTTTTGCGCGCTGCACAAGAATACCGCGTTATGAACGCAAACGGAAAGATCGCGATGCAGATTGCGGTCGTAGCAGTAGCCTTGCTGGGCTGGGCTTTTTCCTATGTTCGAACTCACAAGGAATTTCGGGCGCGCAACGTGGTTGAGCGGGGCATTCTCGCATTGCTTTTGTTGGCCGCTTCAATTGCGATCCTGACGACCATCGGCATCGTTTTGTCGATGCTGTTCGAAACGATGAACTTCTTTCAGTTGCATTCCTGGAAGGATTTCTTTTTCGGCAGCACCTGGGCCCCTAACTTTCGCGGAGGCAGTGAATTATCCATTCTGCCGCTGCTTTGGGGAACGCTGTACATTTCTTTGATCGCGTTGTTCGTGGCAGTCCCAATCGGGTTGTTCGCTGCGATTTATCTGTCGGAATACGCCTCTGTTGCAACACGTTCACTGGCGAAACCCCTGCTTGAAATTCTGGCGGGTATTCCGACCATTGTTTATGGTCTGTTTGCCCTGCTAACCGTCGGCCCGGCGCTGGTTGCGTTGTTTGGCAACGGTGGCGCAATTGGCGTTGGATGGATGGCCAGTTCGAACGCGGTGCTGACAGCGGGCCTGGTCATGGGGATCATGCTTATCCCGTTTGTGTCATCGCTGTCCGATGACATTATCAACGCGGTGCCTCAATCGATGCGCGACGGTTCGCTCGGGCTGGGAGCCACCCATTCCGAGACAGTACGACAGGTTGTTCTGCCTGCCGCGCTGCCGGGGATCGTGGGCGCCATCTTGTTGGCTGCGAGCCGTGCCATCGGTGAAACGATGATCGTTGTGATGGCCGCCGGTGCAATCGCGAAGTTTTCGCTAAACCCGTTTGAGGCGATGACAACGATCACCACAAGGATTGTCAGCCAGCTAACGGGTGACACGGATTTTGCCAGCGCCGAGACACTGGTGGCCTTTGCGCTGGGTTTGACCCTGTTTGTTATTACACTGGGGCTGAATATCTTTGCCCTCTACATCGTACGTAAATACCGGGAACAGTACGAATGACCGATATCTCTCAAACACCACCAAACGCTCCGGTGCCCGGTGCAAGCGGCAAAGGTGGGTCGCTGTTCGAAAAAGATGCGCGCACGAAGCGGCGCAATGCCGCTGAAAGCCGGTTCAAAATGTACGGAATCGCGGCTATCAGCGTCGGTCTGCTTATGTTGGCCGTACTGGTTACCAACATCGTCACCGCAGGAGTGGGCGCGTTTCAGCAGACCTATCTGGAACTCGATGTCAATCTGCTGGCAAGCAAGCTGGACAAGAACGGCAAACGAAACATTGATGAGATCAAGAAGGTCTCGACTTTTGGGTATGCCCCCCTGGTCTCCAAGGCGCTGGAGGACAAGGTCGCTGAACTAGGTATCCAGACCGATCTGTCGCCAAAGAAGATGGGCGGCATCCTGTCCAAATCCGCGCTGGCCAAGTTGAGAAACTATGTAATCGCGAACCCAGACGAAATTGGAAACACTGTCAGCTTCAAGTTCCTGGCGAACAGCCGTGTCGATGGGTACGTCAAAGGGCGCGTGACCCGCGAATCCATTGCAAACGACAAAAGTATCTCGGTCGAGCAACTGGATTTCGTCGATCAGTTGATCAGTGCCGGCATCCTGTACAAGGCGTTCAATCCCGACTTTATTTTCGGCGCGGATGCTTCGGACCAGCGTCCGGAAGCCGCAGGAATTGGCGTGTCGATGCTGGGGTCGCTGTTCATGATGCTGGTCGTTCTGGCACTGGCATTGCCGATTGGTGTGGCCGCTTCGATCTATCTTGAGGAATTTGCACCGCAAAACCGACTGACGGATATCATCGAGGTTAACATCTCGAACCTTGCAGCCGTGCCGTCGATTGTCTTCGGTATTCTGGGTCTGGCCGTGTTCATCAACTACATGCACCTGCCGACCTCGGCGCCGCTGGTTGGCGGGCTTGTGCTGACGCTAATGACGCTGCCGACAATCATCATCTCAACACGCGCCTCACTCAAAGCGGTGCCGCCCTCGATCCGGGATGCGGCGCTTGGGGTAGGGGCCTCGAAAATGCAGGCGGTGTTCCACCATGTTCTGCCACTGGCCGCACCTGGTATTCTAACAGGTACCATTATTGGTCTGGCGCAGGCACTTGGAGAAACCGCACCGCTGTTGCTGATCGGGATGGTCGGCTTCATCGCGTCGAACCCGCCCGATAGTCTGGTCGCAGGGTTTTTGTCGCCGAACTCGGCCATGCCCGCGCAAATCTATGAGTGGTCAAAACGCGCCGATCCGGCCTTTTATGAACGCGCTTGGGGAGGCATCATCATCCTGCTGATCTTCCTCGTGACCATGAATACTGTGGCCGTGATCCTGCGCCGCCGCTTTGAACGCCGCTGGTAAGTGAGGCAAAAGAAATGAACGATATGTCTCGACTGGAGAGAACCGTGGAATCCCGTGATATCAAGATCGCCGCCAAAGACGTTCAGGTCTATTACGGCGACACACACGCCATCAAAGACGTGAACGTCGAAATCGAAGACAAGACCGTAACCGCCTTTATCGGCCCGTCAGGTTGCGGAAAATCAACTTTCCTTCGGTGCCTGAACCGGATGAATGACACCATCGACATTTGCCGGGTCAAGGGCGATATCCTGTTGGACGGCGAAGACATCTATGACAAGCGTGTCGATCCGGTGCAATTGCGCGCCAAGGTCGGCATGGTGTTTCAAAAACCAAACCCGTTTCCCAAGTCGATCTATGACAATGTGGCCTATGGCCCACGCATTCATGGGCTCGCCAAGAACAAAGCGGAACTGGATGAGATCGTTGAGAAATCCCTGCGCCGTGGGGCCATCTGGGATGAAGTCAAGGATCGCCTGGACGCGCCCGGAACCGGTCTGTCCGGGGGGCAGCAACAGCGCTTGTGCATCGCACGCGCCGTCGCAACCGCGCCCGAGGTTCTGTTGATGGACGAGCCTTGCTCGGCCCTCGATCCGATCGCGACTGCACAGGTCGAGGAACTGATCGACGAACTGCGCAAGCGCTACTCGGTGGTGATCGTGACCCACTCGATGCAGCAGGCCGCGCGGGTCAGTCAGAAAACGGCATTCTTTCATTTGGGCAATCTCGTGGAGTTCGGTGAGACCGGTCAGATCTTTACCAACCCCGAAGACCCCCGCACCGAAAGTTACATCACCGGCCGTATCGGCTGAGGACAGGTATTTACAAATGACCGAACAACATATCGCATCCGCATTCGATCGCGACCTCGAAGCGATCCAGGCTCATATCATGAAAATGGGCGGCATGGTCGAAGCAGCGATCATGGGCGCCGCCCGGTCGCTGGAAACCCGTGATGAGGAACTGGCCCAAAACGTTCGACAGGGCGACAAGGCCATCGACGCGCTGGAGGAACTGATCAACGAAGAAACCGCGCGTCTGATCGCTTTGCGTGCGCCTACCGCAGGGGATCTGCGGCTGGTGCTTTCGGTGCTCAAGGTTTCGGCCAATCTGGAACGGATCGGTGACTACGCCAAGAACATCGCCAAGCGCACAACGGTTCTGGTCAATGCGCATGAAGTTAACGGCAGCGCCTCGGCCCTGCGGCGTATGGCGCGTGAAGTCGAAGTCATGCTGCGTGATGCATTGGATGCCTATATTCAGCGGGACGCTGAGTTGGCTTCTGACGTGATCGGTCGGGATGAGGATGTCGACCAGATGTATAACGGTCTGTTCCGCGAGTTTTTGACCTTTATGGCCGAAGACCCGCGCAACATTTCCTCATGCATGCATCTGCATTTCATCGCCAAGAATATCGAGCGTATGGGCGATCATGTAACGGCAATCGCCGAGCAGGTCGTATATCTTGTTACCGGCGAGCGCCCGACAGAGTCTCGGCCCAAAGCCGACACAACGTCGCAAACCATCTAGGAGGCTGCGTTCCATGTCCGCAGATCAGCCGACAGTTCTGGTTGTCGAGGATGAATTGGCCCAGCGAGAGGTGCTTGCCTACAACCTCGAAGCCGAGGGTTTCCAGGTATCCAAGGCAGAAAGCGGCGACGAAGCGCTGCTGCTGGTGGATGAGGACTGTCCGGATATCATCGTCCTTGACTGGATGATGCCCAACCTCAGCGGGATCGAAGTTTGCCGGCGGCTGAAGTCCCGCCCGGATACGCGTTCGATCCCGATCATCATGCTTTCGGCCCGCAGCGAAGAAGTGGACAAGGTTCGTGGTCTTGAGACCGGCGCAGATGATTATGTGGTGAAACCATATTCCATTGTCGAATTGATGGCGCGGGTTCGGACACAATTGCGCCGCGTCCGCCCTGCGACAGTTGGACTTCGCCTTGAGTTCGACGACATCGTTCTGGATTCAGAGACACACAAGGTCAGCCGAGGTGAAAAACCCTTGAAGCTTGGCCCGACCGAGTTTCGCTTGCTGAGCACCTTCATGGAAAAACCGGGACGTGTTTGGAGCAGGGAGCAACTGCTGGACCGTGTTTGGGGTCGCGATATTTATGTCGATACGCGGACCGTTGACGTGCATATCGGACGTCTGCGCAAGGCCCTGACACAGCACGGTGGCGCAGATCCGGTTCGTACAGTACGCGGTGCGGGGTACGCACTGGGTTAATCCTACCGCGGTAACGTGTCTTCGGATTGCGCATGCGACGCCAGCCAATGACGAAACTCCCGCAAGGAAGGATCGTCGCCTTTGGTCTTGGGCCAGACCAAGTAGTAGGCGCCCACCGTCTCGACCGCGTCGGGAAAGGCAGCGATCAGCTTGCCCGTGGCCAGTTCCTGCTCTACTAGGTAATTTGGTAAAAGAGCGGCGCCCAACCCATGAAGCGCAGCCTGACTGATCGTCGAAAATTGGTCATGAATAGTGCCGGGCAGGGGAGAGGGATGTGTAACCCCCATCTGCCGAAACCAATCCTGCCAGGCACTGGGACGCGTCTGAATATGCAAAAGAGGAATCTTTAGCAGATCCTTCGGCGACTTGGGTGTCCCATTGGGCAAAAGAGACGGCGCGCAGACTGGCAGAACATGTTCGATCTTGAGGAGCAGGCGATCAGTTCCGGGCCAATCAGGTTCGCCAAAATGCAGTGCTGCATCAAATGGTTCTGACGCAAAGCTGAAGGGCCTGAGCCGCGTTGACATGTTGATTGTGATGTCGGGGTGCAGTCGCGCGAATTCGGGCAGCCGGGGCATCAGCCAGCGCATACCAAATGTCGGAAGTATTGCAAGGTTCAGCGTTCCGCCAACGGGCGCTACGTGCAACCTGAAAGAAGCCTGAGTTATCTGATTCAGGGCCTGCCGGATTTCACTAACATAATCCTGTGCTACCGGCGTCAGTGACAGCCTTTTTCTGTCGCGGCTAATCAGCTCGACATCAAGCTGCGATTCCAGCGTCTGCAATTGCCGACTGATCGCGCTTTGTGTCAGTGAAAGTTCGTCTGCAACTGCTGAAGCAGAGCCAAGGCGGTCCAGCGCCTCCAAAGCGCGTAACGAGGAAAGTGACGGCAAAAGTCTGCGTGATGTTTTCATGTATGCGTTTTACTCATGAAACTGTGAAAAAGTCTCGCTGTATCTTGATGCAATGGCAGAGTAGGGTGCGCCAAACAGATGAAGTGGAGTTGTGCCATGAATGCCCCGGATCCAAAACCAACCCTTCGCGCCAAGGATGCACCTGATCTCGGAACATTCACTTGGGACGATCCGTTTCGGTTATCGGAACAGCTGACCGAAGATGAACGGATGGTTGCAGACAGCGCCTATGCCTATGCACAGGAAAAGCTGCAGCCACGCGTTACCGAAGCATTCCAGAATGAAGAAACCGATCCGGAGATTTTCCGTGAGATGGGTGAAATGGGATTGCTGGGAACAACGATCCCCGAAGAATATGGCGGCATTGGCGCGGGCTATGTCACCTACGGGTTGGTCGCACGGGAAGTTGAGCGTGTGGATTCCGGTTATCGGTCCATGATGTCTGTCCAAAGTTCATTGGTCATGTACCCGATCTACGCCTACGGCAGCGAGGAACAGCGGAGGAAATATCTGCCTAAACTTGCCAGCGGCGAATGGATCGGCTGTTTCGGGCTGACCGAAGCTGATGCCGGATCGGACCCCGCAGGAATGAAAACACGGGCTGAGAAAATTGAAGGCGGCTACAGACTGACCGGTAGCAAGATGTGGATTTCGAATTCACCTATCGCCGACGTTTTCGTGGTTTGGGCAAAGTCTGATGCGCATGACGGAAAAATCCGTGGGTTTGTCCTTGAGAAGGGCGCCAAGGGTCTGAGTGCGCCCAAGATCCAAAACAAGCTGAGCCTGCGCGCGTCGATCACTGGCGAAATCGTTCTGGATAACGTCGAGGTCGGCGAAGACGCTCTGCTACCTCACGTTCAAGGTTTGAAAGGTCCGTTCGGATGTTTGAACCGGGCACGGTACGGGATCAGCTGGGGAGTTATGGGGGCCGCCGAATGTTGTTGGCATGCTGCCCGGCAATACGGTCTGGACCGCAAGCAGTTCAATCGGCCGCTGGCGCAAACTCAACTGTTTCAACGAAAACTCGCTGATATGCAGACTGAGATAGCGTTGGGATTGCAATCCAGTCTTCGGGTCGGACGTCTTCTGGATGAAGCCAACGCTGCGCCTGAAATGGTATCTATCGTCAAACGCAACAACTGTGGCAAAGCGCTGGATATCGCGCGGATGTCGCGGGACATGCATGGCGGAAACGGTATTTCGTTGGAATTCAATGTCGTACGGCACATGGTGAATCTTGAAACCGTGAATACCTACGAAGGAACACACGATGTTCACGCACTGATCCTGGGCCGCGCACAAACAGGGCTTCAGGCATTCTTCTAACGGCGGGGATTGTGGCTGAATGTCGATGTGCGCGTCTACATAGGCATCTGACAATAACCGCATAATCGGTATTATGGTAATTAAAGGGTGACGCGACGTACCACGCGTCCACCCTTGGCCGTTTGTTATCCCATCACTACGATCCTCGGTTGAAACATAAGTTTGATGCCGGAAATTTGGATTGGGACATGGAACTAAAAGACAGGATTGTAGTCATTACAGGCGCAGCCGGTGGTATCGGTAAAGGATTGGCCGAACGGTTTGCCAAAGAAAACCCCAAGTGCGTCGTATGCGCCGATATCGATCTGGCCGCTGCGCGGGTCGTAGCGGAAGAAATCGGTGGCGTTGCTCTCAAGTGCGATGTTTCCAGTGAAGCCAACATCGAGGCGCTGATTACAACTGTCGAAAAAGATATTGGGCCAATTGATTTGTTCTGCTCGAACGCTGGCATTCTGACGCTGGGTGGCCTCGACGTTCCGGACGAAGATTGGAACCGAATTTGGGACATCAATCTCATGTCCCATGTTTGGGCTGCGCGTCATGTAGTGCCACGCATGATTGCCCGTGGTGGTGGTTATCTGTTGAACACAGCCTCGGCGGCCGGGCTGCTAAATCAACCGGGTGCGGCGCCTTATGGGGTTACCAAGCACGCAGCGGTTGGTCTGGCCGAGTGGCTGGCTTTGACATACGGCGATAAAGGAATTGGGGTTTCGGTGTTGTGCCCTCAGGCCGTTCGATCTGAAATGACCCGTGGGCACGAAGATTCCGTAGCAGCAATAGATGGAATGCTGGAACCTGAGCACGTAGCTGAAGCCTGTGTTGAGGCAATTCGCGACGAACGCTTCCTAATTTTACCACACCCGCAGGTATTGGACTATATGCGCCTTAAGACGTCAGATTATGACAGGTGGATTGGCGGAATGCGCAAGTTAAATAGGCAGTTTAGCGGTGATAGTTAACCCTTTCTCAGAGGCCGGCGCATAAGTCCTTCCTGAGCGACCGACGCAACCAATACGCCATCTTCCGTGTAGATCGAACCTCGGTTGAAGCTACGCCCCTGCCCTGTCCAAGGTGCGTCCATCGAATACAGGTGCCAGTTTTCGAATTGAATCGGCGCATGAAACCACATGGTGTGATCCAGGCTGGCGCCGTTCACTTCGCGTTTGAACCAGCTCAACCCGTGAGGGCGCATACCGGAACTCAGCAGTGCCATATCAGACGCGTAGGCCAGCAGAATATGCTGCGTTTGTGGGTCGGCGCCTGCGGCAGCACCCATGCGGAACCAAAGGTGATTCCGATCGTCGGCCTTAACGGGATCAAAAAGATCCAGCGGGTCGACTTCCCGTACTTCGATCGGCCGCTCACGCATGAATTCCTTTCGGAAATTCTCTGGTACCCGATCAAGGTACTTCTGCCTCAATTCGTCTCGGGACGGATGGTGCTCGGCTTTTTCGACACTGGGCATGGGATGTTGATAATCCCAACCTTCATCCTGTACGTGGAACGATGCGGACAAATTCAGAATTTGCTTGCCGTGCTGGATGGCCACTACGCGCCGAGTGGTGAAAGAACCTCCATCTCGCGCTCTATCTACCTGATAAACAACGGGTATACTTGGATCGCCGGGGCGAATGAAATAGGCGTGCAGCGAATGACAAAGCCGACCCTCGACAGTGCGATAAGCAGCAGCCAAAGCTTGGGCAACCACCTGCCCTCCGTATATTCGTGTTGGCGTTTCGCCCCCGGACCCGGTGCCGCGAAACAGATCGACCTCGAGCCTTTCCAGGTTCAGCAGGTCAAGAAGAATGCGCTCCGCTTCCGTCATTGTGTGTCCTTAGTTTCAGCCCTGCATTCAGGTATCAGCCCGCTCAAGGTCAATCAATGAGTGCGGCGTGAACAAGCGCTTTTAGCTCGGATCGCGAAGGATATGAACTGGACGGGGAAAGCTGTGTAAAAAAGATCACTGTCAGATCGTGCACCGGATCAATCCAGAAAAAGGTCGAGGCCATTCCACCCCAACTGAAATCGCCAACAGATCCTGCTACATGTGCTTTGACCGGATCCAGCATAACGGCGCCCCCAAGGCCAAATCCCATACCTTCCATTGGTTGTTCAGCGAAACTTTGCGGACCCATCGATGCAATGTCGCCCGGCAGGTGATTGCGCATCATCAACTTTATGGTCTCAGCTTCCAAAAGCCTGCCGTTCACGCCCATACCGCCACTGCGGAGCATATCTGCAAACCGACAGTAATCATCGATCGTACTGACCAAACCTCCACCACCGGAATACAGGACCGCATTTTCAAAAGGAGAATTCCCGGCCTGATCTACCAAACGCAAAGTCTCGTCGCCTGATTTGGCCGCATTAAGGGCCATCGCGTCGCCCTCGAGCGGTGTATAAAGGGACGCAAATCTGTCCCCTGCCCCTGTTGGCGCAGAAAACCCTGTTTCTGTCATTCCGAGAGGTTCGAAAATTTCATCCTGAAAGAAGCGTTCAAGTGTTTTGCCAGAAACAATTTCAACAACACGCCCTATGACGTCGATACCAACAGAATACTCCCAGCGCGAACCCGGCTGAAAAGCAAGTGGCAGAGCCGCCAGGGCATCAACCATCACCGACAATTCACCCTGATTGGGCTTGAACGTCAGGCCCTGTTCGTCCATCGCCTTAGGCAGGATACCCGGGTTGAAGGAATAGCTGAGCCCGCTTGTATGCGTCAGCAACTGGCGCAGCGAGGGTACCGATGACGGCTCGACCTGATCGGTTCCCACTGCTTCGGGGATCAGGGCGTACCTATCGTCGAACGATGGAATAATCTCGGCGACCGGGGCATCAAGCCGGAGAAGCCCTCGTTCCACCAGCATCATCAATGCAACCGTAGTCACCGGCTTGGTCATTGAATAGATTCTCACCAGCGTGTCACGCTGGAACGGGAGGCTGTTTTCGACACTGCGCAATCCCGTCTCGTTGAAATAAACTTCGCTACCCGAGCGGGTTATCAGGACAGAGCTGCCGGCATATTTACGCTCGTCAACATATTGCTGCATCCAGGAAGAGATACGATTCAACCTGGATTGATCGAATCCATGATGTGTAGACGTATCCATTCCTGCAGGCTCTCCTTACGTTGCATGAACTGAGTGTCCTTCGGAGTGGGCGGAGAAGGAAGTACGTAGGAATACGCATCCTAATCTGACCCACTTCACAGCGCGCTGCCTTAAAATTGAATTTGAGCTTTCTCTGAAGAAGATTGCGGCTTGTTACGGCTTCATTCCAAGAAACCTTGCTGCCTGCACCAGTTTCTCGGCGTAATCTTCCTCCAATTGGCGGGGTGAGACGTGAAAACTGGGCCCACCAACATTAAGCCCGAATATTCGGCCATCCTCCAGAGAATGGACCGGAGCGGAAATCGCGTTAACGTCTTCGCGCCACAGTCCATAACCGGTACAGTACCCCTTGGCGCTGCATTCTTCCTTGGCGGACCGAACTATTGCCCGAAGTTCGTCCTGCGAACGGCCAAGATCATCGAATGCCGCTGAAACGGCCGCTTCCTGCTCTGCTTCCGACATCCCGGCAAGGATCGAACGGCCCATGGATGAATAAAACAAAGGCAACCGTGACCCTACATGCATGGTCAAGGCAACGTTCTCACGCGATCTGTTTACTGCTACGTAGATGACATCGGAACGATGTGCCTCACCCAGAGCGGCGGTAATATAGGAATTGGGCCCGTCGCGCAGATTTCTTAGTGCAACAGCAGACCGGTCGCATACATCGATTGAGGCCAAGGCAGAAAACCCCAGGCGCAAGACCCCTACCCCTAGGCGGTATGACCCTCCTTGTTGTTCCTGCACCAGATACCCCAACTGGCACAATGTGTGCGTCAGGCGTGAAACCGTGGGCTTGGGCAATCCGGTTCGGTCTGAAAAATCAAGGTTTGTGAGCGTTGTCTCTCCGGATCGAAAACACCGCAGAATATCCAGGCCACGCGCCAGCGCGGTGACAAAATTTCGATCTTTTTCGTCTTGTGGTGTCAAACCTCGTTCCATCTTGTTCGCGCTGCTGGAGCTACTGTTTCAATGCATCAAGTCCGTTTTGGGCAAACACAGGTACATATTGACCTAACATCTTCGCCCTTTCCGGATTGGACGCGTTGCCATCCAGCGCTCGCTTGTAAACGCCCTGAATGATTGCCGCCATGCGAAAGAAATTGAAAGCGAGGTAAAAGCCGAAGTTCTCGATTGCTGGTAACCCGCGGCGCTTAAGGTAACTTGCAATGAACTCTTGGTCGGATGGCAAACCCAAGGATTGCCTGTCAATCCCAGCCAGGCCGCGCCCGTCTTTTCCTGGAGGCATCTGCCATTGCATGATAACCGCCGCCAGATCTGCATAAGGGTGGCCAATTGTCGACAACTCCCAGTCCAGAATTCCCAGACAGCGTGTGCCGTTTTTTTCGAACATCATGTTGTCTATTCGATAGTCACCGTGAACCAGCGTTCTCTGTCCGTCGTCGGCGGGCATGTTGACCTCCAACGCGTGGATCAGTTGATCCATCTGTTGGATTTTTGCAGTCTCAGACGCGCGATATTGCTTGGTCCAGCGGCCTATCTGTCTTTCAAAGTAGTTTCCCGGTGGCCCATATTCCGACAACCCCACCGCATCGATATCGACGCTGTGCAATTCGGCCAGAACCCGGTTCATTTCATCGATTACCGCCGCGCGGGTTTCGTTTGTTTCCCCTTTCATGGATGGTTCGTCAAAGTTGCGGCCGTCCAGATGTTCCATAACGTAGAAGGCTGACCCAATAACTTCGTCGTCTTCGCATAATGTGTACATGCGGGGTACAGGCACCCTGCTATCGGCCAGCACCTTCTGAACACGAAACTCACGATCCACCGCATGCGCGGATTTGAGAAGAACTCCCGGCGGTTTTCGCCGCAGAACATACTTTTTTGAGGGGGTTTCCAGCAGGAAAGTCGGGTTCGACTGTCCGACCGCGAACTTGGTCGCGCTAACTGGACCTTCATAACCCTCAAGATTCTCTCGAAGATACGCGTCCACTGCTTTCAGATCGAGGTGGTTTGAAACATCGTTCATTGGCAGCCCTTAACTATAGGTCAACATTCCGGCCACTTCATGCGGCGCGAAATGCGGAGTTACATTGAATTCATGTAAAAAGAACGCCTTGGGCGTGAATATGAACCTTGTCATCGAGGTGTTTTTGACCTGCAGGTTCAAGGCAATCATCTGATCCGGCGGTGCCCTGAGAGTTGCCGCGACCAGTTGGCCGATAGCCCCGCCAGAGCTTACGACGAGCACGCGGTTTGCGTTGGTATCCGTTGAAAAAGATCGCGCTTCTTCAATCCGGCGCTTGAAGGAAATCCAGCTTTCCTTGGCGTTCTCAAGTCCCCCGGCCTGCCACTCGGCCAGAGTTTCGCGCAGGGTACGAAAATGGGTCTTTCGGTCATACTGCACCGGGTCCGGTATTACCCCGCCAAACTTCACACGAAGGAGGTCGTGAAAATCGTATTCATTCCAACCGAAATGCTCGTCGGTTTCGACATCGAACCCCATCGAGGTCGCAGTTTCCTTTTGACGAAACAATGTCCCCGTGACGACTCTGTCAGGTACCCAGCCCGAAGCCCTCAAGGCATCCCCTGCAAGTGCAGATTGTTTGTGGCCCAATTCGCTCAGACGATCATAGTCATCTGCGCCGAATGATGCTTGTGCATGCCGGATTACCAGAAGTTCCGCCATGGTTAGCCTGTGAACTCGGATGCTAGTTTCGCCCCGGCATTCCTGTACTCGCGATCGATACGATTGATCAGGTCTGCAGTGCTGACAACTTCGGTTATATCACCGATACCCTGCCCCGACCCCCAAATCTCTTTCCATGCCTTGGGTTTGGCAGATCCCTGACTGAAGCTCATTGAACTCGCGTCGGCTGATGGCAGGTTTTCCGGATCCATACCCGCACGTTCGACTGATTTCTTCAGGTAATTCCCGTGAACCCCAGTAAACAAAGACGAATACACGATGTCCTCAGCGCCACTTTCGACAATCAGGCGTTTGTAATCGTCGTGTGCGCTTGCCTCATGCGTTGCGATGAACGGCGAGCCGACATACCCGAAATCAGCCCCCATGGCCCGTGCCGCCAACAACGCTTCTCCGCTTGCAATTGCTCCGGACAAGGCCAGAGGGCCGTCGAACCATTGCCGGATTTCCCGGATCAGAGCCAACGGGGATTGCTGTCCTGCATGCCCCCCAGCCCCGGCTGCGACGGCGATCAATCCGTCGGCGCCTTTATCAATGGCTTTCCTGGCGAACGTATTGTTGATCACATCATGCAGAACGACGCCACCACAGCTGTGAGCGGCTTCGTTGACTTCTACCCGTGCACCCAGTGACGTGATCCAGACCGGGACTTTCCATCGCGTACAAATCTCAAGATCTCTCTCCAACCTTTCATTCGAACGATGCACGATCTGGTTCACCGCAAAGGGCGCGGCGGGTTGGTCGGGGTTGTCCTGATTATGACGATCAAGTTCTTCGTTGATCTGCCTTAGCCAACTCTCCAGCAAAGGCGGCTCTCCAGCTGCTTCGCGGGCATTCAGGGCTGGGAACGACCCAATGATACCAGCCTTGCACTGCGCGATAACCAGGTCGGGAACGGAGATGATAAACAGAGGCGACCCGATCATTGGCAATCGCAATCCCCGAAGTTGTTCCGGCAGGCGGGCTTCGTTACGGTTCCAGATCAAATCTTTCATTCTTCGTTCCCCAATTAGTATGCAACGGGATCTCCCGCGTTGGCCATCCAGTTAAGACTTTGCTACTGCAGCGCTTTTTCAAATATGTTGTGGCCGGACATTACATTGATGCCCCCCGACACCGGGATCACCGCCCCGGTAACATATGACCCGCCGCGTCCGCACAGAAACAGCATGCATCCGGCAATGTCCTCATCCCGGCCAACCCGTTTCAGCGGTACATCTTCACCGACCTTTTCCCGTTTTTCTTCGTCATGCGTCGCAAAGGCCGTCATACGGGACACGAATGGTCCCGGAGCCAAAGCGTTTACGGTCACGAAATAGGGTGACAGTTCTTTTGCCATGACCCGGCTCAGGTGGATTACAGCAGCCTTTGAGGCAGAATAGCTGTATGCGCCGTCCCCCATTGGAATTTCACCCATAACCGAACCTACATTCACGACGCGCGCCGGATCATCCACTGTCGCGGACTTCATGAGCAACGGCAAAAGTTTCTGGGTCAGATCAAAAACACCCGCGACATTGACGGACATTACTTTTTCCCATGCCTCATAGGGAAACTGCCCCATAGGCGCACCCCAGGTTACTCCGGCGTTATTCATCAATATATCAATATTATCCGTTCTATTCTTAACGTTCTCAACCAAGGCGTCTACGCCTTCTTTGCTGCCAACGTCGCCGGCAAATCCCTCTGCAGTTCCCGAAGCACCAAGTGCATTGAGCTCGGCAGCCACAGCTTCACATGCTTCACCTTTACGGGAAGCGATCAGAACGCGAGCCCCTGCCCGAACCAGCGCTTCGGCCGCCATTCGGCCAATTCCGGTTGCTCCGCCTGTCACCAGTGCAGTTTTCCCTTTCAGAGAGAAAAGTTCGTCGATGGTCATGCTATTATCCTTCTGACTCTATGCATTCGATTGAGGAATGCAGCGACTGGCAAACAGTCACACACCTGTTCGGCTTCAACTCGCTTCCTTTTCGGACAAAACCTGTTTGGCCCGGGCAAATCCGGCCGGAGATTTGTGCCGATGGTGCAATTTTCCAATATTTCCACTCCGGTGAATGCTAGCCTGCGTTTAGCGTCCTATCACTGGTATTGCCCTGCGTTTCGCATAGCAGAATTGCATTTCGAATTCTCATTGACAACCAGTAGAACGGGCAGAAGACTTTACGTCATATCCGGCCACTTGACCGCTGAATTGGGAAGGAAAGAAATGAAAGCAATGCTCAGCACCGCTCCGGGCGGACCAGAAACACTTCAGCTAACTCAGTTGCCTGACCCAACCCCCAAACCCGGGGAGTTGTTGGTGCGCGTTCATGCCGCCGGAGTGAATTTTCCAGATACCCTGATCATTCGCGACCTATATCAGATGAAACCCCCTCGCCCATTCGCGCCCGGTGGGGAAATCGCGGGGGAGGTCGTGGCCGTCGGTGAAGGTGTGTCAGGTTTTGCAACCGGGGACCGTGTGCTGGCGTTGACAGGTTATGGTGGGTTTGCAACGCACCTGACACTCAAGGCGGCAAGTGCAGTCAAAATACCTGATGAAATGCCATACGACGCTGCCGCCTGTTTCATTTTCACATACGGAACGTCCCATCACGCCCTAAAGGATCGAGCCAGCTTAAAGCCTGGTGAATCCCTTCTGATACTCGGAGCAGCCGGAGGTGTCGGTGTCGCGGCAATCGAATTGGCAAAAGCCGCGGGTGCGAAGGTCATTGCAGCTGTTTCATCCAAAGAAAAGGCGGATTTCTGCAGGCAGGTGGGTTCAGATGAAACCCTGATCTATCCCAAGAAGTTGGACAAGGATTCCCAGAAGGCACTATCCAAGGAAATCAAAACCTTGGCGGGCGGAGATGGTGTCGACGTAGTTTACGATGCGGTTGGCGGGGATTATGCGGAACCCGCCTTGCGAGCGACCGCATGGCAAGGCCGCTATCTTGTTGTCGGTTTTCCTGCTGGGATTCCCAAAATTCCATTGAACCTGACATTGCTCAAAGGATGTCAGGTTGTCGGTGTTTTCTGGGGCGCATCGGTGTTTCGGGATCCCAAAGGGCATTCCGAAAACATGGCAGACCTGTTTCAGCTTTATCTGGATGGAAAAATTAAACCACGTATCAGTCGGCGGTTTTCCCTGGAACATGCGCCCGAAGCATTGGAACTCATGCAGAATCGCCAGGCAATGGGAAAGATCGTGGTTACGATGGATCAGGATTAGCACGAATTATCCCTTATGGGATAAGGGGATTCAGACATATTTGCGGCCTCTTGAGGATGCGCCGACCAATCGGTGCGGCAGCGGAACAGGCGATGTTTCAATGTCAGACTTTCTGATCACGAAAATGTCAGATCACCCTAACATGTGATGGAATAGGCCCCTCTCAGGATGCACTCGCGGCATTTGGGTCGCTTTTGCAATGGCATGAAGCGCAGCCCTATGGACAGTTGCCCTACTTCATGACAATGAATCTTTAGATGGGACAAATTCTGACATGACAAAAGTGTTGGTTCTTAACGGCCCGAACCTCAATTTGCTCGGCATGAGGCAACCTGAGGTTTATGGCCATACGACATTGAAAATGATCGAAGAACTGTGCGTGTCGCACGGCTCTGCGCTTGGGCAGGACGTTACCTGCCTGCAATCAAATCACGAAGGTGTCCTGATTGATGCGATTCACTCATCTCGTGGTGTTCAGGACGGAATTGTACTGAATGCAGGTGCCTTCACGCATACGTCGGTAGCTCTGATGGACGCGATCTCGTCCGCTGAGGTGCCTGTTGTCGAGGTCCATCTGTCAAATATCCATGCGCGCGAAGCGTTCAGGCACAAGTCTTTTATTGCCCCGGTGGCGATCGGACAGATTTGCGGCTTCGGCGCCCAAGGCTATGTGATGGCGCTGGATGCGTTGAAACAGCATGTGAAGAACGGGGGCGCTGCGTGAAACTCTGCGACTATCTTCATTTTCTGAGTTACACGAAAACTCTGGAAGAGTTGTGGGATGCGCATTGCCGTCAGATGGCAGAGTATGGCTTTGAAAGACTGCTGTACGGATACACACAGTTCAGAACGGCCACTTCGCTTGGCGACCCAGAAGATTTTGTCATTCTGACCAACCACTGCGAGAAATACATCAACGGCTTCCTGCATTCCGGGCTGTATTTTCATGCGCCCATGCTCAAGTGGGCCTTGGAGAATGAAGGTGCAGCAAGCTGGCGCATGGTGCAGGAGATGATGTCTACCGGCACCATGACCACACAGGAACGTCAGGTCTATGAGTTCAACCGCTCGATGGGTGTGACCGCAGGCTACACGATAAGTTTCAATTCGGTCTCCATGCGCTCCAAGGGTGCCATCTCGTTGGGGTACAAAAAGGATCGGACTCAGGAAGAAGCCGACGAGACATGGGCTGAACACGGCGACGATATCCTGCTGATGAACAATGTCGCTCATCTTAAGATCCTGACGCTGCCCTACACTGCGCCCAATCGGGCGCTGACCAAGCGCCAACGCGAGGCGCTGCAGTGGGTGGGTGACGGTAAAACAACTCAGGACATCGCTTTGTTGATGGGCCTGACGTCGGCCACGGTCGAAAAACACCTGCGTCTGGCGCGCGAAGCCCTTTCGGTTGAGACTACAGCGCAGGCTGTCCTCAAGGCCGCTCTTCACAACCAGATGTTTGTCATGGAATTTTAGCCCAGGGGCAGGATTCTAAGGTCGATATCTGCGCTGAACTGCGGCTAGCTTACCTAGGGTAAGGAAAACATGACTTTTCGAATCTGCCCATAAAAGTGCAAAGTTGAATAGTTCCGTGAGTGGTGGCTTTAGCCAAGGAACATTCGGATCGGACCTTTGCAATTTCAGGGCTCTCCGATCACTCTGGCAAGGGGCGTCTTATTTGTCCGCGTTCCCAAGTTGGAAATCGTGAGGGGCCCCTCCATCCCCATCATGCGGGGCCCCTCATTTCATTTGACAGATGACTGCAGACAATCCCTTAAAAGGGATTTTTTCTGTCCCAAAAGAAAACCGGCTGCGAACACGCAACCGGTTTCTAAGAATGTCCCGGCCCTGAACGGGGCGGAATTTTTTCTGATCAGCCCTGAGCGGCTTTGGCAACTTCGGCTGCGAAATCTTCTTTTTCGACAACGATGCCTTCGCCTACTTCCAGACGGATGAAGCCGGTGATGGTTGCACCCGCCTCTTTGGCCGCCGCTTCGACGGTCAGGTCGGGGTTCACAACGAACGACTGGTTCAGCAGCGTCGATTCAGCCACGAATTTCTTCATGCGGCCTTCGATCATCTTTTCGATCACCTGCTCCGGCTTGCCGGATTCACGGGCGATGTCCATCTGAACCTGCTTTTCTTTCTCGACAACAGCCGGATCCATGTCCGCTTCGGACAGGGCCGCCGGGTTTACCGCTGCAATGTGCATTGCAACCTGCTTGCCGATGGTTTCGTCGCCGCCGGACAGGGCAACCAGAACACCGATTTTGCCCATGCCGTTGGTGGCGGCGTTGTGCACGTAGGACACAACGGTGTCGCCCGACAGCTTGGACATGCGGCGAACCGACATGTTTTCGCCGATGGTTGCGATCTTGTCGGTCAGGGTGTCTGCAACGGACTTGCCGCCCAGATCAGCCGCCAACAGAGCTTCGACGTTGTCGACGCCTTCTGCTGCGTATGCGATCTTGCCGACCATTTCCTGGAACTCGGCGTTTTTCGCAACGAAGTCGGTTTCCGAGTTCACTTCGACAGCAACGCCGTTGCCACCGTCAACGTGGACTGCAACCAGACCTTCTGCTGCGGTACGGCCTGATTTCTTAGCCGCCTTGGCCAGACCTTTGGTGCGCAACCAGTCAACGGCTTCATCCATGTTGCCGCCGGTCTCGGTCAGCGCTTTTTTCGCGTCCATCATGCCTGCGCCGGTCGAGTCGCGCAGTTCTTTTACCATTGCTGCTGTGATTGCCATCTTTTGGCTCTCCTCAATTCAAACGGAATAGGGGCAGGTCTACCCTGCCCCATATGTCATTTAGGTGACGGGCAGCTTACGCCTCGGCAGGAGTTTCTGCTTCTGCGGTGGCTTCTTCCGCAACGGCTTCTTCAACCGGAGCTTCTTCGAATGCACCCAGATCAACACCTGCGGCACCCATCTGAGCGGTCATACCGTCCAGAGCGGCACGCGCGGCCAGATCACAGTACAGAGCAATTGCACGAGCTGCGTCGTCGTTGCCGGGGATGATGTAGTCCACACCATCGGGCGAGCAGTTGGTGTCGACAACAGCCACAACCGGGATACCCAGTTTGTTGGCTTCGGCGATGGCCAGCGCTTCTTTTTTGACGTCGATGACGAACAGCAGGTCCGGAACGCCGCCCATCTCACGGATACCGCCCAGCGAAGCTTGCAGCTTGGACTGGTCACGTTCCATGCCCAGACGCTCTTTCTTGGTCAGGCCTTCTGCGCCCGATTCCATGGCTTCGTCGATCTGGTTCAGACGGTTGATCGACTGGGAAACGGTTTTCCAGTTGGTCAGCGTGCCGCCCAGCCAGCGGTGGTTCATGTAGTATTGAGCCGACTTTTCAGCCGCTTCAGCGATTGGCTGAGCAGCCTGACGCTTGGTACCAACGAACAGAACGCGGCCACCTTTTGCGACGGTGTCACGAACGGCCTGCAGAGCCTGATCCAGCATCGGAACGGTCTGGGTCAGGTCCATGATGTGGATGCCATTGCGCGAGCCGTAGATGAACGGGCCCATGCGGGGATTCCAACGCTGTGTCTGGTGACCAAAGTGAACGCCAGCTTCCAGCAGCTGACGCATGGTGAACTCGGGAAGAGCCATGCTATGTTTTCCTTTTCCGGTTTACGCCTGAGCGGGGGTGAGAGAAGCGATTGCTCCAACCGGCGGTCTTGATGGGGATGTCTCCCCCAAAAAGGCCAAAACCCCGCCTGCGGGTTTGAATGGCGCGCGAATACTACACCCGGGATCACCCTACAAGTGAAAAATCATAAAATAATTTGATCGGGAGCATTATTTTTATGATGCCCGCGCCAGTGCATGCGCATGACGAACGGCTTCTTCACAATGGGCTGCGAGCGCCTTGCGATTCTCAAAATCGCTGACCTTTGCCGGGGAGTGATAGATCAACTCGACCGTCCCTTGCCGGCGCGCGCCAAGTGTCTTCAACAAATGCGGCCCGAACTCCATATCGCCCCACCAGCCATAGAATCTGTCTGGCTGTCCTTTCGGCGCGTAGAAGATCACCGAGACCGGCTGAACATACATGAACTCGCGAAGTTCATCAGTGAAGAACGCGGCGAAGAGAGTTGTTTTGAAAGGTAAAACGCGCAGGTTATCCGTCGATGTTCCCTCGGGAAAGAACAACAGCTTGTGCCCTACGGACAGGCGCTCTTCGAACAACTTCGTCTGTTCACGCGCTTTCTTTCGGTCCCGCTCAATAAAAACCGTGCCGGTCGCACGGGCCAGCCAGCCAATACCGGGCCATTTCGCTACTTCGGCTTTCGAGACGAAATAGACCCTCTTGCGGGCGTTCAGCGCAAAAATATCCAGCCAGGACGAGTGGTTTGCCACCACGGCCCCATGCTGAACCATCAATTCCCCGGAAGAGCGAAACCCAATTCCCAGAACGCGAAAGGCATTGCGGCAAACAAACTGGCTGATGAACGGAGTGATCGGACGCCGCACGCCGAAAATTGGTCGTTCGATCAATCGCACGATCAGCAGTATGATCAGCCCGCCAAAGACCAGAATGGCCAATGGAAGACCACGTAACAGGACTAGGACCCAACCGAGAATGCCCAATTCAATCGGGTCGGGTTCGTCTTCGCTGTGCCACGAGGGATCGCTCACCTGTTCAGGCTCCACCGTAAATGCGCCGCTGGCGGTCGTTCATGCGGGCTGTGTCCAGAACCAGACACACGTCGGTTGTGTTAAAGGCATGGTCTATGAACGCGCCCTCCCCCACGAACCCTCCCAGCCGCAGGTAGGCTTTGATCAATGCCGGCACTTCCAGCATGGCCTTGCGGCGGTCCAGTTGGTCGGGCCTGACTAGATCCATGGATTGGAATACCTGGGGTTGCGCACGTACCCGCAGATCAGGCGGCGCAAGGTGGTTGTGATGCAGCATTGAAAGAGGTTGCGCAAGCGTAGGAATATCTGTGCCGTGAAAACTGGCGACACCAAAAAGCACTTCGATCTCTCGCTCGGCCACATATCCCGCCAAACCGTTCCACAGATGGTACATGGCGGTCCCGCCACGGTAATCGGGATGTACGCAGGATCGCCCCAGTTCAAGTAAATTGCGGCCACTCTGCTTCAGCACCGAAAGGTCGTATTCATCTTCTGAGTAAAACTGACCGACGGATTTGGCCCTGTCCCCCGGCAATAACCGATAGACGCCAATCACCTCATTGCTGCCATCGTCAAAGGCCAGCAAATGATCAAAATATGGATCAAAACGGTCTCTTTCCAACCCGGCTTCATGGTCAACCATTTCACCGCCGCCACCAAGCTCACGCACAAAGACATCATAGCGCAGACGCTGCGCTGCCTTCAGCTCATCCTCGTTTTCGGCGAGTTTGACAGTAATTGACGGTCCCTGATCAGGCATTTGTAGTCCAGTGTTCAATGCGGGAACTTTGAGGGCTGATTACAGCAGTTGCGTCGACGATGGCAACAAGCTCGCCAAACGCAGACGCGTTAACATTTCCTCAACCAGTTTCATGGATCAAAGACCGGCGTCAGCGCAATCCGCGTCCCATCGATCACCACTTTTCCCTGATCCCGGAAATTAACTGTGATCTTGCCGGCAATGTTGGACTGGACCTGACCAATGCCCCAGTCGGGGAAATCGGGGTGGCGGACGAACATGCCCGGTGCAAGAATAGCATTGAGGTCTGTCATGCGGTGCTCTCGGTCGGGCAAATGGCGGATGCAACAGGAGGTATGCATGAGCGAAAGCGACGTCAACCTGGCAAGCCTGATCAGCTCCAGGATTTGCCATGACCTGATCAGCCCGATCGGCGCGATCACCAATGGGCTTGAACTGCTGGACATGGTGGGTGGTGTGCAGGGGCCCGAAATGGAACTGATTTCGGGCAGCGTCGGTAATGCAGGCGCACGGATTCGGTTCTTTCGCATTGCCTTCGGCGCGTCTGGCGAGCAGCCACTAGGCCGGACTGAAATCGCCGGACTGTTGAAAGATATCGAACTTGCAAGCCGGGTTCGCGTTCAGTGGGGACCGGCCGAATCCAAACCGCGCAATCAGGTCAAACTGGCGTTTCTGGCCATTCAATGCTGTGAAAGCGCAATGCCAATGGGCGGAGAAATCGAGGTAATCTGCAACGAAGATCAGTGGGAGGTCACTGGTGTCGCAGACAAGCTCAATATCGAAAGTGATGTTTGGCAGAGCTTGAATGCCGTGCCCGTTTCAAAACGGATTACCCCGGCCCTTGTTCAATTCGCCCTTCTGCCCGAGACAGCCAAAACCATGGGACGACGGGTGCGGGCCGACACGACTTCGACCCGCGTTACAATCCGTTTTTGAATTTTTCCGGTTGAATCAGCTCCGTACGGAACCGTTTCCACGCACCAGATATTTGAAGCTGGTCAACTGCGCTGCACCAACAGGCCCGCGGGCATGCATCTTTCCGGTGGCGATTCCTATTTCGGCACCCATCCCAAACTCTCCGCCGTCCGCGAATTGAGTCGAGGCGTTGTGCATCAGGATTGCACTGTCCAATCTCTCAAAGAAGTGTGCGGCGGCGTTTTCATCTTCGGAAATAATGCAATCCGTGTGGTTCGATCCGTAGTGGCGGATATGACCAATGGCATCATCGATGCTGGCCACTGATTTGGCCGCGATGATACTGTCCAAAAATTCTTTGCCCCAATCCTCATCGGTCGCCGGAACCGTTCCCTCTGCAGTCAGTTCAGGGTTCGCATGCACTTCAACGCCAGCGGCAACCAATGCAGCGATTACTTCCCCCCCCAGAGTCTCAGCAACGTCCTGATGCACCAGCAAACACTCAGCCGCGCCACAAATGCCGGTCCGGCGAGTTTTGGCGTTCAGAACAACATCCAATGTCTTTTGGAGATCGGCGGATTTATCCACGTAAATGTGCACGATGCCTTCAAGATGTGCAAAAACGGGAACCCGGGCTTCGCGCTGCACCAGCCCAACCAACCCTTTGCCTCCACGCGGCACAATGACATCTACGAAATCGGTCATTGTCAGCAATTCCTGGACTGCGGCGCGGTCACGAGTCGGTATCAGTTGAATGGCGTCTTCAGGCAAATTTGCTGCCTTCAAACCCTCGACCAGACAGGCGTGAATCGCCCCAGATGAATGAAAGCTTTCCGAGCCACCGCGCAGGATCACGGCATTGCCGGACTTCAAGCACAGAGCACCAGCGTCAGCCGTTACGTTCGGGCGGCTTTCGTAGATCACTCCGATTACGCCAAGAGGCGTGCGAACCCGTTGGATGTTTAACCCCGAAGGCATGTCCCATTCGGTCAGAACTTCGCCTACAGGATCAGCCTGTTCGGCCACTGTACGCAACCCGTCTACCATGCCCTGAATTCTGGATTCATCCAGCATCAGACGATCCATCATCGCAGGGCTCAACCCCTTGTCGCGACCAAACTCGAGATCCTTATGATTGGCCTCGATTATCTTGCCCCTATTCTTCCAGACTGCATCGGCTGCAGCGATCAAAGCGGCGTGTTTGCGCTCGGCACTGGCATAGGCCAGATCGCGCGAGGCCTCCTTGGCCCTTTTTCCCAGATCGGCCATCAAAGCGGGAATATTGTCGAGGTCCTTCATCGCATGCGCCTTTCGGGTCGTAGGTGTCGTCGGTTAGTTCTAAATTTCTTACAAGGCCAGGTCGTCTCGGTGCACCAGCGCGGCCCGTCCCGGATATCCCAGCGTGTTTTCGATCTCGGATGACTTGCGTCCCTTGATGGCGTCGGCCTCGTGCGCCGTGTAGCGGCTTAGCCCCTGCCCCAGCTTGCGCGCCTCGTGATCGAGAATCGAAACCGGGTCACCGCGGCCAAAGTCGCCGGTCACTTCGACGATACCGGCAGGTAGCAGACTTTTTCCATTGGACAACGCGTTGGCAGCGCCTGCATCCACAATGATCTCTCCACGCGGTTTCATAGCCGAAATCCAGCGTTTACGGGCCGCGTGCGGGTCTAGTTTCGCGGTGAACCACGTGCAATTCGCACCGTTTTCAAGCGTTTTCAAAGGGTTCTGCGGCGATCCTTCAGTAATCGCCATATCGCATCCGGCTGCCGTTGCCATTTTTGCCGCCAGTAGTTTAGTTTTCATCCCCCCCTTTGAAAGACCTGACCCGGCATCGCCTGCCATGGCCTCAATCTCTGGGGTAATTCGCTCAATGACTTCAAAGCGTTCCGCAGACGCATCATCGTGCGGGTTGCCCGAGTAAAATCCGTCTACATCCGACAACAGAATCAACTGATCAGCACCAACAGTCACTGCGACTTGCGCGGCCAGCCGATCATTGTCACCATAACGAATTTCATCTGTCGCGACTGTATCATTTTCGTTGACGATCGGCACGACACCCAAACCAAGTAGTGTCTCAAGCGTCGCGCGCGAGTTTAGGTATCGACGCCGATCTTCGCTGTCTTCCAGAGTGACCAGAACCTGGGCAGTGGTGATATTATGGGGCGCCAACGCCTCTTCGTAAGCACGGGCCAACCGTATCTGACCAACCGCTGCTGCGGCCTGAGATTTTTCCAACGGCAGCGCGGCCGCAGGCAGCCCGAGAACCCCCCGTCCCAATGCGATGGACCCTGAGGACACAAGGATCACATCCGCTCCCTGTCCTTTCAGCCAGGCAACATCCTGAGCCAGCGAAATCAACCAATCCGACCGTAGCTGGCCGGTATTCCGGTCAACCAGCAAGGCCGAACCGATCTTGACCACCAAGCGTTGGGATTCGGTCAGGGTTGCCAAGGCTGTGTCTCCTCAACGGGTTTCTGGCGCAATCTGTCTTCGTCGATCCGGGCGCGAAGCGCGCGAAGAACTTCGGTCACACCCAGATGGGCAACTCCTGACATCGTCATGACCGGGCCGCCGACAGCATCTTCCAGTTCAGCCCTGGTTAGTTCCAATTCATCTTCATCCAGGGCATCGACTTTATTCAGAACAGTGATTCTGGGCTTTTCTGCCAACTCCCCACCGTAGGCTTCAAGCTCATGGATGATCGTTCGGTAGTCTTCGGCCACCGTCTCCGACGTTCCGTCGACCAGATGCAAAAGAACTGCACACCGTTCCACGTGACCAAGAAATCGGTCACCGATTCCGCGCCCTTCGTGTGCACCTTCTATCAGGCCCGGAATATCCGCCACGACGAATTCAACGTTATCCACGCCGACAACCCCGAGGTTCGGGTGAAGAGTGGTAAACGGGTAATCGGCAATCTTAGGCCGGGCATTTGAAGTCGCCGCCAGAAAAGTGGATTTTCCCGCATTGGGCATTCCCAACAGGCCCACATCAGCGATCAGTTTGAGCCGCAACCAGATTGTCCGGTCGACACCCGCCTGACCCGGATTGGCACGGCGCGGCGCCTGATTGGTTGCGGATTTGAAATGCAGGTTTCCGAAACCGCCATTGCCACCCCGTGCAAGCAGGACGCGCTGACCGACTTCGGTCAGATCCGCGATTACAGTTTCTTCATCCTCGTCCAATATTTCAGTACCCACAGGTACACGCAGAACGATGTCGTCACCGTCTTTTCCGGTGCGTTGCTGCCCCCTGCCCGGCTGACCGTTTTTAGCAAAGAAATGTTGCTGATAGCGAAAATCGATCAGGGTGTTCAGACTGTCAACAACTTCGGCCCAGACGGAACCGCCTTTGCCGCCGTCACCACCATCGGGACCGCCATACTCGATGTACTTTTCGCGCCGAAAGCTGACGCACCCTCCACCTCCGGCACCGGACCGGATGTAGACCTTTGCGAGATCAAGAAATTTCATGAGGCATCCCCTACTGCAAAGGCCACATCAGCCACAAGTCAGAGTTTTCGACTATACGTCCAGGTGGGTACGTTCGAGTCGCGCGCAACCGAGTAACTTTCGGCGTCACCAAGATATTGGAACCCGCAATGGGTCAACACGCGGGCCGAAGCCGGATTGTCCTGAAAGACACTCGCGAACATTGTCGAGTTTTTCAGCGGGTTCGCATTGACCATAGCCTCGACCGCCATCGAAGCGATCCCCGTATTCCAGTAAAGCGGTGCAACCCAATATCCGACTTCGGATTGATTCCGATCCAGTTTCTTCAACGAAATTAGCCCGATCAACTCGGGACCGCCATCCTTCGTAGCGTCCATTGCCCAGACATCTTCGTCGCGCTCATCGGCCATGGCACGACCAACGAAGGCTTCGATGGAACCGGGCGGCAACGGGTGAGGGATGGCCGTCGTCATACGGGCAACTCTCTCATCCCCGGCGTAATGCTCGATTAGTCCCATATCCGATCGACGCAAGGGGCGCAGATCGAACCGCACGGCTTCAATTACCGGCTGATTTATTATTGTTTCAAGTTTCATTAGTGCGTTCCTCCTCCGAACAACACGAAAAGTACGGACGCAACAGTCAAACTCGCTAACGTCCACATCAGATATTTTTCAGCACCCCGCCCTTCAACCACATGGGCAATTCTATCTCCGGCAAAAGTCCAGATTGGATGCAGAATCAACTGGCAAATCAACAAACAGAGAGCGATCGTGAGTGTCGCGTCAAAGCTGGAAGTTCCTGATGCGACAAAGCCTGTGAACCCTGCAATGATCATGGCCCATGCCTTTGGATTCAAAGGATGTACGATCAAGCCTGCCCAAAACCCCGGTGCGTCGCCTTCAAGTTTGCCAGATGACAGACGAAGGTTGGCAATCTTCCACGCAAGCCAGACAATATACGCGGCTGACGCGTATTTAAGGATGGCAAAGATCGCCGGCGCCTGTTCCGCCAACTGCAACAGGCCAAAACCCACGGGCCAGATGATCAACTGTTTGCCCAAGATCACGCCCGCCACGAACGGCAACGCTGCACGAAATCCAAAGCGCGCACCTGTTCCCAACAGGACCATGTTGGCCGGTCCCGGCGTGCCGACCTGACTGGCGGCAAAGATCAGGAAACTGGTGGTTGCGACTGTCATCTGAGCGTTGGATCAAGGTTGTGTTAAAAACGAGAAAGGGGACCGGCACTTTCTGCCGGTCCCCCATGAATTTTTCTTAAACCTTCTGGGTTTCGGCTTACTCTGCGGCCTCCGCCACTGGCAGGACCGAAATAAAGGTGCGGTTTTTGAGTCCCTTGTGGAACTTCACGGCGCCATCAACAGTTGCAAAGATAGTGTGATCTTTGCCAATGCCTACGCCTTCGCCCGGCCAGAACTTGGTGCCGCGCTGACGCACGATGATGTTGCCTGCGATGGCCGCCTGGCCACCGTACAGCTTCACGCCAAGGCGGCGACCAGCTGAGTCGCGACCGTTACGGGAGGAACCGCCAGCTTTTTTATGTGCCATTCTCTCTCTCCTTAGCCTTTGGCCAGCTCTTTGGCCTGCTCAACCCATTCGGGTTTCACTTTGACCGTTTCGATAGCAGCAATCTGCTCATCCGACAAGGCGGCCAGAGCGGCAAAGCTCTCGATACCGGCCTCGACCAGCTTTTTGGCAGCGGCGGGGCCGACACCGTTCAGCTTGGTCAGATCATCAGCGGCAGCAGTTGCAGCGGGTGCTTCTGCTTTTGCTTCAGCTTTCTTGGCAGGCTTTTTCGCTGCCGGAGCAGCTTCGCCAGCCGGTGCCGAACCGGTTGCAGCTTTGATGCCCGACTTGTCAGCGCCCGACGACAGAATGTCGGTGATTTTGACCAGAGTCAGTTTCTGACGGTGGCCAACGGTACGCTTCGAGCTGTGCTTACGACGGCGTTTGACGAACTTGATGACCTTGTCACCTTTGATCTGTTCGATCACTTCGGCCTGTACGCCTGCGCCTTCGACGAAAGGTGCGCCAACAACCGGAGCGTCACCGCCCAGCATCAGAACGTCGTTGAATTGAACAGTTTCACCTGCGTCGGCAGCCAGCTTTTCAATGCGGAGCACATCGCCCGCCTGAACCTTGTACTGCTTGCCGCCAGTCTTGAGGACCGCAAACATGCGTCTTTCCTTTTCATTACCGCGTTCTGTGGTCCCCTATCGGGTGTTGCCGGCTTTCGCCACCTCGAACAGCGCGCCCGTGGTTTGGGCGGGTTGGCGACCCCCAAGCGTTTACTTGCGGGTCAAATAAAAACTATACCCGGCACAGATAATCCGGCCGGGATGCGGGCTTATCCAAGTATTGGCTGGAAAAGTCAACAGGGTTTCAGACTAGAGGTCCGATGCTGACAGCGCCTGCGCGATCGCAAGTCCTAGATCGTAGGAGATACCGTCATACAATTGATCGAACCCCTCGAAAAGAGCTGCATTTAACGCCCTCCCCGTCTCGGTTCGGGAAAAAGCGATATTTTCGCGCATCTCCGCATCATTCAACGGTTGGTATGCCAGCAACAGAAAGGAATACAGCCAGATAGTGGTTTCTTCTTCTGTCAGTTCCTTCTGTGACAGAAGTTCCGATAGCAGTGCCCGATCATCCGTTGACACATTTTGCCCATCTGCCAGGCCCCGGAAAAAGCTGAAATCGGCACTCAGCGAACCGCTGACATTCTGATCGACCAAATCGTTGGCACGTATGTATTCGTCGACCAGCAGAAAAAACGACGAAGAGCGGTCGATTGCCTCATAGTTGGACCTTGCAAGTTCTTCGACGGCTTCATCCGAATAGGCCCGTCGCGCAGAGTTCTCCAATGATATGATTCTCTGACCTACATCGCTTTCGAAAAACAACGCGGCCTGTTCCAACTGGCTTTCAGATAAGGTTTGCTCAAGTGAATTGCTCAGCGCCTCGTACATTCTGTCAGCGGCATATATCTGGTCGACTTGCGATCTGAAATACGTGGTGCCGCCTCCATCCAGCATCCCAGCGGCAAGGTCAGAACTATTTGCCAGACCCTCATCCCGCAGAATGGTCACCACCTCGTCCATTTGCATTGCGTCGGCCAAACGCTTTACCGCCTCAGCGGCAGTGGCAGGTACTGCCAAGATCAATAGCGTGGAAAGGAATAGTGCAGTCAGTCGCATCAAATATCCTGAGCCGGATGCAGATCTGCCATACGGGTGGCCAGTATCTCGAACCGCCCTGCCATTATTTCGTACTGGATCGCATTCAACAACTCATAGACTTCCTGCATCAGCGGCTCTTCCAATGCGTCTGCATAGGCATCTACATCATCGTCGGAAAAATCCCGGTATGTGTACGCCGCTCCGGCCAGTGCCGACAACTGCAATGCGCGGCGCATATCTGCCTCGTTCGCGCGGATCATCTGGCGCAATTGGTCACCATCCAGCTGAAGGTCAATCACGCCAGACGCGCTGGCAGCCATGAGGAACCGGATCTGTATCTCCTGCAGGGCCCTGACCGCTGTACCGGATGAGTCGATCGCCCGGTTCATCCTTTTCAGGCTTTCAACCCGGGTGGAGCCTTCTTTAACCAGGTCAGCAACAATGGATCGTCCCTCCAATTGCTTGGCGTCATCATCCTGGATCATATGAGATGCATTTTCCGCCTCGACCAGGCGCTGGCCAAGATCCGAGGCATAAAACTCGACAGCATGAGTCAGCGCCTCGTCACTCAGTGTCTGCTCAAGAATCGAGACGGCGATTTCGTGCATAACTTCGGTGTCGAAAACATCTTCGGTCAAGCGTTTCCAATCCGACCCGAATCCATCCGGGTCGATACCCAGCATGTCAGGCGCCGAGGCCGAGGCAAAAGCGATACTGTCCAGCGCGACATCAAAACCTGTAGTGGTTAAAAACGCCTCAATTCTGTCCCGGTCTGCAGCTACAGCGGTCGCCGCGCCCAAAACAAGGGTAAAAATAGGTATCAAAGCCAGCGAAGCGGCACGTATTGCTATCTGTTTCATAGCTAACAGCCTAGGAGATTTCCGCCCGCAGGCAATTGAAATCTCCGACAAGCAGCGTTTCTGAAAATTTCCACTTGCACCGCCGGGCGATCCTCACTAAATCCCCCCCTCACAGACCCCCGCGGAGAGGTGCCGGAGTGGTCGAACGGGGCGGTCTCGAAAACCGTTGTGGGTGCAAGCCCACCCAGGGTTCGAATCCCTGTCTCTCCGCCACTATTTCGCGACCAGCGCTGTCCCTGATTACAGTCTCGTTGCCCTACTCACGCCCGAGTGCACTTGTCGTTGAACAACAGATGGGTCTGCTTTCAGATAGATCAAAATAGTTTTTCCTTTTCTTTTCCCAAAAAATCTACTGAGCTCAGCAAACACTTTCAAATAGCGATTTTCGGCCCATAGCCGACCCTGAACCCGCTCTTCAATTGCTGCAGTCGCGCCCACATTGACGCCATTCGCTGCGACCGCAAAGCTACCCTAAAATCATGGCAATTCCGTTTGCGTTTGACGCAAAGTTGACAATCACATTGCCTCGTAATGATTGAACACTTCTGTGGCACCATCCTTGCGGATCAGGTAGACCGAATAGGCCTCTCGCTTACTCTCAGGTCCCATGCCGGGTGAGCCAAAGGGCATACCGGGAACCGTCAGCCCCACCGCATCGGGGCGCTCGGCCAGAAGACGCCGGATATCGGTTGGCGGCACATGGCCTTCGATGACGTAGCCCTCGACCAGGCCGGTGTGACAGGAGGCCATCTCCTCCGGGACACCCTTGGTGGCTTTATATTGAGACAAGGTCTCCCAAGAGGCGTTCTGCACCTCCATCTCGAACCCGTCGCGCTGCATGATGTCGATCCAAGCACCGCAACACCCGCAGTTCGGGTCCTTGAGGACCTCTACCCGCGGTTTGGCGGTTGCCAGAGCCGGCGAGGCAAGAGTGATGGCGGAGGCACCAAGGCCAGCCAGGAAGAGGCGGCGGTCGAGTGTCGGGGTGGTCATGTCATTTCCTTTCCGTTTTCACGACTGCGGTGTGACGACGGTTCTTGTGACTGAAATCGCGGGCAAGTGTCATGATATGTGTCAAGCAGGCGATCACGAACCGCCCTGCATCTGTTCGCTTTCGGTACGCACCGCCTGCATGTCGCGGATGCGCTCGGGCCAGGTAGATTTGATATAGGCCAGGATGTCCCAGATCTGCTGGTCGCTCAGGCTGTCGCCGAATCCCGGCATACCGCTGGCGAAGCCGGACACGCCGCGGGTTTCCAGCGCCGTTTCACCACCCCGTTTGGTGTAGTCAAACAGCAGCGCATCCCCGTGATGCCAGGTATGGCCGGTTTCGTCATGGGGCGGAGCAGGCAGGGTTCCATCCTCATTTGGGGCGCGCCAATTGGGTTGCCCCTCCAGTTCAGCTCCATGGCAGGAAGCGCAAAACTCGGCATAGAGCACCGCGCCCTCCTCAACATCGGACTTTTTCGGTTGCAGCGGAGGTCCCGCCTGTGTGCCTGACGGCGAGAGCCATACGACCGCAGCACCGGTGACGACAATCCCGGCCAGGGCAAATGCAAAGATGGTTCCGGTATTCATTGCCTCATCCCCCTTCATGTTCGTCCATCAGATAGGTCGCGATAGCAGTCCGGTCGGCCTCGGTCAGGAAACTTGTGCCGTAAAGCACGACCTCCCCCATGGACCCGCCAAAGGCGTCCCCTTCAGGCGTGATGCCGGTGCTCAGGGCATAGGCCAGGCTGGCCACATCCCATCCCTTTTCAGCCAAAGTCAGGTGATCGATGGCCGGTGCTTTCTCACCGTCTGGCAGCGCATCGCTGCCCCGGAAGTGCGCTGTGTCGGACTTGCGCGCGCCGGCGAAGTTGCGCCCTGTATGGCAGGCCGCGCAATGGGTGGCCCCTTCGACCAGTTCGCGGCCCCGGTTCCATACCGCGTCCTTACCCGCCACCGGTCCTGTCCGTGGAAGCTCCAGATAGGCGGCGCGCCAGAGTTTCAGCCCCCAGCGCTGGTTGATCGGAAAGCTCATCTCGGGCGAACGCGACGGTTTGGCGACTGGTGGCACGGTTTGGAAGGCGGCCCAGAGATCGGCAATCTCCTGATCCGAGAAGTTGGCATAGAAAGTATAGGGGAAGGCCGGGTAGTAGGCGTGCCCTTCGGGCGAAACCCCCTCGCGGACGGCGCGGGCGAACTGTGCCCGACTCCAGCCTCCGATCCCGTGGTCAGGGTCGGTGGTGAGGTTTGGCGAATACAGCGTGCCAAACGGGGTCTCCAGCGCCATGCCACCCGCCAGTGGCGCTCCGCCTTTCGCGAAATCGGTATGACACGCGATGCAGCCGGAGGCGCGGGCCAGATAAGCACCGCGGTCGGCATCCCCCTCCAGGGTGATGGGCACGAGAGGCTGGCCGATCGGCCAGGCCATCAGGCCGACAAGGCTAACTGCGGCGATAACAGCACCAGCCAGACCCAGACGATAGAACATACGCATCGTCCTGGCCTATTTCTCGACCCGAAAGCGTGTGTGGCAGGCCGAGCAGACCTGTCCCATCATGGTGAAAACCCCGTCGGCCGGCATCTGCGACAGGTCCATCAAATTGGCGCCTACACCGGTTCCCATCATGCTGCCACCCATCATTGAGCCGCCCTGACCGCCCATCATATCGCCGACTGCTGGTGCCACGCCCGCCATCATCAACCCGTTTTCGGAAGCTTCCGCCAATCCGTCCGCCATCACACGCAGCTGATCGGCCAAGGCTAAAAACGCTTCCCAGTCCTGCCAGATCTCTGGCTTCGCCTCGGATGGTGCATCAAGGCTGCCTTTGGGGAACAATTTGGTCAGCGCCTCGCCGGCATGGCGACTGATATCCTCCGACCGTTCGCGCACCACAGCGGCATCATAGTCGACCTGCCCCCGCATCATCGGGGTCAGCACTTTCATCGCCTCTTTCATCACTCCCATGCCATCCATGCGTTCTTTTACAACGCCGGTGGCACCGCCATGCGCAAACACCGATTGGCTTGCTACAGCCAGAACGGACGCAACCACCGCGCCGAGCAACAGTTTTTCAGTATTCATCGGATTTTCCTGTCTGAGTTATCTCATCACGCCAAAGGGCGTGCGCGGATACGGATCAGATCAGGGCTTTGGGTGGGGGCGGATCAAAATTCGAAACAACCGGGATGCCATTCGTCGCGCGCGGCAGACCATACCGTTCACTACATCCCGATAAATCCACGTTCAGATTTGACAGTTGGATGATCGCAGGGCCACTGCAGAACGCCCCGCCGTGACAATGGCCTTGGTGGTCCTTTGCAGCATGTTCAACTTGCGTTTGAACCTCGACGGAAACCACGGAGGGCTCATGTTTTCCATGGGCCTCAGCGACTCCGCCGGACAAAAGCAGAGCAGCGACGAACACGCCTGCCGCGACGAGCATCAGCCCAATCCATCTGCGATTGTCCAAAAGCACTGCTCAGTTCATCCCATTGTGTTATTTCAACTCTCTTACCGAGACGATGATGTTCTCAACCTCTGCGCGGGTCAAGTCTTCGACCAGCGGCAACTCGCCGAACCGACACTGATGCGCGACCAAGTCTAATTTCCGCTCAATTGTTTTGGTGCTCTGTTGCCAATACCAGTGAAGATTCCCATTCGCGGGTCGTCGGCTATGCTTCATCCATGTCAAACGTTTCTGAACGAAGGCTGGCAGCTATTACGGCTGCGGATGTCGCAACTAATCCAATCTCATGGGAGAGGATGAAGCCGCCGAATTGACCGCGTTGCGTCGTTTTCTAAGCAACCTTCTTACTCCAACAATTGGTGCGCACGGCGGTCGGGTGATTAATAAACATAGAGGACGGCTGGTTGATTGCGTTTGCCAGCTTTGTCAGTGCTATCGAATGCGCGATGGCTATCCAAAACGGACTGACCGATAATCCTCAGCTTAAGTTGAGGATGGGTTTGAACAGCGGCGACGGGATCGACACGAAGAAGCCATTGAGTGGGCCGAAGCGTCAATCCGCAACTAGCCACATCGCAGCAGCTCTTATCTGGATCTTGCCGTGAACAATGCCATTTGCTGTAAGTTAGATGAGGTCAGGCATGCTGTTTTCGACCTAAAGCGTTTGGTTCCTGACGCCTCGCTCCATTTGGCTGAACGCACGCATCCGTTCACGCGATCCGAAGACCACGGACAATATCAACAGGGTTTGCGAGCAGCAGGTTTGAATAGATGCTCGATGTCGGTCAGGCGGGTGGACAGAATCTGACCCCACGCCATAAGGATCAGCGCGGCAAGACCCAGATACTGGGAAAGCAACGCGGCTTGGTCAGTGATGACTGGCAGAGAAAAGAGCCGATATGCGGGAACAAGCGTTGTTGCACAGATCAGAATGAGGCCAATCGGATTCATCTCGGGTTCTTTTTGAAAATGGGGTCGCCTTTACCTGAGAAGCTGTTGCGTCCAACAAAATTGGCCTTTTGGCAGAATTCAAGCGACATAGGCCGAAAGTTCATGCCCATCATGGCGCTTGGTTTGGCCTAACCGGTAAAGCTCATATCAATCTCACTACGGTGTCTGGCTGTGGAGCCCCAAAGGAGAGTTTGTGGACCACCTTTGTGAGTAAGTGGAAGTGGTCCACAGAGATAGCAGTTTGGTGAACTGCTATCTCATGGCCACGCGCGAGAAGGTCGAGGTGGCCAATCAGAGTTCTTTGTTTTGGTTTGCCAAAACACGAGTGACCTACGGTTCAGAACTTCCATTCGTAGGAGGCCCATAGCGCCTGTGTCGATACGTCAGCCCCGAGGGTCGATCTTGCTTCGAGGCGAACGACTCCCCCGTGATCGAACGGTTTCTCGTAGTTCAGCCGCACCTCTCCAAAGGTATCTGTTCCTCCCCCGCCTGACGCCAAAGAAAGTGTGTTGCCAAATATGGTTACATCCACAACTGACGGGGCATCCGCGTCCCGATGAACTGCCTCCAGAGATGCTGACAGGCGCCCACCAAGCATCGGGGTTGCATAGGCACCGCCGATCCGGGTTTCGTTGAATGTGACGGTCCTGTCGCCAACTGATGCGTTTACGGTTTGGCCTGTTTCGGTGTAGCCATCCAGTTTTTGCTCGCCGTAGAGAAAGCTTGCCCTCGGGGTCAGGATTGAGCCATTTCTCAAGGCGATTTCTCGCTCTGCCGCAACTAAGGCAGTTATAATGTTGCTGGAATAGTCGGCCTCCGACGTCGTGCTCCCGCTGAAACGAGCCTCGCTATTGTCCAGGTCGCCGTATCCCAAACCAAAGCTCAGATCGGCAAACCCGAAATTTTGAGCGACGATACCGCTGATAAACACACCCGTGGTATCAAAAGTCGAAGATCCAAAGGTTCCGTCATTCTCCAAATAACTGGCCCCAAACCCGTATCGCAATCCAGTTCCAAGATCGCGGGTCGCACCTAAGCTGACGCTCCACATATTTGACGTAAGGGATGCGGAGCTGCCGCTTGCCGTACCATCACTTCTGCTGCCGCTAACCAGGAAGTATGGTCGGAACCCTTCGATTGGACCACTTCCGCGAGTACTGAGCGCCACCCGGTCACGGTCGACATTACCGGCATCGGCGCTGTCCAACTGGCGTGCAAGAGCGTATGAAAGCCCAGCAATCTCAAACGACTGGTTTGTGTTTGGTTGCAGTTCCTTGGCATCGAACGAGGCGTAGACGGGTGCCGCCCCTCCTTCACCAGAGGTAAACCACCCCTGAGACGCAGAGGACACCGAGGTGGTGAATACACCGTTGGCGCTGTCATCATCCTGGAAACGGTAGACAACGCGACCGCCGACGTGACTCAGGTTTACGTCGTGATCGCTGACCCGAATGGTTCCGGTGATATTTGCCGTGGATTTGGCATTTAGCGTACCTCCTCCGTCGCCCAGGTAAATCGCATAGCTTTTGCCGGTAGACACAGCTGAGACGTCACCTGTCACATTGACAGTGCCTTGGGCGCTACCGACAAAGATTCCGAATACTTCTGTATCTTTGCCACCATTGGTCGAGGCCGATATTGGGCCGGTGCTATTCAGAGTACTATTCGCGCTCAAAGCGCCAAGGGTCAGCCCACGCGCACGCACAGTCTGGTCGCCTTTCGCAGACACCGAGATCGCGCCCGAATTGTCTACCAGACCATCAACATCGCCGACCTCCAATCCAATCGCTTCTACTGCCGCCGCATTACGACCGTCGACGGCAACCTGAATCGAGCCAGAGTTCGAGATGCGGTTATTGTTTGAAATGTTACCCGCGACAATCCCTGCACCGAGCGCAGACGAGCCTCCGGAAGTGTTGACAGCGACGGAGATATTTCCGCTGTTGGTTGCATTAAAGTTATCTCCGCCTTGGCCAAGGAAGATAGCGTAGCCCTTCCCGGATGACTGGACATTGACGTCACCTGTCGTTGTGATCGCGCCCTGAGCATCGCCGACAAAAATACCATAAGCCTCTGCGTCTGCACTGCCGTTGGCAGACACAGAAACTCTGCCGCTATTATTCAGAACACCGCCCGATTCCAATCCGGCACTGGTCAGACCATGGGCTCGAACCTGTTGATCACCTTGGGCCGATACGAAGATGGCGCCTGAATTTTCAACACGCCCTTCGATAAAACCAACACCCAAGCCAACAGCGCCGACTGTTGCCATATTCTGTGTATCGACGTTCACTTGGACGGTACCCGAATTGGTGAGGCTGGCTGTATTCACAACACCGCCTGCAAAAATACCTTCTGCATAGGCTGATGAACCATGCGCATTTTTGACCGCAACAGAGATATCCCCGCTATTGGACAGCTGACCATCCAATCTGGATATGTTTATCCCTTGTGCATAGGCATAGTTCATGCGGTCGCCAATGGCTGCGACCGTTATGTTACCCGAATTTGTATACGTACCACCAATGAATCGCGACACTATTCCAGTTGCGGTCATGCTCGACCCGTTTGTCGCAGTTGCGGCAACATTGATATTGCCGGAGTTTGTATAACTGCCGGCGTGAGGTGCAAAATTTCTGTGTTTGATTCCAGCCGCAGCTGCTGTTGTTGCTCCCGATGCGGCCACCGTTATGGTGCCCGAGTTGAAAAACGAACCGTTAACAGCGCCGGTTTCAATTCCACGGGCGACCGCCGATGTTCCCTGTGCCTGAACCGTTATAGCCCCCGAATTTTGGAATGTTCCATCAATTGTACGAGTGCGAATACCCTGGGCTTCCGCAGTTCCGCCCTGTGCAATCGCCGTGATCGAGCCGTTGTTTTCTAGCTTGCCAGTACTGTCGACATTGGACGCAAAGATGCCATAAGCGCTAGCAGTAGCGACATCAGATTTGGCCTGAACAATCAGACTGCCACTGTTGCTAAGGGTCCCCGAAACAAGACCACGCGTCAGAATCCCATTGGCACTTGCTTGCGATGTTTGACTCTCCACCAGGACCGAGACTGTGCCCGAGTTGTTAACTTCGGCATCTGTCAAAATGCTGGCTACCCGAATACCTTCAGCTGATGCATACTCCCCCCGCGCGGCAACCGTTATACTTCCACTGTTGGACAGTGTCCCGGCCACGGTGGAAGATCTGATGCCGATGGCCTCGATGCTTGAACCGTTGATCGCGTTGACTGAAATCGAACCGGAGTTGCCGAGAGCACCGTTGATCTGACCAACGTCGATACCCAAAGCCGTTGCATGCCTTGCCGCATCAACCTGAATGGTTAGGCTTCCAGAGTTTGTGAGCGTTCCGTTCAGAGTCCCCGTTGCGATACCTGCGGCACTTCCGCTACCGGCGCGTGTAGTGGTTGCAGTTGCTGAAATCGCGCCGGAGTTGTTCAATGCCCCATCAACATTTCCGGTCGCTATTCCAAATGCTCCGGCACTCCGGCCCTGGCCAGTCACCCTGATTGGACCTTCGTTTTTCAATGTGCCTTGAACGCGTCCTGTGACAATACCAGTTGCGTTGCCGCTGCTGGTTCCGGTTCCATTCACCACCAGCTGGCCTGTATTGGTCAGTTGACCACTGATATCACTAACTTCGATCCCACGCGCTGAAGCTTGGCCATTGCTGACACGCGCATCGGCAAAAACCGAGGCCTCGTTATTCACCGTTCCTGACAGGTCCAGCCCTTCGATCCCACGTGCCAGCGCTGATGTGATTCCAGTCGCGATCGCTATGAGCTGCCCGGTATTCGTCACGTCTCCAGTGATGTCACCGAAGTCCAAACCGTCAGCAATGGCACCCGATTGTGTCGCAAACGCTCGGATGTTGACCAAGCCTGAATTGTTAAGGCGGCCATTGACACCGAGATTCCCTATATCAATCCCATCGGCGCCAGCGCTTCCACCTAACGCTTGACCATCAATGACTCCTGAGTTGGTCAGGTTTCCGTTCAGGTCGACTACCTCGATGACATCAAGATTCGCCGCGCCTGTGCTGCCCGCTGTCATTGCAACAGTCAGAGCACCGGTGTTTTGAACGCTGCCCGTGAGGGTCGAAACCTCGATCGCATCACCGTTTGCGTTGGTTTGTGCATTCCCGACTACGTTAATAGCACCAGAGTTGTTCAGAACACCTGAGACATCGCTGACAGCTATGCCGTCGGCACCAGCATTAGGACCGCCAGTCGCAGAAACAGATAGTACGCCGGAATTGTCGAGAACACCTGCGACCGTTGTGATTTCAATACCGTCCGCAAATGCGGCACTGTTGGTACTTTTCGCGTTAACGGTAATTTGCCCACTGTTGCTAACGGTGCCATTTGCAATTTGCGCGACAATTCCGTTCGCCGATACCCGGGAACTGAGATCAGCCTGCACATTGATCGTTCCACTGTTGGACACCGTGCCATCGATCTGAGTGTTGGAAAAACCCGACGCGGTACCCAATGTTAGTGCCGAATTTACGATATCGATGGTGCCGGTGTTTTGCACGGACCCCGTTACAATCCCGACAACATCGATGCCTCTCAACGCGGCACTGTCGCCAAGAGCTGCTCCCATTGAGATTGTCCCGGAGTTCAGGACAGTGCCAGACAAATCGCCGTTGATGTCGATTGCTGAGCGGGTCCTCACATTCGCCTCGGGGGCCGTCAGTTGTCCGGCGTTTGTCAGCGTGCTGGAATAGTTCGGTACATTGACCTGCACCAATGCAGGTCCAGGCAAGCGGTTGATGTCGATTGATCCGGTAGTCGTGATCGTGTGGTCTTCGTCTATTGAACTGACCAGAGGTGTTGTCCGCGTCCCGTTGACGACTTCACCAAACGATGCCCCGGCCGAAACAGCCAGAACCGAGGCTGAACACAAGAATAGCGAGGGCGCGATGCTTGCCACTCTTCCCTTCCATTTGGTTAGACGCCCCCCGCGCGCAAAAGCGCGTACCCGCTGCTCGACCTGCATGTTTTCTGCCCCATCTGGCTAAAGTTTTTGATGCACGCATGCAGGGTTGATTACCCTGCGTCATCCGCTCAATGCGCGTTTGCTTGCACACTCAACACTGGGCTTGAAGGGTCAAAAAGGGCGAGAATGAGGCTATTTCATAGGTATTGAACCTTAGTTTATGCCGCTTACACCTTAGTTTATCGCAGCCTGAAACTTCGTGGCATCGAAGACGCGAAGAGCGGCTCGACTAAACCGCACGCTCCCAATGCTGCGCAGACAGCACGGAACGCGTTTGTTGCGCGGCTGACCATCAAAACATGAAAATGAACAGATCGTCGGCTCTGTCAAAATTGCAGCATCACCGGGACACCGGCGTTTCGCCACCACCGTTGGGCTTGAGGGCAAAGTGCATATCACCAATGAGCCAATCTGTTCGGGGTGGCCTTCACCGAGGATCAATAATGGTTCAAGGATAGACATCCGTATCCCGACACCTTGAAGGCCGGGCCGCAGGCCGAGCGCGACACAGAAACCAGTCCATCAAGCTTTAGGCGCGGCGAATTGGCTTCGATCCATCGCCGGTAAGGTCTTCCAAAAGGGCGCTGAATAGTTGTGCTTTGTTTGAATAACCTGACTTCTTGTAGATCGAGTTTGTTTGGGCCTTCACTGTGCCCTCTTTCGCATCTCGGGCTTCAGCAATCTCTGCGGTGGAGCATCCTTTCAGGAGCAGTCGCGCGACGTCCCTCTCGGCTTTGGTAAATGCCCACTTTTCAAAGTAGCTCACCAAGAGTTCCTCAAACGCCTCAGAGGCGCGGCTCGCTTTGCCTTCAAGCTTGGTCACGTGGTTTCCCATACGAAGCAACTCAACTCCAAGAACAGCGATCGCCCCCAACAAACACAGCATCACGATGATTGCCCAGATGTGGTACTCATCCCAGTTGTGCAAATACTCCCATCCCATCGCCTCGCTGAATTCTTCCAGAAGCATCACGAAAGCAGCAGCAAGCGATGCGAAAAATGATAGGGCCAGACGTTCTTTGGAGGGCGCCATAGTAAGTCTTTCAAGTTGCCGGTGATCTTTGCGCCGGTCGTTGTTTCTTTTGTGAGGTGTCAAGCTGGTCAGTTGCCCATCCTCGCCATATCGAACGACACGATAGGGATGATTTGAGCAGACGAGATTTTGTCTGGGGATTAAGTTTTAGTGCTGCATACAAGAAACTTAGCATTGAGCATGTTTGTTTTTGGTTGCTCTGTCTGTTTGCTTGGGCTCAGGTGCCCGCGCTCCTCGTTGTTCAATTGTTTCTTTAACCTTGGACACTATTTTTCGGCTTATCGAATATTCGTCACCATCCGGGTTCACGACGTAAGGGTTCCCATTTCTGTAAACGAGCTCGCTTATCTCGCTGTTAGACAGCCACCTCGAACGGTGAACCAACAAACCAGCTTCAGAATCCAAGCTCTCCACAGCACTTTTAAGTGTCATTCTTATCAACTGCGTCCCGCTTTCAGTTGTAACCGATACGTATTGGTTCTGAGCTTCCAGCATCAGCAGTGGCCCGCGATTTTTTTCGTCGAGCTTCAATTGGAACGGACAATCAGTTTGCTTAGGGGGGCGCCGAAACAGATACTTCAGGGGATCGTATCCGAACCCGGTTATTGCCTGAGCTCTGAAGTGCAAAAATATAGCGTATGTAATTACGGTCGAGACGAATGCAGACGTAAAATAATAGAGGATTGCGTGCTTAAATGTTGATCCGCCTGCCAGCAAGTGAGTTACAATAAAGGTCTTCAGGAATAAAATCATTAGATAGCTGCCCAAAGTCGTCCAAAAAACGCAAATTGAGTTTCGAATGGACCAGTAGAATAGACTGGGCCCGGCAAAGTAATAGAAGGCGTAAAACGCGATTACCCAGGCCAGCACGTACAGTGCATGCTGAAACTGACTGATGTTCGGAACTGCATGTCCCCGCTCCACAACCACGAGAGCGAGAAAAACCACAGCGTAGGCTGAAATGAAAACTTTGTCTTTCATCAAGCCACGCAGCCAGACCGTAAGTTCAGCCTTCGTCAGCAACGAACGATACTCCCCAACAAATCAACAATTCGGACATGTCTGCTTGCCGCCGCTAATGGATAACTGAACGGTGGTGCGACGCCTGTTCAAGGGCAGCAGAATGCAGGTTCTCGTTGGAGGTAATACTGCCACTATCTCGAGTGGCCAAGTAGGGATTGATTGGATTTTGGAAAGAGAGTCGTCGTTCAAACATATGCCTGGCGCGATTAGCATGACGCTTGAACGTGTATGTCATGTGGACCTCTTTCATCCCCCAAATGTACTCCCGCAAGCCTTACGGTTGCGGGGTTTTGATCAGCCAAACGTTGAATTTGCCTGACAAAACTTTTTCCGTTGTGAGCAATATCTGCGCTTGGGGCGTCGCTCGAAGAAGCAAATTTCTCAAGGCCCGCCCATCGTGGAACTTATAGCTTAGTTGGTTTCATCTAAACTGGCTGGAGAGTGGAAAGTCTCGCTTTGGTGCGAATAACTGGCGTTTTGGTGCGAGCAACGTTCGACAGCGACTACCTTGTTGCCACTCTTTCTCACTCGGGCTGAGCAATTATTTTCGGCCGCTAAGTCGATCGGCGCGGGCATGTGTTCGAACCAACATTAATAGTGGGTGCGCTCTTCAACATCGCCGACACGGGCCGCCGTGTAGCGGCGTCTCGAGTGGTCCGCGAACAATGAGAAAGGATTGCAAATATAGCTTGTGCAAAGCCTGTTTTTTGGCTGTCGCTGCCATTCATAGCTTAAGCAGCATTTGACCCAATGGGACCTATGGGCTGCACTGAAGGTCTGCCATTTACTCGGTAACCAAAGTGTGGAGCAACCGCAGCGAATGGCCGTTTCCCGCCCTTCGGAACCTCAGTGCACCTTCGGTGATAACTGAAGAAGTTCAATCATCTTAAATCACTATGACGCTTTCCTATGACACCCCTACCCGCTTTCTGTGCCGTGCCTGCCTAATTTACCGCCACAAAGCCCTTGTTTTACTGATCTGAGAACTTTTGTTTTGATGTCAAAAACCGTCTCGAAAACCGTTGTGGGTGCAAGCCCACCCAGGGTTCGAATCCCTGTCTCTCCGCCACTGATGTCCTGACAAAGCTTAAAAACCGTAATATTGCTTGCGAAGCAAAAGTGGCTCGCAATTGGTGTTCTGTTGATCAGAGCCTAGTTCGGCTGCCGAATATGGGCTGAAAAAAATTCAATGCAGCTCAAAATAATTCCCTAATGCCCCCGACCTCTTTCGTGCAGTTTTCTTCAATGCGTTTCCAGCTTGGAGGAATGAATGGGACAATCTAGACGAGTATTCACAATAGCCGCCACCATTGCCGCCTTTTGCGCCAGCACTGGGGTCAGTTTTGCTGGTGATGCATTGGACCGTGTCACGTCGGACAAGCTGCTTAAAGTTGCGACCGATGCAAACTGGGCACCGCAAAGCTTTCTGAACGACAACAACGAAATGGATGGCTTTGACGTCGACGTTGCTCGTGAAATCGCGCAGCGCATGGGCGTCGAAGTGGAGTTCGTGACGCCTGCGTGGGATATCATCACAGCCGGAAATTGGAACGGGCGCTGGGATATCTCGGTCGGGTCGATGACTCCGACAAAAGCGCGGGCCAAAGTGCTGAGTTTTCCCGCCGTCTACTACTATACCCCTGCCGCTGCCGCTGTTCATAACGACAGCTCTGCCTCGTCTGTTGCTGATCTGAATGACAAAACCATGGGGGCAACAACCTCCAGTGTCTTCGAGCTGTATTTGCAGCATGATCTGACAATTGATGCCGAAGGCGTGCCGGGCTTTGAATATCAGATCTCGCCCGGGGAGTTGCGTTCCTACAAGGATTCAACGGCCGTTATGGACGACCTGCGATTGGGTGACGGGACGCGACTGGATGGAATGATCGGATCGCTACCGGCGATTCTGGAAGGCATCAAGAACAACTACCCGCTCAAGGTTGTCGGTGATCCGGTCTTCTACGAACCTCTGGCCATCGCTATCGACCGCGGCGATCAGGAATTCAATGACAAGCTTGCCGGAATCGTGGCTGAAATGCGTGCCGATGGAACGCTGACGAAGCTCAGCGAAAAGTGGTACGGCGTCGACTACACCACCACAAAATAACAACAAAACAGGCCGGCTCGCCTCTGGCGAGCCGCTCCATTCAGGAGGCAGGTCATGCTTTATGCCGACACGGTGGTAAACGATCCACTGGTCCACAAACCCAAGATCGTTGGATTGATGTTGGTCGTCGCGACGGCATTCTTCATTCTGATCGACACAACCGGCTCAATTTTCGGAGAACTCATGAGGCCAGTGATCGGAGAACCCGCAGAATCCGGGTTTTACGGGCGATTTGCCACCGGTCTGGTGTTGGGCATTCTGTTCGTGTTCAATATTGTCCTGATTGGATTTCTTAAATTCAGGCTTCAGGTTGTCATCGTCTGGTTGCAGTTGCTGGCGCTGTTTCTGGCCTTCTTCTACGGCTTCGATCTGGACTTTGCGTTCATACGCTCGAAAATCTGGTTCATGGTCAGCCAAGGCGTGTTTACGACGCTTTACGTCTCGGCCATATCGATAACGCTTGCCTCGATACTGGCGATCATCGGGGCTGTGGCCAAGCTGTCTTCCAATGGGTTCGCTTTTGCGATTGCCAGCTTTTACACCTCGTTCTTCCGGGGCCTGCCGCTGCTGATGCAGGTCTACCTGATCTATCTCGGCCTGCCTCAGCTTGGTTACGTGATAGACGCGGTTCCTGCGGGAATTCTGGCACTGACCCTGTGCTACGGCGCCTACATGACCGAGATTTTTCGTGCAGGTATCCAGTCGATCGCGAAAGGCCAGTGGGAAGCATCACGCTCGTTAGGCTTCAAGTTCGGCTTGACCATGCGTCGGATCATCCTGCCGCAATCGCTGCCACTGATCATACCGCCGACGGGCAACCAGTTCATCGCCATGCTCAAGGATAGCTCTCTGGTATCCGTGATCGGCGTGTGGGAATTGATGTTTCTGGCCCGTACGCTCGGGACTAAGTCGTTCCAGCATATGGAGATGCTGATCACCGCCGCCATCATCTACTGGATGCTGTCCATGTGCCTTGAACTTATCCAGGGCCGGATCGAGCGTCACTTCCGCACTAAGAGCCACTGAGGAGGCCGCGTCATGGCAGAACCAATCATCGAAATGCGCGGCGTCAACAAGTGGTATGGCCAATATCATGCGCTGCGTAATATCAACTTTGTCGTCAACAAGGGCGACAAGATCGTTGTGTGCGGCCCGTCCGGTTCCGGTAAATCCACGATGATCCGCACACTCAACTGGCTAGAGGCCCATCAGGAAGGCGAGATCATCGTCGATGGGATGCATCTTCACCAGAAAATGAAAGATATCGACAAGGTTCGGATGGAAGTGGGTATGGTGTTCCAGCACTTTAATCTGTTCCCTCACCTGACTGTTCTGCAAAACCTGATGGCTGCTCCCATGTGGGTGCGCGGTGTGCCGGAGGCCGAGGCGCGCAAGACTGCGATGAAGTACCTCGAACGGGTCCGCATTCCGGAACAGGCTGAAAAGTATCCCGGACAGCTATCGGGGGGGCAGCAACAGCGCGTGGCAATCGCGCGCTCACTTTGCATGAACCCTAAGGTGATGCTGTTTGACGAACCAACCTCGGCGCTGGACCCCGAAATGGTGTCCGAAGTTCTGGATACAATGGTCAGTCTGGCGCGCGACGGAATGACCATGGTGTGTGTGACCCACGAGATGGGGTTTGCCAAGGCCGTGGCGGACCGGGTGATCTTCATGGATGAAGGTCAGATTATCGAGGAAAATGATCCCGTCAGTTTCTTCGAAACCCCCCAAAGCGAGCGGACCAAACTGTTCCTTAGCCAGATCCTGCAACACTAAGCCGATGCCTGACTTCATCAAGATGCAGGGGCTTCGCAATCACTTCGTGATCGTGGATGCCCGCACTGCCCCATACTGTCCGACACCGGATGAGGTGATCTGGGTTTGCGACCCCAAAGTGGGGATCGGGGCGGATGAACTGGTTGTTCTGGAGCCCTCGGGCCACCCGCACGCAGCAGCGTTCATGCGGATTTACAACATTGATGGAACCGAGGTGCAGGCCTGTGGCAACGCTACCCGCTGTGTGGCCTGGTTTTTGCTTGAAGAGGCTGACGCTGACGCAATTGTTCTGGAAACACCCGTCGGGCCGTTGCATGCGCGGCGATGCGGGGATCAATTAGTGCAGGTGGAAATGGGAATGTTGACGCAGAACTGGCAGGAGATGCCCCTGTCGGGCCCGCAGGATATGATGGCCCTGCCGGTTGGGAACGGGTCCCTGCAATCTCCCGTGGGTCTTGCCATTGGCAATCCGCACGCGGTGTTCTTCACAAATGATCTGGACTCCATCGACCTGCCCAAGCTGGCCCCAGCAATCATGGCAGACCCTCTTTTCGGCCAGGGCGTGAATGTTGGCGTTGCCGAGATGTTGTCGCCTTCGGACATGCGATTATCGGTCTATGAGCGACCTGGCGTTGTGACCACCGCCTGCGGATCGGGGGCCTGTGCCGCGGTGCAGGCGGCACGGCTGTCCGGACGGACCGACCGGGATAAGATGCAGGTCCACATGCCAGCCGGGACCGTGGCGATCCGGGTCCGTTCAGACAACGTGGCCGAGATGACCGGCCCTGTGGCGCATTGTTTCAATGGACGGTACCGATATCCGGGTGAATTCCCCTCAACCCCGGTGTGAAAAATTCAGTTTCAGTCGTTCGATCCGACTGGAAAATAAGAGCTCTGACAGAGGAGTAATCGCGATGCGGACAGGCGGACAGATTCTGATCGACATGTTGCGGGTGAACGGCGTCGATGCGATTTTTGGCGTCCCCGGTGAAAGCTATTTGGCGGCGCTTGATGCGCTGCACGATTGCTCGAACACAATGAAATATTATTCCACCCGGCAGGAGGGTGGCGCCGCATTCATGGCGGCAGCCTATTCGGACGCCACCGGCAAGCCGGGCGTGTGCTTCGTGACACGCGGACCCGGCGTGACAAACGCCTCAATCGGGGTGCATACGGCGCAGCAGGGCTCGACCCCACTGATTCTGCTGATCGGACAGATCCCGCGCGCCCATCGCGACAAGGAAGCCTTTCAGGAGGTCGATTACCGCCGGTTCCTCGGTCACATGGTGAAATGGGTGGCCGAGATCGACGATCCCGCACGTATACCGGAATATGTAAACCGTGCCTTCCGCACCGCCCTTTCGGGACGGCCCGGCCCAGTGGCGCTGGCCCTGCCCGAGGATATGCTGGCCGAACTAACCGATGCCGCCGATCTGCCACAGGTCAAGCTGACCCCTCCTGCACCTACACCTGCCGATCTGGAACAGGTGGCCGGGCTTTTGGCTAATGCCGAACGCCCGCTGTTGCTGCTGGGTGGAACCTGTTGGACCGAAGATGGGCAAGCCGCCGCCATACGTTTTGCCGAGGATCATGGCCTGCCGGTTGCCGTAGGATTCCGTCGTCAGGGGTTGTTCCCCCATGACCATCCCAATTTCATCGGGAATCTGGGTTTTGGCGGCAATCCGATGCCCAATGAATATGCCAAATCCGCCGATCTGGTGATCGCGTTGGGTGCGCGCCTGAATGATGGAACCACATTGAAATTCAGCCTTATCCGATCTCCGCAGCCGGATTGCAGGCTTGTCCACATCCTGCCAGGGGCTGAGGATTTAGGGCGGCTCTATCAGGCCGATCTTCCCATTCTGGCCGATCCGAACGAGGCGGCAAAGTCTCTGGCGTTGCTGCCGGTCGCCAGGCGCCATTCACCCGCCAGCGCGCGTACGGATTACGAGGCAATGCGAGCACTGCCCGTCCAACGCGGACCGGTCGATATGGCTGAGGTGATGCGTGTGCTGAACACCACCCTGCCGCATGAAACCACGATGACCACCGGTGCAGGCAACGCCGCCGACTGGCCCAATATCCACTTCGACTATCGCCAGTTTCTGGGTGCGCTGGCCCCAATCTCGGGCGCCATGGGCATGGGGGTTCCGGCGGCGGTGGCTGCCAAAGTTGCGCGGCCCTATGCGCCTGCCGTCTATGTGGCCGGGGATGGCGATTTTCTGATGAACGGGCAGGAGTTGGCGACAGCGGTTCAATACGGACTCGACCCGATTTTCATTGTAATCGACAACGGTATGTACGGCACCATTCGCACCAACCAGGAACGCAAGCACCCCGGACGCATCTCAGGCACGTCGCTGACAAATCCGGATTTCGCTGTGGTGGCGCAAGGCTATGGCGCGCACGGCGAACGGGTTGAAACCACCGCCGAATTTGCCCCTGCACTGGAACGCGCAATGGCATCGGGCAAGGCCGCGGTCATTCATGTGCTGGTCGGGCCGGACAGTCTTGGCCCCAATCTGACACTGAGTGGTCTGGCGGAGGCGTCCTGATGCTGTCCCATCTGGTTGATGCCCTGCCCGCGTCGCCGATCATCGGTGTTTTTAACAAGGCCTTCGAGATGCGACAGGCCGGGGCCGACCTGATCGACTTTTCCGTAGGCGAGCCAGATTTCGACACGCCTGCCCATATCTGTGAAGCCGGGATCGCGGCCATCCGCGCGGGCGATACACGCTATACCCCGACTGACGGGAATGGAGCCGTCAAGGCGGCCGTGATCGAAAAGTTCAGCCGTGATAACGGGTTGGCCTTCACATCGTCGGAAATCATCGTCTGTTCTGGTGCCAAGCCATTGCTGGCGACCGCCATTCAGGCGGTGCTGAATCCCGGGGACGAGATGATCCTGCCGGTGCCACTCTGGGCGTCGCATCTGGGTATGGTGCAGGCGGTCGGCGGGGCACCTGCGCTGGTTGATACAGCCAATGATGGCTTCAAGCTGACACCGGATAAGCTGAAGGCTTCCATCACGCCACGGACGCGGTTGCTGATGATCTGCTCGCCGTCCAATCCAACCGGAGCGGTTTATTCAGCAGCTGAACTGCGGGCGCTGGCAGATGTGCTGCGGCAGCATCCCGGGGTCAACGTCATTTCAGACGATCTGTACGAACATATCATTTTCGATGGTGCCGAATTTGCGACGCTGGCCGCCGTCGCCCCAGATTTGCAACCCCGGATACTTACCGTGAACGGGGTGTCGAAAGCCTATGCGATGACCGGCTGGCGTATAGGTTTTGCAGGCGGGCCAGATTGGTGGACCAGCGGTATCCGCAGCCTGTTCAGCCAAACCAATGGCGGGCCATGCTCGATCAGTCAGGCGGCCACTGTGGCGGCACTTACCGGCCCGCAGGACTTCCTGAAGGACTGGTGCGCCACCTATCAGCGCCGCCGCGATCTTGCGCTGGAGGGGCTGGCCAAGATCGATGGTTTGCGAACGCAACCCCCGGGTGGCGCGTTTTATCTGATGCCGGATTGCGGTGCCTTGCTTGGCCGTAAGACGCCTGAGGGCAAGGTATTGACAAGCTCGACCAACCTGGCGGCCTATTTTCTGGAACATGGTGCCGTTGTGGTACCCGGACCCGGCTTTTCATGCGATCCGTTCTTTCGCATGTCCGTCGCGACGTCCGAGCAGAACATAACAGAAGGCCTGAACCGCATGAAATCCGCCGTGGAGATGTTGAACTGATGGTACAGAGATTTGATCGCTTCGCAGCAGACCTGACCTATGACGATCTGCCCGAGGCCGCCCTGTGGACCCTTCGCCGGTCCTTCGTAGACACGATGGGCGTTGCCGCTGTCGGGGCCACCACAGAATTGTCAGGTATCGCCCGCCGGGTCGCGCCGATGGTATTCGGAACGGGAACAACCGGATCGGCGAAGATGCTGATGGATGGTCGTGCAGTCAGCCCTGTCGGGGCGGCCATGGCCGGAGCATTCACCGTCGACAGCATTGACGCCCATGACGGCACGACGCCCTGCAAGGGCCATGCTGGTTCGGCCATTTTCCCCGCCATGATCGCAATGGCGCAGGCCAACGCAGATGGGCTGGACGGCAGGCGCTTTGCAGAAATCCTCGCCGCTGCCTACGAAATCTCGTATCGCGCCGGACTGGTCCAACACGCAACTTGTGCCGACTACCACACATCCGGAGCCTGGACTGCCGTGGGTGTTGCCGCCGCAGGGGCAAAATTGCTGGGCGGTGGTGCAGAACAGATTCGTCAGGCCGCCGGGATTGGAGAATATCATGGCCCCCGCAGCCAGATGATGCGCTGCATCGACCATCCAACCATGGTGCGTGACGGTGTCGGCTGGGGCGCTCCGTCCGGGGTGACGGCCGCCTATCTGGCAATCGAAGGGTTCACCGGCGCTCCGGCCGTGACATGCGAAGGGGAAGACGGTGCTGAGTTCTGGTCCGATCTGGGCACCGGGTGGCGGCTGGTCGATCACACGCATTACAAGGCTTATCCCTGTTGCCGTTGGGCGCACCCGTCGCTCGATTCCGTGCATGACATGATGCAGAAACATGGGTTCACCCACGAGCAGGTGGACAGCATCGAAATCCGCACCTTCCACTATGCAACCCGGCTTGCCGGGCACGAGCCGCAAAATCAGGACGAGTTCGCCTATGCCATCGCATTCCCCGTGGCGGCGATGATCGTGCGCGGCCAGGTTGGGGTCAACGAACTGAGCACCGAGGCGTTGCGCGATCCGGACATCCTGCGTGTAAGCCGGTCCATCAGGTTGATTGATGATCCGGAAATGACCCGCATCAGCACCGACAAACGCTGGGCGCAGGTGACGATTATCCTACAGGACGGTCAGCGGATCGAAGATAAGCCCCGCACACCCCGCGGAGACACGGATATGGCACTGACCGACAGCCAGATCACAAATAAATTCCATATGCTGGCCGACCCCGTTTTGGGTTCCGCGCGGGCCAAGGAAATCGGTGACCTGTCGTCTGGCTTCGACCAGTTGAGCGCGTCCGAATTACGACACCTTTTCGATCTGTGCACGGCAAGCCCTTGAAAGGAAAGGTCTGGGACAGGCAGCAGGATTGCATTAATCTCTGCGCAATAACCGGCTCCGGAGAGACAGATGTCACGCAAAATCCCGCCATTTGCAGCTGTCCGCGCGTTTGAGGCCGTCGTTCGATTGGGCCGCAACGTTGAGGCCGCGCAGGAGCTGAACATCACAGCATCCGCCGTGAGTCACCAGATACGATCACTTGAAGCATTTGTTGGTGCAACGCTTTTGCATCGGGGTGCCAATCATACTGCGGAATTGACCGAAGAAGGCAAAGCGATCTACGAACCCGTTCGTCAGGCACTTGATACTCTGGACGCCGCTTTTGCCCGTCATACCGATGACAAGACCAAGCAGGTGGTCTCGGTGCATATGTACCAGTCGCTGGCTAACATGTGGCTTATCCCAAAACTGCCGTTACTGCGAGAATTTGCCCCCAACCTCACAGTCAAAATCGTCACCATGCCCGAAGAAATCTCGCTCAGCGGCAGTGATATCGACATGGCCATTGTTTTTTCAGATAAACCGCCACAAGAGCCGCGTTGCATCAAACTGTTCGATGAAGTGATCCAGCCGGTCTGTGCATCAGAATATCTGGAAGCGCGCGGTTCGGTTCCGCAACCCGAGGAAATGCCATCGGAACCCCTGATCCGAAGCCGCCATCACGTCAATGAGTGGGATCTCTGGTTTTCAGCCATCGGTCTGAGTGAATCCTCGTGGAAACCTGTCGCCGAGATGGATAATCGTTCCAACGCCTTACAAGCGGCCCAGATCGGGCTGGGCTGGGCGATGGATCGGCGCCCATTTGGCGAGGAAGGTCGGCGCAAAGGTCATCTTGTTGCGCCGCTTGAGTTTAGCTTGCCGACGGGCAACGCATATTACCTTTTGACATCTCACCGTGCCGACGGAACTCGCGCGGTCACCCAGTTCAGAAATTGGCTTCTGCGTATCTGCACAAATGAGTTTCAGCTTAGCTGAAACTCTCCATCTCTTGCTTAACGTCGCGCAATCTTTGGCCTTTTGGGTCGAACGGCGGTTTTTCGAGGATTTTGGCCTTGTGAGGTTTGCCGAGAATAAAGATCTCG